>NZ_WVQV01000009.1:0-132408 GCF_013110585.1 Ruegeria sp. HKCCD6119 | reverse complement strand
TGCAGGGCAAGTTCTTCACGACATTCTAGAATCCTCGCTGCCAAACGCTCCAAGATCTCAATTCTCCGCCAAACGGGCAAACCCGCCGTATTTGTTCGATGGATCACGTTCGCTCGATCAAGCGCCTTGTCCACGTCTTGCCAAGTATTCAGTTCAACTCCAGCAATCGTCTCACCCGTGAATGCGTTATGAACCGTATGTATCATTTCCAAGCGCTCTTTCTTTGGGAATTGAGTAGGCCCGGCATCGTTTGGGAATGCCAGTCGGGCCTAAGTTCAGGCCTTGAATTCGACAGTTACAAAAACGAGAGGAGTCTCTCCGATATTTTCGAGGTCGTGAACAAAAAAGTCTCCTTCTCGAAGGTCGAAGTGTTGTGTGTCTCCTGCCCGATAGTCAGTGTCCCTGATTTCTCCATCATGATAGTGGGAGCGGGACTTCCCATCCCCAAGCACCGTCCAGAAGTAGGATTCCTCATGGCGGTGAAACGGTGCGCGTTCTCCTGGTTGAAGTTCCAGATGCCAGATTCGCAACGTGTCGGTTTCAGAGACTACGCGCGATCCAACCTGACGATTCGTCCAGTTTTCAACGATCTCTTGCCTCTTGTCTGGTGCCCATTTGGAGTATTGCTCCAAGCAGGATATGTCAGCCATTTCTCTCTCCTATAGTTCACATGATCTTTAGTGATACACATCTTTTCCCTTTCTAACACAAGTATTTTTTTGTTGACGCGTCTTCTAGCTATTTCTATTGATCGATTGATCATCATATATCAGGGAGGAAACGTGATGAGCTTCAAGGTCACAAGACGAAAATTTTTCAAGACTGCGACGGCGGCCACAGGAGCTGCAGCGCTCGCGGCTCCCGCCCTTGCTCAGGGCGGGACAGAGCTAAAGATGCTGACATGCTGGCCAAAAAATTTTCCCGGCCTAGGAACCAGCGCTGAGCGATTTGCAAAACGCGTGTCAGATGCGAGTGAAGGCAAGCTGCGCATCAAAGTGTACGGAGCCGGTGAAATTGTTGCGCCATTTGAGGTTCTGGACGCTGTAGCATCGGGCGCGGGCGATCTGACCCATGACACGCCTTACTATTGGTTCGGAAAGGACCCAGCCTTTGTGTATTTTGCGGTTGTTCCGTTTGGATTGACCGCCGATGAGCATTTCACTTGGTTGAAATTCGGCGGTGGTCAGGAGCTTTGGGACGAGTTGGGTGCAGCCCATGGTGTCAAGCCGCTTGCCAACCTAAACACCGGCGCGCAAATGGGCGGGTGGTTTAAGAACCCGATTGAAACCGCCGCTGATCTTCAGGGCCTTCGCGTCCGGTATCCCGGTCTGGGCGGGCAGATGCTGTCCCGGCTTGGGGCGACTCCGGTGAACATCCCCGGTGGCGAGCTGTTTACAGCGCTGCAATCCGGTACAATCGACGGGCTTGAGTGGATCGCCCCATGGAATGACTTGGCCTTCGGCTTTCACCGCGCGGCAAAACACTACTATTACCCTGGCTTCCACGAGATGGGGCATACGCTGTCATCCCATGTGAACGCCGAAGTTTGGGCAGGCCTCAGCGACACCGAGCGGGCCATCATGCAGGACGCCGCTGATGCGGAATATGTCACTTCGCTTGCTGAATACAACGCTCGAAATCTGGATGCACTGAACACGCTTGTGAATGATCATGACGTGCAACTGCACGAATGGCCCTCGGACATTGTCCAAGAGATGCAACGCATCGCCCCGGAAGTGCTCGCTGAAAGCGCTGCAAAAAGCCCAATGGCCACAAAGGTTCACGAAAGCTGGATCGCCTTCCGCGAAAACCAACGCCAGTGGGGCGAAATTGGTGACTACGCAAACGCGCGCCTAAAACAGGGCTGAGAAGCCCAGTGATAGCTGACCCCTGTCCACCCTTGTGGTCAGCTGATCCGATCCGGGGATTGGACCTCTTTCTCCCGGATCGGATCACCTTGCTTTGCATCCCTGCCCTCCAACAAATGGCTCTCCTGCTCTACAGCGGGGACCGGGAAAAATGATATGGAACAATCAACAACACATATGGCGCGAACGGGAGCGCTAGGACAGGTCATTGCCTGGACAGGAACCATTAGTAAATGGATGGCCGTTGCAATGGTTTTGCTCCAATTTGCAGTGGTTGTCGCACGATACCTCTTTGATGCGGGATCCGTGATGGCCCAGGAGGCGATCCTTTACCTCTTTGGGACCATGTTCATGCTTGCTATGGCCGACGCTCTAGCCTCAGATCGGCACGTACGTGTCGATATGCTGTATCACACGTTTTCGGCACGACGCAGGTGCATCATTGATGCCTTGGGAATTCTGTTTTTCCTCTTGCCGCTTTGCATCTTCATGCTTTGGGCATCCAAGGATTACGTGCTCAACAGCTGGTCCGCATTGGAAGGATCACGAGAAGCATCAGGTTTGCCCGGTGTTTTCCTGTTCAAAACAGTTATTCCTATCGCCTTGCTGCTCCTGATCCTGCAAGCCCTTTCGATCCTGAAACGGTGCATTCTACCGAAAGGACGTCACGATGGATGACATTCACACACTCTATTTGCTCGCCCTATTCGCGGGCCTGCTCATCTTCCTGATGTCCGGATTTCCGGTTGCCTTTGTTCTGGGGGGCGTATCTCTGCTTCTGGCGGGAATCGGTGTACTCTTCCAGCAATTTGACGCCTCATTTCTGGCTGCCATCCCACAGCGAATATACGCGGCAATGACCAACGATGTATTACTTGCAGTACCGCTTTTCGTGTTCATGGGGGCAATGTTGGAGCGAAGTGGCATCGCCTCTGAACTCTTAGACGGCATCGGCCGGCTGTTTGGCAAACGTCGTGGCGGTCTCGGATTTGCGATAACACTGGTAGGTGCACTTCTTGCAGCTTCCACTGGGATCGTTGGAGCAACAGTGACAACCATGGCCCTACTGTCCCTTCCGGTAATGTTGAAATGGGGCTACTCGCCGCGTTTGGCAGCCGGATCAATTTGTGCGGCGGGAACACTCGGTCAGATTATCCCTCCTTCTCTGGTGCTTGTCCTGCTGGCAGACACGATTTCCTCGGCGTATCAAAAAGCCCAATTGGCCCAAGGCAATTTCTCACCCGACACAGTGTCGATATCGGATCTGTTTGCCGGCGCGATCGTTCCCGGATTGCTGATGGTGGTCGTGTTCCTCATCTATCAAGTGTTGCTGACCTTTTTCAGACCGGAAACTTGCCCACCACCGCCTGAAACAGAAGCAGCGGAAATGAAGATTTCCGTTAAGGCCCTGCTCGTTAGGTTGGTACCGCCATTGGCGCTCATCCTTGGTGTGCTCGGCTCAATCCTTGGTGGAGTTGCAACGCCAACGGAATCCGCATCGATTGGGGCTGCAGGTGCCATTTTGCTGGCCGGATTTGGGTCAGAACACCGAAAACACGCCAACATTGCACTTCTTTTTCTGGCGGCGGCTGTATTTCTGAAGCAACTGGTTTTCGGCAATGTCGAGGCGCCGATTTTGGTAGAACGCATAAGTGTCGCTATCCCGGTTCTGATTTTCGTTGGGTACTTCCTTGTTGCTCTGTTGCGCGTCTTCAAGTCGGGGGCGATTTCCAGCACGGCCGTCGAAACCGTTCGGCTGAGCTCGATGGTGTTCATGATCTTGATCGGAGCGGCCATGCTGTCACTGGTCTTCCGCGGGTTTGGTGGCGATGAAGCGGTGCAACATCTGATCTCGAACGTTCCCGGTGGCCCTTATGCTGCTCTGGCGGTTGTTCTGGCGGTCATGTTCCTATTGGGTTTCATCCTCGACTTCATCGAAATCATCTTTGTCATCGTACCGACAATCGCACCTGTATTGCTGATGTCTGGGATTGATCCGATCTGGCTTGCCATTCTGATCTCACTGAACCTGCAAACCTCTTTCCTGACGCCGCCATTTGGATTTGCGTTGTTTTATTTCCGGTCTGCCGCCCCCCCGGACATATCGACACGAAATATCTATCTTGGTGTCATGCCATTCATCGGCTTGCAGATCTTGGTTCTGATAATTGTGGCATTCATACCAAGCATTTCCACCTGGCTGCCCTATGCACTAAGGTAAACCCAACGCCCTGCCCAATCCCTGGGCAGGGCAAATTTGTGCAATACCTGAACCACCAAACCGTGAAGTAAAAGATGCAAAACCCAGACACGCAAGTACCCGCCCCCAAAAAACGCACGCGCCTTTCCCCGCAGGACAGAGAACACCTGATCCTTACAGGTGCGATCGAATTTGTGGCGGATCATGGATTTGCATTCTCCACCCGCGAACTGGCTCGACACCTCAACGTCAGCCAAAGTCTGCTATACCGATACTTTGCGACCAAAGAAGAGATTATCGAGAAGATTTATGAGAGGGTCTATGTCGGACGTTGGAACCCGGAATGGGACGAGATTCTGAGAGATCGCCAACTTAGCGTCCAGGAAAGACTGGAACGCTACCTATTAGATTACTCAAAGGTGGTGCTTCAAAAAGATTGGGTGCGCATTTTTCTACTGTCCGCCTTCGAAGACCCGATCATTTCTCAGCGATATATTTCAATGTTGCGTAGACGAATTTTTGAACCCTTGCTTGATGAGCAACTCGTCAGCATGGGCCAAAAGGCACTTTCGAAACCAGAAGACCATGAACTGGCGCTGGAGTTAATCTGGGGGTTCCATTCGAGCATCTTCTACCTCGGGGTGCGGCGGTGGATCTATAAGACACCGACACAGGTGAACATAGAAACGCTGGTCCGCAGCAGAACTCGCAGTTTTCTTGTTGGTTTCGAGTCATTTTTGAGCGACCTCAACCATCGTGAAAACGGGAAAGCACCTCCCTCGGCAATAACAGTGAATGAAGGTTTGGAATGAAACCGAATTTTTTGAAAGCTGGATTCAGCTGGCAAAGGTGACTGCCGCTCATTTTGCTCGGATAAGTCAGAGTTCTAATGAACAACGGTAGCAAAATGAACAAGGCAACGGTGGCGCGAAGCTAGTGGTAAAGAAACAATCAGGCTGGCCTTTCCAAGAAGGCTACCTTGTGGCTGGTCAAACAGAGGTCCACATCTTTACCGATTACCGCTGGAACGATGGCTCCGTGAGCCGCCGTTGGCTCGTCGATCCAGATGGTGTTGAATTTCGGTCAGTAGAGGCAAGGCCGTTCTCCCTAGAGACGACCAAGAAATCGGATCAGTAGGAGAACCACTCCGAGTGGCCCATGTTGCCTTCGTAGTCGCCGTATTCGACCATGATGCTGCGGGAATAGAAGTGCCATAGGCCACCGCTGGTCGGGTAGGCAATCTCCTGACCGCTTTCCGAGACGAATGTCGTGGGCCAGGGCGTGCGGGACCCGTAGACACGCTGGATGAAGCGACAGGTTTGGTTCTCGCGATCGCAGGAGCGGATCGACCAATCCCACTGCCGAGGCATATCCCGCTCCTTGTAAGACCGCCCTCGAAACCAGATCACATGGGTCCGGTTCAGCCACTCGTATTCGGGGAGGCTAGTGTCGAGTTTACCCTCCCCGCCAGGGCCACCCAGTTCGACTGGCACATGGGCGAAGGTGCAAACTCCGAAGGGCGGCAGGCTCGGCCATGGCGTGATGCGGCGGATCATGGTGCGATAGGCGCGCGCACAGACGGTGCTCGGGGGGAAACCACCCGCCATGCAGAGCATGATGGCGCAGTCGATGTCATAGGCCTGCGCCTTCTCAGGGGCGCCAAACACCGCCATCACTCCCATTGCAGCTGCCATCGCCTCTCGTTTCATGTCGCTCTCCCGCAAAAGTTGCACCGACTATCCTGCAATTTGTATTCTTCTGCAATATGTCGTATTGACTCCATATGACTTTATGGCCTTAGTGTCGTGAAGTAGAAGGGCTCTCGTGGGGAGAGTCCGAACATGCCGATAGCGCGCAACCAGATCCTGATCACCATCGATGGTGTCAAAGACCTGTCCGAGAAGGGCATCGCGTTCCGCTGCCGGTATGAACTCGTGGGGTTCACGGACGATGGCAAGCCGCGCTACCAGTGCATCTACCTGCGCGAGGGCGAGCCGGAAGCCATTCTGGTCTCGACCCGGATCACCCCGCACGGGCCCGAGCCGCGGTATTTCAACATATGGCCGGGGCTCTTCAAACATCATCTCGAGTTCGGTGACGGGCGCGATCTGCGCTTTGGTCCTGACTATGAGCTCACCCTCGAGGAGCGCGGCTGACGTCACAGCCTTCAGCCGCGACGGCACGGCGCGGACATCCGGCTGGACCTTTCATGGCGAACGACCTGCCTGGGCAGGGCTGGATGATAGCGCTGAGGCCGAAGTCGTTCTGGCCTCGCTGGACGCCACGCCGCCTTCCAGTCGCGGCGGCATCCTCTCCCTTATCCGGACGACTGCCGTCCGCCACCAGGGGAACCGTGCCCTGCGCCTAGCTGGTCTGAGTGCCGACGACTGGCAGGTCTTGTTCCGCGCCCTGGTTGAGGCGGAAAGCAGCTACAACACGAACGCCGTCAGCCCCAAGGGCGCTTACGGTTTGGGGCAGTTGATGCCGGACACGGCCCGCGCGCTCGGCGTCGATCCGCGCGATCCGTCCCAGAACCTCGATGGCGCCGCACGCTATCTGCTCGCGCAGATCGCCACGTTCAAGGACATCGATCTGGCGCTCGCAGCCTATAACGCGGGCCCGCACCGCGTGGTCGAGTATTCCGGCATTCCACCCTTCGCCGAGACCCGCGACTACATCGCGCGCATCCACCGGATCCGGTCCCGACTCGCGGGTACACCTGTTTCCGCGCCAGAAACCCGCGTCGCAGCCCGGGTGCCTGCGCGCGCTCCGGTCCTCATCGATCTTCAGTAAAACAAGGGAACTTCGCATGCTTCGACATCGCCTCAGCCGCCTCTTGCCTGCCGCCACAACCCTGGCGGCTTTCGCAAGCCCTGCCTTCGCGCAAGACTTGTCGCCGATCCAGACCATGCTGGAAACCGTCGAGGCCGCGCTGACCGGTCCGATCGGGATCGCTGTCGCCACGCTCGCGGTCATCGGCACCGGCTTCATGTGCATGATGGGACGGCTCAACTGGGGCTGGTTCGCCTCGGTCATCATCGGGATCGTGCTGATCTTCTCGGCCGGCACCATCGTCGACGGCTTCTCCTGAGAAGAGGCCCGATTGATGACTTCCCTGCAATCTCGCATCCTACGGTCGCCTCGAACGCGTTGTGCTTCGCAAACGCTGCCTCGAGCCGACCTGCGGATTCATTTTCATTGCTAAGCAGGGAAGCATCGAAGTGGCAGAACGATCCCCTCTCTTTCTGGGCCTCGCCCGTCCGCCCAAGTATCTGGGCTTGCCCGTAGGGTACCTCGTGGTTCTGGCGACCGAGGTCGTTCTGCCGTTCATCTGGACGAAGTCGATGGTCTTCTTCCTGATTGGTCTCGTCGCCTATCCGATCCTGTGGTTCGTCGCAGACCGCGAGCCGCATTTTTTCGAGGTTCTGCGCGTCTCCAATGGCACCGTCCGCCCGACGAAGAAGCGGGCCCTGCATGGAGGCGACAGCTTTGGCGCTTGATGCGGGCACACTTTCCACTCACGGAACGGCACTCCTTCAAGCGGGCGGCGCGGAGTTCGCGCGGGAGAGCTATCTCGCCGAACACCTGCCGTATTTTACCCTCGCCGATGACGATGTCATGGTCCTGCGCGAGGGCGATCTGATGGCGACCTTGCGCCTTGATGGTCTGAACCAGATGACCAGCGAAGACGCCCGGCTCGACGCGCTCAAACGCGCGGTTGCCGCCATCGTCGCCCAGACCGGCAACGCCTTCGGCTTCTACATCCACCGGATCTCGGTCCCACAGGATCTCGGGATACATCCCATCGAGGGAGACAGTTTCGCCGCTGCAATCGACGCCCGCTGGCAGGCCCATGTCAAAGACCTGCGCCCGGCCAAGCGCCAACTCTATCTCAGCGTGATCCGGCGCCCCGACATCTCCGCGCGTATTCCCCTCCTGCGGGCGCTGGCCCGCAAGGCCTGGGTCAAGGACCGCGCAACGCGCCTTCAGGAACTGAACGAGGTCATGGGCTTCTTCGAGGTGGCGCTTGCTTCGGCCAATCCGGTGAGGCTCACAAAGTCAGGTGGCGAATGGCTGGGCTATCTCAACACCTTGAATGCGGGCAGCTTCTCCCCCATTGCCTTCGGGCAAAGCGCCCTGCCCCTTTCACATACCTTGAGCAACTGCCGCGCGACCTTTGATGGCGACGTCGTCACCCTGACGGACGCCGTGACCGGTCAGATCAAATACGGTGCACTCTTCTCGATGAAGACCTATCCGGCCTTCACCGACGTCACGCTGCTCGATACGCTCGACCTACCTCTCGACATCGTGCTGACGAATTCCTTCAGCCCGATCCCGAACAACATCATGGCCGAGCGCATCCAGCGGATCATCCGCCAGATGCATGCCTCCGACGATGCCGCTGTCTCCCTGCGCGAACAGCTGGGCCAGGCTGCCGACGACCAGGAGGCGGGGCGCATCGCCTTTGGCGATCATCACCTTTCCATCGCCGTCTATGCGCCGGATCGCGACATGCTCGAACGGGCCGCCGCCCAGATCAAGCGCGTCGGCCAGGAAATCATGTCGGTGATCGTGCGCGAAAACATGGCGCTGAAAGCCACCTACTTCGCACAATCCCCCGGCAATTTCGGCTACCGCGCGCGCAAGACGCCGATCTCCTCGATCAACTTCGCTGATTTCGCGGCCCTGCATGGCAGCGTCGAGGGGCGGGGTCCAGATCAGTCGCCCTGGGGCCAGACCATCTCGGTCCTGCCGACGGTCGGCACCTCGAACTATCGGTTCAACTTCCACGAGGCGGGAGACCCAAGCAAGGAACCCACGGTCGGCCATACGCTCGTTCTGGGCCGTACCGGCACCGGCAAGACACTGACCACAGCCTTTCTCGCAGCCCAAGCACAACGGGTCGGCGCGCGGCTTTTCTTCTTCGACAAGGATCGCGGCCTCGAGATGGCCGTGCGCGCCCTTGGTGGCCGCTACAACGAAATCCGCGCGGGCGTTCCCACGGGTCTCAATCCGCTCGCCACCGAGACCGACGAACGCGGCCGTGCCTGGCTCTCGGATTGGCTTGCGACACTTCTCACACGCAATGGAACCCTCACGGGCGAGCAATCCCGCCATATCCAGAGCGCGGTCGGTCAGAACGCCGATGCGGGCGCGGCCCTGCAGCGCTTCGCCAGTTTCGAGACCCTGTTCCAGTCGCTCGACGATGATGGCGAGTTGCAAAGCCGCGTCGCCGAATGGGCGCCGGGTGGGCGCTACGGTTGGGTCTTTGACGAACCCGAACGCGGGGCGGGTCTCAAGCTCACGGGCGACATCGTCGGGTTTGACATGACCGAGATCCTCGACATGACCACCGAGCGCATGGCGGTGCTCTCCTACATCTTCCGCCAGATCGAACGGGTGGTCGAGGATCGCCGCCCCACCATCATCGTACTCGACGAGGCGTGGAAGCTCTTGGACGATCCCTACTTTGGGGCGCGACTCGAAAACTGGCTGGTGACGCTACGCAAGATGAACTGCGTCGTCATCATGATGACGCAATATCCAAGCCAGCTGCGCGACAGCCGCGTCGGCAAGACCATCGTCGAGACGGTGCCCACCCAGATCCTCTTCCCGAACGATCGCGCCACCATCTCCGATTACGACTTCCTTCGCGTGAACGCCAAAGAGGCGGCCCTCCTCGTCCAGCCCACCATCGGCCAGCGCATCGCGCTCGTGCGCTCGGCCGGCGACAGCGTCTTCGTCGATGCGGACCTCTCCGCACTTGGCGACCTCCTTCCCATACTTGGCGGCGGTGCCACGGGCGAGGCGCGTGTGCCCGCCGATTGGCGCGCCCACCCCGATTTCTGGAGACACGTGTTATGAATATGAAACCTTTCCTCGCGCTTTGCGCCGCCGCGAGCCTGCTCGCCGCTTGCGAAAAATACACCGAGAAAACCTCGCCCTGCTTCGGCCGCAATGGCGAGCCGCAGGTGACGCGGTCCGCCCTGTCGTTCTCGACAATGGGCGCACCAGTTCAAGAGGCTGCGAAGCACGACTGCACCTTCGAACCCCTGCCCCGTCCGGAATGAGCCGCGTCGCGATCATATCCGCGGGGCTCTGCCTTGGGCTTGGTGCCCTGCCCGCGCATGCCCAGGGCGTGCCGACGCAGGACAATTCCACGATCGGCCGCGCCATCGCGCGGGTGACGGCACTGGCCGAGGATCTGGGCGTCCAGCAGGACAAGGACCGCACCGAGTCCACGCTGGCCGATGTGCAGGCCGACCAGCTGCGCGTCCTCGAAGAGATGACGGCGGCCATCACCGGCCCCGGCTTCGACATCCGCGCGCTCGAAGGAAACGCGGATTTTGGAGTGGCGGCGGTCTATCCCAATACCGATCCGAGCCCGATGAACAACCGCCTTTTCGGTGAAGGCCGCGAGACGGTCGAGATGATGATCGTCGAGGTCGCGGGCGAGTTCGCGAGTGCCCCCGGTGTGGCCCGCGCCGGTCTCTCGGCTACCCAATGGCGCTGCCTCTTCCAGGCCCTGATCAAGCAGGAGAGCCGCTTCAATGTCGCCGCCGAAAGCCCGGTCGGCGCCTACGGGTTGACCCAGCTCATGCCCGGCACCGCCTCCGATCTTGGAGTCGACCGCTATGATGTGAAAGACAACCTCCGCGGCGGCGCGCGTTACATCACCACCCAGCTCAATCGCTTCGGCAACATCCCCCATGCGCTCGCGGCCTATAACGCGGGGCCGGGTCGGGTCATCGAATACGGGGGCGTGCCGCCCTTTGCTGAGACCCAAGGCTACGTGCGCAATATCTCGAAGTTCTACAACGAATACTTGGCCGTGGTCGGAGGCGCCGATGCACTCGACACGCTCTCGCCCTCGGACTTTGCTCTGGCCGAATATGCCAGCATCTCCGAAGCCAGCGTCTATTACGCCGCCGACAGTTCGGCCACGACCGAACAAGTGATCAACCGCCTCCGCGCGATCATCCTGCAGATCGATGCGCAACCCAATGCCAAGGCGGCCTGGGAACTCAACACCTACGCCAAGGCCGAGATCGGCCGCATCCTCAACCTCCGCGTCCGGCTCATGGCTGCGAACCAGCAGCGTGAGGCAGCCTTCGCGCAGCACCTCGTCGCGGACCGGCTGGCCGAGCGCGACTTCATGCAGATGGGAGTTCCCGAATGAGACAGCTTCTCCTGACCGTAGCCGCGGTCACTACGCTCGGGGTCTCCAGCCCCGCCACCGCCCAAGGTGTGCCAACTTTCGACGGCTCGGCACTTCAGCAGTTCGTGGCGCAACTCGAGCACATGGCAGAGGATCTGAATGTCCAGATGCAGCAACTCGCGACCATGCGGCTGGAATTGGAAACCCAGCTCTCGCAGCTCACCAACCTCGAGGCGCAACTGACCTCGCTCATTGAAGGCAGCGGGTTGGGCGAACTCTTCGCCACGGTCGAGGAATTCCGCGCGCTCCGCGGCAAGCTGGTCGCCCCCCTCAGTACCGCGCAATCTCTGGCCAGCGGCGATTTCCTGAGCGGCTTCAATCCCGGCGTGGAACTCTCGGCCTCTGTCGAGCGCGTGCTTTCGGGCAGCGGCTTCACCTCGGAGCGCCTGAGCACGCTCTCAGTCTCCGATCATCCGGCCGACAATCGCATCGCCACCTCGGCCGGGGCCAGCGCCATGCTCTCCGTCGCCGCGCAGGAAAGCCATGAAGAGGCAGGCCAAAGCCTCGAACGGCTCGAGACCATGGTCGGGCTCATCGACGATCAGGACGGTCTGAAGGCCGCCGTCGATCTCAACACCCGCGTCACCGCCGAGCTTGGCATCATCCTGACCCAGATCTGGCGGCTTGAAGCGGCGCAAGGCGTCAGCGCCGGCCAGCTTGGCGTCGTCGATGCCGCGACCCTCGCGGACGAGCGCAAGTTCCGGTCGATGGCGGTCGACCCATGAGGCAAACCATTAGACTCAGCTTGGCACCAATTCGATCTCTTTGTCTCGCCGCGCTCGTCGTGAGTGCCCTGACCTGTGCCGCGCTGGCCCAGACCACGAGCACGAACCCTTCCGGCGAAACACCCTTCAACTCGATGGCCATCGCGCGGGACGGGGCCGACGAATGTCGTGTTCCGAAACCGCCCGCCGATCTGGCGGAAACGGCCTATCTCCGCAACGGCTACCGCGCGATCCTGCGCATCCTGATCGCCGAGGAGGCCCTCGCCTCGGAGAGCTGCACCTGCCTGCTGGACCAGTTCACCTGGGATCAGGCACTCACCGCCCTGCCCCGGTTCCAGACCTCGGACAACCCGCGTCTGCCCTTCAACGTGCTCGAGCTCTACGCCAAGGCGGACGCGCTCGAGGCGCAAGTTGTGGAGGCCTGTGCGGAATAGATGGGGGTCATTCGCGACATCCTGAGCCAGGTCGACGCCGCGGTGGATACCGTGGCACAGGACGGCTTTGCCTCCTCGGCGGGTGCCGTCGGCGACGTGATCTCCGCCGGGGCCGCGCTCCTCGTCGTGCTCCTCGGGATCAACGCAGTTATGCAGCTCCGCCCCCTGCCCTTCGGCACCGGCTTTGCTTTCGGCATGAAGATCGCGCTCGTGGGCATATTCGCGCAGAGCTGGGACAATTTCAGCGTCATCTATGACATCGTCACGCGGGTGCCCGACTCCGTCGGCGCTTCGATCCTCGCGCTCACCGGCTCGGGCGACGAGGCCGGGGTCTATGAGAGCCTCGACAACATGGTCGCCCGCATCACCGCCTATGGTGACACGATTGGTGATCGCGCGGGCTGGGTCTTCGGCGCGGTCCTGGGTGCCATCTTCTTCGTCCTCTCCGCCGTCTTTGCCGCCGTCACCGCCGGCATCATCGCCTTCGCCCGCATCGTCTTCGCGCTGATGATTGTCATCGCCCCCTTCATGATCGTGACCTCGCTCTTCAAGCCGACCCAGTCCCTCTTCGAGGCCTGGACCCGCGCCACCATCGGCTATGCGCTCATGCCCGTCGCCGCCGCAGGCGCGGCGGGCATCATCGTCGCCATCGCCGAGGCCATCGGGGATGCTTCCGCCGATCCCGGCGATGTCGAGACCGTCAGCCTGATCCTGCCCTTCCTCGTCATCCTGATCCTCAGCGCCGGGATCATGGCCTCGGTGCCCTACATCGCCTCCAACCTCACCGGGGTTGTCGGCATTGCCTCGAATGCCGTGGGGCTGACCGGCCTCGCGCGGCAGGGGTTCGTAAATACGCGGGAGTATGGCGCGGGTGCCGCCTCGCGTCTCGTCACCGGCAAGTCCCCGCAGGAGCTGAACCAGATGGCCAATGCGGGCGTGGTGAAAACCGGCGAGTTGATCCGGCAAAGCCCCGGCGCGCTCCTCTCCGCCGCCAAGGCTTTCCGCAAACCCTGATGTGAAAGACGACTGACGTGAAGAAGCTTGTGACCAGTTCCCCCGCGCCAGACCGCGACGCTTTCGAGGCGGATTTCATCTACGGGCCAAGACGGCGCGAGCGCTTTGCCTGGTTCGTTGCGGCGGCAGGCGTGCTGGTCGGCGTGGCAGGCATGGTCGCGGGCGCAAGCCTCTTTCCGCTCAAATCCACCGAGACCTTCGTGGTCGTGGTCGACAAGGAGACCGGCGAGATGGATCGCGTGGCCGCCGTGCAGGCGCTGACGCTCTCGGAAAGTGACGCCATCATCCAGGCCAATCTCGTGGCCTATGTCGACGATCGAGAGACCTATGACCTGACCGACGGCGAGCAGCGCATCAACTCGGTGCTCGATCGCTCGGGTGGCGACGCCGCCCGCACGCTGCGCGATCTCTGGTCCTCCACCAATGAGGACTACCCGATCACCGTCTATGGCCGCGACGCCAAGATCGAGGTGGTCATCAAATCGGTGAACCAGATCGAGCGTGGCGTGGCCCAGGTCCGCTTCACCCGCACGCTGCGCCGCCCCCGCGACACCCGCACCGTCACCCGGTCCTACGTGGCCACTGTCGGCTACGACTTCCAACCCGAAACCCGCCAGCGCCTTCAGGACGTCTGGGCCAACCCCTTGGGCTTCGTGGTGACCTCCTACCGCGTCGACGCCGAGACCCTGGAGAACTGACCCAAATGAATTCCCTGCCCGCGCTCCTCACCACGTTTCTCCTAGCGCTTGCCCTTCCTGTTGCAGCCCTCGCCGAGGCCACACCGCAAGGCGGCCCGCTCGACATCCGCATCCGCACCGCCGTCTATAACGAAAACCAGGTTTACCGGATCGAGACCGATCTTCGGCATTCAACCACGATTCATTTCGGGGCCGGGGAGAGGTTCGAGGCGGTGATTGTCGGCGACACCGAAAGCTTCCAGGTCGATCCGATCCCCGAGCTCGGCAATGTGCTCACGATCAAACCGCATGTGGCCAATGCCTCCACCAACATGACGCTGATCACCAACCGCCGCACCTATTCCTTCCACCTGCGCGAGGGCTCGATCCCGAACCGCACAGGCATGTTCTTCGAGGTGCGCTTCCGTTACCCCGACGAGGAACGCCGCGCGGCGGGTGCCTCTCAACCGAAGGGGTTTGAGGCCCCGCGCAATTACAACTACCGCGTCTCGGGCGAAGGCGACTTCCGCCCCAGCCATATTTATGACGACGGGCGCTACACGTATTTCGTCTTCCCGGAGAATGGCCGCCAGCCCGCCCTCTTCAAGGCCGACGACCAGGGCCGTGAACGCACGGTCAATTGGACCCAGCAAGGCAATACCGTCCGCGTGCTCGGGGTGAACACCTACTGGACGCTGCGCATCGGCAACGAGGCGATCTGCGCCTTGCACGACGAGAGCGCAATCTACGTGAGCAACTGACCATGGCCGATCAAACCCCTCCCGACCTTCAGAACCGCCTTGATCAATTCAGCCAGCGCGGGAAATCCAAACGCCGGGGCAACAGCCTCGGGGTTGGGGCCCTCGCCGCTGCCCTCGCCCTTGGCGGAGCTGGGGTTGCGTATTTCCTGGCGACCGGCCTGCAAGAGGGCGAAAGTGCGCTTGAGACCTCCGACGTCGAGACCTTTCAGGACCGTCGCCCCGGCACCGGCGGGCGGCTAGAGTTCCCGCCCGACGAGACCGAGCAACGGGTTAATGACGCGCTGATCGCCGTCGAGGAGGCGCTGGACGTGCCCGCGGCCCCTGCCCCTGAAGCGAGCGCCGAGGTGCTGGTCGAGATCGCCAAGCTGCGCGAGGCCCTCGCCGCCAGCCAGGCCGCGCGGAATTCGGAAATCCAGTCCGCCGTTGCGGACCTGCGCGAAGCTTTCGACGAGCAGAAGGTCGCGCTTGAAGCCACCTTGACCGAAAAGGAAACCGAGCTCGCCAACCTGCAGCGCCAGACAGAGACCCGCATCGAGGGTCTGCAGGCCATGCTGGATGCCGAGCGCGCACAGCGCGAGGGGCTCGAGGCCGAGCTCGACCGCGAAGGGTTGATCGCCGATCAGCGCTTGCTCGAAGAACGCCGCCGTCAGGAAGAGGAGCAGCGCCTGCGCGAGGCCGAGAGGGTTGCCGAGGAGCTTCTGACCGCACAGATCAAGTCGCCGGCCGTGGTCTACGCCGATGGCCCACGTGGCGGCACAAGCGGGGCGGCGGTGGCCGATCCCGCTGCCGCTGGCACCGGCGGGCCGGTCCTCTCGGGCAATGAGGCGTTCCTGCAGAGTGCGCCGCCGCTCGAGGTGCAGGAGGCTGCGCGCCTCACCCATCCCGAACGCACGTTGACCCAGGGCTCGGTTATCCAGGCCGCGCTCCAGACCGCCATCAACAGCGATCTGCCCGGGTCAGTGGTTGCGGTGGTCTCCGAGCCGGTTTCGGCGTTTTCCGGGGACCGGATCCTGATCCCCCGGGGCTCCCGCCTTTTTGGCCAATACCGCTCCGGGATCGAGATGCACCAGAAGCGCATCCTGATCCTCTGGACCCGTGTCCTGACCCCGGACGGCACCTCGATGGAAATCGCCGCCGTGGGCGGGGACCAGCTTGGCCGCTCTGGCCTCACCGGCCTTGTCGATACCAAATTCGCCGAGCGCTTCGGCGGGGCGGCGCTGATTTCCGTGATCGGGGCAGCACCGGCCGTGGCGGCGGAAAGCGCCAACAATGAAACGACCAGCATCGTCCTGGGCGATGTCGGCAGCGATCTTCAGGATGCGGTCGGCTCGGTCATCGCCGACCAGGTGTCGATCGCGCCCACGATCTATGTCGATCAGGGTGCCTCGGTCACTGTGCTCGTGGACCGGGATGTGGTGATTTACTGATGGAGCAGGCGTCACCAGCCTCCTACCTCGAGCGTTATCTCGACCCGTTCCGCGACCTTCTAAGGCGCGACGACGTCGTCGAAATCGCGATCAACCCGGACGGCAAAGTCTGGCTCGAGGTCGCAGGCGACGCCACCATGCGCCACGAAGGTCAGACCGTGGACCGGACCACCGCGCTCAACATGGCCCAGACCATCGTTGGCGATGCCAAGGCCCGCGTCTCTGAAAAGAACCCGCTCGTCTCTGGAAAGGTGGAATATGCCGGCCGCCCGCTTCGGGTTCAGGTCGCCGTGCCGCCCGCTATCGATCGCGGCGCCTCGATCACGATCCGCCTCTTCGCCTCAGGCAGCGTTCGGGACTACGCCCCTGCCTATCTCTTCGGCAAGGCCATCTCGCTCGATGCCCTCCGCGCCAAGAAAATGAAAGACATCGCCACACTCGCCGAAGAGAACCTCGAGGCCGCATTGCAGACCCTTGTCGAAGCGCGGCTCAACGTCCTGATCAGCGGTGGCACCTCGACCGGCAAGACCACTTTCGCCCGCCACCTGCTGACCTATGTGGGCGAGCACGAACGGCTGATCACCATCGAAGACGCTTTTGAGCTGTTCCCCGGCCAGCCGAACACCGTCGCCCTCCTGGCCGACCGAGGTGCCGGGTCGCAACGCAGCGCCAACGCACTATTGCAGGCATCGCTCCGCATGCGCCCCGACCGGATCATCGTTGGCGAGCTGCGTGGGGCCGAGGCCCTGACCTATCTCGAGGCGATCAACACAGGCCATGGCGGGTCAGTTTCCACCATCCACGCCGAAACCGCAGAGCTCGCCATCGACCGGCTAGCGATAATGGTTCTACAGGCCGGGACCCCGCTGACTTTCGCCGAGGTACGAGAATACATCCGGAAATCCATCGATGTGATCGTGCAGCTCGGGCGAACCGAGGGGAAGCGGGGGATTACGGAGTTCTATCTGCCGGGCTGATGGCGATTTTCACAAAAGCGCCTTGAAATAAGGCCGCCACCGCTGCAAACGGCCAGCAAGACGGAAAACTGAAGTCCAAATTTGTTGGGACCTTGCGCCGAAGTGGCGCGTTACGCTCAGGAGCGCTGATTGAAAAAGGCTTCTGCTAAGGCGGTGAACGCTTGGAGGATTGGCCGTTTGAGAGCTGCACCACGATGGGCAAGAGCGATCTGATGAAGGGGGGGGCTGCCGGAAAGGGGGACACGGGCCACCGGAGTCCCGTCATAGCAGGCGGTATCGGGCAGATCGGTGGCCAGCAGACCAACGCCGAATCCGTTGGCAACCATCGCCCGCAGCATTTCAATTGAGCTGGTTTCGTGGGCGACCTGCACTGGACTTCTGGCATTCTGCAGCAGGGACAGGAAATAGCCGCGGCTGTGATGCAGGTTCATCAGGATTACCGGTTCCTGTGCCAGGTCTTCGGCGTTGACGCTGGGCTGCTGCGCGAGCCGGTGCCCCTGCGGCAGCAAGGCATAGGGTACCGCCGCCATCAGAGGTGTGATGACAAAATCAGATGGAATGCCAAAGTCGTAAAGCAGCGCCATGTCAATCCGGCCTTCGCTGAGCCAGTCGAACAGCGTTTGCAGGTCACCTTCGAGGATACGGACTTTGGCGTCCGGGCGGTCGTCCAGGAACCGGCGTACCAGCCGTGGGGCATAGCGCGGGCCGAGGGTGGAAAACACTCCCAGGTTCATGAATTCCGGTGTTCCGCCACCGCCGCTCAGTACCCAACGCGCTTGCTTTTCCAGTTCGCGCAGCTGGGCGACCTTGTGCCGCCCGAACGGGGTCAGCTCCATCCCGCGCCCTGGGATGCGAAGAAAGAGCTTCTGTCCGAACACCTCCTCACAGCGGGCAATGGCCAGCGAAACCGAGGGCTGCGAGGTGTTCAGCGCGCGGCTCGCGGCGGCGGTGCTGCCGGTGTCCGCGACCGCCAGCAGGATTTCAACCTGGCGGAAGTTCAATGGTATATTCAACTGAGAATACCCTTTATATGCATATCGCATTTCCAAGTATATCTTATCGGACGCTATCCTCCAGCAAGCAATTGATGGTGGATACATGCTTGAAGATGACAAAATGGCAGGCCACAGGCCGCTCGAGGGTGTCAGAGTGCTGGATTTCTCGCGCGTTCTGGCCGGGCCCTACTGCACGGCACTGATGGCTGATCTTGGTGCGGAAGTGATCAAGGTCGAACCCCCTGCGGGCGATGACTACCGCCATATCGGCCCCTTCAAGGACGGCGAAAGCCTGCTGTTCCAATCGGTGAACCGCGGCAAGAAATCCATCGTTCTGGATCTGAAATCCGAGGACGGCGCGGCAGCGGCGCGGGCGCTGGCGGCGGAGTGCGACGTGCTGATCGAAAACTTCCGTCCCGGCGTGATGGAGCGGTTCGGACTGGGTGCAGAAGAGCTGTGCGCGGTGTGTCCGCAACTGGTCTATGTGTCTGTGTCCGGGTTCGGCCAGACAGGCCCGAACCGGATGCTGCCGGCCTATGACATCATCATCCAGGCGATGAGCGGGCTGATGGATATGACCGGCGCCGAGGACGGCCCGCCGATGATGGCCGGAGATGCCTTTGCTGACGTTGCAGGCGGCATGTTTGCTGCATTTGGGGCGATGGTGGCACTGTTTGACCGGGAACGCAGCGGCAGGGGGCGGCATGTTGATCTGGCGCTTTATGACTCGCTGGTGTCGATGATGCCGGTGGCGGCCTGCCGGGCGCTGATGGCGGGTGAGACGCCAAAGCGGACGGGCAGTAAACATGCGCTATCAGCGCCATTTGGCACCTATCCGGCTAAAGATGGCAGTTTTTCCGTAGCGGTACTGAACGACCGGCTGTTTGCCCGTTTCGCAGAAGCCATTGGCGCGTCGGATCTGGCGGAGGACGAGCGTTTTGCCAGTGATGTGTTGCGGCGACAGAATGAATCGGCCCTGGCCCGGCATATCGAAGATTGGGCCGCCGCGCGCTGCGCGCAGGATGCGGTGACGGTCCTGACAGAGGCGGGCATTCCAGCCGCGGCCCTGAGTACAGTGTCTGAAGCCTGGGCCTCGCCTCAGGCGCAGGCGCGCGGGCTGGCATCCCCGGTGAAACATCCCATTCTCGGTGAATTTTCTGTGCCGGAACAGCCCGTCCATTTCAGTGGAGCGGCAAGAGGTCACCGGCAGGCGGCCCCGGAACTGGGCGCGCACACACAGGAAATTCTGCAAAAGTTACAGGAAGGAGAGGCCGAATGACCGGCGACCTGAACAGCGAAGAGCAGGCTGTCATCAGCCAGATTGAACGGTTTTCCAGCGAGGTGCTGGCACCGGCCGCCGCCGACATCGATGCCAAAGGGAAGTTTGCAACCCTGCACCGCGCGGCGCTGGCAGAAATGGGCATCATGGGGATGAACCTGCCCGAAACCTATGGCGGCATCGGCCTGTCCGGGCCCGCTCTCTATGGCGCGGTGGAGGCTATCGCAGGTGCCTGCGGCTCCACAGCCTCGATGCTGACGGCGCACTTCCTGGCAACGGATTCGCTGCTGCTGGGCGGGGGGAAGACGCTCAAACAGCGCTTCCTGCCGGCCGCCGCAGCGGGTGAGGCACTTGGCGCCTTTGCGCTGACTGAGCCGATGGCGGGTTCCAACCCCGCTGATATGCGCAGTACCGCCAGCCGCGAAGGCGACGGCTACCGGCTGAAGGGCTCCAAATGCTTCATCTCCAATGCGGGTGATGCAGATTTTATCGTGGTCTATGCCAAGACCGACGGCGCAGCCGGCGCCCGCGGGGTCAGCGCCTTTGTGGTGGAACCCGGCAAGACCGGCGGGGTGGAGGTCGGCAAACACGAGGAGACCATGGGTCTGCGCGGCGGCCATGTGTTCCCGATCTCATTTGATTGCCATGTGCCGGCGGAAAACCGGCTTGGCGAAGAGGGCACTGGGTTCCGAACCGCGATGAAGGTGCTGGATAACGGCCGTATCGAAGTGGCCGCGCAGGCCACTGGCATTGCGCGCGCTGCACTGGGCGCAGCTGTGTCCTATGCCAAGGAACGAGAGGTCGGCGGACAGCCGATCGGCAATTTCCAGGGGCTGCAGTGGATGCTGGCCGACAGTGCCACTGAGCTGGCCGCGGCGCGGGCATTGGGGCTGCAAGCCGCCCGCAAGCGGGGCACCGGCGAGCGTTATTCGCCTGAGTCTGCCTTCGCCAAGCTTTATGCCAGTGAGGCAGCCTGGCGCATTGCGGACCGGGCGCTGCAGATTCACGGCGGCTATGGCTATACCCGCGATTTTCCGGTGGAACGCTACTTGCGCGACTTACGGATCTTCCGGATCTATGAAGGATCATCGGAGATACAGCGAACCATCATTGCGCGCGAACTGCTGAGCTAACGGCTTAGGCGGGCGTTATGTCAGTTAGCGCCGTTTTCGAAAATTGCTCCAGCGGAGTGAACTGAACAGGAATTGTGAAGGCTGTTGCAATGGTTCTGGCCTTGGCCTGCAACCCGTACAGCCTTCCAAGATCTTTTTTGTGCCAACGGCACTGGTCTGTTGCGCCAGGACAGTGCGGCATTCAACAGGCGCACCCGGTTTCGCCACCGCTTATTCTAACTAGACTACGCCACCGGAACTGCCCAGATTTGCCTGTGCCCAACGGTCAAGCTCCTGCATTACGGGCTCAAGCGACTGCCCGGTCGGCGTAAGGGAATACTCCGTGCGGGGCGGAACCTCTGCATAAACTGTACGGATGACGATTCCATGCGCTTCCAGTTCCCGCAATTTGCGGGTCAGAACACGCTGAGAAACGTCGGGGATTTGACGGCGGATTTCACCGAACCGCCGGGTGCCGCCAATCAGAAAATGAATGATCTGGCACTTCCACTTCCCGCCGATGATCTCGATGACGGTTTCGACCGGGCATTCATGCGCACCTGCATCTTCCTCTTTTGAATCCTTCATCTTGTCTTCGAACATCCCATTAAGCTCCCCGCTTCAGAAATGTACCCGTGGTTGCGCTTCCCTGCCAAGGTTTGCTCCCTCGCAGGGCGCCGGGTTCTGCGTCATGAACAGCCACTGTGCAGAAGCGAACTGACATCTTCAATAGTATCCAAAGTGTTCCTACTCACCACATTGGGCCATAGGTGCTAAATTGGGGCGCGGCGGCAAGGCAGAAACTGTCTTGGAGTCGCCAGCCCACGACCTGCCTGGAGGCACCATGAAACTGAAATCCACCTCACCCGCCCTGGCGGCAGGAATTCTGTCCCTGTCGTTTGCAACAGGCGCTGCCGCGCTTGAAACGCCTCAGTCCACCACCGTGCTGGAGTTTGCCGACAGCAATACGCTGTTTGTAGCTGACTCCGACGGTGGAAGGATCTTTGCCTACACGCTGCCCGAATCTGCCCCGGCAGCGGAATCACGCAGTTACAACCTGATTGGCCTGGGCGCCCGGCTGGCCGCCACAACCGGCGCTGATCCGTACAGCATCAGCTATCACGACATCGCTGTGCATCCCGTCTCCAAGGAAACCTATATTTCGATGTCCCTGCGCTCGGGCGGCAGCAAGTCGCCGATGATTGTGCGCGTGGATCAGGATGGCAGTATCACACCGCTGGATCTGGCCGCATTGGAGGGCACGTCGGTGGAACTGAACGGCACACCCGATGACAGCGTCACTTTCTGGCATGACATTCCGGCTGCCACCTTCACCGTCACGGATCTTGATTTCGTGGATGGCACGCTGTTCGCTGCCGGGCTGTCGACCGGAGAGTTCGCCTCAACCCTGCGGCAGATCCCATACCCGTTCACCGACACCGCTTCCGCGTCCAGCATCGAAATCTACCATACCGTTCACAATCAAACCGAAACCCGGGCACCGATCCGGGCTATGAGCGTGGTCGAGCTGGATGGCGTGAAAACGGTTGTTGCCGCCTACACCTGTACACCGCTGGTCACGATCCCCTCTTCCGATCTGGCTGATGGTGCCCATGTATCCGGCAAAACCGTAGCCGAACTGGGCTATGGCAACACCCCGCTTGAGGTGCTGCATTTCACTGCGCCGAATGAGGAGTTCCAGCCGGAAGAGTATGTGCTGGTCATCAACAAGGAACGCGATGCCGATCTGATCCGGGTGGCTGACCTGGCCGAGGCTGCCAAAAGCGAAGGGCTGTCGTCCCCCGAGCTTTGGGGCGACGCAGGGGTCAAAACCGCTGCCCGCCCGCTGGGGGCAGTCCTGCAGGCCGATGATCAGGATGAGCAGTTTCTGGTTACGCTCAAGCGCAACCTGGATACCGGCGACGTCGACCTGGTCTCCTTCCGCAAGGGCGCCTACTTCCGGCTCAGCGATTTCGTCAGCGAATACAATTTCCCCGACTATCAGTATGTGGAGGAGCAGGAGTTTTTCCGCAACTTCCAGAACATGCTGAAGGCAGACGCGGGCTACGCTGATCTGGCAAGGTAAAGTGAAGATGCTCCGCAATCTGAAAACTTCATCCCTCTGGCTGGCCGCGCTTCTTGCGGCCAGTTCAGCGGCCCAGGCCTGCGAGGAAAGCGTGCCAGGTCCTGCCGGGGT
Source organism: Ruegeria sp. HKCCD6119 (assembly GCF_013110585.1). Classification (NCBI taxonomy): domain Bacteria; kingdom Pseudomonadati; phylum Pseudomonadota; class Alphaproteobacteria; order Rhodobacterales; family Roseobacteraceae; genus Ruegeria; species Ruegeria sp. HKCCD6119. Next base: position 109,520 of record NZ_WVQV01000009.1, on the reverse strand, counting down.
AACCCAAGTCTACCCCAATGCTGATGTGCTGCCGGAAAACCTGCTGCGCTTCTATGTCTACTTCTCCGAACCGATGGCACGGGAGGGCATATGGGACTCCGTCGTGCTGCTCGATGAAGACGGCAAGGTGGTTCCGGGGGCTTTTATCGAGAACAAATTCGATCTCTGGTCGCCGGATGACCGGAGGCTGACGGTGCTGTTTGATCCGGGCCGGGTAAAAACTGGGCTGGTTGCACACAATAAGCTGGGCCGGGCGCTGGAGCCGGGAAAGACTTATACGCTGCAAGTCAGGAACAGCGCGGAAACCAGGAGTGGCTGCACGTTAACGCGCAGCTATAAGAAGACCTTCGTTGCCGCCAAAGCAGATTTCGAGGCGCCTGATTTGGCGAAATGGCAGGTGCAGGCACCCATGGCGGATTCAACTGAGCCGCTTCTGGTGACACTGAATGGCCCGATGGATCACGTCTCCCTGGCCTACAGGGTGCGGGTAACCGATGAAACCGGTGCAAAGCTCGGCGGCTCGCTGCGGCTTGGGCCGGATGAGCGGGAGTGGATATTCACACCCCGCGATCCCTGGGCAAACGCCAATTACCGGATTGAGGTGGATACCACGCTGGAAGATATCGCTGGAAACAGGCTGACCGGCTTGTTCGACCGGCCGCTGGACAGCGATGGCTACAGCCAGCCGGGACAAAAGACAGAAAGCCTCACCTTCAAGCCGCGCAACAACTGAAGAGCTGCATGGAAAGGACACCGGTCATGAAACTCTACTACGCACCCGGCACCTGTGCCCTGGCACCGCATATCGCCCTGGAATGGACGGGCAAGCCTTACGAAGCAGAGCGGGTCGAACTCGGATCCGAGGAATATCTCAAGATCAATCCTATGGGAATGGTCCCGGCGCTGAAGGATGATGGCTTCCGTATCATGACGCAGGCAGATGCGATCCTGAAGTATATCGAGGCCAAATACCCGGAGGCCGGCCTGGGCGTCGCCAAGGATCCGCTCAGCCAATTCGGGCTGGATGAGGCGCTGGCCTTTCTGACAGGCGATTTCCATCCCGCGTTCTGGCCTTTCTTTGTGCCGGACCGGTACACGGTCAACCGCAGCGAGGGCGCGCAGAATGAAGTCCGTGAAGCGGCATACGCCAGGATTGACCGGGTGATGAGCCATCTCGGCACATTGCTGGACGGCGGCCCGCATGTTGCAGGCAGCAAGCGCACGATTGCCGACCCCTATGCTTTTGCAATGGTCCGCTGGACGGCACACACGCCGAAACCCTGGCAGGACTACCCGCCGGTGAAACGCTTCATGGAAACCATGCTGGAAGACAGCGGCGTGCAAGCTGCGATGAAGACGCAGGGATTGAGCTGACAATGCACAGCTACGACTACAACGCACCCGACTACCACATTGCTTCGCGCGGCCGGATTGGCCCGGACCTGCTGCACGGCCTGTTTCCAGCGGACCGTTCGGCATGGGACGATGATCCCCGGTTTCTTGGCTGGCCCGCGCATCTTCAGCGCCTTCACGCCTCGATCTCTGAGGCCAGTGCCCGACTGATCGGCGGGCTGGAAGTCGTATTGGTGGAGCCGGAGGGCAGCGCGCAGGAGTTGATGGGCCTGACCGGCATGAACCGCCTGGGGCTTGATCTGGTCTCGCATGTTCACGGCCATCACAGCTTCGAGGACAGCAATGTGCTGCCCGGGTTCCTGGGGCGCTTCCCGCAGCTGGCTTCGGCCATTGACCTCCTGGAAAACGACCACCAGGTCCTGGAGCAGGCGCTGGACCAATCGGAACAGGTCTTTGCCCTGCTTCGTGGCGGGGAAATCTCCAAATCGCAGATCGGCAAGGCGCTGGAGCAGGCGAAAGTTCTGAACAAGATCCTGAACCGGCATACCTATGACGAGGAAGATATCCTGATCCCGGCGGTGCTGCATGCCTATGCCTGAAACACCGGATGACATCCCCCGGCTTTTTGCCGAGGCCTGGAATGCCAGGGACGCTCGCGCCCTGGCTGCCCTCTTTGCTGAGGACGCTGATTTCGTCAACGTGGTTGGCCTGTGGTGGCACAACCGCGTCAACATTGAAAAAGCGCACGCCTACGGGCTCAGTACGTTTTTCCAGCACTCAGAGATTACTGCCCGGGGTATCAAGGTCCGGCGGGTTGGCGGCGACACCTCGATCATTCACACCCGCTGGAAGCTAGCAGGGCAGATTGGCAAGGCAGGTGAAACCCTTGAGGACCGGTTTGCAATAATGGTGTTCTTTGCACAGCGTCTGGCCAATGGCTGGACCGTCCTGGCTGCGCACAACACCGACGTCATACCGGGCATGGAGACCATTGCTGCCAAGGACGGGTCGGCATTTGCTGTAAACTACCGGGATGGCGAATAGCGGCTACCCCACTTGTTCGTTCTAGCCCTGGAACCAAGGTTTATTTGCCGCAATTGAGGCGCAGGCGGGAAGAAATTGTAGAATGAACCCGGATTTGGAAGGCCTCTCCTGTTGCGGTCAGGAGAGGCACTCAGGACCAGCGGGCCGGTCTACGAACTTGTCCCAACTGGCGCGCGGTTGATCTGGCTGAGTTCTTCCATCACGTCGAACACGTGGTCGCTGACGACCTCGATGCCGATCGCGTTCAGGCGGGGAATGTGCATGGTCTTGTAGGCCTCCAGTTGCTCAAGGCTTTTGAACAGATAGGTGGAGCCGAAGTGATTGGTGCCGGCCTCATGGGTCCAGATTTTCCAGACAACGCCGGGTTCCTGGGCGATGCTTTCGGCTAGCTGTTTGGCGCCTTGGCGGAAATCTTCGGTGACGGGGCCATCGTAGGTCAGATGGATGTCCCAGATTTTCTGAGTGCTCATGATTTGGTCCTTCTTGAGGAGTTGCGAGAAACGTGTGGTTGAGGTTGCATTGGGGCGGGCTCAGCCCTTGCGGAGTTGCAGGAAGCAGAGAGCCGAGAGCAGGGCGAAGAATGCCGGATCCGACCAGCCAAAGCCGGTGAAAATACCTGCGGCACCGGCGTAGAAAGTGACAGCGAGGCCCAGCAGGTTGGTCCACATCAGGCCGGTCAGGATCTTGCGGCCCTCGACGCTGCCGGAGGGCGCATCGCGAAACAGGAAGCTGATGACGGCGATGCCGCCGAGAAAGATGCTGTTGTGCTGCGACAGAAACCAGGCGTAGCGGTCGTTCAGCTCAACACCATAGTTCGGCCACAGCAGGCCGGGCGCAAAAAACAGGGCCAGAGCGAAGAAAGCGTAGATCACGCTGTGCGCTGTCAGGAAGGTGCGATTACTCATCAGTATGATCCTTTCGGGTGTGGTGCACGCTGCGGCGGAGCCGGTTCAGCATCCGTATGGTCTGGCGCTTGCCGTCGGCGGGCAGACCTTCAAAGATCTCCGCCAATGCGGCGTTGTGGATGGGCAGGAAGGTTTCGACCTTTGCCCTGCCTTCGGTTGTCAGGGACAGGACGCGGCTGCGCCGGTCCGTATCGCTAGCCGATTTTTCGACAAGCCCGGAGCGGATCAGGTTCTTGATCACCACATCCAGGTTGCCGGAGGTTCCCAGCGCCCGTTCCAGCAGCGTATTCACGGTCATCGGGCCTTTGTTGCTGAGAGTTTCCAGCACGTCCCATTGCGACGCTGTCAGTCCTGCGGCCCGGAATACCGGGCCGATTGCCCGGTGGAACTGCTGGGCACTGCGCAGGAGGGCCAGAACCAAGGCCATGTTTTCGCGGTCATGTGTGTTTCGTTTCATACTTTGATATTTATCCCTATGTAGGGATATTTCAAGTTGCGCCTTTAAGGAAATTGGGAGCGGGCCGCCACCCCTTTGTTTTTTTTAAGCAATAAGTTGGATTTGCGCCGGGAAAGCCTGCTGCGCTATTCGCGCAGCAGGGCCTTGAAGATATCGGAATGATCCAGCCTGCCAATGATGTCGCGGCCATTGGACACGAAGTACTCTCCGCCGTCGTTCAGCTGCGCCCGCATCAGGTCCTTTACCGTTGTGCCGGCATCGCGCACCCGCGCGCCAGCAGGAATGGTGCCGTTGACCGGCTTCATGATTTCCGCTGCACGAAGCACATTCATCGGATTCATATGGGACACGAAACTCCGAACGTAATCCGTGGCTGGCTTCAGCACGATCTCCTGCGGTGTGCCCAGCTGCACGATGCGGCCGCCTTCCATGATCGCAATCCGGTTGCCAAGTTTAATCGCCTCGTCCAGATCGTGGCTGACGAAAAGGATCGTCTTCTTCAGGTCCGCTTGAAGCTCCAGCAGTTCGTCCTGCAGCTCGTTGCGGATCAGCGGGTCCAGCGCCGAGAACGGCTCATCCATCAGCAGCAGCGGCGCGTCGGTGGCAAAGGCGCGGGCCAGGCCCACCCGCTGCTGCATACCACCCGACAACTCTGAGACATTGGTATTGGCCCATTGCCCAAGATGCACCTTTTCCAGCTGCCGCATGGCCCGCTGAAGCCGCTCTTCCCGTGGCACGCCAGCAGCCTCCAGCCCGAAGGCCGCGTTTTCCAGAACCCTACGCCAGGGCAGCAGGCCAAACTGCTGAAATACCATCGACACGTCACGGCGGCGGAGGCTCCGCAATTTTGCAGCAGAGGCGGCGGCAAGGTCCACAAGCCCCCCGTTGCTCCGCAGATGCACGGAACCGGCGGCCAATGGATTGAGCCGGTTGGAGGCGCGCAGCAGGGTCGACTTGCCGGAGCCGGACAGGCCCATCAGCACGACGATCTCACCTTCCTGCACGTCCAGCGAACAGTTGTGGACCCCCAGGATCTGCCCGGTTTCCGCCCGGACCTCTTCCCGGCTCCGGCCCGCATCCATCAGCGGCAAGGCGGATTTCGGATTGTCCCCGAACACGATGCTGGCGTTCTCGAACTTGATGACCGGCTGTGTCATATCAGCCCCTCCCGGCTTTCAGAAGGCGGTCCAGAAGGATCGCAACGATAACAATTACAACGCCAACTTCGAAGCCCTTGCCGACGTTGACCTGGTTGAGCGCGCGCAGGGTGGGAACGCCAAGCCCGCTGGCGCCGACAAGCGCAGCTACAACGACCATCGACAGCGACAGCATGATGGTCTGGGTCAATCCGGCCAGGATCTGAGGCATGGCCCAGGGCAGCTTCACCTTCCACAGCACCATCGCCGGGGTGGCGCCAAAAGCATCCGCCGTTTCCACCAGCGCATGCGGCGTCGAGGAGATGCCAAGGTAAGTCAGCCGGATCGGGGCAGGGACGGCAAACACAACTGTTGCAATCAGGGCCGGAACCGCACCGAGACCAAACAGCACCAGCGCCGGAATCAGGTAAACGAAGGTGGGGATCGTCTGCATCAGATCCAGAAGCGGCTGCAGAAGCCGGTAGAGCCAAGGCCGCCCGGCAGCCAGAACCCCGACAGGCACGCCGATCAGCATCGACATAGTGGTTGCCGCGAGCACCAGAGACAGTGTTTCTGTGGTCTCGATCCAGTACCCTTGGTTGATGACCAAAAGCAGGCCGAGTGCCGCAAAGGCAGTCAAGGCCAGCGAGCGGTGCAGATACCAGGCCAGCCCTGATACGAGGCCAACCAGCACCAGCGGATGCGGCATCTGCAAAAGCCACAGGGTGGCTGCCACGATGGTTCCGATACCCTCTGACAGCCCGTCAAAGAACCAGGCCATATTGCCGGTCAGCCAGTCAACCATCAGCTTTGCCCAATGGCCGACCGGGATCTTATGTGTTTCAAGCCACTCCATGGCTTTCTCCAATTCTTGACCTTGTGCCTGAAGCCGGCTCCAGCCAATTGAGAGCGGCATCGCACATCTTGGGATCCAGAACATGCCCGACGCCCGGCAGCAGCTCGAAGCGGGCCTCCGGGATCAGCGCAGCCGCTGCCGTGCCCCGTTGCGGGGAAATACAGCTGTCGCGGTCGCCGTGCAGAACCAGTGTCCGGCTTTGGATTGACTTGAGCAGCTGCCGCCGGTCCGGCGTGGTGAGGACAGCCAGCGCGTGGCGGGCTGCACCGCCGCAAGAGTAACCAGCAGCATAGATGGCATCTATTTCGGCCCGCAATTCCGGCGTATCCAAGATCCGTCCTGCGCCGTAGACTAGGGCATCCTCCAGAAGGTATGTCCGGATCAGGTCCGGATCCGAAGGCCGGGTAAACAGCCGGGCCATCCGGCACTTGGAATCCGCATCGCCATCGACTTCGGCCGTGCCGTCGTTGCTGGCAAGTTGCACAAAGCGTCCGGCCCGCGGGCCCGCGGCAGCGGCCACCAGCTGGCTGATCATGCCGCCCATGGAGAATCCGATGATGTCAAAGGTGCCGATCTGCAGGCAGTCCAGCAGGGCCAGGACATCATCCCGCATGTCAAAGAGCGAATAGGGGGCCAGATCCTGGGCGGCTACGGCATCGCCTTGCATCCAGATCCCGGCCGCAAGCGGCTCGCTGTCCTCACCGCAACGCGGGGATTTCCCGGCATCGCGGTTGTCAATGCAGATGACCCGGCGGGTTTCCGACAGCTGCCGGATAAATTCCGCGGGCCATTCGATTGCCTGCATGCCCAGTCCTACAAGGAGGACGACCGGATAGGCCGCCGGATCACCGGCTTCCCAGTAGCCGAGCTGCACCGGCTGGCCGCTTGCCTTGGCGGTGTGAGGAACGAGCCACTGCACGATGGTCACTCCAGCCCCGCATAGGCTCGGACTGCGGGCAGGCCCGGGGCGCCTGCAAGCGTGTCAACTCCGTCCAGCCAGCCATCCAGCATATCCGGGTGCTGCTTGATCAGCCGCAGCGCCGCCTCTTCGGGATCTTCGCCATCGTTGATGATATACCCCATGCCCTCGCTTTCCATCGGCACGGTAAAGTCCAGCTGGGCGATCAGGCGCCCGATGTTCGGGCATTCCCCGGAATAACCCGCGCGGGTCTGGGTATGCACGGTCGCAGCCCCGAAGTCCGGACCGAAATAGTCGTCGCCGCCGCTCAGATACTCGATGTCAAATTCCACATTCATCGGGTGCGGCGCCCAGCCCAGAAAGACGACCCAATCCTCCCGCGACACGGCCCTGCGCACCTGCGCCAGCATGCCTTGTTCCGAGCTCTCTACAACGTTCCAGCCGCCCAGCCCGAAGGCATTCGTTTCGATGATATCCATCATCTGCGTGTTTGAGCCGGGCTCGATGCCGTAGAAGCGGCTGCCGAACTTGTCCGCATGCGCGGCGAGGTCGGCAAAGCTGGTAACGCCCGCGTCATACACGTACTTCGGCACGGCAAAAGTGTATTTCGCCCCTTCCAGGTTCTGGTTCACCGTCTCGATGGCATCGCCTTCGATATAGGGTGCGAAATAGGTTGCCATGGCAGGGTCCCAATATCCCAGGAACAGGTCCAAATCGCCGTTGACCATCGCCTCGTATGTGACCGTGGTGCCGAGCACCTTTGTTTCCGCCTCATACCCCAGCCCCTTCAGCAGCACGGATGCCACACCAGAAGTGAGCGCCAAGTCCGTCCAGCCCGGCTCCGCCATCCGGACTTTCTCACAGGATGCTTCGGCCAAACCCGCCCCCAGAAGCGAAATGCCAAGGGCAGCTGAAATCGAGAATGTTTTCATTTTGTCCTCCCAAGTTTATAGACTCGATGGTCTATTAATAGTCTGTTAGGTACTATTTGACACCCGAGTCAACAAAATATTTACTTTGAGCAATTCTGGGAGAGCGAGATGAAGCGGACGAAACTGTGGCGGCTAAGGACCGAGGAGTATTCCAAAGCAGCCTTCGAAGTCCTTAGTGACGAAGGGCTTTCCGGAACCACCGTGGAGAAGGTCGCCAAGCGTGCGGGCGTCTCGAAGACCAACGTCCTGCACTACTTCGGAAACAAGGCCCGGCTACTGGAAATGGCTTTACGCTACGCTAATGCCGACTTGGCCCGAGATGTACGAGCGCTGATGATTCGCTCAAATACGCCTTGGGAAAGGGTCTACTCAGTGATCGAAGCTAATTTTTCGCGGCAGTATTTCACGCCCAAACTCTCACACGCCTGGTTGTCGCTGCTCGCTGAAATCCCGTACAATCCGAGCTACCAGAGGATACAGACGGCCATTCACCAGCGGATGCACTCGAACCTGATGCATGCACTAAAGCAACTGACCGAGCAGGAGAGGGCAGAAGAAATCGCTCTGGCGATATCGGCGATGATTGATGGCCTATGGTTGCGTTGCGGCCTGCATGAAGGGGGCATTGGCCGCGACACCGCCCTGCAGCAGATGGAGTTACTGATGGAGTCTCTGTTCCCTGACTGCCCTGAACGGTTGGCTGCAAAGGCTCGCATTGAAGAGATCCAATCGATTTTGACGCCCTATGAAGCCCCTCTGCGACGGGAAATTTGATCAGATCAATGACAGGTGAGGGCTTTGCGCAAAGCATCCGCTATCACCCACCCAACAACTCCTCAATGAAATCCTCCTGCCGGTCGAGCGCAGCTTCCCACTCCTTCGGCACCGCCGCATCCCGCCCGAACATCTCCGGCTCAGGCTGCCCGCGCCCAGCCTCCATCGCCATAACGCTCATTGCGCGTGCTTCGCGGCGCTGCGAGCGGTCCCGGACAGGCGCGCGATCGGCTGGTTTCACCGGCTCATCAGTACTTGCCTCGTCATCACCATCGCCGCCCCAGGGCCCAACGCCCTGCACACTCGGCGGATAGGGGAAGGGCTTGCCCTCCTGGCGGGCGAGCATGTCCTTGAAGAACGGATCATCGTAATATTTGATCCGGCTCGCTTTGATCGGATGTTGGGGCGAGGCGAGGATGATCACCTCGTCAGGATCCATCAGCCGAGCCTCGGTCTCAGAAAGTAGCGGCCGCTCTTCCAGCCGCGCCGATGTCGAGGTCGCGCCGAGGAAACCCTTGTTGCGGCCATACATGCGGGTCACGGCCTCGCGGGTGGTGCTGCCAACGGCGGCCGAAACCTCTTTCACTGTGCGCTGGTCGCGCGGGGTGATGTAGAGCTTGAGCCCTGACCCGTTCTCGAGGCTTTCGCGGCCCTCGGGACCGTAGATCCGGTCGAGCGAGGCCAGAGACTGCGCGATCATCGCGACGCGCCCACCATAGCTCGCCAGCGAATGGATCGCGCGTTCGAGGTAGGGCATCGCCCCCATCTGCTGGAATTCGTCGATCATCATCATGACGGGCCAGGGCTCGTCCTGGCCGGGCTCGTTCAGCCGGATCGAGGCGATGAGATCGGCGAACATCAGGCGCAGAAGCGGCGCCAGCGTCGCGATGTGATCTTCAGACACCGCGATGTAGAGCGACTGCGGAGTCTTCCGGAAGGTCGAGAAATCAAAGTCACTCGCCTCGGTGGCCGAACGGACCGCCGGGTTGTCCCATTGCTTGAGGCCTGCAGTCATCAGCGCCTGGATGTTCGAGGTTAGGAGCCGTGAAGAGGCCGAGGCGGCATTGGTCCAGAGCTCGCGCAAAATGTCTTCTTTGGCCTCGTCAGCGTAGGTCTTGTACTGCGCGTTCTTGTAGTCGCCCCCGGCGACGATCTTGTTCACCTCGCCGAGGTTCGGTGTGCCGCGCTGTATTGCGAGCAGGCAGGCCGCGACAAAGATTGACTTTCCAGCCTCAGAGAAGGTGTCGAGTTGCTTGTTGTCCTTGTCGAGGAAGAGGTCGGCGAGGATCGAGACTTCAGTGAAGCGCTGCGCGAATGTCGGGGCCTTGGCGATCCGGGCGAGCGGGTTGTACCGGTGCGTGGCATTGGCCCAGTCGAAGGGGCTGAACCGATAGACCTCGTCACCGTTCAGCGCCCGGAGCCGCGCGGTCTTCTCGAAGTTCTCACCCTTCACGTCGAGCACCACGACCGAGCCAGCGAAGCTCAGAAGGTTCGGGATCACGAAGCCGACGCCCTTACCCGCGCGGGTCGGGGCCACCATCATCACATGCGGGATGGTGGTCGAGGAGATGAACTCAGCCTTGGAACTCGGCGCGCCGAGCTTGCCACAGACGAATCCCTTGCCGGGTGCCTGAAGCATATCGTTCTTCTTCAACTCCACCTTGGTCTGCCAATGGGCCGAGCCGTAGTCGTCGCGCTCCTTCTTCCAGGTCCAGGCCAGCGCCAAAGCGCCAAGCCCGATCGCCCCGAAGCCGACGGCGCCGAATCCAACCTTGAAAGCCTCCGGATGTGCCGCGCGCGTGCCCGCGCTCGCCGTCCAGAGCGCCAACATGTCGAAGCTGCCAAAGCCGGTTTTCAGGGCCAGGGTCAGGTAGAAAGCGGCTATGATGGTTCCGATGACGGCACCGCAGATCACACCGAAAAGAAGCGCAGCCCAGAGGGGAAGTGTCTTGGTCATGGTGGTCATCCCCTTCAGAATTCCATCTCGTCATCGAGACCGCGGTCCCGACCGAGATCGCGCCCCATTTCCTGCGCCTCCTGCTGGCCGCGCAGCCGCGCCACTTCGGTCGCCTTGTCCTGCTGCAACCCGGCAGCGCGGTCGGTGAAGACCTGGTCGCCGGTCTCCTCGAAAGTCATCTCGAGGAATTCCTGCGTGACGGTGATCTGGTCGAGCTTGCTCGGAAGGGCTGCGTCCAGCACCTCGTAGTTCCCGCGACGAAGCTCGGCCAAGCCCTCTTCACCCAATTCCCTGAAGAGCTCGGATTGCAGGGTCCGCTCGACCGTTTCTTCCTGTTCCTCGGTGAGCTTACCGTCCCGCAGCATGTCGGCGAGGTCCTGCAGGTAGGAATTGGGCGTCCGGTCATCCTCGTCGATGAGCGGCAGTGTCGCCTCTTCCTCATCGGCAAGGGTCCGGCCAATCTCGACGCCCAGTTCTTTCGCGCGCTCCATCAACGCGTCCATCACCCCATCGACCTTCTCGAGCGCGGCATCAAGCTGCTCGTCATTGGCGGTCTCCACGCTCAGACCGTCCTTCGCCAGCACCGCGTTCATGTCGCGCTCGACCCAGTCCTGCGCCATGCCGTAGTTCCGCGTGCCGCCCGCTGCGATCCGGGCCACCAGTTCCACGCTGTCCATGCCTGCCTCCTCGGCGCGCTCGAGCACATCGCGTAGCCCCTCGTCATTGCCGGGCTGCAGCGCGGTGATCAGCACCTCGCTGCCCGCCCCCGGCGGATAGGGTTCCTCGAGCTGCTTGCCGAAACGCGCGCGCAGTTCCGGGTCCGGCACCATCTGCGAGAGGTCCGCGATGATCGGCGCGGCCTTGGCTTCAAAAACGGCGCGCTCGGTCGGGTCCAGTTCCTCGGCTTTGAGCCTCAGCGCCTCGATCGTGCGCTCGGAATAGTCGATCGCATCACCGACGGTCTTGATGTCCTTCATGTCTATCTCTCCTTCGGTGAAGTTCCACGGCGTGACCGAGCCAAGCCCGTCCGCCATGCCGCGTACGGCGCGCGCCATGTGACGCTGGTCCATCCGGTCCAGCAGGTCGGCAAGGGTCTTGTAGTCCTTGGCGAAGCCCACCACCTGCGCCTGCGCGATGGCGGATTCCTTGGCAGTCAGGGCGATCTCGCGCGGCAGGCGGGCCTCTTCCTTAGCGCGGTAGATTTCCTCGATCCCGGCGGCTTTCTCGAAGATGCCGCGCTCAAGCCGGGTGGTGGCGTCGAGCATCACGCCGTAGCCTTCCGCGATCTCGGCCTGCTTTTCGCGCATCAGCTGCGGCGACATCACGCCTTCGGCCCAGCAGGAGAACCAGGTGCCCTTCTCGACGCCGCGATTGTTCAGGATAATGTGAGCGTGCTTGTGCGCCCGGTCGTCATGGACTGCGAGCACATAATCCCACTGGTCGCCGTATTCGCCGCTCTCGAAGAAATGCTCCGTCCAGTCCATCGCGATGTCGCGCACCTGGTCGACGGTTACGTCGGTCGGGAAGGACAGCAACATGTGCGAGGTGAAGCCGAGCTTGGTCGAGCCGCGCCAGGTCCCGGCCCAGTCCTCGATGATGTCTTCCTTCTGCTCCTCAGAAAGCACCGCCGCATCGGTCAGCGCGTTGGTCATCGTCGAATAGGTGTAGACCGCCTTGTCGTTGATGTAGGAGATCTGCGCCCCGAGCGAAGCGCGCGTCTTGCAGCCCCCGGCCCGGATCCGTTTGAACACCGCCGCCCGGCTCTGGCCCGAGGCCGCCTTCAGCGCGTTGCGCGCCGACAGGGATCCGACGCGCGTGAAACTGCGGCCCTGCCGACGGCCCGCCAGCCGCGCATCGATCCGCGCCGCGGCCTGGCCCCGGATGCGCTCATCCTCCCAGAGCCGCCCCATGACCGAAGTGTAGAGTGCGAGCGGATCAGCCATTTCGAGAGTTCCGGTTCTTCAGAAAATCATCGGGTATCGCCGTTCGCGTTCGAGGCTTGCCGAGAGGCAGCGAAGGGCGATCCAATTCTGAACCGGAACTCTCACGCACTAGCCTCAATCCGCACTCGATCGTGCGCGGGCCGTCCTCCAGAACCGCGCTCTCCGCCCCCTGCCCTTCTTCCTTTTGCGGCCACTCCTGGTGACGCAGTGCCTGCGCCGCATCTTTCATCCGACCCAGCTCACGGCTCATGGACTGCACAAGATCGAGAAGTTCGATCAGCACCGCGCGATCCGCTTCCGAGACCGCCAGCCGACCGCGATGGACCGCCTTGGCAAGCACCAAACCAGCGTCGCTCACATCCTTCGCCTGACGCCATGCAGCGCAGAATTCGGCGACCAGATCACGCGGCACATCGAGGAACCCGCACCGCCCGCGCAGCACCGCATTGAGCGCCTGCGACCGGTTGGCATAGCCCCGCTCGCGCCACTCCGCGTCGAAGGCGTCCAGCTCTGATCGGCTTGCCCGGAAGGCCACTGTCTCGCTCGGATCGCGCACCGCGATGCCCTCGCCCGCCTCCTCTTTCGCCAGCCGGTTCACATGGCGCGGGGAGATGCCAAACGCCGCCGCCAGCTCCTTGGCGCTCTCGCCCGCCGCGAAGCGCCGCGCGACTTCGATGCGCTCTTCAAGCTTCAGGTTTTTCGCTGGCTTCGGCACGGGTCAGACCCCTCGGACAAAATGTGCAAACATTGGCCATATCCTGCCAATGTCTTCCTTCTCTCCTTCGCTTATACTTCAATACATCACATTGCGCAATATTACGTTTTGCATGTCGTGTCTTTTTGCTGGCCGGTGCTGGCACATCTCGATCAACGGAGTGATACGACGTCGGACCACTCAACACGCTTCAAACCAACACCAGCCGGGGAACAGTGAGCCCTTCTGTTTCGCCAGGACGCCGCCAAAATTTCGTCCAGCTTTGTTCGCGTGGGAACATCAACAAGACTGAGAAAGGCCGCACAGAAATGGGCGACCTTTTCTTCTGAATGCTATGCGACGCGCAACCGTCAGGCGGCAGTTACTTCATGATCCGTCAGAACCATGTTTTCCGTGATACCCACAAAGAGCGGCGTGATCTGGTACTCACCGTCCTCGATTTCCGGGGGCGTCACGGCAACAATCGCAACCGCAGGTGCTCCGTCGAGGAAGCAGGAGAACAGCGCGAAATTGTCGTGCTCTCCGGAAGTCAGCGCCTCAAAGGCGCTGATATGTTCGGGTTGGATATTAGTGCTCATGTGACGATCCCTCCGGCTTCGCGTGCGCGTTCGGCATAGGTGCTGAGCGGTGCCTCGGCTGTGAAGTGGAGGTCGCGCTCGATCGGTAGGCCGAGACGACCGCGATGCGCCATAAGGACGCTGAGCCGAACTGAACCCAGTTCCGGATAGCCGAGGCCGAGATCGCAGAGTCCGAATGCGATATCTGCGTCTTCAGGGTCGGTTTCGCTCAGGAGCCAAGTGGCGCCGCCGTCTGGAGTGAAGAGCTTTACCACCGGCTCGAAGTCGATGGTGTCCTCGCCAGCTTCGATGCGGGTCTGGTTGGCGCGGCCATTGGCGGCCAGCTGGTCGAGGATGGATTGGGGCAGAAGTTCCATTGTGTCTGTCCTTCGTGTGAGATGTCGGTGAGGTTTGGCGGGAGGGGCACGAGGCCCCTCCCCGGCCGGGTCACTCGGTGACCTGGCCGTCGTCGCTGTCGGCTTTGGGCTCGAAGAGGACGAGCTCGCCATTCACCGGGGTTGCGAAGAGCTGGATGGTCATGAAGGACTTGGCGCCTTCGTTCTGCGGGAAGGCGACGCCCACCTTGTGGAAGCGGGTCTTGCCATCCTTGCCGGTGTCGGGAGTGTTGACGGTGTAGTACTTGGTCATTTCGGTTCTCCTTCGTTTTCGATGCAAACGGGAGACCGGGACCGCCCGGACCGGCTGTCAGGCTGAACTTTGGCGCGCGAGGAATGACTGCGAAGCAGGCAGGGGAAAGTTCTGCTTGAAGGGGGTGGCTGAAAGCCGCGCCCGACAGACGGGCCAGGTCACGGAGATTGCATCAGGAAGAAAACGAGAGGGGAACCGGGGTGGCCGGGCTGCGTGCCGATCACGCCAGACCGCAGGAGGACTGGCTACGTCCACGATGGATGACGCCTGAAGTTGGATGACCCTGCCACGACCGGAATGACATGTCCCTGCGCAACCTGATATGGCGGGGCATGATCAAGCTTCGACCCATTGCCGATGACGATCTCGTCCTGGACCAGTCCTGACTGCTTCGGGCCATGGAGCTCGCCTTTGCCTATGCCGACACACACGGCGGGATCGGGCTGACACAGACCAAGGCGTTCAACCGGAAGTTCGCGCATTGGATGGCGGCGAACTCGCCCTGGCCGGATTACAAGGCAGAGGAACTGTTGCGATTGAACAAGGTGCTCAATGAATGGGATGTCGCACCGGCCATGGTCGTGCATGACCTCATGATCGTCATGAAGCTGGGTCGGCACTTGAAGGGCAAGTTCCAGGTCTCAAAGAAAGCCAAAACTTTGGCCTCAAACCGTGGCGCCTTCTTCGCCGACCTCGCCGAGACCTACCTCTTTCGCTACAATCACGCCCGCACCGCCCGGTCCGAGTTCACCGCACCGGGCAACTGGGACATCTTCCTCAACATCATCAATGTCGAGGCGGAGCAAGGCCTTACCGAGCCGCATCTGGTGAAGACGCTCTACGGCTTGGAAAAGTACGGCGTCTATGATCGGGAATACTACGATCACGCGGGGTTTCTATTCAGCCACGTCTTACGGCCCCTGAGCTGGATCGGTTTTCTGGTGGAGACACGCAAGAGCACGAAACGGTCCGACGAGACCTATTGGAAGACGCCGTTTTGGCACGCCTGTCTCCAGCTCAGCACCGCTTCGCGTCGAGACTGAAATACAAGGCAAGGCGCGGGTCTTGGCTCAAAGGCGCGTACCAACCGGGCTCGCCGATCGTTGCCGAACCCGGCCAGGATGAGGAAAAGCCGATCGGCTGCGGCTTCACTGAGAGGTCTTCCAGAATACTCTGTGCATTTGTCAGTTCCAGCCTGGTGCAAGGACGGTGTTGCGTGTTGTCGATCAGACGGAACAGCAACAGGTCTCCGCGTCGTATCACGTAGAATTCGGGGAGGCCCTCCTGGTTAAGCCACGCTCTGGCGAGATCGGTCTGACCGAATGTCTGCTGCTTCAACCATTCGAACGCAACAGAGGTCATCTTGGCGGATTCGAACAAGGCAAAGCCCAACTTGATCGGCTGAACCGGGCCGTTCGACCATGCCAATGTCTTTTTGATGGTATGTTCTGCCGGATCGAGCGCCTCGTTGAGCGGCAGGGGCGCCGCAGGCGTGAACAACGCTGCAACATGCACGGCGTCGCCGCCATTACTAGGGTCCGCAACCTTTTGATAGAGCACATGCGTCAGGTCATCGGTCTTACCGTCTATCTTGCCAAGCAGCATAGTCGAGGCCGACAAGGGCGCCTTGTGTCTCATCACAGGGCTGTCCTTGGAAAGCACCAGAATATCTCGGTGGCGCAGCTGGATCAGTAGGGCCTCGGACGTAGGCAATGACTCCAACGGTGCCAGGTCGCGCAATTCACCGAACAAATCGGCGACCTCGCCCAATATCTCTTCGGCCAGCGGAACCCCTGTCGCGGGGACATAATTCACCAATGTCTGGTGACCGTTTCCGTCGAGGACGTCGAGGCCGCGACACGGTTCTTCCAGAAGCGTGTCATCGGTCGCTGGGCGAAGGTCCATCACCGTTAACTCCGACCGGCAGTTCGACGAAAGGCCCGAAGCCCAGTTCACGAGCGGCGTGGCGTTCCGGCGGACATGTCCCGGATCCGTGTCGACCAGCCGAAGCATTCTTGAGGCATGCCTTGAAACCGCCAAAAACCCGCCGTTGGCGTTTTCGACCAAGGCGTGGGTCGCCGACAACGCCTGCAAGTCGCACGACATGGATGTCTGGAACAGAACCACGAGTTGGTCGCG
Source organism: Ruegeria sp. HKCCD6119 (assembly GCF_013110585.1). NCBI lineage: Bacteria > Pseudomonadati > Pseudomonadota > Alphaproteobacteria > Rhodobacterales > Roseobacteraceae > Ruegeria > Ruegeria sp. HKCCD6119. The sequence continues at coordinate 93,185 of NZ_WVQV01000009.1, read as the reverse complement.
TGCCGGGTGCATAAGGGGGAAACGATCACATATCAGAGTGAAATCACCCGTGGCCTCTTCGGCAAAGAGGCAACCGGCGTCGGTTGGGCCGGTGCCTGCCTGCACCCCAAGGAAGGGTCTTGATCCGATCTTGAACAAAAGGGCTTTGCTGCCGGTACAAGCGGGCGTTTCCAACTGCATGAATGCCGCGCCGATACTTGGACTCATATCTGTCTGGAGCTGGCTGCAATCGGTGTTCTCGACCTCCACGACCGCAACGCCCTGACCCGTGCGTGATTTGAACACATCGACATTCCCGACGTGCGCCGCATCCTGGCACGCGGTAAAACTGCCATCGTCGGTGCGGCCCAGGTACTCCGGCGGGCGGCCGTACTGCTTTGCAATATAGATCAGCATATCCGCGAGCGTTCGCGCGTCGGTGTGCGACATACCGGCGGCAAGGTCGCCCATGGCTTGCCAGGCCTGATCCACGTCACGCATGAAAAACTCGCCCGATACCGCGCCATTGGCATCCAGCCAAAACAACACCGGGAACGATCCGTCCTGACGCAAAAGGACGGTTCCCTCTTCCGCGAAGTGATCAGGAAGCGACGGGAGCGGCGCGGACCGTGGCTCGAACGTTCGCAGGTCGATGATCCCGACCCCGCCGAGGATTGCCGTCCGCGTCGGCATCAGGTCAGCCCTCAGGACCTGAGCCGTCCTGACGATACGCGCATCCTGCGGCGGCTGCGCCAGCTCCATCCCGGCAACACGGGACAGCAAGATCAGATGCTTGTCCTCTCGCGTATCGACATCGTGGAACTGCCCCAGCTCGGCAACGTCGCGGCCGGCAGTTTTCCACCACACCCTGGCACTCTGGGCCAATGCCAGAACGCGACCCTCCCGTTGGGCCAGCTTGATGTCGACATCGGGGCTCTGTCCCGAAACAGCCAGGGCAAAGGCGCGCATGTTGGCTTCCCGCTCCTGCCCGAGGTCCGAGACATCGAACCACTGCCAGCCCGACACCATAGCGACCAGACCCTCAGATATTCTGGGGGCAGAAACGAGCAGCGAGATGTCGCCGCCCACCGAGGTGCAGGTCGCTGATGCTGCGCCATTGAGCCGCGACAATCCCCGCACGAGATTTTGCAACCGATCGGGAGTACCCTCGCAGTTTGGCAGGAAAGTCACCCTGGGCACGAGGGCCGCGCCCTCAACGGCATGCAACGACGCGATGCTGAGCGTTTGTTTCGGCGTGGCGGAGAGCGGCGCAATCAACTGCGGCTCGTCAGCGTCCTTGTCGGGGAGCCACAGCCCCTTTCGCCCGCCCTTCAGCCTGCCGGTTTCGATGTGGGCGATGATTAAGGCCACGGGCAAGGGACTGCCTGCCGCGCGCCAGTAGATCGGGCCGACAGAACTGCGCGCCGTAATGGTTTCCCACATCGTCAGGTTCCCGGGCCCCCGGCGGTGTTCAAAAGACATGGCGAGCCCAGCAGGCGAAGAGACCGCGCCCGTTTTCACCAACCATTCCGGAGGTTCGAACGGTTGCGCCACCTTGAGTATTCGGCGCAGCGCCGCATCCCGGATCGACGCTTCCCCGACTGAGGGGATCGTTCCTGCCGACGCGCCCGGTGGCCGCCGAGAAAACACTCCCAACTTTTGCCATCCCTGGCTGGCATCTTCGCGGAGCCATACGTCGCCGTTGCGAACTTCGGCGGCCAACAGGCGTTCGGACCGAGTCAAGACCTCGTAGACCGCGCCCTCCGGCGTAGCGAACCGCTGCGCGAGGGCAACTGCGGCGTCAATCGCGGGTCGTGCATTCAGGGCAATCGCCAGGGATCGCACATCCCGGCCGCCCGCGTTCAATTGCAGCGCCACCGAGGCCCCGGCGCTCCATCTCCCCACCAAGGTCTCGCATTCGGCGTCAGAGGCGCAGACCAGATCGAGCGTGGTGAAGCCCAATTCCAGTGTCGTCTTGCTCAGCGCATCCAGACGTTCGACCAAGAGACGCATGAGGTCTGATTGCTCGGTCTCGAACAGGCCTTCCATCACACGATAATCGACCTTGATCTTTTGATCGCCGAACGTCGCGACGATCTTGCGTTTCGTGCCCGCCACGTGCAGATTGCGGCGCCGATCGTCGAGCATGCGAAACACGTCGGCTCGGATTCTGGGTGTCGTCAGACTCGCAACAAAGATATCGGCGGTGCCCGGCCCCTCCTCCAATGCACCGAAGTCGAGGATTTCCTGGAAGAAGGCGGAATAGCCGCCATCCGGGTTTTGCCAGACATTGATCACGGCACCGTTCGCGCCATGGCACGTGTCCGCATCGACCAGCGCCTCGCGGATGCTCTCCACTGCGGCCTCCACGACGCTGGTATTGCCTTCCGCGCCTTGCGGCAACGCGACGCTGACGCCGGTCAACAAGCAGGGCAGCAACTGAGGTTCATCGTCTGCCGTACCTGCGAGCGGATTCGGATTCATGAACGCAACTGACCATGCGGCCAGCGAGTTGCCAGACCCGACATCGACGCTGCCATCGCCGAAGACCCAGATGTCGCGCCCATCTACCAGTTCGGTTTCAGCCAGCAGATCCATACCCGAGAACGCACCGACGCCCAGCGCCCCGGTGCGCGCAGCGAAATCGTCCCGGACGGTCATCGCCAAGGGAAGGGGCAGACTCTCGGTCGGCTCGATCACTGTCGCAGCGGCCGGATTGCGCAGCGGCACCTTCATCATGCGGAGGCGGCCATCCGCGGCAAACTGCGTCAGCAGTACGGCATCCGGCGTCCCCGCAGGGCCCGCCTGTATGCTAAAATGTGGCTCATCGCAGAGAAGGGCCGGGCCGTCCTGCCAATCGGCGTCGAGCTTGCCTGCCATGGACGACAGAACCTCTGCCATCTCGGCGCTGCGGACGGTCAACCCGGTCAGGTTCGCGCAGGCCCATCCTGCGTCGCTTACCAAATAGATCGGACCATCGCGCAAGAACCGGAACGCCCCAATCGTGTCCGTTTTGATCCCTTCATAGGCATCCCGGTTAAAAACCGCGTCGCGTCGCGTCGCAACGGTCGCGGAAAACACTTCGAGCCAGCGCGAATAGATCGAGCTGCCGAACGCTTCCTCGCCTATCACGACTTCGGGAAACGCCACCTCTTCCCCGGGTTCGAGATGCACGAAGCGGCGCGGGCATGCGCCGACTGCCGTCGCACAATCCTCGCCGCGCACCTCCAGGATCAGTGGATCGACCTGCGCATCGGACACCGACGGCCAACCGTTCAGGACCACATAATCGACAAGCCTGGCCAGCAGTGCCGGCTCTGCATTGGGCTGGCGCAAATCGACGGTGGCCACGTTTTCGTCCTGCTCGAGGAACAGAAACTGCCTGGATTGGCCATCCTGCGCTGTCGTCACGCTCCAGGCGTTGACGCCTTCGACCTCGATGGATTGCCCCGACAGCACTCTTTCCGTGGTGCCGAACCGGGTCAAGACCTTGCTCACAGCCCGGATGAGCGTTCCTTTATTGGGCGCCTGATCGCCCTCGATCCGCAGGAAAGGCATGAATTCAAGGCTATCTGCGTCCGGTCTCAGGATCCGTTGCGCATCGTCTTCGCGAACCATCACGAAGCTTTTCTGATGCCCGTCTCCCATGGGCACCGCAACCAGATCGAACGCACTCGGCAATTCATCGGACAGGATCCCCTTCGCTAGCGTGGCCAACATCGCCGGATCACCGTTGGCAGCACCCAACCCTTTGATTGTGGTTCGGACGAAAAGCTCGCCGAAGAAATCCAGCTCCGTCTTTTCGGGCGAGACCTCGTCGCATTGCTCATTAGGGTGGCCGGATGTTTCCGCATTTTCGAGCGGACTGAGCTCCACCGTCAGATCCGAGGGCAGCGCGTTATCGTTATTGTACTCCGTAATGCGAAGCCACGCAGGTCTGCGGGACGGGTCGATGCGATAGTCGAGTTGCGCCGAATGTCTTTTGGTATGGCTGTCATCGTCTCCGGCAAGCCGATTCAGGCCTGCGTCAAAAAGGCAAATGACGCTGTCTGCGGTGTCATGAACTGATGTGATCCGGAACCCGGTCATCTCTTCTGGCAGGTCCAGTTTGAACCAGAACCGATTGCCCTCGGGGAATTCATCGAACCTGTCCGCACCACCCCACGTTTCAAGCGGGGTCAACGCGGCTTCGTAGTCAGGTGCCGAAACCCGTTTGAGGATCAGCTCACCATCGCCACTGTCTCTGTCGACCGCCGTGAAGCCCCAGCCGCCAATTCTCTCGTTATAGGGAACAGGGCGACCGTCCCGCGTCCACGTCGGGTCTGCTAGCGTGTCGGAAACATGCGTAAGGACGTGATCCCTAAACCGCGCTTGCCATCTGTCTTGATCCAGCTTGAATACAAGCTGCCAGTTGTCGCCGATCCATTCGAGCAGTTTATGGGCGCCGGAGGTGACCAGCAACACATCACCGTTCTTGCGGATCTGCGCGCCGGTTGTGTTCGGTGCCAGATGAGGGAGCAAGGCCGCCGCGCGGTCGGGTGCGAGGTCGGAGCCGGAGAAGCCCAGGTTGAACCAGGCGTCACCCTTCAGGATGTGCCAGTAACTGTCGCGCCCATCTGTGCCGGGCAGGACCGCCGCGATGGCGCCCGATGGGTGATAGAGGCTCTGCAATTGCCCCAGCGTTGCCCCGCGCGGGTTTACCAGCCCCGGCAATCCGGAAAGGAAATTGTGCTGTGCGAAAGTGTATTTTTGCAGCACGACGCCGAACCCAAGCGCGCCGGATTTGTCCAGCCGGTTCTGGGCGAACTGGCCCAGCGTTATAGTGGCGGGCGCCGCTTCCGGGTTGGCGGCCAGAACCGCAAAAGGTGTCGGGAACAGATCGAGCCAAGTGAACTCGGGACGCGCCGGTCGACAGTCATTCCCGAAAAGGTCGCCGTCTTTCGCGAATGGGTATGGAGTGGCGCCGATCATCAGGAGGCAGCCGTCTCCGTCCGTCTGGAAGCTGACGGTCACAGGCGTGCACCCCACTTCGCACGCCGGGGCAACCAACTGGCCCTGCGCCGCGGATTGGTCGACGTCTTCGCGGAGTTGCTTGCTCTTCCTGTCCTGTTCTTCCTGCTCCTGTTGCTCTTCCCTGCGTTCTTCGACCTGCGAAACCAACGTGGCGGCCCAGAATGAGGTGGGCTCTTCCGGGGTTTCGACATCCGGAAGCACGGCCACGATGTCGAACCCATTGTCCCCTTCCCGACTGATCGCCGAAGAGGTCGCCAACTCCCTGGTCTTGGGGTCGAACCGCGCCAGGGCCCCCGGCTCGCATCCCCAGACGGAACGCACGGCCCTCAGAACGGTGGCGGGTTCGTCGAGATCGGCGGCGCGGAACCCTTTCAGAAGATAGATCCGATGAGCCAACTCACCAGCCGGGTCCGGCTCGGCTTGCCCACCACATTTGCTCTCCTTGAACTTGCCGCGCATCGCTACCAGAAGCTCGCCGGGGCGCTGAAACGCGGCCGCTCCGCGCAGGCCCGACGGATCGCCCGAAGCGATCAGCCGCGCCTTCAGCAGGAGGCGCCGATGGTCATGTCCATCCAGCTGACTGCGGCTGAGCAATTCAGCAGTAAGCGCATCCTGGAGGGCCGCCACATCGCTCAGTGTTTCGGCGTCGGCCTGTGCAAAGAAACTCTCGGTGACCGGCGTGCCATTGATGTCGCGCAGACGGCAGAGTTCGTACATGCCCTGCCGGGGCGCATCGGTGCCTGCATAGACGACCACGATCCTGTCCGTCTGCGCGGCGATGTCGCATGGCGGCCCCGCATGGGGCGCGCTTTCCAAAATCTGCGTGTATCCTTGGTCGAGCAACACGAGAGTCTTGCCTTGGCGCGTCCCGGACGTGTCGAAGTGTTTCGAGTCATGGACCGCAAGTGCCACGACCTTTTCATCCTCCCCGCCTTGTGTTCCCGTTCCGATGCGCACAAACTCCGTCGTCTCATCGATCTCGAACCAGAGCGGTGCGGGCGCTGTCCCAGCCAGGCCACCGGCAAGCACACCCTCCGGCGGGACAGGTGTCGGCGGTCCCGCGGGGTTTTCCGCCTCGGACGGGTTTTCCTCATTACCCAATCCCTCACCGGGATCTCCTTCCCCGCCGTCCGACGCGCCGTCCCCTCCGGCGCTCTCGCCTGCGTCGCCGTCCGAGGAATCGCCCATCCCGTCGCCCCCGGAGCCAAAATCCGCGAACGGGTTAATCGTGATATTGCCGCTCAACAGCGCCTCGAGCGCCTCATCGAGGTTCTCGAAGTTAGGCGTCAGGAGGTCCTTGAGGAGATCGGCGATCTTGCTGGGATCGAGAAGGTCGAGGCCCGGAAACGCCACTGCGAGTCGGAGGCCGAATATCGAGATACCGACCTTGGCAAACCGTGCCCGCGCCTTGATGTAAGTCCCGAAGACCGGGAACCCGCCAATCCCCATTTTGCCGTCGATTTCGGCTTCGGGTCGCGAAAACCCGGCTTCGGTACGGACAAACCCCTGGCCCTTGGCAATTCCGATGTCGGCCTCAAAGGCCGTGTTCAGAACACCAGATCTCAGGTCGAGGTCGAACACCCCCTCTCCGACACGTGTCTTGAAGACGTCGATGTCACCTTCGGCCTTCACGGTCATCAATTGGCCATTGGCGACGAACATCGTGCGCATCCGAATAATGTCGGACATAACGCCGCCGATCTCGGTTTCATGGCTGATGATACGTTTGCCGAGATCGAACACGCCTTCGCTGTGACCGAGCGGCAAGACCGTGAGCACCACCAGCCGCCCCAGGGTCTCGACCTTCGGCCGATCAAGGAAGACCGTAACGGAACCGGCAAATTTCAGGATGCCGGAGGCGGTGCATTCGCCGATCGTAATATTGGCTTTGAGCGTCAGTTCCTTGTCTTCGATGGCCCCGCCATTGGGGCAGATGGCGATCGGCGGGACGGGGATCGAGAAGCCATCGGGCAATTCGATCGAAAACCGGTTCGGGCCCTCGACCTCCAGCCCGCTTTCCGACAACACCAGCCTTGGTGCGGATAGAGAGATCACTTCGATGATGTTGGCCTGGCTTTCGATACCGATCTTGTCGGGAATCCCAGTTTTGGCATCGGTGCTGTCAATTTCGATCTTGACGATTTCGACGGGCAGGAAATCCCCGATGACTCCGTTCACGGCATCCGCCAGATGCTCACTGGCGCCATTGACCAGCTCAGTCCACTCGATTTCGATGTTCGGCCTCAGATCGCGGTCGATGGTCACGGCGCCCCCAGCTTCATCGAAACCCTGCGGCAGTACATCCAACCCCTTGAAACTGGCCTGCGCCTTCATAATCACCAATCCCCGGTCGGCCTTGTATTCCGGATCAGACACACTGATGGAGGCGAGCCCGAGATCCATCTCAAGGGGGACTAGCGCGCGTAGTCCCTGCGCGACGGCTTCCAGGATGACCGCATCGGGGTCGGCCGCGCAGCTCAGCGAAATGTCGTTCCACCTCGGAGTCTCCAGCCCGCAGTCGACAACCACCGGCAGGTCCAAGCCGAAATCCTCGTATCTTATCCTCAGCGGTATCTTGATCGCGGTGCGCGCAGGGCCAGGTTCGATCTGCAATCCGCCCTCGTAGGAAACGAAACCTTCCGGCAGTTCCTCGGCCAGCTTGTGCCCGATGCCGGACAGGCATTCCGAACTCGTCTGATCTTTGCAGCCGAGATCGAATGTCACCTTGGCGCTGTCGCGCAAACCCTTCCAGACCTCTTCGGGCTGGGTGCGCCCGGACAGGAAATTCTCGGGCGTGAGCGCCGCCAACTCGAAGGCGAACCCGACACGCACCTCGACCTTGGTCTCGAAGATGACAAAATCACTCACGAAGTGGGCACCGCGCAGGGTGCCAGATTGCAGCATTTCTTCTGACAATGCGTCGCACGAAGGCGTGCCACCGTCGCGAAGCGCGAGCTCACACCTGACGGTCTCTCCCGTGACCTCGGTCAATTCGGCCGATGTCGCGGCAAGCAGCTCCCGTCCATGACGAGAGACTTCGTCCCAGAGCTCATCAAGCGTCTCGTCAGCGCGGGTTTCCCGGAACGCCGCTTCCGCGACGGCCAGGGACAGGTCGGCGGCGCATTGGTCAAGCACCGCATCGAAGTCGCCCTCGGCACCGGAAAAGCGGAAGCGGCTGGTGCCGTCCAGACCAAACTCGGCGTGCAGTGTCGCAACCAGATCGTCGCTCAGCTGGCCACAGGTTGTCGCCTCCAGTCCGAGACCAGCCAGACCGAGCTGATCGGTGTCGAGGTCATCGAAAGCGTCGGAGAAATCAGCCGTGATCTCCGTGGTCAGGCGACAGCGCGCCGGGGCGGCCAGGCAATCCGGGCTGAGGCCGGGGCGCCCGACCGCGATCCGCGGCCCCAGCTGTTCGGGAACTATGCTGCCGACGTGATCCTCCAGACATTCGATCAATTCGCCATCCTCGAAGGCACGATTGCGTGCGTTGTCCCAATTGACCTCGATATTCAGCTTGGTTTCGCAGATCGTCAGTTCATCATCGAAAACGATGTCACATGTCCGCAGAAGCTTCGAGTTGCCGCTGATGGGGGCGCAGCTCCACGAGATATCCGCACCGCGCATGGTCATGTCGTGGACCAGCGGATCGTACATGCCTTCGCAACCGGGCACCTCGTCTTGCGCCTCGCCGGTCTCGATCATCCGGGCCAGCCCCACGAAGGGCGCGTAGCCCTCACATGCCGTATTCAGCGTGTCGCGCAGCCCGCTGAGATCGACATCGGACAACGTTCCATCGGCGAGAATGGCGACGATGTCATCCGCATCAGGGGGAGCCAGTCGCAACTTGATGCCATCGCTGGAAAACTCCACACCGTACACCCGCACGCCCTGCGGCAACTGGCGGCTCAACTGCTCTTCGATCATCGCATACGCGACGCGGTTGGCCCGGGCCGCTGCTGGCAGACGCCATGCCCCCGTAGTCAGGTCAAATTCGACAGCAACCGACTTCCCGTCCAATTTCCGGAAATCCGGGTCCGACACCCGTAATTCCAATTCTAGAAGCAGGTGGTTGTTCGAGCCTTCGTCATCCTTCGCGACGAATTCGACCTTGTCACCTGTCTGAAACACCAAGCGCCAGTTTTCATCGGGCGTGCGCAATTCGCCGCTCTGCGGAGCGACGAAGCTGGGCGTCGAGCCGATCTCTGCGCAGACATAGCCGAGAACACCGGACAGAGGCGCTTCTTCGGTCAGGGCCAGACGGTAAATGCGCCGGACGGCCTCCTTCGGGACCCCGATAGCAGGCTGGCCCGCTTGCGGTTCGGTTGCGTTCGCCGGTATTGGATCGCATCGGTCCCTCTGCGATGCGCGCGCCCCATCCGGAAGTCTGGACAGGCGTGAAAGCCGCAGAAAACCCGTCTCCGCGAGGTCGGGTAGCAGCGCAAGGAAAAAGCTGTCGTTCAGCCTCGGCGGATCCACCGTGACGTCATATTGGCCGTCAGGCTGGATCGCGACATTGATGACCAGCGCATCCTGAAAAGGCTCGGTGTCGGCAGCGGCGACGCCCGCAAGCGCATTCAGGTCTTCCGACTTGAGGGCAATCCTTGAAACGACCGTCGGAGCGTACCCACCATCGGTCCGTGCGTAACCGATGCTAATGTCAGGGGTGATGCCCGCCTCTCTGAACGCTCCCTGCACCGAGATGCCGAGGTCGCTCAGGACTTTGTCAAAGACCGGTCTGGCGATCTGTTCGACCAGAATTTTGGTTATTCGGTCCTCGAGGTGCTCGATCGGAATGCAATCGGCGTCTTCGTCGGTGTCATTCACGGCCAAGACGGGAAGCAGCAGGCACAGCTCGACATTCGGCACAGTCATCCCGATGTCATCCGGGCGCGGCGCGGCAATCGTCGTCCGCACGCGCACCCAGCCACCCTCATCCCATTCAATCGTCGCGCTACTGGCTTCGAAACTTCGGATCACGTTGAGGTCGCTGATCCCGGCGACCCGCAGATATTCAGCCAGGGCGTCCAGCAGCACCTCTTCGTCGATTTCAATGTCCGCGGCAGCATCCCGTGCACCGGCCACAATCGCCTCGACGATTTCATCCGCCTTGGCATTCCCATCCAGCGGGATGGGGGCGAGGGCCAGGGGGGCCTTCACCGGGATAATTTCGCCTTTGTCGTCCTTTGGTCCGAGCGAAAGCGTCCGTTGCATCTGCCCCCCGCCGACGGCACCCTCGGTGCCCCCTTGACCGTGCGCGATCGGACCGCAGAGGACCAGGTTCACCGTCGCGGAAACACCGACGCTCCACACCTCGCCCGATGTATCCAGACTGGAGCTGAAATCGGCGATCCTGATCCCCGGGGCGAGCGAGGCGGGCGCATCCTGTGGCGCCTCATCACGTCCGGGTGCGTTGCAGCGGCGATCGCCGTCCGCCGAATCGGTCAAGGAAAGGGTCTGCCTGACCTTGTCCACGCCCTTCGCAACGGCCACCCCTGCCGCCAATCGCGTGGCCAAACGGTCACCGTCTTTGTTCAGCCGTTCCATGACGCCTTGCGCCCAGGCTGCGGCCTCGTCGGCCGAAATAGTGGTATCCTCCACATCCGCCAGAGCGCTTGTCAGGATGACATCCAACGGGGTGCCGTCCCTTTGACGATCCTTCCGTGACAAGACCTCGCAAAGCGTTGTCAACTCCGGAGGCCGCTTGCCCTCTGACGTGAGAATTCCGGCATCCACCAGCGTCGCACGCAACATCTGCGCGGTAAGCGGCTCGGCGCGATCGGGGGCGTCCGAAGGATCAGACGGCAGAATATCCGTGATCTCGGTGCAGAGCAGATCGAGCCGATCGACAATGTCGCTGAACACCTGAACCGGAAGTTCATAGCCGTCCAGAAAGGGGCGAAGCTCTGAAATGCTGGCATTCAGTGTCACGTCCTGTGCCGTGGCGGCAAGTTCTTCGACGGCCTCCACCACCGCCTGTGCCGGGTCGAGTTTGCCTGCGGCGACAGCATTTCGAAACCCGACCGGATCATCGCAAAACTGTGCGAGTGTAGCGGTGTCGGCAGCCTCTACCAGAGCGTCCCAATTGGGGCGCAACCGCTCGGCGATCCGTGGAGGCATGCGACCGAACACTGCCTCTGCCCGAACGGCTTCGCTACCTGCCTGGCAACTTCTGGAGAGTAACGTTGCGCTGGAATTTGCAAGGCAGGCAGCCGATAAGCGGGCAAAACCGCCAGCCGCCTGATCGATCAGGTCTTGGTCGAGACTTTGCCGCCCCAACGGTCTGCGCCCACGGTCGTCCAGCGATGCGTTGAGCGCGCCCATGACGCCGGAGCAAGAGATTTCGCCTTCCAACGCGTTCACGCGGCCAAGCTTCGCCAGCAAGAGCCGCATCGTCAGGATGCGTTCCTCGAAGGCCAGAATCAGAAGCTGTTGAAACGCTTCTGCATCTGCAACACCCGCGCCCTCGTCAACATCCTGAAGCAGGGCGATGGCCGCGCGACAGTGTTTCCCAAGCGGCGGCAATCTGTCGTCCCACGTCATCTTTCTGAGCCGGAGCGCCGCGCAAGTCGCAGCCGCGTCCTGCCCATAGATGTCGCGTATCTGACGGGACATGAGACTGTCGAGCGCCCCCGCAAACCGCGCAGCCGCCTTGAGTTTGGCGGCCTGCCCCCCCGGTCCGGTCGCCTCTTCCACCAAGGGCATGAAGGCCTCACGCAGAGTCTCGTGTACGGGGGTTTGCGTCAGGACCTGGCGCAGCTGCAGCGCGCCGGGTTCCAATGCAATCCGGTCGAGGGCATCCAAAATCTCGGCTTTCGCTCTTTCCCGCTCCTCCTCCACGTCGTTCTCGACGTGCTTGATCCACTCGCGACCGATCCGGGCGTAGGCCTCAAGCGTTGCTGGGCCGGCCTCGCGCCACCAGGCCCTGGCAGTACGGCGAGCGGATTCTTCCAGATCCTCGAGGCCTTCCAGTGGAAGGGACTCGATCAAGGAGTCGCGCGCCAGCAGATGAACCTGCGCCGACAATTCCGCCGCGGTGCGCCACCGGGCACGCTCGGCGCCAAGCAGGACGGTCAGACAATCCTGGCGGCCCAACACGTCAAGCGACAAGCCACCCGATCCATCCGAAATTCCACAGATGGAGAGGTCTTCGCCGACCACATCGACCAGGCCGGAAAGGCGCTCCAACTCTTCGAGGACAAACAGCATGTCCGTCGCGATCACCGATGCCTGAGGAAAATTGCCGGGAAGTCCGAGCCGATGGAAAGATTGGCTGAGCTGGGTGATCCGTTCTGCCGTGCCGGGAAGGATCTCGGCCGTGACCGGCTGCGTACCGCAAGCCAGTATGAGTGTGGCAACACGGCCGAACTTTTTGAAACTACTCGAAAACGAAACCATCGGGCATCACCTTCAGCCTGGCGCAAGCTTCCCTTGCGGCTTGGTTTTGGGCCTTCGAACAATCGAAAGTGCCCTCGGGTACGATCGGCACGTCCTTTCCCAGATGCGGGCTGGCAGATGCCAGCTCGATGAGGTGCTCGATCGTCATTGGCGCGAATGTCGGCTCAAAAAAGGCCCCGCCGAATTTCACGCTGAGCCGGAATTGAATGCTTTGGCCCCTTATCGACTCGTAATTTGCAGGGCCGCCCAAAAACTGGGCAATATCGCGTAGCGCAGGGCGAATGTGTGTCGCGGGTAGAGTGTCCTCGACCGAGCCGATGAACAGACTTGCCGACAATGTCCCCTTCGCACTTGTGGAAAAGCGCACGGGCGCACCGTCGAGCTCGCGCTCGAAATCTTCGCAATCGCCGTAGTCGGCGGCCGCACTAAACAGGCAAACGGGTCCGCTCGCGTCCACCCGGCTCTTGACATCGAAGGCAAGGTGCATGCGTTCGAGCACGGCTTGCACACCCGTGTCCCCTGCGGCCGCCGGAACTACCGAGACGGTAATCAGCGCGTAGGGACGAGATTCAATACCGGCATTCTGGCCCAGCTTGAGCGTGATGATCATCGCCAGGATGATCAGTCCGCCAAAGAGGCCGAACAGCAGGTCCATCATGGAAATCCAGGGCAATTGGACCTTGGCGCGTTGCATCACGGCCTCCCGTCAAATTGGAAGACACCCTGGCCATTGCTCCGCAATCTGATCCTCTGGGGGCACGTGACGTAACCGAGACCGTCGTCGGGCCTTAGCTGATAGTGGTTTCCCGAAACCAATGTGATCCGGCAGCCCCCAGGCGGGGCGTCGAAATCGAGTTCCAGCGCAAGATTGCCGCAATTGATCGTCGAGGCATTTTCGGGCCAGATCGCGAAGGCATGCTGATGGCCAGCAGGCGTCGGGGAATACTGCACCTTCGCACCGGCCATCGAGATGATACTCGGCTCCAACGCCGTGCACCGCGCCGGTTTCAGTTTCAGGACGGTTTTGTTCCCGGTGTCAATGTAGATCATCGCGAGATTGCGAATCTCAACGGCCTCTTCCACTTCGCTCTGTTCAGCCAGGGTCAAGCCGTCCGTACCGGCGCCGGTCTGAAAAAGCCTTCGGATGTCAACCAGAGCAACGGGCGCTTCGGGAATGGTACCGGCCGCCAACATGACAAGCAGCATGATCGAGCCGCCCAACGCACAGGTGACAGTGTCCAGAGTAGATAACCCGAACACCTCTGGCCGGATCTTGGGTTTGCGGGCCCGGCGCGCGTCAATCATTCGCCGGACCGCGGTTCACCACCAGCGGCCTCCCCTGACACGTCGGCGGGTGCGTCCGCCTCTTCCACTTCTTCGACTTCGGCAGCGTTTTCCTCAACGAGGATGTCCTGATTTTCCCCTTCGGTTTCCGTCGGCGCCGTTGCCGCCGTATCCACGACTGCTCCCACCAGCAATTCGGTCAAAGTCTCTTCCGCGCGGTCCACCAACGGCCCGATCTTCGCCTCCGTCCGGCGCAGGAAGAAATAGAGAATGGCAGAACAGATAAGCGCCATCGAGGTGGTGTCGAAGGCGACCCCCAACCCATCGACAACCTGCCGGATGACCTGGGAAAACTCGTTTTCCTCGTCGAACAAGCCCTTGGCCCGCACGAGGCTGACGCTGATCCCGTAAATGGTGCCCAGAAACCCGATCGTCGGCAGGAACCACAGGATATAGTCGACAAACCAGAAACGGTTGCCGATCCTTTCGCGAAAATCGAAAATGGCGGAGGCGATCCTGTCGGTCATCGGCCCGACCCGGCGGTGTTTGACTCCGGAATCAAGCACGTTGAGGATCAGGTCGAAGGGCTGACGAAGCTGGTTTTCACCCATGGCAAGCCGTGTCGAATAGACATTGTTGCGATAGGTGACGACTTCTTCGCGGGCCGCGGATGCCCCGTCCAGCGAAATCGGCTTGGTAGGATACAATGGCAGCATCTCGCTATCCCCGTCCGGCGGGGTCAGAACCGGATGGACGATCATCTCGATGTCCTGAATCTGACTTTCCTTCCAAGCTCTTGCCCTGGATCGACCGGGAAAACACACGGCGTCCATCCGGATTTGCAGCGCGCCCTTGCGCACGAGGACCAGCCCCAGGATCATCAGGAAAAGCGTCAGCTTCTGCACCGCACCGACGGGCGACACGACAGCCAGAATGCTGCTGGGCTCGCCGCGCCATTGACAGCCGCCCAGCATTTCCCGGGTGTCCTCACCCATCCAGAAGCCAAGCAGGCCGGGCGCCAAGGTCGTATCGGGTGGGACCGACCGCGCGACGCCAGTACCCCCATCCGCAGCGTCCGCAACCTCGCCCGACCCAGTCGGCACATAGGGTATCCGGACCGTTCTATCGGACACCGTGCAGGCGGCTGGAACGAGCCCCGCAGTGCGCGCGAGGTATTCGGTAAAATCGTGCGCCGCATACCTGTTTTCCATGACCACGGCTCGGGCCGGCGCCGATCCGACCGTATAGAAGTGTATGCCGCCAGTGTAAGCGAACAACGCGTCGTCCGGAGCGGTGTCCAAGGTTGGACGATAGGCAAGGAGCAGGAACAGAGTGATCAACGTTGCAACCCACAAGGACAGTGACAGCAGCGCCACACCCAAGACATTCAGGTACCGGAACTGCCGCCTGCTTCGCTTGAACCATCTCTCCAGTTTTCCCCGATCGCCCGAACGCCCCAGAATCGCGTGTCTCATCGCCCTGCCCCCCTATTCAGCACGCCAATTGCGACACCCGACATGGGAATTCGGGTAAAAACAAACGGCAGCCCCGTTCTCATGCGTTTTGCCATTTTCCGGCCGCCGGCAGGCGGCTAGACAACCTTTACCAGGAGAAGAGGTCGATCAGGTCGCGCGTCCAATCCTTTCGATTCTGCGCGCCCGAAAGGTAGCTCCTCGTCCAATATTCAATATGCAGGTGCGTGGGAGTCCCCGCGACGTTCCCGGTCCGGCCAACTTTGCCAAGGGTAGTTCCAGCCGTTACCTCTTTGCCGGACAACCCGGCCGTTTCGGATAGGTGGGCATATAAGAAATCGTTCACGCAAGCCTTCAGCGGAGGAACCGCGACGAGCACCCTGAGGATCACGTAGTTGCCGAGTATGTTGCTATTCCCCTCCGCCACGACGAGGCCATCGGCAACAGCGAACACGGGCTCGTTCTCATCCGCGAGTAAATCGGTACCGGCATGAAACCTAGGTTGCCCGTCCGCACCAACGCGTGTTTCGCCGTGGGAGCCTACGTCGTCAAGCTGCAGGGGAATTCTGTTCGACAGGCCCCTAACCTCTAGGTCTACCGGGGCAACAAGGAAACGTTCCTTGAGTGCCCTCATCACGTCGTCGGGTTGGCAAATCTCGCCATCGGGAACATTGATATTGGCCGAAGCGTAATCCGCGTTAGTCCCGGCTTGTACGGTTCCCATCCACGAAAACGCGACAATGGCTGTAAGAAATAACCCTATTCTCTTCTTCATAATGAATTTCCATGAAACGACTAGTTTTTTACCGTTGTTAAAACGAATTTATTAGGGCACTCGTTGCGAAACGAGTCAACCCTGGGTTTTGAAGAGGGTTGCTTTCAATGGTGCCTACACGTTCATGGCCGACGGATTACCGGGGTCTATCGAATGTCTCGATTGGCAAAAGACTAGCAGGGACATGAATCGAGAAAATGATAATGACCCAGTTGGATCGTCGCCGGTTCGAGGCCCTGGCGGGCTACACGCGGCATCCCGCGATCACGTTGCTAACGAAGGAATTGGATTGGTTCAGCGATCCCGGAGAGCGCGTTCTCGGCACGCTCGTTTGGGACCGGGTTGACGATGACTACGGTTGGGCGGTTTTCGGGCGCGATGCCGCCGATCGGTTTCGGGCGGTCCAAGCCAACACTTCTTACGCGACTTCCCGCGAAGCCTACGACGCGCTCATGCAAGCCATGGCACTAAACGCGGCCAAGCCCGACGAGGCCTTTCACCAGGGCGATGAAACCGGCCCCGCCGTTGATTTCTTTGTGCCCGTGATCGACGAGGATCGTTTCCACCCGTCCTTCCGCATGTTGCTCGAAGACAGAAGGTACTCGCCCGCACGGGAAATAATCGCGGCCATGATGCGTTACCACGAAGACGTAGATGGAAACTTCGTGCAAAAGTT
The DNA here is from genome assembly GCF_013110585.1 of Ruegeria sp. HKCCD6119. Classification (NCBI taxonomy): domain Bacteria; kingdom Pseudomonadati; phylum Pseudomonadota; class Alphaproteobacteria; order Rhodobacterales; family Roseobacteraceae; genus Ruegeria; species Ruegeria sp. HKCCD6119. The sequence continues at coordinate 76,591 of NZ_WVQV01000009.1, read as the reverse complement.
CCAAGCGGCTGGCTGGGATTCCCTGCTCTGGGAACTCTACCTATTCGCGACTTTCAACGAGCTTGGTTTCGTTCGCGTGGGCCAAGGTCCGACCCCTGATTTCGTCTTACGGGGAAACCAGGGAAGTCTCGCCATCGAAGCCACGAGCGTGAACCCATCCAGTGCTGGGCCAAACGCGGTGCCCGAAGATCCCGAGGCATTCAAGGCATACCTCGAGAACTACGTTCCGATCCGGCTTTCCACGGCTCTCAGGTCAAAGCTCAATCACAGGCCACCTTACTGGGAACAAGCAGGCACCGGGGACATTCCCTTTTGTATCGCCGTGCAGGATTTTCATCTCCAGGGTTCCATGAGGTACCTGACGCCCGCGGCCACGGAATACGTCTTCGGAGTACGGCACTGGATGGAGGGAGGTGAATGCAAGATTGCCAGGATTGGTACGCACCGCCACGGAAGGAAACGGGCGCAATCTGGGTTCTTTGACCTCGCGGGTTCCGAGAACGTCAGTGCCGTTTTGATCAATCCACAGGGCACCATCACCAAGTTCAACCGACTGGGCATAGCGGCCGGGTTCGGCGATCCGCGGGTCAAGATGGTACGCATGGGAATGAAACGTAACGACAACAATTCGCAGGCCCCCTTTCCAACACCGTTCGAAGAAGAAGTTGGGCCAAGATCGACCGAGACATGGGTGGAGGGAATGGTGGTCCTACACAACCCGAATGCACGTATTCCACTTGATCCAGGTCTCATAGCGGGGGCGGCGCATGAATTCCTCCAAGAAGACGGAAGCATCATGTCACTGTTGCCCGACTTTCACCCTTTCGTTTCGCAAAGCATTGTCACGCTCGAAGACGAGCACGACGCGCGAGATGGCTAGCCAGCACGGCTAGAGAAACCGGCATCGTCGAGTTGCTCACGGTCGGGTAGGTCGCGTAGGGTTTCCAACCCAAAGGTGACCAGGAACTGCTCGGTGGTCACGAACGTGTACGGAGCCCCGCGCCGGGGCGCACGGGGTCCTGTTCCAACCAGGCCCCGGTCATGTAATCGACCTACCAGGTCACGACTGATCTCCTTGCCGAATATGTCCTTCAGCCCATCGCGGGTGATCGGCTGGTGGTAGGCAATGGCGGCCAACACCGCGACGTCGAATTCGGATAAGTCCAGCAATTGATCTCCAACGTCGGCCGCCGACCGGATCGCGGGAGCATAGGCGGCGCGTGTACGGAACATCCAACCACCTGCGACCTCGGCGAGTTCGAAGGCTCTTCCTTCAAGGTCGGCCACGAGATCCTCGACGAGGAGGTCTACTGAAACCTCCTGTCCCACCACGCGGGCGAGGTCTTCGCGCGATACTGGTGACGCAGAGGCGAACAGAACCGCCTCGATCCGGCGCATCCATTCGCGCCAGCGCAATTCCGTGGGCAATTCCTCGAGCTCTCTATCAAGGTCGGGTTCGGCATGGTCTTTGGCCATCTCTACACCCCGTAGAGCCGGAAGGTATCGCGACCCGTAAGTTCATAGATCGCGCCGAGGTCAACCAGCCGGTCGCAAAGCCGCCGCGCGGCGCGATCCGGCAAGGGCAAGGCCGAAGGGGCCACGGCATCGCGAGCCAGGAACATATCAACGGCGTCCCCGGCGCCCTTGGCCCGGAGCCTTGGCGCGACCTCTTTCAAATGCGCTGTCCGGCGCTCCAGTTCCGAGGCAAGCCGTACGACCTCGATTGCCGACTTGGTCACGGCACGATGACAGGCCATTCCCAGCTCTGTGCCGCCCTTTCTCAAGTCGGTCCGCTTGAGACCGGGCGCCAGGAACGGCAGGACATAGTTCCAACCGAGCGCCTGTGCCAGCGCGGCATCCGCCAGAACCAATGCCGCCACATCCTGACGCGGTACGTCGGCCAACACGGTTTCCAACACCATCGCGGCGCGGGTCACCGGAGCGCCCTGCCCGACATCCAGCCATTCGGCAATCTGCCCAGCCTCGATAGTAGGCAAGGCGCGACGCAGCGCCCTAACCGAGGTCGGCCGCTCCACGGCCCGCCGCCAGGACAGGTAGGTTTCCCCTGCGGGTCCCGGCAAATCGCCGGGGCGCAGCAGTTGAACTGCATCCCGCAGCTCCCCTACCCTTTCTGGCCGCCCTGAATGGGCAACGCAGGCCTCCGCCGCACGTAGCGCCAACCTCTCACGCAACAAGCTCTGGGGGACCTCTTCCAGGTTCAACACAAGATGCAGGTGGCTGAGCGCCGCACCTGACAAAAAGGCCACATCTTCAAGGGTTTCCGCGCGTGTCGAGGTGACCCAAGAGGGCATCCGAGGTAGGGTGTCAGGGTCGTCTATGTGATCATGCCGGGCGTATGTCATGCCACAAGACTATCCCATGGCGGCGCTTTCCACCACAATATAGTGTAGAAACCGCCCCACCTTGTCGCTCTTATCTATGTCCAATAATGTTGAATTATCGGACATATTTAAAGTATGCTTCGAAGCATGGAAGAAACACCAAAAAACCAGCCCCCAGAGCCCAAGATTTCGAGTTCAGCGTCCTCTGGTGCGTCAAACGAAGACGAGCGTGACGAGAGAGAGTCTTATGGGGGCGATCAAATCACCCTACCTGCGCATGTCGCCGGCTCCGGCACCCTCGACCGGCTGGTCGACACGGCGCGCGACTACGCCAGGGCCTCGACGGCCGAGAATACCAACAAGGCCTACGCCGCCGATTGGAAACACTTCACGCGCTGGTGCAGGCTCAAGGGAACAGACCCCCTCCCCCCGTCGCCGGAAATGATCGGCTTGTATCTGACCGATCTCGCCGCGCCGACAGGCCCCTCCCCTGCTCTTTCCGTCAGTACGATAGACCGCCGCCTGTCCGGACTTGCCTGGAACTACGCGCAGCGTGGATTCACCCTCAACCGAAAGGACCGCCATATCGCGACCGTGCTGGCCGGGATCAAGCGCAGACATGCCCGCCCGCCAGTGCAGAAAGAGGCCATCCTGCCCGAGGATATCCTCGCCATGGTCGCCACCTTGGGTTTCGACCTGCGAGGGCTCAGGGACAGGGCGATCCTCCTCCTGGGATATGCCGGTGGACTCAGACGCTCAGAAATTGTCAGCCTCGATGTCGGCAAGGATGACACCCTGGATTCGGGTGGCTGGATCGAAACCCTCGATAACGGCGCAGTGCTGAATCTGAATGCCAAGACCGGCTGGCGTGAAGTAGAGATCGGCTGCGGATCTTCGGACCAAACCTGTCCGGTGCATGCGCTGAATGAGTGGCTGCATTTCGCCAAGATCGATTTCGGGCCTGTCTTCGTACGGACCACTCGCGATGGAAAAAAGGCCTTGGAAGCGCGCCTGTCAGACAAACATGTCGCACGACTTATCAAGGCGACCGTGCTGAAATCCGGCATCCGCGCAGAACTCCCCGAGAAAGACCGCCTCGCCCTGTTCTCGGGCCACAGCTTGCGCGCCGGGCTAGCCAGTTCCGCCGAGGTCGATGAACGCTATGTCCAGAAGCAGCTCGGGCACGCTTCGGCCGAGATGACCCGCCGCTACCAGCGCCGCCGGGATCGGTTCCGGGTGAACCTGACCAAGGCTGCTGGACTCTAATCCTCTGATCCATCACGCCGCCTGTCCGCTGAGCCTACCGTAGAAACTGCGCTCGAGATGCAACTCCCCTGCCCCGGCCTTTTGCACAATGCCACGCAAGTAGCCGCCCGGAGACGCCACTTCGCCTGCACAGTGCTTGTCGAAGGTCAGAACCAGGGCTGCTGTCGCGATTTGAGGTCCAAGCCGGTCCTGCGCGAGATTCCAAGCGTGTTCTGAAACGCCAATCATCGGCCTCAACTGCCCGGCAACCCGGTGCAGATCGCCCCAATCCTGCAGGTAACCGCCCATGTTGCGCGCCCAGGATGCGAATTCAGGGCAAGCCTGCATCACCGTCGGCAAATCAAGCGCTGCACCGCGTTTTTTCCGCGTCTCGGCAACCCAATCTTCCAACTCCCTATCAACCCGCTCTTCCGGTGGCGCATTGGGCACCACGCCCGCCGCTTGCTCAGTTTCTGAGCGATTACAGGTTACAGGATTAAGTTGGGTTGTAATTAGTATATGAGGTTCAGAATTGACCTCCCTGGGGTTCAATTCTTGAGTCTTTTCACTGACTTGTTCGGTGGTTTCAGCCGTGTTTTCCACAACCTCATCCGCCCGAATTGCATTGAGATAGGTCGCCTCGACGCGCTCCTGCAGCTCCCTGAACCATGCCAGGAGCCGCTCAAGCGTCCCAGAGGCGGTGTTCCGGCGCGGAAGACGGCCCAGGAGATCCTCGAACAGCCCTGCAAGATGCTCCCAGGGCCCTCTCAGCGCCGCGTGAGACGCCGCTTCGATCCGGGCACGGATCATTCGGCGCGCAACCGTGATCTGGCGCTTCAGGCGCTGGCAGAGCTCGCGCTCGGCTTGCAGTTCGGTATGGAGCTGCTCGAATTCTTCGACACGGGCGGAGAGCGGCGACAGATCAAAGCCGTAGGCCTCGATGATGCGCCCGTCTGCGTCCCTGTGGCCCCACCGCTTGCCATTGGGGCTATCCTTGAAGGAAATCACCCCGATCTCGGCCAAGCGCCGGGCATGGCGCTTGAGCGCAGAGAGCGAGAAGCCCGTCTGCTCCACCAGGTAAGCGTTGGACGCCCAAACGATCGGACGCTGCCCCTCTTCCCAATCCTGTCCTTGGGTGAACGCCCCAAGCGTATCGAGAAGCAGCATGTCACCGGCCTTGAGGCCAATATGGGCGCCCACGCGCTTAACGGCAACGAAGGCTTGAGTTTTGGGTACGGCAACCCGTTCGCCGGCTTTCGCATGCCGCTCCGCGACGGCGAGACCAGCGGTTGCCTTTCTCCATCCCGATGGTTGATTGCCTCCGGGCATATCTCCACCGCTCCGAGACATGGGAGTCCCGGTTGCCCCGCTTGGGACATCGCTAAATCCTGTCATTTTTTATCTGGCAGGCATAGAAAACCCGTTCGCCCAGGAGCGTTTTCTCTTGTGTGGTGATTCGGTGACTGCTAGATTCTAGGTGTCTAATCTAAGAATTGCGCTTTGCGCAGCAGCCCTCGAAGCTCCGGTTTCGGGGGTTTTTACTTGCTCGCCTTCCTCCTTTCTGCTCGTCCTCAGTTTTCATCCCGCTGGTTTACAGCTGTAAACTCAGCGTAGTATTTCTTGATGATGTCGGCCAGGTTCTCGTCCAACCACTCGGCGAATCCCGCGCTTGCGCCGGATTTCTTCACCGACATGGACAGCGACCCGCGACCCGTCTTGATCGTCACGCCGTCCACCGGGTTGACCTCGGTCGTACCGCTCCCCTGCCGGGCGCCGCGACGAGTTGCTTCCTTGAGCAACGCCTCCAGCCTGTCGTCGGACCCCAAGGCGGGTCCGCTATTTTCCAAGAACTTGAGTGCGGCCTGTTCGGTCAGTTTCCCGGCAATGAAAAGCTCCGCCAGGGCTGTCCATTTCGGCCGACCAGACTTGGGCGCCGACCCAACGAGATCGCCAACTTTCGCCGGAACGTTTTGGGTTACCTTTGCGAGATGTGACAGGCCCGACTTTGACAAGTTCAGGACCTGCTTGACCGTCGCACTATCATGCCCGGCCTCGAGAATGGCCTCCGCGAACCGCGCTTTCTCGTAAAACGAAAGGTTTCGGCGAGCGGCATTCTCCAGCCCTTTTGCCAAGAGAGCGGTCGCGTCATCGAGATCCTGAACATTCGCGCGAACCTTGATGCCGAGATCGCGGCAGGCCTTTAGGCGCCGGCGGCCATAAATCGCCTCGAAACGGCCCTCCGTATTCGAACGCCGCACCAGGATCGGAACTTGTTGGCCACCCTCCCGAATGCTATTTTTCAGTGCTTCGAAGCTTTCACCGTCATCTTCCGGGTTTACAGCTGTAAACTCGTCCAACCGGTCCGCCGGCCCCCAGTCATCCACGAGGGCGGGATCGATTTCGCGTATCGCGGCGAGCGACCCCTGCAGCGCTCCTAGCGCGGGTGCGCTCGTTTTCGCGACCTTGTCTGTTGGCTTCGCACCCGACCGAGCGATCGTGCTCGCGATACCAGACATTTCCTGCAGTGATTTCCTGGCCATTACGAACGTCCCCATGCTTGGTGGATCATGCGCTCGACCTCGTTGCCAACGGCATCCATCGATCCCTTGGCGCGATCGTATGTCGCCCGTGTCATCTCGGAGCGCACGACCTCGTAAATCGATTGCTTCAGCATCGTGGCATCACTGATCGCCGTGCTCTTCAACGCGGTCGCCGACATGACCCTTTCCTGGAACAGTGCGCGCATGAACGAAGTGAGTTGTTGCGAGGGCACATCGGTGGGCTCGTCTCGCGTGACGAGGAACTTGAAGTGATCGTATTGCAGCGTTGCACCTGCGTCCTCGATAACGCCCATGTACGCGCCGGCGAGTTCCAAGAACTGCGCGGTGGACGATACGTCCAACATGGACGGCGTGAGCGGCACGACCAACGAGCTCGCGGCAGCCATACCCGCGATGGTAAGGAAACCGAGCTGGGGAGGACTATCCACCAGGACCAGGTCGAAATCTCCTTCAACCTGGGCAAGCGCATTGCGAATACGCGTGAAAAACGGCTGGTCTGGGTTCGAGTGAACGGCGGATTCCGTTTCGAACTCGGAGAGGATCAACCGCGAGGGCGCGATGGACAGGCCCGGGAAATAGGTTTCCTGAACGACTTGCGCCATGTCCACGGGATCATCGTAGCGGATCGCGTCGTAGATCGTGAGCCCATCGAACTCGATTTCCGGGCTGATCCCACACATCGAGGTCAAGGAACCTTGCGGGTCGAGGTCCACGGCTAGCACCCGGTAGCCTCGAAGTGCAAAGTAATGGGCGAGGTGTATGGTCGTTGTACTCTTGCTCGATCCGCCCTTGAAGTTCATGAGCTGCCAGACTTGCAGCTTTTCTCCCGGGGATCGCCGGGGCACGTAGCGGCCCTTCGTACGAGAGGATCGCTCGAGGATGTCACGCGCATTCCAGATTTCCTGCGCGGAGTAGTAGCGGCGGCCAGCCCGGATATCACTTGGCTCGGGAACCGTGCCCTCGGCGTGCACCTTGCGCATGAATTGGCCGGAAACACCAAGCAACTCGGCTACCTCGGGGGCCGCGAAGCTGCGTAGGGACTTGGTATTGTCGGGAGCGAAGGCCGCGAGCAAATGCTCCCTAATCGCGGCGTTCAACCGTTCCGAAATCTCGGTTGCGAGGGCTGATGGCCTTTCGGTATCAAGTGGTGTCACGGGAATCATGTGGTTGCCCCAAATTCAAAAATGTGGCCTTTTTCGCGCCACTTGGGGATAAAAGGTGTGATTCACCCGCTTAAGTCAAGATTTTTCGCCTATATAGTGTCTAGTTAGGCAGGAATAGACTACATGCACTGCCAAGATAACCACGAGGGTTTACAGCTGTAAACCCTCCGGCAGGGCAAATAGGCCCCGCCGGAGGCATTGTTCAGCCGTCTTTTGGACCCCATGGAATCACGGCTTGAAGTGTTTCGTCGTGCTGGTGAGCGGCCTTACCGAGGTTTGCGTTGAAACCGAAATCGCGGATCGTCAGAGTAAAGTAGTCCGCACCCGTCTCGCGGTTCTGTTTCTTCCAGATCCCGCCACACTCCACGAGGCGGCCGCGCGGCGACCGGCCCAGGACGCGGTGGGTTGGCGACATCAATTTGTCGCTCGTCACGGGCTCAACCGTGATATCGATGTCGAACGTTAGCGTGGAGATCGAACCCGCACCCTTGGCCTTCGCGATGTCGGCGGTTTCAAACTTGATCGAGTTGGTGGTCATTGCTTGCTCCCTTGGCTGTTGTTGCAATGATGGTCATCCGGCAGGTGTCTAAGCATCGAGGGCACCAGCGGCGCAGCGCAACGGAGAAGGGTAGGGGGCCTGGATCTTGTTCCGCGGGGAATGTCCGGCACCAGCGGTGACGTGACAGGGGAAGATCCTTGCCACGCTCCCTTTGCCCTCGATGAGACACATGCGACCAGCAGTTCATGCAACACCGATGCCAAGGGCGGGCAGGGCCAGTTTCGACCAGGTGTCTTGGAACTGTTTGCGCAGGGCCAAGATCAGCCTTTCGAGCTTAACTTGAGTGGGTCCATGCCATCGATCCGATTGCGCGCCCAGGCAAGCCATTCAGCTCGGGTCATTCCATCGATTTCTGCAGCCACGTGGTCGCCTTTTTGCTCGAGTGCGGCCATGAAGGATCGCAAGCGCTGAACTTCGTGCCAGTCGGATGCGAGCGACCTGAACCGCTCCCATCGTTCTTCCTCCAGGCGCGCTAGGCGTTGACGTTCCGCGCGTTCTCGCTGTTCTTCCTCGTAGCGCCGCTGCCAATCCTCGCGGTCACGCCGCCGTTCCACCAGGGCTGGCCCCACCGCGAGCAATCCTGCGACCACCGAGGGAAGGATCTTCGGGGCCAGCGACTTTTGGGTTTCCAGCCACTCCTTTCTCATGCCCTCGCCGATATAGGTAGTTATCGTGAAGCGAAGGTAACCCGTCGGCGCAAGGTTGCCGCCGTGAAAATGGGGAAAGGCGGTCCAGTCCCCGGGCTCTTCCGAGGGCTTTCCCCTGAACTGCCGCATTTTCTCGACCACGGACATTTCAAACCGCTCTCCCGATGCGTCGGGCGTGAGTTTGCCCCGAACATTTCCCTCGAGGGCGCGCCCACCCGCGGCCTCGAAGGACTTCAAAAGCGCGCTCGTGACCCGGAAGCGGTAACGATCCCGTTCCGTGAGGTCGATGGGAACCCGTGTGACCCACCAGGTATCGTGTCTATTCGCACGATGCTCTGCGCGCCGTTTCGCTTGCTCTTCCCGGTGATCCGATACCCAGGCAGATACAACGGGGTGAAGAGCCCGCAGCGTGCCCGGGATGGTGACCTCGCCAACGACTTTCGCCGCTTTCCTTACGTTCGAAGCGTTTTCCATCGCCTTCGCCTTGAACTGGCTCGGTCCGGCTATCCGGATCACCCGGGAAACTCCATCCGGTTGTGGGGGCAAGGCTGTCTTTTCCACGGGCTTGCCCGCTTCGAGCTTGGCCCAGTACCCCCGTGGAGGACGAGGTATCGCATGCTTGGCACAAATCTTGGCCAAGCCTTGGTCAGATAGACCAAACTCTTGGGCCAACCGGGCCATTGGTTTCTGCCAAGCGAGCTCGTAGAGTTCTTCGCGCGTGAATTCCTGCATTCCATGCCTCCCGATTAGCGCTCCCGGTGACGGTTGGCACGAATAGTGGTTGTTTTTCAAGTTGTTAGGGTGGCTTTCATGACGGAAGCGAAATCCGACTTACTCCATCGCGACGAGAATGCCCCCAAGATTAGTTCCGCCGCCCCTGTGGGGCTGTTGCCAGTCCTGCTCCTGCCTCGCCGCTGGAAAATTCTAGGGCTTCAGTCAAGCAGGAATCCACCATTCTCAATCGGCGAAAGACCTGTGACCACTTGCAAACTCTCCTATCGCAAGGCCAATTTCAGATGCATACCGTCACGTGGTGTTGTGCCATTCCGCCATAAAAGACACAAATGTCTAACGAGACCTTGGCCCCAACGGGTTTGGCTCGTCGCCATGAAAACGAGGCAAACATTGAAAGAGCTCTTTGAATCTATTTTGCAAAACCCATCAACATTTACTTCGCTGCTGTCTGCGATAATTGCAGCAACGGTCGCCATGCTGGTATTGTTGTCGAACCAGATTTTTTCGAGGCGACAACAAAGGGTACAATTTCTCCAGCCCAAACTTGAAGATCTCTACATGATGCTGAATGAGATCGGAGAGCGAAACACTCGCTTGTTTAAGATCCTTGCATCAATTGCAGGAGGGTGTCTGGTATCTAAAAAGGAACTTGAGGAGGCCGATGATCTAAACGTTTATGGCCTCATCCACGGAAAAAATATGGTTATGCTTGTTCGGCTGTATTTTCCAAAGCTGAGCAGAATTCACCAGCACCTTTTTGCCGCCGAGCGCGAGTTGAATCAGCTGATTTGGGCCGTTTCAATGAATGAAGAAGTTTCGATTGAGGACATTCTGAGCGCATCTGGACGCGTGGCTCACCTACTGCGCTTGATGGAACAGGAAATGGTGACAAATCAAGAAACGCTTCTGAAAGCGACAGTTCTACCACGGCGCTTCCGCTCAGTTTCTCAAACCGAAATTTTGAATGTGCCGCCACCGCCCGAAGGACCGCCATTGTCACCCGTCAAGAAATAGACAGGGTACAAACAACCCAAGAATGGCATGGTTTCGATCGAGAAACATGCACAAGCACTCGGTTTATTTCTGGGCGCGCTTGGCGACATCAAGAACTAAAGACCTGATAAGGAGCATTTCCTTGCTCTATCTAAGCGATTTCTTGGCGCGGATAGCGCCGGTCCGGCTGCGGGGCGGGGGGGCTTGTCCTTCTGTCCCGCCGCCGGACAATTTTCTAGGCCTTACCCCTGAAAAAGCGCTGAACAAAAAAGACCCCGCGTGATGCGGGGCCAGTTGGGTCTCCCCACGAAGGAGCCGTCAGGTGCAGTCGGGCACCCATTTGTCGAGTTTGGATTTCTGTTCTGAGGTCAGCCCCATGAGCTTCTGGGTGGTGGGATCGCCTAGGAGCTTTTCCATCTTCTCGGCCTTTTCTACCTTCTTGAGCTTGGCGAAACCGGCAACACGTTCGTCGCGGGCATCGCAGCCGAGGAATTCGCAGAGCAGGTCGACCAGGTGACCCGCTGACACCCGCGAGAAGAAATTCTCTGCTGTCGGCGTCCAGTGCTTGCGGATATCGGCCCCGGCCTCGTCCGCGATCAAGCCAAAGAACTCTGCGCCGCCAGCCCGATAGGGCAGGGTGCGTGCCATCGCCTCGGTGACCTGGGCATTGCGGGCTTTCTTGCCGGTCTCGCGGAAGGCGGCGAAGGCTTCCGGCAGGTCTTCGACACGAGTGCTTTTCTGCCAGTATTCGCTGGAATCGATCCCGTGCTCGAGGCGCGGCTCACGGGCGAAGCCATCCACAACGCTTGGCACGTTGGTCGGGCGGTCCAGCCGAATACCGAAGACACTCTCAAAGCTGCCCGACGCCTCGGACAGACCGAAACCAAGCAAGTCCAAAACCAGTTCCGGCTTGGCCAGAAGGGCTGCCTGAACCGAGGTCAGCCGGATGGCCTGCATGTCCGCTACGAGTTTTTGTGAGTAGGGGGATTTCGGGGCGTCTGATTTGGTGGTTTGCGGCGCTTGCAGGAAACCGGCCTCGATGGCGGCTTTCTTGTCCTCGGGGCGGACCAGACCGGCTGTGATCTCGGGGTTGCCCGACCCATTCACGAGGATGATGCAGCCCGCATGGGCTTTCTGATCCTCGGAATAGTCACCGTCGAGAATGACCTGCAATTCCGAGAGCCGCGCTTCACCGTTCTCGTCAAGAACCCCGCCATTGGAGAGGTTTGCCAGTTCGTCGTATTCCTCGGCTTCTTCCTCGCTCAGATCGCCCTCGATTGGGTAGAGGCGGGCCAGCTTCATCTGGTCCAATTCGTAGTAGTTGAGCCAGGCCTCGTGTCGTGCTTCGACCCACCCCCAGCCTTGGGTGTCGACCAGATCGGCCCGGGCCGCGTCCAGCTTCTCGGTAAAAAGCCGATCCAGAAGGGCAGGGGAGGCGAGGAAGACCTCGTCTGAGAAGAGGTCGCGTGTGACCGTGCCGCCCTCGGCCTCGTAGGTCTCAAGACCGACGAACTTGGCGCGGCGGTCCGTGGCCTTGATGGCGTCGGGGTGCAGCGCGTTCTTGATCGCGCTCTCGGAAACGGCTTGACCCTTGACCTGATCCAGAAGGCTCAGGGTGAGAGCTTCATCATCGGAAAGGGTGAAGGCCTTGGCGGTGCCAAGGCTGATCTCACCCGCCGCCAGCGCGTCCAGCACCGGCTCAGGCAAGCCTGCCAGTGCCAAACGCTGGTAGACGCGGGCTTCGGTCACGGCAAAGGCAAGCGCGATCTCCGGCACACTGGCCCCGCGTGATTTCATGCGACCGAAGGCGCGGATTTCATCGGCTGGAGTCATATCCTCGCGGGCCGCGTTCTCGGCGCTGGCCCAATCTTCGGCCTCGGCGGCATCGGTGGCCAGCTTAACCGGCACCGTGGCGAAGGGATGGGTCTTAGAGCGCTCCGCGATCATCTGGATGGCCCGGAGACGGCACCCACCCGCGACCATGCCTACCTTGCCATCCTCGTCCATGAGGCCTGCGAGATTGTGGATGAGGCCGAAGCGCTCAATGCTATCTGCGAGGCTTTCGATATGTGCCTCGGAAACCGTTTTGCGCGGGTTCAGATCAGAGATGTAGAGCATCTCCAAGGGGATTTGCAGGATCACGGCGGATGCGGTGTCGGCTTGGATGGTCTGTTGCTTGGTCATTAGATTTGTTCCTTTCGGATAGATGTCAGGCCCGCTCGGAGCGCGGCATAGGCGCTCGGCGGCTGGTTTTGTTGATGGGGTAAGGGAGGGGGGCCGGAACGCGTGAGGTTCCGGCCTCGATAGCGTCACCACCAGCAAGAATAGATCACGGTTGACCCTCGTGCGATTTCAGCCCGCGCCCAAGCGCAGAACTCGAGATCGTAGTCACGGTATTCGGTGGCCTGCTCATCTTGGAACTGATGCCCATAGAAGAACCCGCCCTCGCAATGGGGCAGGGCGCTTCCCTTCACGGCCTGTTCCAGCGTGTCGATGTCGGCGGTTTCCAGTTTCAACTCACCGCAGTTGAGATCGGACGCCGAAAGCCCCGTGCGTTCGGTGTAGAGCGCTTCCATGAAGGTTTGCAGCTTGGAATGCTTGCGCCAGACGAATTTCGGGCTTTCGCCCTCGTCTCCGCTATCGGGGGTTTTGACATATGCATATTGATCAAGGCCCATGGCCAGTCTCCTTCTCAAAGTGGGAGCGGCGCGGAATCTTGTTCTTGTGACCTCTTGGTCCTGTCCGCTTCCGCCAGTGGCGGAGGCCTCGACTGATCTCACAGTCCGAAAAGCCCCCGTGCTTTTCGGCTGGGCAGAGCAGGAGAGGGCGATAGCCCGTCCTGCGGCCGGACGGCGACCCGACACAGGGGGCCGAAGCGTTGAAATCGGGAGGGACCCGCGCATCCGCGTGGGAGGAACCGGATTTCTCCGTGGAGGCTGGCGCGGAACGCGACACCAGGGCCCCTGTTCGGGGCGCCGGCCAGATGGCAGGCGGAACTCAAAAATGGAAACCTGCCAGCCGGGTTAGAGCGGAGCGGAGACCCGGCTGACCGCTGGCTCAAGCGATCGCGGTCTCGCCCGCGATCTCACCTGAAATGTGCACGAGGGATCGTCTCCAGAATTGGCGGAGACACCAGCAGGTGGCTCCGGGCGTAGCCAAGAGCCTGGTCAGCGCCAGGGCGTTGACGTGCCCCGGATCGAAGGATTTCATCCTAACCGATTACCCGATTACTCTTCCTTGTCACCATGCTAGAACACCTTGAACTTAAGCGAGTTTGTCGATTTCAAAAGGTGTATTCCCAGTGATAGCTAACATGAGACTCCAGCTGCCGGTGGGACAAGGCTTTTTCCACGCTGGTTGGGTGCAACCTTCGGACGCCGCAGAGAGTTTTTTCTACGTCTACGACTGCGGCGCGATGAACAAGTATGCAAAGGCTCGCGACCGGGAAATCGAAAAGCTCGTTGCGCATGTCGGAAGGCGTACGAGACTTGACCTCCTCGCCATCTCGCACATGCACGCCGACCATGTGAACGGGGTTGAGAAACTCATCACCGATGGGGCGTTCCAAGTCGACACGATCATGATGCCCCTGGTTGGCATGAAGGAGCGGTTGCTCGCATTCGCTTCCGTGGCGCACCATGATCCCCTGTCGGCCCGCTCACCTTTCTACAGGGAGTTCATCGCTGACCCCGTTTCCGCGGTTTCGAGGTTCGACCCAAGAAACATCGTACTTGTTCGACGGGGAGACGGTGGTTCCCCGGGAAGCGGCACGCGTGACGATGGCCCACTGGACGGGGACCCAGGCCTACTCGGTGAGGGTCGCGGGTACACCTGGAAACTCGTCGGGCAGGGAACCGCGGTCGAGAGGCCGAGGGAGGCAGAGGACCACCGGGTCTTGGAAATCCCCGATAGTTCCGCGGCGAAGGTTTTTGCACCGGGTGCATGGGAAGAGGCATGGCTCCTGGCGCCTTACGTGGACCAGGAGATCGTCAAGCAGACTGACCTGTTCTTGGCCACCCTCGCGAACGAACGATCGATGACGGTCAAGGACCTCGAAACCAGCCTTTCGGACGCGAGTTTCGTCCTGGAACTCCTGGCCGATCATCCCAGGGATCTGAAGACAGCCTACACGGCTTGCCATGGCAACCTTAACCTGACCTCGCTCTGCCTCTATTCCGGGCCGGCTGGTGAGGTTGGAGAACAACACGGCTGCCAATCAACCCACGGCCCCTGGACCTCCACTTTGCAAAATGGTCGCGTTGCTTGGTTGGCAACGGGAGATGCCAAGCTTTCAAAGGTCGCGAAATGCAATGCCTTCCTGAAGCATTTCAAGGGTCACTTGGACAAGGTATCGACCTTCACCTTGCCTCACCATGGCTCCGCCCATGACTTCAACGAGAAGCTCCTGGCCCGCGTGAAACCTAGCTTCTACCCGGTCGCGGCGGACGCGGTGAAGAACTGGCAACACCCGGCCGCCAGGGTAACGCGCGCGGTCGCCTCAGCCGGGGCAGTGCTTCTCGTGACCAATGCCAACGAGACAACGGGTGTCCGGGAAATAGCCCTGAACCATGCGCCCAAGGGTCCTGGATCATGATGGGAATTTTCCATAAAGGGCTAGATACGGCCTCTTGATGCCGGAAACACCCCCAAAGAGGCCATTTATGGCCTATTGACAAATCTTGTATTAAAAGGTCATATACGGCCTATAGTGAGTCTAAAATGGCCACAACCGGCAACTTGTGGCCGATAGGAACAACATGGTGACCTCAAGGCAAGTGGAACTGGAAATCGGGCAACGCCTCGCGCGCCTACGGCTCGCTCGAAACGTGACGCAGGCCACGCTTGCCGAGAAGGCGGGCATAGGCGTGCGTACCCTGCGTCGCCTCGAGGCCGGGGAACCCTCGACACTGGACACGTTCCTCCGCGTTGCCACGGCCCTTGACCTCGAGGAGGCCATTCTCTCGGCATTGCCGGAGGGAGACATCCGTCCAATTGAACGCGTTTCACAGAAGGGGAGTGAGCGCAGGAGGGCCAGCCCGGCATCGGAACGCCCGACGAAATCAACATGGACATGGGGTGACGAGGTAGATGACTGACGCGAGCGTCATGTTGTGGGGGCGACGTATCGGCGCCGTGAGCTGGGACGAGGCCCGCGCACTCGGCGTCTTTCAATACGAGCCGGGTTTCGTGGGTGCAGGTATCGAGGTCGCGCCATTGAAAATGCCGACCCGTGAAGCACCCTACGAGTTTCCCGCCCTCCGAAAGGAAACCTTCAAGGGGCTGCCGGGCATGCTGGCCGACGCGCTCCCGGACAAGTTCGGCAACCGGTTGATCGATGCTTGGCTTGCCGAAACGGGCCGCAGCGCGGACCGGTTCAGCCCAGTCGACCGGCTGTGTTACATCGGCAATCGTGGGATCGGCGCACTGGAGTTCGAGCCGACGGTTCGCAAGGCAACACGCTCGAAGAAGCTAGAAGTGGCCCAGTTGGTGGACCTCGCCAACCGGGTTTTGGACGAGCGTGAGAACCTTGTCGGCAGGCTCGGTGGTGAAGACGATGCCGGGGCCATGGAAGATATCCTGAGCGTTGGAACCTCGGCGGGGGGCGCACGCGCCAAGGCCGTGCTCGCCTGGAACAGGGAAACCGGCGAGTTCAGATCTGGGCAAGTCAAGGTTGACGAGGGATACGAGCACTGGCTCTTGAAGTTCGATGGTGTGTCCAACAACCGCGACAAGGAACTTGCCGATCCGCAAGGGTTCGGAAAGATCGAGTTCGCGTATCACCTGATGGCGAAGGAAGCCGGCATAGACATGTCGGAATGCAGGCTTCACCACGAGGGTGGGCGCAGCCATTTCATGACCCGCCGGTTCGACCGGGATGGGCGCGGCCGCAAGGTTCACATGCAATCTCTGGGCGCGATGCAGCACTTCGATTTCAACGACCCGGCCTCGTATTCCTACGAGCAGGCGATCTTAACGATCCGGGACCTGGGGCTGGGGATGGACGTGGTTGAGCAGCAATACAAGCGCGCCGTTTTCAATGTCTTCGCCCGCAACCAGGATGATCACGTCAAGAATATCTCGTTCCTCATGGACCGGTCCGGATCATGGCGACTATCACCCGCCTACGACGTGGCTTATTCCTACAATCCTTCCGGTGCCTGGACGCGTGATCACCAGATGAGCTTGGCGGGGAAACGAAACGACTTCGACCACGATGACCTCATGGAATTCGCGTCGAACGCGGGCCTGAAGCCTGCCAGGGCGAGACAGGTCATCGAGGATGTCGCGGGTTCCGTGGCGAGGTGGTCCCGGCACGCGGGGGAAGCCGATGTCGAGCCGTCGGACATTTCCCGGATCGAGAATACATTTCGCTTGGAACTGCGCGGCAAGTAATGCGTCTTGCCCGCTTAACGGGCTAAATTCGGCTTCAGAAACTTGACCAGAGTTTCTTGCGCGCGGGATCCGTCGCCGTCTTCGCGCAAACGGCTGCCACCGCCTTTATCTGCCGCATGCTCTCGGAGGTCCAGATGGTGGAGAGGTCCACGGTCATCCCGATCTCGATGATATCATCGACCGGCAGGTCACATATGGACGCCCCGGGCTGGGTGTAGCATTGCACGTGGCTATCGAAGGCGAACTTGCGCATGGAGCTGCAGTTGCAGCTTGGGTTGGTAGAGATGTCCAGCTTCGGAACGATCGTTTCCTGGAGACAGTTCAGGGTTTTGTCGCGCCAGGTTTTCCCGGCATCGGAGAGACTTGTCTTTGAAAGGAACCTTTCGCAGTACTTCTTGCCGTATGTGATGAAATACTCGTCCGCGTCGTTCTTGCAGGGGCAGTACTTTGCGAAACACGCCTCGTAGACGCCGCAGCTTGGCGTTGCCGTGTTTACACATTGGGCCTGCGCCGGTCGGGGACCCATGAATGAAACCAGGAAAATGAAGGCCGCGAGGACCACGAACGAAATCCTTGTCATCTAAGTACTCCTTTTCAATGGTGGGCGGCAATTTTGGGCCAACCCATTCGGCAATCCATGTTCAAAATTACTAAGTGTCGAGAACATGGTTGCACGAAACGGCGGCCTCGCTCAACCAAGACGGGAGAACGGGACTTCAACCCGGGGCCCGGAAAATTCCTGTTAGCGGGTTAATCAAACCTTAAGCTCCCGCCGCGAAGCTATCGTCATGTTGGCAAAACCCATCGAACTATCCCGCGCGCCTAGCGTGGCAAGGCGAAACGGCGAGACGCTCTACAAGTGGGGCAACCTTCTTGCAGTCATCGTGCGAGATTCCGGGGAAGTCGGTCAGTTTTCAACGTCTCTTGCGATTTCGAGGGGTGAGGTCGAGGGACTTGTCGAGGAATTCGTGCCGTCCAAATCTTAGAAACGTCAACAAGGGTCCACTGGATCACTCGTCCCCGGGTCCAATTCGTTTCGCGATTGCCCGGATGAATACCTCTCTCGGATTTGCGTGTTCGTTTCCCTTGCCTTCCAACATCTCCGCGATGTCATCAACAAGATCCCACTCATCGGAAGGCGGCAAGACCAAGGGTTGGTCCCCCCGCAAGAATTGCCCTGATGCGAGACGCTTTAGATCATCGATTTCCAAGGGCTCGAATTCCTTGGCCAAGTAAGCCAATTTTTCGGCCATCGGAATTTCGGCTGCAACATCCAAGTAGCCGCTTGGCAAACCTAGGCAACGGGCAATGTCATCCAAGTCATAACCCAAGACCTGCATTCCCTCGGTGCTAAGGGCCGTCGCCGGGCAACAATCGTATGGGAACCGCGCATGGCAATCCAGGAGCAACTTTCCGAGCTTGGCGAGATGTTCTGCGCAAGCAGACACCACGTCCTTTCCGACGAGTTCGCGGGGTACTGGTACCGAGTTCCCGGCGAAACGGTGTGTCCACCCGTGTAAGGCAGAACCACCAACTACCGAAACAGGACCCTCCTTTTGCGAGATGTTCCTGAGTTCGAGAAAAAATCCCATCGCCGCATCCGATCTCATCGTCGACTGTTGCCCCTCGTACCATTCGGGGAAACCTCGAACGCGCTTCATGCTCTTTTGCAGCACGAAGGTCACGCTACGACCCGCGCTCAAGAATGCGTTGAGATGGAATTGAAACTCCGAACCGTCCTTGGTGGAAAGCTGTGCGAGGAAATACTCGGCCTCCTGGAGCCTCAAGAGCGGGTACCTGAGGGAAGTGAATTCGTGGGGCATACCTGGTGCACCTTTCCCAAAAACTAAACGACCATCGTGTTTTGAAAGGACTACCTGCAACCAGTGGAAATTGATCGATATCATGTCGATGGCCGCGACCACCAATTACGCTCCGAGACAATCCATGTAAGTGGTTTACAATTCGAACCTCTAAACCCTAGGGTTGCAAGAAAGAATTTTTAGCTCTCGCGACCCCGAACAAGAAACGAGGCGCGCTTTTCGCAAAGATCACGAATGGAAGACCAAGAATACAATTCCGTAAATAGTGCTTTGAATGACTTTTTCTTCCGGGGGCGTTTTGAAATGCACCCGGTTTACCTCGATCTCGAGGGCGATGCCGAGGAGCAGGTCGCCGAGGCCCTGGGGGTTGATGCGAACGAGCTTTGCGATTTCATTGGCCTGACCGCCGCACGATCCCTGAGGTTTGACAAGAGGGACCCTTACGTCGACCAGGCGAGGTGGTTATTGGAATGGAGCCTTGAAGGCCGTCGAGACCCACCACCGTTCACGGCGCTACTCTGCGCGCTTTCGATCGCGGCGGAGAGAATGGGAACCGACGAGAATTTTTCACCGAACAACTACTCGGAACGATTGTTCGAACTTCTCGGGATCAAGGACGCGACATCGCAGCAAAAGCTTCGCCAATATGCCAAGTCCACGCGCCAGTTTTGGCGTGCCTTGAACATGTGGCTTGCGGAAAACGACTTCCAGCTCGGCAGGCCGACCGCGCGCGCGGTCATCGGCCATTGGAAATACGCGAGTTTCGGCCTGTCGCAAGCGCTCGTTCGGGACGCGGACAGGAAACGCCTTTCGGGGCTGTTCGAGAAATACGACCTCGTGCCGGGCGAACCGGTGCCAGATGCAGAAATGGCGTTACTCGTGCACGATTGGATGTCTTCGCACGGGGCCACCGGCCCAACTCCTTGGCTACGCAAGCTTTGGCAATCCAGCGACCTGAGGCCACGGGTTGTTTCCGCTGCACTAGATGCGTTCGAGACCTGGGAAAGGACGGCGGGCGTAACTGGAGACGGTCCCCGCAAGGCGCGCCTGCAGTGGCAAGTCGGTTTCACCGGGTTCCCCAGGAAACGGGCAAGACTGTCCCTGGCCGTGTCCAGGGGTGGTGAGGCCGAGGCCCTGGAGGAAACCGGCGCTGGAACGGAGACAGGGGATCAACTCTTCCTAGAGGATGGATTAGAGCAGGGAACACGGTTCCTAGGGCCGGTTGGGTCTATCAACCTCGACACGCTCTTGTTGAAGTCCCGGTCTTTCACGGGTGCTTCTAGCGGCGTCAACTACGCCTACATCGCCAAGCCCATCGTGGCCCTTGCGCGGGCCCCGGACGGTCCCGTTTACCGGGAGGTATCCCGGGTCAGCCTTTTCGAGGAGCACGCGATCCTGTGCCACGAGGCCTGGCTGGACAAGGTAGAAGGACACCTATCCAGGTGCGCGAGACCAGGGCATTCGGTCCTTCGAGCCAATGACATGGCCGGCATTCCGGAGGGCTGGTGCATCTTGCGTGGTGTGGAGATCGTCCGGGCGGTCGACAATGCCCATGACAATTTCCACGCGTTAAGTCCCATTGCCAGCGCCGCGGCAATTGCCTGCGTGGATGGCTTGAAGCTTGGACATGGGACCTGGCACGTTGCCGCCCCGCCCCACGTGGAAGCAACATCGGAAAGACCTGGATCGACGATCGAGGTCATTCGTGAACAGTTCGGTAAGAAAGACGAGGTGATCGCGAAGGAAGGCGCCGTTGGGGACTTCATGGAAGCAAGCCTGGACGCTTCCTGCGTTGAAGCTGGAACAAACCTTCGGGCGGTCGTCAAGCACAAGTCGACGGAGCTTGCGGAGACGTCCTTTTCCCTTCGGTCCGCTGATATTCCACGACCACTCGGGAGCAAGCGGCTTTACCACGTGCATCTTGGCAACGGGTTTGCATTGGATCCCGCGATCGAACTCGAAAGGGCACCGGTAAACCTCGAGGGCTGTGTTCTGAAGGGCGCGTTGGATAATGTTCCCGTTGGGGCAATCCATCACGGGGTAGGGACCGCTGGTGACGTTCCCGAGGGCACATTGGAAGAGGCAAGCGACCTGGAATGGTGCCACTCGAACGACGCGGCCGTGGTGGCCAGCGAAAGCTGCGTCATCCGGGGATACCACTACTGGGTCTACGAGGCTTTCGAGAAAGGGGACGACCGCTACGACGCCAAGATGGCAGAGTGCAAGGATTGCCAGGTAAAGGCGCTTTCGCGTACCCGCGAGGTTGCGAAGGGAAATGCCAAGAAAATGGTGCAGCACCAGGTTTTCGCCCCGGCGCGCCGCTTGGCGAAACGCGGGGAAGACACCTTGCAAGTCTCCGAAACGGATCACGAGGGAGTTTCGGCGGACACGGTACTCGATGGGCTTTGCTACCTGGGTCACGGCTCTTGGCCTGCATTCCAACGCCTCGCGACGGCCGTATCGCCGGAACCGTGGTATGCCCATTCCCTCGCAAGCGATCTTTATTCCCTTGGGCATGTCGAGATGCGTGGACGCCTAAACGCAACAGGTGGCGATTGGTCAGTGGCGCCACCCGCCCTGGTCATCGGCATGGATGGCAATGGCTACCTTGCCGGGTTCCAGTCGGACAGTCTCGTTGAAGCTGTTAATTCTACCTTGTCATCCGCGGGGGCGGTCCATGCACCTTGCATGGAGCCGAACCAGGTGACGGTGCACCGTTGGACGGGTCTTGGAGGGATGGACCTTGAGGCCTTGCTGGAGACCGTGGAAGACGCCCATGGGCGCAAGGTCGCGGTCGCACGCAACCTTGCCGCGTCGATCACCCGGGGACTACCGTCGTTCACGAACGTGTTCGAACAAGCAACGCCGGTTCACGTTGAGCAAGCCGATGGGCTTGCCAAGTACGACACGATGAAGGCTCGCTGGCGCAGGGTCGAACGACTGGACGGACCGGGGGCTTACAGGATCGGGCTGCACGGAACGCGTTACGTTTTCCGGGACCGGGATGGAACGACAAGGCAAGTTGGACACCAGGTCGCCAAGACATTGTCGGCGCGAGAAGAGGAGCGCTGGTTGCACGGGTACGACACGTCCACGGGTAGGTTCACGGCCGCGCTCGGGGTTGAACCCCCATGGCTATTCGCGCGGGCGCTCGTCGTATCGGGCGGGTCCCTGCCGAGAAGGGACGGTGGGCGGGTTGTCTACGGGCGCGTCGACCCGCGGGTTGGAGCAGCCATCTTGGACAAGATGTATGGAAAGGACGATAGCATTGGGTAAAGCAACGCCGGGAGAGGTTCTCGACTACATCCAGGAAGCCTACCACAAGTATTACGACAGCGCGTTCTGGCTGCGTGACGAGTACCTCATGCGTGAACGGCGCAACTTGCTCGACGAACCCGGTTTGACCGCGCAGGAGATCCTGCTGGAAGCGGTGTTGGCCTACCCATCCGAGGTGCCGGTTGCCGATGCCTGCGCTGTAGCGGGCCTTTCGCCGGCGGTCGCGGAGCACCTAGGCCAGATCGTCTTCGGCGCCAACTACGATTTGCGGAAGCACCAGGCGCAGTCTCTTGAAACATCGCTGGCCTCGAACTCGGCCGCCAAGCGGAACGTTGTCGTGACCTCGGGCACGGGTTCCGGCAAGACTGAGAGCTTCCTGGTTCCCGTGATCGCGCGGCTTCTCAGGGAACGGTTAAGTGGCGTTGGCCAGGGCGGGTTGCACGAATGGTGGAACGAGAACTGGGGGAGCGCGAGCACGTGGCGGGGAAGTCGATCGAGGATCGAGAACGGTCCCCAACCGGCACTTCGCGCGCTGTTACTTTACCCGACGAATGCCCTCGTGGAAGACCAGGTCTCCCGCTTGCGACGCGCTGCGACCCGTGCGCGGGACATTCACGGGGCGCCCATGTTCTACTTTGGGCGCTACACGGGCGCGACGCCGGGCGGTACGTTTGACCCGGGTGGACACCTGGACGCCAAGGGTCGCCGCATCGTCAAGGAAGTCGCCCGCGACATCAAGCAAATCGAGGCCGAGGCAGCACGACTTGCCGATCGAGACGAAGAGATTCGCGGCCAGTTCCAAGATCCTTCCTGCGGGGAGATGCTGACCCGGTGGGACATGATCGATGCGCCACCAGATATCATGATCACCAACGTCTCGATGTTGAACGTGATGTTGATGCGCGAACACGAGGCACGCTTGTTCCAACAGACCCGTGACTGGCTGGCGGCATCGGCGGACAACCATTTCTCCCTGGTAGTCGACGAGTTGCACGGGTACCGGGGCACGGCGGGAACGGAAGTTGCACTCGTCATCCGCAACTTGTTGATGCGACTGGGGCTGGAACCGGGCTCCCCGCAGTTACGCTGCCTTGGCACGAGCGCGTCGCTTGATGGTGAAGAGGGAAAGGAATACCTCGAGCAATTCTTCGGCGTGGACCGAAACACGTTCGAGGTCTATCCCGGCGAGCCGCGTATTCCGGAAGCGACATTGCCAATCGACGCGGGCAAAATTGCTCCCCTGGCCGATGAGGCGATCGCGGGAAACGAGGACGCGCTCGACGAGATCATCGGCATTGCCTCCCCCCGGCAAGCGCTCGGGGCCGCTTGTCGCGAAGCGGGCAGACGGGAAGAAGACGACGCGGTCGTGCCCGCGAGGCTTGGCGCGATCAAGCAAGGCCTGCTCGGAGAACATGGAAGCGATACCGTCTTCCAGGCCATCCTTCACGCGGCCGCGCGAGAAGACTCCCCGTCATTCAAGGAGCCGCATCCCTCGTTTCGTTCCCACATGTTCCTGCGTCAAATCCAGGGAATGTGGGCTTGTTCGAACCCCGACTGCGACCAGGTCGAAGACGCTTACCGTGACCCGGGGCGCAAGATTGGCAAACTGTTCAAGCACCCGGCCATCAAGTGCGGCTGCGGCGGGCAAGTCCTTGAACTGCTGTATTGCTACGACTGCGGTGAAGCATATCTCGGTGGCTACGTGACGCCTCGGGCGGAGGGAGCCGAGGACGGACAAGTCTTCTTGGAATCCGGTCCGACGGATCTTTCGAGCACCGTACCCGGGTTGGTCAACGAGCGGCCGCATTCCAAGTTCCGATGGTACTGGCCGGGCAAACAGGTGGATGCCGGGGTCACCCCGACCTGGCAGCACTCTGAGCCTAGCACGAAGAAACAAAAAACTTTTGGATACGCCGCCGCCAATTACGATCCGCTCTACGGGCTCCTGGAGAAAGCCCAGCACGGAGACACGCCGACAGGTACCTTGTTTACCTGCCCGGGGGACGTGAACGCGCCCGCCCTTCCGGAGAAGTGCCCGGCCTGCGAGTCCAAGAAAAGCCAGCAAAGGATCCTCAAGGCCTTTTTCTCAGGGAGCCGGGTGAACAGCCCGATAAGAGGCCTTCGAACGGGTTTGAACGTCACGACCCAGGTAATTGCCGACCGTGCGTCCACCAAGCTTGGCACGCCCGAACGTACCGCGCAGATGATCGCGTTCACGGACAGCCGAGACGATGCCGCGGATGTTGCGGCGGGGCTGGAACTCAACCACTTCCGATCACTTTTGAGGCAACTAGTCTTCCGGGCCCTGAAACCGGGTGCCAGCTTCACCGTCGACGACGCGAGATCAACCGCCGCGAAGATCCAAAAGGGTGAAGACCTCGACAAGCGGGAAGTGGAAATAGCAACGGCGATCAAGGCGCAGGGGTCTGAGCTTCAAACCGCGTTGCTCATGCAATCGATGTCCATGTCGAACGCGGACCAAGACGCACTTGTCAAAACCTTCGAGGAAGACGTCGTCAATGCCCGGGGTATTTCTTGGAGCGCCCTTGTTTCCGGGGTCATGAACGATCTCCTGGCACTTGGCGAGAACCCCGCGGGCACCGACGCCTCCAAGCAAGAGATCGGTAACGAGCCATGGTGGCGTTACTTTGATCAAACCCGACCGGCTCCCGTGACCCGGCTTGACCCTTCCGTGGAAAACGAGGGCAGGCGGCAAATCAGGGAGACCTTGTCCTCGCTCATTGCCGCGGCCCTTTTCGATGCCGGTGGACGCGACCTGGAATCCCTTGGACTCGCCTTCGCCTGCCCGGTGGGCGACCACTCGACGAGGCTGGGAATGGCGGCCAACGATGCCAGGGACTTGCTTGCAAACGTGATCCGCTTGCTAGGCCAAGCGCGGCTTTACCAGGGCGGTGGCAGCAGCCAATCTTCAACCAACATCCCAACCGGGGTTCGGCGCTACGTCGAAAAGGTTGCACCCTCCCTTAACCGTGACGCGTCCGATCTTGGCGAGATCATCGGGGCGTTGTTGCGCGACGAGGGTATCGTGAACGACAACTGGGTCATCCAGGTCGGTCGCTACTCGAGCCTGAAACTGGAGCTTGTACCCATTCTCGACGGCTTGCACCGGTGCAACAGGTGCTCACGGGTTTCGGCCAACGTCGCGCTCAAGGCGTGTACCTCGGTGAACTGCACGACCACGGGGTTCGAGCCAATCTCGGGGCCCGAAGACGACTACTACCGCTGGCTGTCGGAAGAACCAGCGCACCGGCTCAACGTCGAGGAGTTGACGGGCCAGACGAAACCGCTTTCCGAGCAGCGGCGACGCCAACGCCTTTTCAAGAAGGCCTTCCTTGAAGACGAGATTGAACCCGTGCACGGGATCGACACCTTGAGCGTCACGACGACGATGGAGGTCGGCGTCGACATCGGTTCCTTGGAGCTGGTGATGATGGCCAACATGCCGCCGCAGAGGTTCAACTACCAGCAAAGGGTTGGCCGGGCCGGGCGCATGGGACAGAGCTTTTCCTACGCGCTCACCATTTGTCGCGGTGGCTCGCACGACGATTTCTACTACGGCAACCCGGAACGGATCACGGGCGATACCCCACCGCAGCCATACCTGGACCTTTCGAGGCCGGAGATCGTGAAACGGGTCGCGGCAGCGGAATGCCTTCGACGCGCATTTTCGGCACTGGACGAACCACCGGTTGGCGCAGCCAGCACGCATGGCGCCTTTGGCAAGGCCGCCGAATGGGAAACGGTCTACAAGGCGGATATCTCTACATGGCTCGCGGTCGACCCCGGTGTCGACGAGGTCGTGGAGGCGCTTTGTTACCTTGCACCACTCGCGGAAGATCAACCCGCCAAGATCGCGAACTATTGCCGGGCGGAGCTGGCGGATCACGTCTCCAGCGTTGTTTCCGATGGCCGTTACATCCAGGTTGAACTTAGCGAGCGCCTTGCGACGGCTGGGGTGCTTCCAATGTTTGGTTTCCCGACGCAAAGCCGGAACCTCTTCAAGTACAAGCGCGACGCACGCCTGGACGACATGGTGTTGAGTGACCGGGCACTGGACCATGCGGTTTGGGCCTTCTCACCCGGTTCCGAGATACCCAAGGACAAGCAAATCCACACGGCCTGTGGGTTCGAGTTGCTTCGGGAAATCCGTGGCCGGGTCGAAAGCGACCCCGATCCGCTTGGTCCGAGCCTCGAGTTTTCGAAGTGCAGCGATCCCGATTGCGGCCACATCATGCAAGGCGTAGAGGAGACCTGCGAGGTTTGCGGTCAGTTCGCGATGAAATTCGACCTCTACCAGCCGAAAGGTTTCATAACGACCCCGGGCCAGCCGCGCGACTACGATGGCCAGCGCCAACGTGGTCCCTCGCTTTCACCCCCGGTACTTGCCTTCAAGCCCAAGTACGCCGACGGGTTCTCCCTTGGCCCTGCCCGCGTGGCGCTTGCATCGGACGAACCGATCGCGCTGGTCAATGACAACGGTGGAGAATTCTTCAAGTTCCGCCGGAAGTACAACGCGATGATCGTGAACGACGAGCACCTCTACCGCGATCGCCAACCCTATCCCGAGCTCGACGGTGATCCGGAAGCGGAAGGTGCCATTGGAGCCGTGTTCAAGACGGACGTCATGACGATGCTTCTCGAGAACTTGCCCGGCGTGGGTTACAACGGCGTCTTGGACGTCGAGGGCCAAAAGGCCGCCGGCTCGGCCCTTACGTCTTTCGGTGAATTCCTGAAGGTCGCCGCGGCCCGGGAACTCGACGTGGACCCGGCAGAGCTTAGGGTTGGTACGCAGAAATGGCGCATGGATAGCTGCGTGACACGGCAGCTCTACGTTGCAGATGCGCTGGAAAACGGTGCCGGGTACAGCCGGCACATTTGTGATCCAGGCCGGCTTCGCGGGTTAATCGCGACCCATTACGAGGATGTTAAGAAAAACTGGCACGACCCGTCACACGCCGATTGTGATCGCTCGTGCCCGGATTGTCTTCGTAACTACAATAACCGCTTTTTGCATGCTTCGCTGGATTGGCGGTTGGCGCTGGACGTGGCCGAGCTGGTCCTGGGTGAGCCCCTGGACACGACGCGATGGCTCGGGGACGCCCGGGGCATCGGTCAAAGGTTTGCCGACTTGTGTAACCACCACGAGGGCAGCGTGCAGGTTGAGCAAGCCGATGGTCTCGTCGCGGTTACGGGCGGCAACAAGCTATCCCTCGTGCTATCGCACCCGCTGTGGCACATGCGGGAGGGGCTGGCGCAAGATATCCAGAAGAACGCGAAACTCTTGCTGGAGGCCAACCATGGCATGGGCCTAAAGGTCGAGTTCGTGGATATCCGTGACTTTGCGCACCACCCGCAGACTTACATCGTCAAGATGCTGGAGGCCCAATGATCACGATCACGGGCGCCGAGGGGTCAAGCGAGTACCAGGCCGCGATCCTGGTGAAGAATGCACTAGAGGCGTCTTGGCCGGGCGTGGCAACGACACCCAGGGAGGTTGACGACATCCGGATCGCGGTCAGCACGAAGCTCTCGGGTTACCAGGTGCAAGACATCGATGTTGTCTTGGCTGGCCGTTTATCGAAGCCGCGCATGTTTAAGCCCATGCGCGTTATCCGTGGATCCTCGGGGAACAAGTTAAACGCGCGCCCGATCATGGTCGAAAGCTTCGTGGTCGCGATCGAGGTCAAGGATCATGATGATCGTGGTGTTCGCATCATGGATGACCAGGTCGAGGTCAGGTACTCGCGTGGCGGCCCACTGCAATGGAAGAGCGCGACAGACCAAAACGTCAAGCAAATGCACGCCCTTAAGACATACCTTTCGGACATGCATGTCGATGTCTTCGCGCGCCGTTGCATGGTTTTCCCCAGTCTCGGCTCGATTTCCGCGCCAAGCGCTGTCGCGGGTGCTTTCAATGGTCACCAACTGATGAGCGCGATCGCGGCGTCCTCGCCACTCCTGGAACGCCGGGGGCAGGGGCTTCTTGCGGCAGGTGACAGGGAAACGATCGAGAAGGCCCTAGCTGCGCCGATATTCAAGAAAGCGATCCCAACGCGGCTTGACCGCGAACGCATGGATCGCTTGGCGGCGAAGAACCCCGCGATCGACGGCATCATCGATTCCCTGGGAGACGGTACGGTGTTCCTGCGTGGCTTCGCGGGAACCGGGAAGACGGTTCTGCTTCTCCAGGCGGCGTGGAAACTCTTTCGCGCGGAAGGCAAGCGGACGTTGGTCTTGACCTACAACCACGCCCTGGCCGCGGACATGCGTCGCCTGATGTCCCTAGCAAGCATCCCGTCATCGGTGGAAGCGGGTGGTATCCGCGTCGGCACCGTGATGTCATTCCTCTACACTTGGTTTTCGAAGCTTGGATTGCTCGGCGATGGTCCCTTGGATTTCTCGCGGTACCCCGAGCTTTGCACAGAGGCGCTCGATCTCGTCAAGGCGGAAGCCGTTACGCGGGAGGACATCGAGGCAATCATTTACGACGATCCCGATTTTTTCGATTTCGACCAGGTGTTCGTTGACGAGGGGCAAGATTGGCCAAGCGGGGAGACCGCCTTGTTGAAAGCCCTTTACGACCCGACCCGGCTATGTGTTGCCGATGGCGTGGACCAGCTTGTCAGGGGTGCACGTGCCAATTGGCGTGCCGGTCTGCCCCGCGACAAGCGAAGCACCTTGCCATTGGGAAAATGCCTGCGCCTCAAGCGCAACTTGTCGCTCTTCGTATCCGAGGTTGCACGGGAAACGGGAAGTGCGTGGGAGGCGGAGCCTAACCCGGCCGCCGGCGGTGGCCGGATAATCATCCTGAACGCGCCATACGCGCAGGCTGCCGGGTTACACGAGAGACTCGTTGACGACTTAAGGTCTGACGGCAATGACTGTGTCGACATGCTGGTCTGCGTTCCGCCGGACGGCGTTGTTGATGATGGCTCCCGGCGGTCGAGCCTGGTGGGCCGGGGAATGGCATCTAGGGGCCAGGAGTTCTGGGATGGCGTTGATCCGACGGCAAGGTCGGATTTTCCTCGCGCGCCAGGCCAGGTGAGGATCGTTCAATACGCTTCTTGCCGGGGCTTGGAAGGGTGGACCGTAGTTCTCGACGGGTTTGATCGATTCCTTGAAGAGATGTTTGAAGCCAAGATTTCATCTGGTCTCGATGCATCCGAGGAAGAGGGATTCGTTGACCTGAAAAAGGCAGCGCAGGGCGAAGCGTGGCGTTGGGGACTGATCGCCCTAACACGTCCAATCGATACGTTGGTGATCCAGCTCGACGACCCCGGCGGACGGTTCGGAACCCAAGTCCTTGAAGCGGCGAGAAAGTTCCCAGATTTCGTTGAAATCTTGGACGACTAGGCGAACTTGCGCGCGGCAAAGCGGGTGACGAAACGCCCGAATTGCCCCCAACATGTAGTAACTGCCTGGACAGCCCACTCCAGATATGCTAGCTATTTTCAAAAACCATGAAACTTGGCCGGACGATAGATGCTTCAGGAAACCCTTGCGAGAGACGTAAACGAAAACCCTACCCAGGCGGGAGTTCCCCGGCACGAGGCGACGCATCGCCAGTACAACATGATCGATCTCTTCGCCGGGTGTGGCGGCCTGTCTCTTGGATTCGAGAACGCGGGTTTTACGCCGGTATTCGTCAACGAGTTGAACGAGGATGCCCAGGCCACTTACCTCATGAACCGCCATCATTCGCTTGGCGGGATGAAATTCTCGGAAAACGACGCGTTGCACTGCAACGACGCGCACGAGTTGAAGGGAAAGCGGCTCGAACAGTTGGTCAGCGACCTATCCCAGGTTCCCGGTGTTGAATTGGCTTTCGATACCGCGTCAAAGAAGAGCGGGGGCGGCAGCAACCTCGATGTCTTGACCGGCGGCCCGCCTTGCCAGGGCTATTCCGGCATTGGCATCCGCCGTTCGTATTCCGTTGACAAGAAAGACCTGCCGTCGAACCAGCTTTACCAGCGGATGGCCAGCGTAATTCGCCGGATGCGGCCCCGTGTTTTTCTTTTCGAGAACGTGCGCGGCCTACTGACCTCCAAGTGGACCCGGGACGGCGGCGAGCGCATTTTCCCGGATGTCCGGGACGAGTTTCGGGCCATTCCTGGCTACGAGGTACGCTGGTCCTTGGTCTATGCCAAGGACTACGGCGTTCCCCAGAACCGGCCGCGGGTCTTGCTTGTTGGCGTGCGTCGCGACGTGTTGGAAGCCTGCGACTTTCTCGATCCCAAGGCCGACCCGGAAGACGCGGTCGCCTGCGGGTTCCTTCCGGCGGGAAGCCCGGGCGAGTTTCCCGACCTGAAAGACCTTCTCGGCGATCTCGTCGATGACACGGTGGCCGAGGTTCTGCGCAGTCGAAACTTCGAGCGCGGCACCTTTGAAACAACGGCTTACCCGCGACCCGCGCGCACCGCGATCCAGAAGTCCCTTCGCACCGCGCCTTCTTGGTACGAGGGCCGGGGCATTCGCTTGACCGAGCAGGAGTATTCAAAGCACAAGCCGGCCGTGGTCGAGAAGTTCGACCACATGATCAGGAACGCGGGCGAAATTCCCGAAGAGTGGCGCACCAAGAAGTTTTCCCAACGCCTATTGAAACCGAGCTGGGGCAACCAGGAGCCAAATATCACGGCCACGTCGCTACCAGATGATTACGTTCATTACTCGCAGCCGCGTATCTTGACCGTGAGGGAGTGGGCGCGCCTACAACTCTTCCCGGATTGGTACCGTTTCGCGGGTAAGCGAACCACGGGTGGAATTCGACGTGCGGGCAATCCGCGCGAGGGTATTTTTGACCGCGAGGTCCCCAAGTACACCCAGATCGGCAATGCCGTGCCGGTTGGCCTTGCGGAACGCGTGGGGTCTCATTTCAAAAGAATCTTGGACGAAGCTATAGGGTAATGCTCGAAAAATCGGACACGAGCGTTGGAGAGGTATTGACCCTCTTCAACGAAACCGGCTTGGACGTGGGCCTGCTTGTCCCGACGCCGACCGGCTTGAAGAAATCGATCATGGATGCCACGGCAACGTTTCGGGATTTCCTGCTCGATGCAAAGGTCCATGACTTTTCGACCCAAGCCCAGGGCCAAGAACACAAGGTCGTTGTCCCGGCGAGGATGGTTTTCGCGAAGGGGTCGAAGCCGACGAAAGTGTCCCTTTACCGGCCCACCACGAAGAAGGGCGACCCTCGTATCTGCGTTTACGGCCTCAAGGCGCACGCGGTTCCTTACAACTTGCTGGCCCTGTTTGTTTGGGATGGCTTGTTGCACGTCGTTAATTGCAGCGACCCTGAAATCCTACGATCAATAAAGGACCCGGGTTCGCCGCTTGGGGCAATCGCGCAAGCCGCACGACCGGGACTATCACCCGAGGCAGAAGAATTGCTCGACCTGCTACGTGACATCGGTGCACGCGGGTGGATTCCAACCATGCGCCCGGGCGATACGGGTATCGGGATGACGTTAGAGACCTTGTTGGGGATCGAGGCCAATTCGAGCAAGCTTCCCGATTTCAAGGGGATCGAGATCAAGGCAAAGAGGGCAGGGCGCAAGCGCAAGAACCGCGTGAACCTGTTTAGCCAGGTCCCCAACTGGAAGCTATCGCCGCTCGGGTCGAACAAGGCCTTGCTTGATGCCCATGGCTATGAGGTTGACGGCCGCAGGCAGCTCTACTGCACGATCTCTGGGAAGATGGCCAATCCAAACGGTTTCGTGTTGTCGATCGACGGCGAGAAGGACTGGCTGCGGCAAAACCACGTGGAGGCCGAGAGGGTCACGCGCATGGCGGTGTGGGAGCTTTCCAAGCTAAGAGATCGATTGACATCCAAGCATCGCCAAACGTTCTGGATTTCCGCCGAGACGAGGGGCAGGGGGGAAAGCGAGGAATTCCACTACGTGCAAGTCGAACACACGCGCGCGCCCCGGGTGCGAAATTTCGAAGCCCTTGTGGAGGCGGGCGTGATAACCTTGGACTACACGTTATACGAAAGGGGAAAGGGTGGTTCGGTTGGCGACCATGGTTACCTGTTCAAGGTGAACCCGAAGGACTTCAACGCGTTGTTCCCACCCTCTGAATACCATGGGCTCGTTGCCTGACCTTCCAACCCGGGGTGAAAAGCGGAAGATTACGAACCTTGGCCGCTTCCTGCGGGCGTGGTTCCAGGACAACAGCCGGGAGTTTCCGTGGCGCGAGCCGGGCACCGGGGACTACGAAAGGATTTGCGTCGAGGTATTGCTCCAGCGCACCAGGGCGCAAACGGTGGCCAAGATTTACGAGGATTTTTTCGCGCGTTTTCCCGATTGGGAAGAAATCGCCCAAACGGAAGAGCAGGACCTAGGCGAGTTCTTAAAGCCGCTTGGATTGTGGCGCCGCCGCGCAACAAGTCTTAAGAAACTGGCCACGTACGCGGCGGATCGAGACGGCCTCTTCCCCGGAAACGAGGCCGAACTCGAGAACGTTCCCGCGGTTGGCCAATACGTGGCCAATGCCGTTCTTCTCTTCCAGCACGGGCAACGTAAACCGCTTCTCGACGTGAACATGGCGCGTCTCATCGAAAGGTACGTTCGCCCGCGCAGGCTTGCGGACATCCGTCATGACCCATGGCTACAATCTGCTGCCCATTGGTTGGTTAGGGAAGGCAATCCAATTGAAACGAACTGGGCGGTTTTGGATTTTGCTTCATCGGTCTGTCGCCGCCCAGTACCAAGCTGCCATCAATGTAATATCCAAACTAAGTGCTCTAAACGGATCACATTATGAACCAAACTTTAGCCATTGATTACGCAAAACTCTGCTCCAAAACGGATGGTAAACCACTCTAGATCAGCTCTCAATTTAGGCGAACGTGTCGTTTTTCCCAACTTCATCGCTGCGCAAAAGGTATTTCTGTTCAGGACCTATGGGAAACGTCGCTGTTGACTGAAAACAATTTCTGGTCCGTAGAAATCACAACGTCCGCCCCAATAGGGATTGCAGGATTTTTCCTAGTACCGTGCCCCACGACATCAGTAGTTACGATAGGAATACCTAAATCAGATCCTATTCTGGCCAAGATGTCGTTTACAGTCATTGATTTCTGCACCTCTTCGGGACGCTCGGAATTGGAGGAAGGAGAGAAAACAATCCCCTTCAAACCAGAGAGGAAACCAGAATGGCGCAAACTCACAAGAATCTGCTCAATTTCGGATGGGCTTGTGTTTGTGTCTTCTACAAAGAAGATGCCCCTACGTAGTGTATCCATACGTACGTTTGCGAGTAGTAGGCCGAGGCAAAAGCACTTCAAGTTTCCCCCAAACAACTTGCCTGTCGCGCTCCCATCACAAACGGCATGGAACTCTGCTGCGGGAATTGGCGAAAAGCCAACCCAATCGAAATCTGATCTAAACTGCCGCAGGTCGCCAAAGCTCGTTTCATGTAGCTTTCCCGCCACGTTTGGCCCTAGAAACGTAACCAAGTTGGTTCGGTCCGTTAGATCGTTCAATAGTACTGTCGTGTCGCTAAACCCTAGGATTGGTTTAGCAGCTGATCGCGCTAGATCATACGGAACACGCCCAATAAGATGATTGGCTCCTTTTCCTCCCCATGCGGCCAAAAGCAACCGGATCTCCGACCTCGAAAGGAAGTTCGAGATGTCGTCAGCTCTGCAACTAATTGATTCTTCATCAAATTTAATATCTTTCAAATAGACGCTTTGACCAAGGTCAACCCGCCATCCTATTTTTCGTAAATGATCAATGTTCTTCTCAAGCGACGCAAAGCGGCGCTCATTTAGCGCGTCCGAGGGGTTGAATACGCCTATACTACCATTGTGACCCGGCAGGTTGAGGCGAACCTGAGTTGCGAAACGTTTATGCGGAATTTCTCTTTCTGGCATGCGGGTTTTCCCAAAGCTGATGCAATTCAAATCTGCTTCCTTGTCGAGAAAGCACTATAGCGCTGCCCAAACCAAACTTGATTGCGTAAGGACGTTCTGAAGGAATATCCAGAAAATGATATACTACCGACTTAAGCATACCAGCGTGGGTCACTACGAAAACTTCTCGACCACTTGTTTCATCCAACTGACCAAGTGCTTGCGAGAACCTTTCGACCATCGCTTCATCGCTTTCAACCTCACCAACTCCGTCCCAAACCAATGAAGGGTCTTCAAGCGGCAGACCACGGCTTTTTTTCCAGTCAATCAGCTGCTCTGAGGTTAGACCTTCTAGGTCTCCAAGATCCCTTTCCCGCAACAATTCGGAAGCATGCACACGGTTAGACAAGAGATCCGCCGTCTCGCGACAGCGACGCAAGTCTGAGCTTAACGCCAGCGCCGCATCAGACCCACGGGAACTCACCCAAACCCTCAACTCTTCCAGCTGCATTAGCCCCAGCTTGGAAAGGCAAGGATCGCTTGAACCGATTACTTTTGCCTGTTCATTTAGTTCAGTTGAACAATGCCTAATCAAGATCAAACGATCCAAGAATGGAGGTGTGTTCATCCGTGTAATATCCGCGGTACAGAATAATGTGGTCCAGTATCTGCAAGAGCTACACGCGCTGTAAATTTCCGGCGCAACAAGGAGCCTGGCAAATCAAGCCCTGAAACGCGAAGAACAGCCTCTTCTGAGGTATACCCCAGGGTCACATGTGGTCGAAATGAATCACCACATCCATTCAAAATCTCGCGTCCCGCCAAGGAGTCCAAACCTAGAAGCGAATCTTGAAGCTGGGACAGTGCTTCACTCTTCAAGAAGGGTACTTCGATCCACACCTCGCTGTTATCCGGTGCAGGCAAAAAGCACATTCCCGCAGCAACAACCTCAATTGTACCATTGAGCCCCTTAGAGGTCGCCTCCTTCCAGATCATATTTGCATCCCCAACGGAACCACGAAACTGAACTATGGTGGCGTGGGGCAAATAATCCTCGCCAAGTGCAAACTCTGAGGTGTACGAATTCTTACTTAACTCGCTGTAACTTATCCATTCTTTGTTCTCAGTGTCGCCAAAAGCCAAAACGAATGCCAGAGCTGACATGTATCTTCTCTCCTTCTATTTTTTGTCATCTAATTCCAGACCTTCCACGAATGAAATCCGGCTTCAACTTCTGGCCCGGCTCGATCGGTGAACTGTCGCGATTGTACCAGCCATCGACGGGAAACTCCAATTTTGAAGTTCCAATCCAGTCGCGAATAACAGCGCGAGTACGGTGCCGAAGTTCGGCCGATCCGTCGCTCAAGCTCCTAACCTTCGTGATCAACGGCACCAAGATGTACTCGTCGAACATACCATCCAAGCTGCAACTCAGCTCAACCACTTCGTTTTCTGGATCGTCGACAGTTCGCCCCCACGAGCTATTGATGCCGGCTATCCTTTCATGTCTTGATAAAATCTTAAACGAAAGAGCATCTCTCCACGCAATTTTGAGCTCTCCAGAAACTCTGTCCTTGTACAGCACGACATTCTGCGCATGAGGCTCGGGTATTAATCCAAACTCAGAAATGAACAAAAATACGGAATCTATCAGAGGCAGTAGGACACTCTCCCAAATATGGTCCACTAGCGACTTTCCTGCTGGTGGCTCGATGAAATCGGCTACAATGGGAGAATAATCTCTGGCCATCAGTGAGAACAATGGAACGATTGCATCCGGCATCTCAACTGTACCATTTTTGGTATCGGGAAGTAGGTTGCGAAAAATACAAACAGATTGTCCAATTGGTCCTATTCCCTCAAACAAATCCGCGCTAACAAAGCCTGTTTCTTGGAACCAGGAAATCTCTGCATCGCAATCAATAAGCGTTTGCTTGATATATTCGCTTAGGCCTAGTGAATCCTTTGCCTTTCTCAACGTCAGCGGGGAACTAAACCTTCCCAAGACCATTGGGTAACTTAATTTGACAAAATAGGGTTCTGGAGAGTTAAGCGAAACGAACATCGTTCGGGGTGCCGCAGACGCAACACATCTCAAATCCCCGTCGCTTTGCCGATACTGGTCGAGATAGTCTGGCTTCAAGAACCTAGAACAATCCGGGTGAATTGGTATTCCAAACGTATCCAAAGAGGCTCCATCCGGA
Organism: Ruegeria sp. HKCCD6119; assembly: GCF_013110585.1. Classification (NCBI taxonomy): domain Bacteria; kingdom Pseudomonadati; phylum Pseudomonadota; class Alphaproteobacteria; order Rhodobacterales; family Roseobacteraceae; genus Ruegeria; species Ruegeria sp. HKCCD6119. The sequence continues at coordinate 40,775 of NZ_WVQV01000009.1, read as the reverse complement.
TGCGCGCCGGAGAAATTGAACCCACTGTCTTCGCCTGGAGAAATGCAAACCACTCCAAACGATCTCTTGCTGTACCTCGGGTGCGTTGGTGGTGAGACACTTCTTACATGGCTTACCTTGTTTGGAGAACCATCATTGATCAATCTCTCAAGATTCGACCAATTTCCGATAGTCATACAAACCACGTCTAGCTCCTCAACCTTGCGCTGGAGTGAGTTACGAAACCAATCGCAGACGCATCCGCCGACTTTGAATAAGCGTACATTGAGGTGTCCCCAAAGTAGTCCCCTTGAGTGGAGAGGCAGTTACGCACCGTTTGTCGCAAAAAATCGACAATCTCATTGAACCTTGCGTCAGGACACCTCGAGTGACGTGCTATTTCTCTCGCCATCGGCACCAGAAAGTACTCACAGAGTTTAAAATCAAACGAAAAGCTTCGTCGTTTTTCTAGATCGGCATCGTCAGCACTCAAATATTTGTATGTGAGAAAATTATCGCTTTTGGCAAAGGATTGATCGACATAAACATCTTGCATATCACGAATACATGGAACAACGCGCCGCCCATCATTAGAGAAAGCGAAAACAACGTTTTGCGCGTTTAGTTCAGGCATCAATCCATATCGTAGTGCCAGATTGAAGTACAACTCGATTAAAGAGATCAGAATTTTCTTAACCGCAATCTCCTCAGTCCATGCGAAGTGAGTTTGCAGGGCTGAAAACACCGAGTGTTTTCCGTAAACTGGTTTTGCAAATAGCGAGAATCCGGGAACAAATTTGAACTCTGCTACCGAGAGACCGCGTGGGAACAGCGGACGAATGATGTTGCCAAATCCCTTGTGAAGCCCGGAATCAAGAAAATGGCCCGTGGCTTCTTCATAGTAGCTCCAGTCTTCGTTTCTTTCGTCGTAAGCTTCACTAAAGAGCCTCGACCTTTCTAATGAAGCCATCCACTTGTACAAATACAAATCTCGTTCGAAGCGCCCTATTTTGTTGGGGTAGTGCAGTTTCAACTGAAGTACTGGGACGCTATCACGGTAGATTACAACTGTGCGCCCTGACCCCGTTGGCGAAAACCTTAGATCCGTCTCATGAACGTCCGCATGCGCTAATTTTGACAAATCGGCCGCTACGTCGGGGTGACATGGAAGTAGTGTAGTCCCAGTTTCTATTTCTCCAGATTGAAGATCGAGTAGATCACTTCCCTTCAAAGTAACATCTCGAGAAGCAACGCCCAAAGCGGGCAGACGAAAGAGCTGCTCCTTACGAAATGGCCCGTGCGCCCATTCTCCGGACACTTTGTGTCCACTAGGCGAGCCATCATTCCAATACCTCTCAAAAACTAGCCATGAACTAATGGCATCAGAGTGAGATATGAGCTTATGTGCATCACTGAGGAGCAATTCGCTCCAAGAGGGTTTCCTATCCATGTGCACATTTCTCTAATTCTTTTTGTAATAGCTTACACATCTACGAACAAAGCTAGCCAGTTTGCCTTCTGAACCTGACTTGTAAACCAGTTCGTACCAAGGGCTTTCAGAACCGCGAACATCCGGGCTTCCGTAAGGAAAAAGGAAAACTACATCATCGACGACTATCGCACCAAACATGAAGCAGCTATCAACTGTTTCGACTTTGACACGGCTTCGGCTATTTTCGTTCACCCAGTTGGCGAGCGACGTGCTGATTTCGGCTGGGAAATTGTCTGCCCAGTTTACATTGTAGTTAATATTCTTGCTCTCATGCCATGATTTTTCTTCTTCAATGCGATTGGCAACGCCTGGGTTTGTCCCTGACCCGGTAAGTATGGTGGCTGACATCGCAGCGTTTTGATTGATCTGTTCAGAAAGCCGTTGAAGGATGCTTCTATTATTGAACAAAATTCCTAGACCGAGACCAAACGCGTAAAATTCTCTGTGGGCACCCGAAATAGCCTCGATGAGTCTTGCGATTAATTTTGGGTCATTGGCATCTTGGTAAACGCCCAAGAGACCCTCCTGTTCAATTACCGTTTTCAACTCGTCACTTTCCGCTCCGAGTCGCTGCTGATGATGGTCGATGATCAAGGCGACAAGCGCCGCGCCTGCTATTGTCGCTCCGATAAACACAGCTGTTTCGAAGATTATTCCATCCCAAACCTCCGTCACCAAAGCTTGCTGAGGATCAGCAAAGAGTGCTTTCAATAAGAACCCGGTGAACAGAATAACTGACGATATCGCTAGAACTGCTACGTAGAAGTAGAGGAATCGCCTGCGCTTGACTGAGAGAGTTTCAGGAGTCACTGGTCTTTCTCCTCCTTACGATTGAAGTGATATGTTCGATGGTTTTCGATGTTGACCAACTGTCATGAAAGTTGAGCGCCTTCACAACTCCACCATAGCTCCTAACAAACTCTGAACCTACGATTTCGTCTAAACTATAGTCACCGCCCTTCGCCAATACGTCGGGACGAACCTTTTCGACGACCGACTTTGGCGTGTCATCGCTTTCAGAGCCGAAGGTCAACACCCAATCAACCGGTCTCAGTGCTTGCAAGGTTTCCACCCGATCCGCCAGAGAAACAATCGGGCGGTCTTCACCTTTAAGCCGGCGCACCGACTCATCGTTGTTGACGGCCACCACCAGATGTGTCCCAAGACTGCGAGCTTCTTGCAGTGATCGCACATGCCCCACATGCAAAAGATCAAAACATCCGTTCGTCATCACAATAATTCCGCCAGCCGCCCGAGCCATCTCTATAGATTTCAAAATACTATCCTGCTTCACATCGATCCCATGGACTTTCAAAATACGATGCACCTCGCGCAATGATTGCGAAGCTAAACTATTGTAAGTTGGGCGGCGGAAAACGCTCAGCCAAACAAAGCCAGAGTATCGCCAAGTCAAGCCATTGCAAAGCAACTTCTACGGGAAAACTCGCCGGTTCGGTGGGCAACGTTTCTTCGTGAAGCATCATCAACAATCTCAAGGCGCGTGATTCATAGCCGGCTGTGTTTCCAGCATTTCCCTGGTTACAACGCCTGTGCCACTTTGCATCACTGAAATGGTACCCGCCTTTATTGCTCTTCGCGCTGCGTCTTCCATACTTAGGTTTCTAGCAAGGCCGTCTGCCAACGAAGCAATCACGACATCGCCAGCACCCGTTACATCCCGAGCCGATACCCTATTCGCCGAAATGTGAAGCATGTCTCTACCCGCCTCCAACAAGTATCCGCCGCTGACCCCAGCTGTAACCAGGAGTGCATCGAGCGAAAGCGATCGGCGGAGGGTTTCGGCTTCGTGGGGGAACTCTGCGCTTGAAACAGGCGTGCCTGTTGCCTGCTCAAACTCAACCGCGTTGGGTGTTGCAACAGAAGCTCCTCGGTAGCATTCAAACTCTTGTCGTTTAGGATCGACACAAATTCTAAGGCCCGCTTTCCTTGCAGCTTGAATGTAGACTTGTGGATCTACGAGTGTACCCTTGTCGTAGTCTGACAGCACAACAATCTTCGCACTGTGAATTTGTGACGTGAAATCGCAAGCTAGTTTTGAAGCGTCCACAGCAGAAAACTGTCTCTCAAAATCGACGCGAAATAGGTGGCGCCCATTTTGAATCAACCGTGTCTTCACAATGGTCGGAGCAGAGGTCGATTCAAGACAAGATACTATCCCCAAAGCGCTCATCATGGATCGAAGTTGCGCAGCTTCTGGGTCTTGCCCAACCAACCCAAATGCTTTGACATCCGCACCCAAGCCCTTCAAGTTGGCCGCAACATTTGCACCGCCGCCTAAAGCAACCTGTGTTTTATCAACGGAGAGGATAGGAACAGGTGCCTCAGGAGAGAGTCGCGTTACCTGGCCGTGAACATATCGATCGAGCATAACGTCACCGACAACAAAGACGGGTTTTGTACAATCAGACATCACGTTCAAATCTTTCTAGCGGCGTCACTTTAGAGTACGCCTCACAATCTATTGGGTACATGGTCTGTATTAGCCCAGGAGGGGCACTTGTCACCAGTCGCCTTTTTTGATCGAGATGGCACGCTTATCGAAGATCAAAGCTACCAATTTGATGAGAACAAATTTGTTTGGCACCCTGGTGCCCTTGACGCAATATGCCACCTTAAATCAAACGGTTGGAAGATAGTTGTGGTCACTAACCAATCAGCGGTAGCACGTGGTTTTTGCACTGAGTCCGAGGTGATGAATTTTCACGCGGCGATGGTTCGCAGTGCAAATGAAGTCGGAGCCACTATTGACGCTTTCGAATTCTGCCCCTTTCTACCAGGTGCACCGCTAGCAAGTTTTCGAAGCTCTAACCATCCGGATCGCAAACCCAATCCAGGTATGATTCACAGGCACCTGCCCAAGATGAAGCAACACCGTCAAAAATCATTTCTGGTTGGGGACAGAGATACTGACATTGAAGCCGCACACAACGCTGGTATTGCCGGGTATCTTTATCGACCGGGGCAAAATATGATGCAGTTAATTAAAAAGATAGTCGCAGTTTATCAATAGGTTAAGTTATGAAGATAAAGAATGAGCCTTGCGTTATCGAGAAGTATCTAGAGCAAAGTATTGATACCGTAAAGCATGTGCGAAACTCATCAAGTGTGCTGTTGAGAATGACCTCGTGTATCGCAGAAGCAGTGAGCGAGCAACGTACGGTTTTTTTGTGTGGAAATGGCGGCTCGTTTTCAATGGCGCAACACTTCGCTGCAGAAATGTCTGGTAAATTCGAAGCCGACCGCTCAGGATTTCGAGCTCATACATTGGGTTCGAATGGGGCCACATTGACAGCACTTTCAAATGATTTCGGCTACAACCACGTATTTGCACGTGAACTTACGGCACAATCAAAAACGGGTGACGTATTGATTGCGATGTCGACATCCGGAACTTCTTCAAACATTGTCATGGCACTTGAAACTGCCAAGGACTTGGATATCAAATGTCTAGGATTCACAGGCGTCGGAGAGGCTAAATTCAAGCGTCTATGTGATGTAGTATTCGAAGCCAGTTCTGAACGAACTGCTTTCGTTCAAGAGGCACACCTTGTCGCGTTGCATGCTATTTGCGCGAAACTGGATTCAGTGTTTTCTTCCTGAAACCCCATCGCACACTTGTACTACGATTCTAGGTCGTTTTCGCTGAAGGTCCTCAATGAAACCAGGCAATTAAAATGAACATAATAAACCGTATTGGACTCCAAGGAAATCCCAATAACATATTGTTTTTACTAGAAGGTTAGACGCAAAATTCAAACACATAATCTGTCTTATGTTGATAATACCACAAAGCCGAACTTCCCCCCAAACCAACTCAGCACGTCTGCCCTAGTTACCGTCCTCGGCGGGCGCTCCGAACTGCCACTTGCCAGCAATGTGCCGCGGGCACGGGCTCAGCCCAGCAACATTCTACAAGCTGAAGTCCAAGTACGGCGGCATGGAGGTGTCGGAGGCCGCGCAGCTAAAGGCGCTGGAGGACGAGAACGCCAAGCTGAAGCGGTTGCTGGCCGATACAATCCTGCCCCCTGCCGGAATCTACCCCACTCTCGTTATGAACGAGGGACGACCGGGCGGCAGGTCAGAGGTAGTAGAAGCTGGAGTTCAACTATCGCTCACATCTGTTCGGAGTCTTGCAGCAATTTTGAGGCAGCTGTAGCCGACTCTCTAACCTGCTCAGCTAGAGCACTTTCCTCCCGTATCGTTCCGGGAAGAAGCCTAGCCAAAGTAGAAATCCCAAGTGATGCAACCGCAAATCCGTCTTTATCGAGAATGGGAGCACCAATACACGCTATCTCTGAGTTGTTTTCACGATCATCATAGGAAATGCCCCCATCAACAACCGCATCCAATTCGCGTTTTAGGGCAGCCATGCTGGTGATCGTATTTTTTGTCAGTTGTTCAAAGTGGATCGAACGCAGGAGCGCGTTCCTCTCGAAATTTGGTAAGAAGGCTAACAAAGACTTTCCAACAGCACTGCAATACAGCTCATCCACGTCGCCGGGAGCCTGGCGGATCGATACTTTTGCATCTTTTGACAGCGCTACCTCTGCCAGCACCGCGTGCTTCTCTCTCAAAATGGCAATATGTGCGATCTGACCGGTGACTTCTGCCAGTTCCACGACAATAGGATGCAGGCTCTCGATCATCCGATCGACGGCCGAGAAGCTCTGCGAAATGTCACGCAGCTTGTTCCCTGGGCCGTATGTCTTGCCAATCGGCAGGCGAGCGACATAGTCAAGTGTTTCGAGAGTTCTCAGTACTCGGTGCGTGCTTGCCATATCCATATCAAAGGCCTCCGCAATGTCTTTGAGACGGACGGACCGACGGCTAAACGCTATAAACTCCAGAACTTCCAATCCACGTGCAAGAGATTGTGCGGGAAGTGATTTTGAAGACTTGCCAACCATAAAGAACCTTCGAAGAGACCTCAGATTTCTGCACTTAGGCCAGACCTAAGCCCGGCCACAACTTTCTTCAATAGAAATTTATTTCTCAAAGCCTTTCTCGGCTTCTGCCACGAGTTCCCTTCTGCACTCAAGACGAGTGCGCATCAGTAGCTCGAGAGTTATTGCTTATACCAACTGATTCAACGAATTTTGAACTGTAATTTGGATTGAAGCAACCTGCTTTGCCACACTTTCCAGAATGTCGAATCCGAAATTCTAAAAAATTGTCTTATTTACAATTCTTCCAGCCTACGTCTCTCCGAAAAAACTACACCTGCAAGTTGCTCAACGTGTGCGTGACGGCGTTTCAGAAACCACTCTCGTATAAACAACACCGAAAAGTTCGAGCAAGGTGCTTCCGGACCGCCCCCCTGCGCAGGATGCGCGCTGTTTTTTGCCACTTGCTCAATCCAAATCAGCTTGGAAGCACGTAGCACACACGCATTGCGCAGAGGGGGGGACCTTGCGGTACCTCTGCACGTAGTGCGTCATCCACCATACATCAGATTTGGCAGAAAAAGGGACAGGACTGGAAAGGCGAAGATGATCGCTAGAACGATGAACTCGACCTGCAAAAACCACCAGATCCCTCTGTAGATTTCGCCAAAACTGAAATTCGGCGCCACGCTTTTTAGAACAAAAGCATTCAATCCCACCGGTGGTGTGATCAGCCCGATTTCCAGGGCCTTTGTGACAAGCACACCAATCCAAATCGCATCAAACCCGAGTTTCGTCAGCGCGGGCAGGAATATTGGAACCGTCAGGAACATCACCGAAATCGGATCGATGAAGAGCCCAAGGATTAGCATGAGGATCAAATAGAGGATCATAAGCACATGCGGGTGCACCTCCATTCCGACAATGGCCTCGGTGATGGCATGGGATGTACCGCTGACCGCAAGGAACGAGGTAAAGATCAGAGCGCCGACCATGATGATGAATATCACCGACGTGGTCTTAGCGGTTTCAAGAAACACGTTACCAAGGATTTTCCAGCTCAAGTTTCCGCGGCACAGGGCAATCAGAAATGCTCCCGCCGCCCCCATTGCACCGGCTTCCGTTGGGGTGAAGATCCCGGCATAGATCCCGCCGATCACAATGACCGCCAGAAGGACAGCGGCCCAGATATTCTTGATCGCTGCGATTTTCTCGGGCTTCGTCGCGGGCGGCAGTGGCGGGGCAAGCTCCGGCTGCCGCAAAACGCGCACATAGATCATGAGACCAAAGGCCAATGCAGTCAGTAGTCCCGGAATGATCCCAGCAATGAAAAGGCGCGGAATGGATTCCTGAGCAATGATGCCGAACACAATCAAAACAACGCTGGGCGGAATCATCCCTGCGAGCGTCCCCACCGTGGCAATGCACCCAGCAGCCAGCCGGCGGTCGATATTTGCCTTCATCATCTCGGGCAGAGCGACCTTGCCAAAAATCGCGGTGGTCGAGGTGGTGGACCCGGAGCATGCCGCAAAACCGACCGCAGCCATGGTGGTTGCCAAAACAAGACTTCCCCGGATGTGCCCAACCAGAGACCGAGCGGCGCGGAACATGTCATCCGTGACGCCCGAAGCAATTGCCATATGCCCCATCAACAGAAAAAGCGGTACGGCGCTCAGAGAGTAGCCGGAGCCAATGTCGAACAGGCGCGCGCCAAGGGTCTTCAGTGCCGATTCAACACCTCGTGTTGCCGCGAACCCGACCGCTCCGGCCAGCAACAAAGAAAATCCGACTGGCACGCGCAAAGCCAAAAGCAAACCTGCGCCAGCAACGACCAGAACTGGGATCGTGGGGTCCATCTTACACCTCCTCGTGCTGGGGTTCGTGACGCTCTTCAATCAGGGAATCCTGAAACACCAACTGGTAAAATTGTTTGAGGAAGCGCGCTGCCAGAAAGAACAACCCGATCGGGATCATGATCCTCGCAGGCCAGGTCACAACGGCAATCGCGCCAAGGATGGTGTCGCCCATGGAATAGTTCTTCCAAGCCGACACGCCCGTGTACCAAGTCAGCGCGGCGATAAAGCCAAACAACACAGCAAGTTGTAGGCCTTGCACCACCTTGCGCGCCGAGCGAGGCATCTTGCCATAGAGCGCCTCGATAGCGATATGCGCGTTTTCCCGTTGCGCCAATGCCAGTCCGAGGTAGATCACAAACACAAAGGCGAGGCTGACAAAAGAGTAGGAACCCGGCACGTTCCATGGGGTCAGATATCGCACCAGCACATCTGCCACGGTAATGATCATCATGAAGGCCACGGCGGCGGCGGAGATATAGCTGAGTGTGTTTTCCAACTGTCTTTGAAGTCTGAACAACGCGGTGTCCTCCCTTGTTGAAACGCCTAATTGGCGTTTGCGAAACAGCCCGCCTCAAGGGGCGGGCTGTCCCTGGTTTCAGAAAGCATCAGCCCTGGTCATCGGCCATGGACTTGTAAAGATCGAGCAGCGCCCGACCGTCGATCCCGGCATCCTTCATGCTGTCGACCCAGGTCGCCCAGGATGCTTCGCCCGCCGCAACCAGCTTGGCGGTGTCGCTGAAGGTCACGCTTTTCACACCCAATTCACCGGTCAGTGTTTCAGCCGCGGCCTCTTGTTGCGCCAGCATGAGTTCCATTGACCGGTCGACCATTTCAGCGTTCAGCTCTTCAATGATCTGCTGGATGTCTTCGGGAAGATCCGCCCATGCATCCTTGTTGATGACCACCGACATCGGCATGTAGTACCAGTCGAGCCCCTCGTACCAGTAAGGGAAGATGTCGCCGAAACCGAAATCAACCATGTCCGAGGGCCCGCCCATGGTGACCGCTTCGACCACTCTCTTTTCAGCGGCCGCAGGCAGTTCGCCAAACGGAATGGCGTAGGACGTGATGCCCGCCGCAGTCAGCGCATCTGCCGAGCCGCCATGGGCGCGTATCTTGATTTTGCTGAGGTCCTCCATGGTCTTGACTTCGTCAAAGGCCATCATCTGCATCCAGATCCACGTACCGTTGAACATGAACTTCTGATCCAGCGCATCGAACTCTTGTTGGAAATCCGCCGAGGTGTAGAGCCCGTGCATGATCTTGTTGTGTTCAAGCACGTCATCGGAGAGGAACGGCAGGATGCCCAGAGTCGCACGGGGGTAAAGGCCGGGATTGTAAACGGAAGAGACCTGCCCCACGTCAAAGGAACGTGCCTGAAGGCCAGTCGGCTGGCCGGACAGTTTGCCCAACGCACCGCCAAAGACGCGGTTGAAGCCAACGCGGCCATCGGTGCGTTTCTCAACCTCGTCCATCCAGACCCGAACGGACTCATTAAGCCCCGCCTCTCCAAAGGGAGAGTGGAAAGTCAGGTTGTGGTCAGCGGCGTTTGCAGCGCCTGCGACGGTGGTGGCCGCAAAGGTCAAGGCGGCGGCGAATTTGGTAATCGAGATCATTTGGACCTCCCTATCTGTTGGTTTGTGAAAGGCAGCCGCCCACGCTCCTCTTGAGGACGGTCGCCGGGGTTCACGGGTGAATTTTCGTTTTTGGGTGGATTTGCTCCGCCTGCCTGTCCTCCTTTTCGGCAGGGCGGATCTTTACTTGCGGCAAGGTTAGGGCGGCGGCCCCTTCAGGACGTCGGGATGAGCGCGCTCGTATTGCTTCGGATATGTCAGATCGACGCCAAGCTCCTCGGCGGCGCGCCAGGTCCAGCGCGGATCATGCAGATGGCGCCGGGCAACAGCGACAAGATCAGCTGCCCCCAGCCGCAGAACGGTTTCGGCCTGATGCCCGTTGACGATCTGCCCGACCGTTATGACCCGCGCGGAAACAGACTGGCGGACCGCGGCGGCAAAGCCGGTCTGATACCCCGGGCCGACCGGGATTTTCTGAAGCGGGCTGTTGCCGCCGCTGGAGACGTGGATATGGTCGCACCCCAGTCGGTCCAGCTCTTTGGCAAAGGCAACCGATCCTTCGATGTCCCAACCGCCTTCGACCCAATCAGTGGCCGAGATACGAATGCCCATAGGCTTGTCATCCGGCCACTCGGCCCGCACCGCTTCGAACAGCTCCAGCCCGAACCTCATCCGGTTCTCGAGCGCGCCGCCGTATTTGTCGCCACGCTGGTTCGAAAGCGGTGATAGGAACTGGTGGATCAGATAGCCATGCGCCCCATGCAGTTCCAGCGCATCTGCGCCCGCTTCGTTCGCGCGACGCGCAGCCGCCACAAAATGCCCGATCGTGTCCTGGATGCGGTCGACCGACATCTCTTGTGGCACGGCAAACCCCTCGCGCAGAGCCAGGGCAGTCGGCGCGTATGACTGGAACCGATCCTCTTCATTCAACGGGCCCGCGCCTTCCCATAGCGGTTTGTGGCCTGCCTTGCGGCCCGCGTGACACAACTGCACACAGAACTTGGCATCTGAATTGGCATGAACGAAATCGATTACCCGGCCCAGCCCTTCCGCCTGCTGGTCTGAGTAGAGTGCCAGACAGGCCGGGTTATTGCGGGCATGCGGCTCGACATAGGTGCTTTCGGTGAACACCATGGCGGCACCGGAAACCGCGAACTGGCCCAGATGCATCAGATGCCAATCCCCGGCCACGCCGTCATTAGCGCTGTATTGGGTCATTGGCGGAACGACGATCCTGTTGGAAAGGGTCATTCCACGCATTTCCAAGGGCTCGAAAAGAAGCGGTTTCATGGCTGTCCCTCCCCACCGGTTGCCAAGCGCCCTTGCGTCGAACAACCGCAGCGATCCCGATGGAGGTTGATATTGAGTTGTCCGTCAGGCGCCGCCCCTTGAGTCCAACGGGCGGAATGGGGCAGCGCCCTTCGGGGAGAAGATCGGACCGTTACTGTTCGACCTGAGCCCAGAGCACGACCAGCGTCGTACAATCCAGGCACATACCGGGATCAGTGAAGATCATGCGCGAATGGCGCCCCCTGCCACCAAACACCTCATTGATCAGGTGCGATGCCCCGTTCAGCGCCTGAGGTTGTTCGGTGAAGTCCGGCGTGGCCTGAACCGAGCCCTCAAGGCGGATGACACGCTTGATCCGGCTCAACTCACCCACGGCCGATTTCAGTTGGGCAATCGCATTCAAAGCAGAAATCCGGAACGATTGATAGCCATCCTCGGCGGTCAGCACGTCGCCCAGTTTGCCTGTGTATTTCATGTCGCCGTCAATCCACGGCAGTTGGCCCGATGTGTAGATGATCCCGTTGGCTTCGACCCAGGGCTCATAATCTCCGACTGCAGACGGAACAGTCGGCAGCTCCAAGCCAAGCGCTTCCAAACGCTGCTCTGGGGTAAGTAATTCATCAAGCATAGCTTCCTCCCTTTTATATTTCATTATTTGAAAACTTTTTTGTTTTCAACAAACAATTTCATGCAGAACTAGAGCGCAGCCAAGTGAGACCACCTCCTTCAACACCAGACACAAATCGGCCGAGAATGGTCAACAGAACATCAACATAAGGCATTTAAATATAAGTAATTTTCTTGACGAAATCAGCACAGATGAACTGACTTGAAAGCAGAAGCTTCGCACTGCCTCATGCCACCCATCGACTCGCCCAACAACCATGATTGTCTCAACACACCACTCTCGAGGGAATGCGAATAAGTTACTAATAAAGATATTTTATACCGGGCGGCTAACTATGATTCGCCACTCTAAGTGTTGGCCCTCTTTGGGTGAGGCAGGCCTGCTAGATCTTTCGGAAATGAGCCCCAGCCAGATGTGCTTTCCCGATCTCCGCGCCCCCAAAGCACCTAGGTTTCGTTAACGTAACCAACAAATGAATTCAGGTGTTTGGAATTGTTCGTCCGTGCCTGGCCCCTAGTCTCTGTCGGAAAGCTCAAATCTATCCAAACACGGGACAAAGGGTATGACGGAAGAACATCAAAATGACACCGGCTTCTGGCCAGGTGGCGCGCAACTTGCCATCTCGATTTCGATGCAGTTTGAGGCAGGGGCGCAGGGAAAAGACGCTGATGGGCCCTTCCCTCCAATGGAGGCTGGGCTCGTCGATACAATCACACCGACATGGTACGAGTACGGGATGAACGAAGGTATTCCCAGATTGCTCGACCTTTGGGACCGGCACGATGTTAAGGTCACTTCTCATATGGTAGGCCAAGCAGTCGAGCGCCGTCCGGACCTTGCCAAAGAACTCGTGTCTCGGGGACATGAAGCTGCTGCTCATGGCTACAACTGGACTCCACAATTTGGCATGGACCCAAGGGAAGAACGCCTGTCGTATGAGAAAAACATAGAGGTGGTGGAGCGTGTGACCGGTCATCGGCCAGTGGGGTTCAACGCGTTTTGGATGCGTCAGACACGTGCAACATTCGAAATTCTTCAAGAACTAGGTTTTCTCTATCACACCGATGATCTTTCTCGCGACGAGCCAGCTCTGACTTTGGTCAACAACAAACCGCTCGTTGTGGTTCCCTATACTTTGCGTTGCAACGACATCGGACGTTTTTCTTCGCAAGGCATGACATCAGCGGCATTTGAGCAGGAACTGAAAGATGAGTTCGATATTCTCTATGCTGAGGGAGCCCGGCGTCGGCGCATGATGTCCATCAGCACACATGATCGCATTGGTGGCGCTCCCGGAATTGTCGGTGCGCTGGATCGGTTTCTCATCTATGCAAAACAGCATGAAGGCGTCATCTTCATGCGAAAGGATGAGATCGCGCAGTACACACTCCAACAGGACGATGTACCAATCAATCCTCCGCGCAAATTTTGATCAATTTTCAGTTCTTTACAGGAGACCAAAAGGGCGCACTTGCGCCCTTTTTTGTTTGCCTATGCCACATGCTGATTTTGCTAAGAAGACGATTTGCTTTCTCCCCCCAGATCTTAGCTTCGCGTCAGGCACCAAATCAAAGAAAGGCCCATCATGCACCTAATAACCGTAGCTGCCACGATCTTGACCACTCTGGCTTTCGGCACCGCGCATGCGGACGAACCCTTTATCTTGTCGAGCCCCGAACTCACATCAGGCCAGTCGATCCCGGCCAAGTATTACTGGAACAACTTCGGTTGCTCTGGTGAAAACGCTCGCCCAGAACTAATCTGGTCAGGAGCACCCAAGGGGACAAAGAGTTTTGCCGTCACCTTTTATGACAAAGACGCGCCGACCGGCAGTGGATTTTGGCATTGGAGCGTCTACAATATCCCCCTCAACGCAACTGGCATAGGAACTGACATTCCCAAAGGCGCGATTGAAAACAACACTGACCTGAATCAACCTGGTTTCTTTGGGCCTTGTCCACCTGTCGGACGGACGCATTCCTATGTTTATACGGTATACGCTCTGTCCACTCCCAGTCTGGATCTTCCAGAAAACGCCTCGGCCGCACTCGCGGGCTTCTTCTACAACAGCAACACGCTTGCAACCGCAACGCTTGAGGTGATTGCCGGACCGCGCGAGGAATAGCAGTCCCCCTGGATCGGGTCAGGGTCGGCCGAGGCTCCTCGGTCGACCTTTGTTTGCTATTCCCAAAAATAGATTTCGCAACTGATCTGATTATCTGGCCGAAACGCGCACATAGGCTGTCCCGACAATTAAGGAAAACCTGATGTCGGACCATCGCGCACACTCCACCGTTCTTGAAGACCTCGAGAAAAAGGCACTCTGGCTATCGACATGGACGATACACCACGCCAACTCCATCCGCCCGAAACCGGATACTCTCAAAGTTGGTGGTCATCAGGCGTCGTCGGCTTCGCTCTCGACCCTTATGGCGGTACTCTATGGTGCGGTGCTGCAGCCCGAGGACCGGGTCGCCGTCAAACCGCACGCTTCTCCGATCTTTCATGCCTGGCAGTACCTTCTCGGGCGACAGACCCGCGAAAACCTCGAAAACTTCCGTGGATTCGGCGGCGCGCAATCTTATCCGTCCCGTACAAAGGATGCCGATGACGTGGATTTTTCGACCGGTTCGGTCGGCCTGGGAGGGGCGATGGCGGTGTTTTCCGCAATGGTGCAGGACTACGTTGCTGCCAAGGGTTGGGGCAAGCGGGCTCCGGGGCGCATGATCTCCATCCTCGGCGATGCCGAACTGGACGAGGGCAACCTCTACGAGGCGCTACTTGAGGGCAAGAAACACGATCTTCGCAATTGCTGGTGGTTCATCGACTATAACCGGCAAAGCCTTGATGCAGTCACGAAAGATGCGCAGAATGCATTTTTTCGCGATGTTTTTGTTTCGATGGGCTGGGAAGTGGTCGAGCTCAAGTACGGATCGCTTCTAGAGGCAGCGTTCGCCGAACCAGGGGGCGAACAGTTGCGCGACTGGATAGATGACTGTTCCAATCAGACCTATGCGGCGCTGACCTTTTCCGGCGGGGCCGCCTGGCGCGAACAACTGTTGAACGATCTTGGTGATCAGGGCGATGTTAGCCGCCTGATCGAGAGCCGCACGGATGACGAACTGGCTAGGCTGATGACCAACCTCGGTGGTCACGACCAGCGCAGCTTGATGCAGACTATTGCATCAATCGACCATGATCGCCCCGTTTGCTTCATCCTTTACACAGTCAAGGGCTATGGCCTGCCTCTTGCGGGTCACAAGGATAACCACTCGGGCCAGATCAACAGCGCCCAGTTGGGAATCTTGCGTGGTGCACACCAAATTCGTACCGGGCATGAGTGGAACCTTTTCGAGGGTCTGCCCCGCCCCACCGCCGAATACGATGCATTCCTGAATCAGGTGCCCTTCATCGCGCAAGGTTGTCGACGTTACACCGCCGCGCGTATCAAAGTGCCGGGTCTGACGCCTATATCGGCAAAAGCCGCTCTGTCGACGCAGGACGGGTTCGGCAAGCTGCTGGACGATCTTGCGCGCGGCTCATCCCCTCTATCGGATCGCATTCTGACCATTGCGCCGGATGTGGCAACCTCAACGGGGCTGGCTGGATGGGTGAACCGTAAGGGGGTTTTTGCCAAGACCCCGATTGCGGATGAGTTTCGGGATCGGGGCATTGCATCGATGCAGAAATGGGCTGCTTCGCCTGAAGGCGCGCATATCGAGCTGGGCATTGCCGAGATGAATCTCTTTACCCTGCTCGGTGCAGCAGGACTGTCGCACGCACTGTTCGGCGAGCGGCTTATTCCTATAGGAACGCTTTATGACCCCTTCATCGAACGCGGCAAGGATGCGCTGAACTATGCCTGTTACCAGGATGCCCGATTCATCGTGGCCGCGACGCCATCCGGCATCACCCTAGCGCCAGAGGGCGGTGCGCATCAGTCCATCGGAACACCGCTGATCGGCATGTCACAAGATGGCCTGGCCAGTTTCGAACCTGCCTTCGTGGACGAGCTTAGCTGCATCCTGGAATGGTCATTCGACTATTTGCAGCGTGACGGAGAAGAGGCCCCCGAACCCGGCGACTGGCTGCGCGATGAAACCGGCGGATCAGTCTATCTGCGCTTAACCACCCACAAACTGGAACAGCCGACACGCACATTGGATGACGGGCTAAGGCGCGACATCGTCAATGGTGGTTACTGGCTCCGCAAGCCGGGTCCGGGTTGCGCCCTCGTGATAGCTTATACCGGCGTGGTAGCAGCCGAAGCGATTGCCGCTGCCGGGCGAATTGGACAGGATCAGCGCGACATCGGCGTCCTGGCTATCACATCGGCAGATCGGCTTAACGCGGGGTGGCACGCCGCAGACCGAGCTCGCGCCCTGGGGCATCCCAATGCGCAATCCCATGTCGAAACGCTGTTGTCCGAGGTCAGCAGAGATGCAGCCATCGTCACGGTCACGGATGGGCATCCCCTCGCCTTGTCCTGGCTTGGGTCGGTCTTGGGTCAGCGGGTTCGCCCTCTTGGAGTCGAGCATTTTGGGCAGACTGGATCAATAGCAGATCTGTACCGCGCTCACCGCATCGACGCCGATGCGATCATGCGAGCGGCGGAACTAGCGCTCAACGGACGCCCGCTCCGTCTGGCCCGAATTAGCTGAAACCAAGAAGGGAAGACTCCATGAAACACCTTGTCACCTCGCTCTGCATGAGTGCGGCCATCGCCTTTCCAGCCTGGAGCGAAGCCCCGCAAACTGCTGAGGTCGTTGCCGAACTCCCGCTATCTGTCGGCAATATCACATTCACGCCGGATAATCGGATTATCTATAGCCACCACCCGTTCTTTTCGCCTGAAATCCGGGTGGCCGAACTGGGCGAAGACGGAAAATCCTTTGCCCCGTTTCCCAACACCGAATGGAACACACCACGGGATGGAACCGACCGCTATTTCGACAGCGTGCTGGGTCTTCGCGGCGATGAAAACGGGATCGTCTGGATCCTCGACATGGGTCAGCGCACCGGGCTGACACCCAAGCTGGTGGGCTGGAACACCTGGGAGGATCACCTGGAAAAGATTTACTACATTCCAGCCCCTGCCTCGCGCCCCGAAAGCCAGCACAACGATTTTGTCGTCAATCACAAGGATGGCGTGTTCGTCATCGCCGACGAAGGCATCGGACCGGGTGGCGACGGAACGACGGCGGCATTGGTCATCGTCGACATGACGACTGGCGCCACGCGGCGCGTTTTGCAAGGTCACGTGTCGACCTTGCCCGAAGATGTAGCGATCGTAGTGGATGGCAAACCGCTGACCGTCCCGGATGGCAATGGGGGGCAGGCCGTGATCAAGGTGGGTGCGGACGGTATCGCTGCGGATACGGAATTCGAATGGTTGTATTACGGTCCGCTTAACGGCTCCGCCATTTATCGCATTCGTTTTGCCGATCTTCTGAATGAAACCCTGACCGAGACTGAGCTCGGCGCGCGGGTCGAACGCTATGCCGACAAGCCCAACAATGGCGGTCTGTCAATCGACCAGGCTGGAAACCTCTATCTGACCGAGGTGGAAACCAACGCTGTCGGGATCATCCCGGCAGACAGCCGGGAATATCGCCGCTACGCCGTGGCAGAGGATCTGTCCTGGCCAGATGGCGTAAGCTATGCGTTGGACGGCTACATGTATGTTTCCGCAGCCCAGATTTCCAAAGCCGCTCTGTTCAACGATGGTGAGGCAAGAAACGAGGCGCCTTACCTGATCTACCGATTCCGCCCTGAGGCACCAGGGCGCATCGGACACTGACACCTCTCCCCAAACTTGTCCGCACGGTTATCCGCGCGGACCCTTTTTTGAAGTAGACACACACATGAAAACCGTATCCGTAGTTGGCCAAGGAGCCGCAAAAGACAGTTTCCGCATCACAAACGGCGCCGTACCTGAACCTGGATCAGGCGAAGTGCGCGTGCGTATTCACGCCAGTGGAATCAATCCGTCAGACTATAAGGTCCGCTCGGGCGCTCAGGGCCCGTTGCCTGATGGCGATGTAACCCCTCATTCAGATGGTGCCGGCATCATTGAGGCTGTGGGCAAGGGGATTTCCTCCGACCAAATCGGCCAGCGTGTCTGGCTGTTCAATGTGAACCGTACTGAAGACGGCCTAGCCCAGGGCAACAGGGGCACCGCCGCGGAGCAGATCGTGGTCAAAGCCGAACTTGCGGCCCCGCTGCCTGATGGCATCTCCTTCGAACAGGGTGCTTGTCTAGGCGTGCCTGCGATGACCGCTCATCGCGCTCTGATGGCGGACGGGCCGGTCAAAGGCCAGTGGGTTCTGGTTACCGGAGGGGCCGGTGCCGTTGGCCAATGCGCCATCGCCCTGGCGAAATGGGCCGGTGCGCGGGTGATCGCCACGGTCAGCGGACCCGAAAAAGCGGAGATCGCTCGCCAAGCCGGGGCAGACTACATCATCAATTACCGGGAAGAAAACCTGCCCGCTGCGGTCCTAACCATCACTGGCGGAAAGAGAATTGACCGGATTGTCGATGTGGCCCTATCCGATACGATGAAGGAGGCCCATCTCTACCTCAAACAGGGCGGTGTTATTGCGCATTATGCTACCAGTGACCCTGCCGCTCCCCTGCCCTATCGTTCCCTTCTGGTAACAAATGCGGTCGTCAGGTTCGTGTTTGTCTATGCAATCCCCGCCCAAGCGCAACAGGATGCGATTGAGGACATAAACGCATGTCTTCAGACTGGTGCACTAAAACTCAAGATCGAGCGGTCCTTCCCTCTGGACCAGATTGTGGCCGCGCATGAGTTCGCTGAACAGGGCGGCTTTGCCGGAAAAGTCATTTTGACCGTTTGAGGCCATTCCGCCGCTGCAAACAATGCGGTTGATTTTGCCTGCTTTGTTTGGCTCACTCAAAGAATGACCTTTGACTTGAAATCGCTGGAACTTTTCGTCCGAGTGGCCGCTCTTGGAGCCCTCGGACGGGCGGGCGAAGAATTCCGGCTATCGCCCACGGCTACGACCCAGCGCATACAGATGCTCGAAGCGGATCTGGGAACCAAGCTTCTCAACCGGACAACCCGAGCAGTGTCTCTTACGCCGGACGGAGAGCTATTCCTGGAGCATGCGCAAAGGGTTCTCGATAGCGTCGAAGAAGCAAGAGCAGCGGTTTCCACTGTCAAAGGACAGGTTGCAGGTGAACTGCGCGTGACCGCTTCGGCCTCTTTTGGGCGCTCACAGATTGTCCCCCATATCGGCGAATTCCTTAATCAATACCCAGATGTCACACTGAAACTCGACCTTAATGATTCCATCATAGACATCGTGGAGCAGGGGTATGATCTGGCAATCCGGGTTGGGATGCTGAACTCATCAACGCTGTTGGCCCGCAAGCTTGCGCCCAATCCACGGCTGCTTGTCGCCTCGCCGGACTATCTGGAGAAGTTCGGCGTTCCACAGCAACCCTCGGACCTGAAATCACACCGCTGTATCGTGCTTGGCGAAACGCGAAATTGGGCGCTCAAGGATGAGGCAGGGAACATTACAGAAGTACGTGTCGGCGGAAACTTCACCACAAACTTTGGCGAGGCGGTGACCGATACTACGCTTCAGGGGATAGGGATCGGGCTTAAATCTGTCTGGGACATATCAGACCACCTAAAGACCCGGCGACTGAAACGTGTCTTGCCCAGTCATACCGTTTCACCAGAATGGCAGGTATGGGCAGTCCGCCCCGCCAGCCGGACCACTCCACCAAGAGTACAGGCATTTACCAGCTTTCTTGAGGAACGGTTTCGCAAAACCGGCCTTGGAACGATTGTTTCATAAACCCAAAATCTGACTTGGGCTCCTCCGAGATTATCCTTCGTTGAACGTTGCCTACATCCAAAACAGCAACGAAAAGGACACCAAATGAAAGCCGTTGGATTTACTCGCTCTTACCCTATCGATCACCCTGCTTCACTCAAAGAGTACCAAGTACCCAAGCCCGAGCCACTTGAACACGATTTGATTGTGCGGATTGATGCAGTTTCCGTGAACCCTGCAGATGCCAAAATCCGCATTCGATCGGCGCAGGATCAAGACAGGGAAACCCCGCGGGTCCTCGGATATGACGCAGTAGGAACCATTGAAGCAATGGGCTCGGCGGTAACAGGCTTTACGCTTGAGGACCGCGTGTTTTACGCTGGCGATGTCACCCGCGATGGCTCTTATGCAGAGTATCAGGCGGTGGATGCTAGGATTACCGCAAAAGCTCCTCAAACCCTGGCAAATGCAGAAGCCGCAGCCCTGCCTCTGGTATCTTTGACGGCCTATGAAGCGCTATTTGATCGCATGAAACTGTCCAAAGGTCAGAGCGGCTCGCTGCTGATCATCGGTGGAGCAGGCGGTGTTGGCTCAACCATGATCCAGCTTGCAAAAGCCCTGACGAAAATGACGGTCATCGCAACGGCTTCACGCTCGGAAACCCGTGACTGGGTTCAGCGTATGGGCGCGGATCATGTGGCTGATCACCGCAATCTGGTGTCATCCGTGCACGATCTTGGGTTTGAGAATGTAGATTACATTTTCAACGCGGCAGACACCAAAGGGCATTGGGATGCCATGGCGGACCTCATTGCGCCGCAGGGTACAATCGGTGCCATTGTTGAGTTCAATGGTGGCGTTGATCTTTCAAAACTTCAGGGCAAGTCCGTGACCTTCGTATGGGAACTTATGTTCACGAGATCCTTGTTCAGCACGTCCGATTTGTCGCGGCAAGGAGAGATACTTTCTCAAATTGCAGACCTCGCTGATACTGGCAAGCTGCGTCCGACCGTTACACAGGAGTTATCAGGGTTGAGCGCTGAATCTTTCAAGGCGGCCCATCAATCCATCGAAACAGGCGCTACAATCGGTAAGATCGCTGTGACTTACTAAAGTCGCGTAGCGGAGGAGGCTCCCACCTCCTCCATTCTTCAGATCTGGCAAATTGTGATTTTCCAACTGGCTGATTGTTTTGACATCGCTGCAATGTCACTTGGTTCAACGATAGGTGCCGTGGAGCAAACAGCTCACACGCACATGATCTGTTCCGATCCGGCAATGTGCCTAAACTCCGAAACGTTCGTTCGGCTCCGGACCGGAACTGCATATTGAACAAAGGAAATTTCAGATGAGCACACCTTTGGTTGTTGGGCAAATCGCGCTTAGCTTTCACAAGGCAGCGGCGGCAGTTCTTTGTGAGCTGCTAACAAGAACCGGCCATGAAGTGGACGTGAAAGAAGCCCCCCATGAGGACATGTACGCCATGCAAAAAGCAGGTGGGGTGGATCTTGTCGTATCCGCGTGGCTTCCTGCAAGTCATGGACCTTACATCGGGCCGTACGCAGACGATCTGCTGAAACTCTCTGTCATCTATAACCCTTATTGCATCTGGGGCGTTTCAGACCGGGCCCCGCAGCACATTCGCTCGGTTGCTGATCTGGCTGATCCACAGGTTGCCGCACTGTTTCGCAAGCGCATTCAGGGCATTGGTCCCGGAGCTGGCATCAGCAGATTTTCGAAGCAATTGGTTCGAGATTATCAACTTGATACGCTAGGGTTCCACTTTGAAAATGGAACTCTTGATGAGTGTACCTCTGCTTACTTGGATGCAGAAGCCAAGGGCGAATTGGCGATCGTGCCGCTCTGGCATCCTCAGTGGCTGCACGGGCAGTCCAAATTGCGTGAATTAGAGGATCCATTGGGCTTGCTTGGTGGGCGAGACGACGCAACCTTGATGCTACGAAAGGATGCGGTCCACAAGCTGAATGCCCAAGGCCGCGCACTTCTTGACCGTATGCACCTCGGGAATGAAACGGTGTCTCGCTTGGATCGCGAAATCTGTATCGATGGGCGTAATCTATCTGATGTCGCCCGCTCGTGGATCGCAGCAAACCCCGATTTGTGCGAGGCTTGGATTGCCACAGGGTAATTGGGCAATCTGCCACTTCCACTCAAATAACCCGAAGCGCTTTCACGTTCGGTCCAATTCTGTGCACATCTGATTTCTCCAAGGTGGACGGCAGCGCCTCGGCTTACTCATTCACAAGCGGCACCGTCATTGGTCAAATAGTGCGGCTTCAGACTAATGGTCTCCAGGCATCTGTCGAGAATCTTCAGTTCCCGGATGATATGATCTGCCAGACGTCGCACCTTTGTCGGTTGACGCGCGAGCGGAGGGAATACTAGCTGCAAATCCACGGAGGGGGGGCAGAACGGGACCAGAAGTGGCACAAGACGGCCATAGTTCAAATCTTCCGCCACATCCCAGGCAGACTTCAACGCGATACCTTTGCCTTCTAGAGCCCACCGCCTTAACACCTCACCATCATTTGTTGCCCTGGAACCTGAGACCCGCACCGTCAGCGCCTTGGTGTTCTCAACAAATGTCCAAGTATCATTCTTGTCCCCCAAAGAAGACAGCAGCATACAGTCATGGCTCCCGAGATCCTTCGGGTGCTCCGGAACGCCTTCCCGCTCCACATATTCAGGAGAAGCGACCGGAATCCGCTTGTTTGAGGACACGCGTCGAATGCGCAAGCTGCTATCCATTAGCGCCCCGTATCGCACTGCAATATCGATCCCGCGTTCAGTTAGGTCTGTCACGCGGTCGGTACACACCAGGTCCACCGAAATACCGGGGTTCGCTTCGACAAACCGATCCAACGACGGAGCGATATAGTTTCGGCCTAGATCCACTGGGGCCGTCACCTTGATCATTCCGGACAGTTCTCGTTTTTCACGCGAAATCTGTTCGTCAAAAGCAGCCAGATCATTGAGAATATTTAACGAAACTTCAAGAAACTCTTCGCCTGCCGATGTTAGGTGCAACTGTCGTGTAGTCCGGCGAAACAAGGTGGCACCGACTGATCTCTCCATGGCTGACAAGCGAAGAGAGGCTGAGCCTGGAGAGATCCCAATATCACCTGCAGCCGCGCTAAGTGAACCAAGTTCCACGATGCGTTTAAACAGCCTCAGATCAGAAATTTTCTCGATCATATTCTTTGAGAATCCTAAAAGGTTTTATGCTGACACGATTATTAACAAGTTTTTCTAAAAAAGCGAAGGTCCAACTGGAAATGCCAAGCAGGTAACTGCTCGCAACAAATTTAAAACTAAAAGGACCTAGGTTCATGACTAAAGAACTGTTCAAACCCCTTACGATGGGGCCCCTCAACCTCCCCAACCGCATTGCTGTCGCGCCGATGACGCGGGCCCGCACAACGCAACCCGGCGATATCCCAAATGCAATGATGGCTGAGTATTACGCACAGCGTGCCAGCGCCGGCCTGATCATCACCGAGGCCACCCAAATCTCTAACCAGGGCAAAGGATACTCGTTCACCCCGGGCATCTTCACCCCGGATCAGATCGAAGGCTGGAAACTGGTTACAGATGCGGTTCACAAGGTCGGAGGGCACATCTTTTTGCAGCTTTGGCATGTGGGGCGGATGAGCCACGAAAGCTTTCACACTGATGGCAAACCCGTTGCGCCATCCGCTCTGTCACCAGACGCACAAGTTTGGATCGTTGACCCGGAAACTGGCGAAGGTGGCATGGTAGATTGCCCTGTTCCGCGGGCGCTGTCAAAAGCCGAGATCACAGACATCATTCAAGATTTCCGACAAGGTGCGGCCAATGCGATTGCCGCTGGATTTGACGGTGTCGAAATTCATGGGGCAAACGGATATCTGATCGACGAGTTCCTGCGTCGGTCTTCAAATCAGCGCACGGATGACTATGGCGGGTCACAGGAAAACCGTATCCGTTTCCTGCGCGAGGTCACCAAAGCCGTCGCCGATGAGATTGGCGCCGACAAGACCGGCATTCGGCTGTCGCCCTACATCACCCAACGCAACATGGCAGATGACGAGATCATCGAGGTGATCCTGAAAGCCGCCGAGGCTTTGAACGACATCGGGATTGCGTATGTTCATCTGTCCGAAGCCGACTGGGATGATGCCCCTATCGTACCCGAACAATTCCGCCACGATCTACGCAAGGTGTATTCGGGAACCATTATCGTTGCTGGAAAATACACTCAGGAACGTGGCGAGAAAATCATCAGCGATGGGTTGGCCGACATCGTGGCCTATGGCCGACCATTCATCGCCAATCCAGACTTGCCTCGCCGGTTTTCTGAAAGTCTGCCTTTGGCCGATTTCGACCCGGCAACCCTGTTTGGTGGAACTGCGGTAGGGTATTCCGACTATCCTGACCACGACGATGCGCTCGAAATCGCAGGTGAATAAATCCAACAACGGTTGGCGGCCTGATGGGGCCGCCAACGCATTACGCTTGTCTCAGGGCATCCACCCAGTTTCCAATGGGATCGCGGCTTCCCAAACCGGGATCTACGATGCCGTTGACCATAAATGTCGGGGAGGCGTGAATGCCGTTTTGCCGGGCATATTTGACGTGCTTTTTGATTTCCCGATCCAGATCATGCCGCGCAAACTGCTCTTTCAACGGGACACCGCTGACAGATTCAATCCGCTCGATAAGAGCATTCGGCGTCACGTCCATATTCGGACCTGAGCAGTGATGCTCAAACTCGAAATTCTCAGGTTGAGAGTAAATGGCTTCCATCACAGCCCAGGCAGACGCTTTTCCATCAGCACAGCAGGACGCGGCCAGGATCGCGCGACAGATAATTGCTGAGAACATGTGCCAGGGTTGCGACTGCAACCAAACCTGCAAAACAAGCCCATTCTCTCCGAACTCCTTTTGCAAAGAAGCGAGCTTTCCAAAAGCAATTGCTGAAAACGGGCAAGTTGGCTCTAGAAACACCTCGAAAACAGGGCCTCCCTGCCCCCAAACCAGCGGATCGGGTTTTGTTGTATCCTGGTTCATTTGCGTGTTCCGGGCAGCCAGAACTTGGCAGGGTTCAGCAACGTGTTGTGTTGTTCGGTTTGATAGCCCAGCTCCGCGCCGGCTTGACGATACGCCAACCAATCGGCGTCGTCATAAAGGGCCTTGCGGCGCGTCTCGCGATCCGCCGCATTCTCATACTGCCAAAGATGTACATAGGCATTCACATCGCCACTTTCGACGACACCATAAAAGGCAGGGTTTCCCAAATGCCGCTTTTGCGCTTCGAACCCAAGTTCTTCGTATAGCGCCAATTGCTTTGGCAATGTACCGGGGCGGGTGCGGTATGTTCTGAGGTCAAATAACATGCTGTTTCCTTCCGGTGAGATGTATCTTGTGCGTCTGAACTCGGTCCTTTTTGAACAGAAATCTGCCGGAAGCGTGGGGAGAGGTCACTTCCGGCAGGGGCTGGATCATGCATAAGCAGCCGATCCAGTCGCAGGCCCTATTAGGCGGGCCTGCCATAGTCCTGGACCTGTAAGGCTTAGTTCACACCCCAGATGCTGCGATAGACATCGCGATAACCATTGCCGGGATCATAAGACAGATCGGCGCCACCATCTTCCATCACGTTGTCAGGAGTGAAGAGATGAACCGGCACCACAAATCCAGAGTGCTCTTCTCCCGCCAGCGCACGGTTCATTTCATCAACGGCCTGCCAGCCATGCAGATTAAGCGGTTCCGCAACAGTCGCGTATTGATAGAAGTTCTGCTGGATGCGCTGGAATGCTGCCTCGGACCCGTCTCCTGCCGAAATATTCCTCGGGAACCCACCTTGCTCCTTGCCCGCCGAAATCAGAGCCGGAGCCATGAAATCAAACGGCAGATCATTGATGGTCAGAGAATAGGTCCAGTCATCCCCAAAACGCTGCAGCAGCGCGTTTGTCAGGGGCGGCATCCGCGTGCTAGCCTCGGCCAGAGGCGTGTCTTCGACTGAGAGGATCTTACACCCTTCGCAGGCACTGATCACTTCGGCAATGGCATCGGATTTCGCGATCGCAATCTCGTACACACTGTCCGTGAAAATCACCACATTTGCCGTGCCATCACTGTCGGCGACCGCAAGCGACGCCGCAGCTCGCGAAATCTCAAGAGGGTCGGTCGTGATGTTTGTGAAAATCGGATGTTTGTCCGACGGTCCAGTGGAGGCGGTCGAATGCCATCCTACAACCACAATGCCCGCCTCATCCGCCTGACGGATCGCCTCGGCCTGTTCATTGGCATCGATCGTGCCCAGGATAATTCCGTCAGGTTGCAACGCGATCGCCTGTTGCATAGCGGATGAGCGCCCGGAAACCGATCCTTGTCCATCAATGATGCGAAGATCCCAACCAATGGCTGCAACCGCTTCCTTGACGCCCTCGCTCACTCCAAGTGCGCCTCCGTTCCGCTGATCCGCAGAGACATAGACCACGGTTTTGCCTTGCTGGGCTTCCGGGCCGGCCGTCGGCCCAGTCCAGGGTGCATTGGGCGCCGAGGCAGCAGCAACGTAGGCTTTGGCATCGCTGACCGCATCTGCCAGCGCCATTTGTCCGCCAAACGCCGATCCGGCCAGCATCGCGGCGAAGACCGCTTTTTGAAGTGTCGTGTTCATGGTTTTCCTCCTCGTTGAACGTCTATGTTTCAGGCTTGTTTTTGTTGGTCGTTGGCTTCCGCTTTCACGTCGGGAACACGGGCATGACGCACGGAGCTCCGCTTGCGCTGTGCGTAGCCAGCAATGCCGATCGCAATCAAAAGGGTGGCCCCGTTGAAGAGTGGCTCCACAAAGAACGCACCGCCAAGTTGCTGGATCCCCGAGATGCCGACAGCCAGGATGATCACGCCAACCATCGTGCCCCAGACATTCACGCGCCCCGGTTTGATGGTCGTGGATCCCAGAAATGCACCGACCAAGGCAGGCAGAAGGAATTCGAGCCCAACACTGGCCTGGCCAATGCGCAGTTTCGCCGCCAGAACAATCCCGGCAATCGCACCGATCAGGCCAGACGCGATAAATGCTCCGATCACATAACGGCGGGTACGGATACCGTTCAGTTCAGCTGCTCTCGAGTTTGCGCCAATGGCATAAAGATTGCGGCCAATTGGCAGGTATTCGGACACCACCCACAGCACGATTGCGATAGCCAGGACATAGAACGCTGCAATTGGCAGGCCGAAAATTGTGTGTGCATAGATGCCAGTAAACGCCTCGGGCAACGCACCGATCACTTGTCGACCGCCGGTATGCCAAAGCGCCAATGCGTAAATGACCGTGCCCGTTCCTAGCGTGGCGATAAAGCTGTCAATCCGAGCCACCTCGACCAACAGGCCATTCAGCAAACCCAAAGCGCAGCCCCCAAGCAACACGATGACGACGGCAATGGTCCAATCGAATCCATAGACCGTTTGCAAACTGATCGCGAGCACGTGCCAAATGACGATCCCATATCCTACTGTCAGGTCGATCCGGCCCGTCATCATCGGGATCATTGCGGCTAACGACAGCAACGCGATTACCGACTTTTCCCCTAGAATTGCGCGCAAGTTCAAATAGGTCGGGAAAGTTTGAGGTAGCAAAACTGAAAACAGCAGGATTAACCCGAGCGTCAGGATCGGCAGACCGTAAACTGGCAGGAAGCGTATGATCTTTGCGGGGGTCGAAAGGCCTTTCAACTGTGCCTGTGTCGGTTCGAGTGCGTTGGATTCAAGCGATTGCATGGCTGGGCTCCTTGCTCGCCGGATCCAAAGACGCGGCATTCAGTAGGGATGTGATTGAGAGGTCTTCTTGCGGGATCTCCGCAACAATTTGGCCGTCATGAAAGACGCAAGCGCGGTGACTCAATGCGGCCACCTCTTCGAAATCGGTCGAAATAAGTAGCACCGCAAGCCCGTTTTCCAGCGCTTTGGCCAGAAGTGCGTAGATGTCGGCTTTTGACCCAACATCCACGCCCGCAGTTGGATCTTCCAAGATCAGGACCGAGCCTCCAACGCTCATCCACCTGGCCATCACAACTTTCTGCTGGTTGCCACCTGACAGAGTTTCAATGGGTGCCGCTGGATCGTTGGGGCGGATATCGAACGCGTCACCAATGCTGCGCGCTTCGCGAGCCTCATCGGCAGGTGTGCGAAACGACAGGTTACTACGCCCAGTCAGCGCCGGGTTGATGAAAAGGTTCTCCTGAATGGTCAGACCTGGAGCGATGGATTCAGCGTTCCGATCACCAGCCACCATGCAGATTCCTTGCTCGATGGATTGTTGTGGATGCGAGGTTTTGAGAGGCGCGCCGTTTTCAAGCTCGACACGGCCTTGTTCAATCGGGCTGCGTCCAAACAAGGCGTGTCCGACGGCGTCCTGCCCCGCGCCGCGAAGCCCAACCAACCCCAGGACCTCTCCGCGGCGCAGTTCAAAACTCACTGGTCCCACATCTTCGGTACACATCTCGTACAGTCGAAGCGCAACGGGGCTGTTTTCCATCGCGGGTGGGTGCACAAACACCTCTTCCAATGCGCGCCCAATGATCAACTGGATCAGGCTATCGCCATCCAGCTTTCCAATTGGCTCATCTCCAACCAGAAACCCATCTCGCAACACCACTGCACGATCGCCGATCGCAAATACCTCATCCAGGCGATGCGACACATAGATCATTGCCACACCGGTTTCCCTGAGGCGGCATAAAACCTCGTGCAGCATTTCAACATCTGACTGCGGAAGGCTCGCCGTGGGCTCATCCAACACAAGCAACTTGGCATTGCGCGCGAGAGCCCGCGCAATCGCGACTAGGGATTTCTCAGTACGCGTCAACTCTTGCACCCGCATATCCGGGTCAATTGCATCGGAAACCAGTGCAAGGGCTTCGCTGGCACGCTTACGGGTCAATCGCCAGTTGATCAGACCAAACCGACGTTCAAACGACCCCTGCATCAAGCCGATGTTCTCGGCGACGGTCATCCATTCAATCAGTCCCAAATCCTGGTGAATGAATGCCACGCCCGGATTTGAGCCTCTGGGATCAAATTTGCTACCTTCAAACAAGAAGCGTCCGCTATCGGCCGAATAAACCCCGGCGAGCATTTTGATCAGAGTTGACTTGCCCGCGCCATTCTCGCCGAGAAGCGCGACAATCTCCCCTTTTGAAACAGTAAAGCTGACATCTGTCACGGCTTTCGTTCCACCAAACCGCTTGTTCAACCCTTCGATTGACAAGACTGGAACGCCCGCATTTTTGATGCGCTCTTTGTCCATGTTCTTCCTCCCATCATCGCCAACTCAGGTGTCCTAAATTAAACGATTTGACATTTATCCACTATTTCGGACTTGTCCCGCATTCGATAATCGGCCAATATGTTTCTTGAATCGGCCACGTCGACACTTGTGCAAAGAACCCACTCTATCGCATTGCTGGGAAGCTTATTTTATGGAAATTCAGATGGATAAACCGTTTAGCATCACCGACCCGGAGCATAGCCATTCCATAGCGTTCAAGGCCGACCGCAGCTCATTTCAGTCGGAGCAAGAACCCGCCGGGCAACTGGTGATGTGTCAATCCGGAGAGATCGAGCTTTACGGCCACAATGGTGAGTGGGCGATCCCCGCCGACTACATGGTTTTCATACCAGCCGGCCGAATGTTTCGAATTCGGATTCGAATGCCCTCTTCTGGTTTGGTGATGAAGTTCTGCAAGCATGAAGTAACCTGGAACCACGACGGTTGTTGGGTTGGCCAAATCCCCGATATCGCGGCGCATATGGCGCAGTATTCGCTGAAATGGAGCCCGGAAGAAGAGCGGAGTCGACGCAAAAGCAAGGCCTTTTTTGTGACATTGGGGGATATGGTCCCGGGCTGGTTCCAACATGAGAGGATCATGTGGACACCTTATGCAGAGAACTCAGCCATCCAGAGGGTCATAGATTTTGCGCGGTCGCGCGGGCCAGCCACCTCTTTGCCCGAAGTCGCCGAACATGTTGGAATGTCCGAACGTACTCTGCGGCGCCATATGCAAACCGAACTAGGGCAAAGCTGGCGGGAGTTCATTCGGGAACTCCGCATGAACAAGGCCATGGAACTGCTGCGCAAAGAAAAGAAATCTGTGACCGAGACTGCCTTTGAGGTGGGATTTTCCAGCAGCTCCGCCTTTTCAAACGCCTTCTTGGACTATGTCGGAAAGACACCTTCCGCGTTTGCCAGATCGGTGCGCCCAAGTGCGGAAAAAATATCTAGCCTCTAAAAGGCTGACGAATGGATCAATGCACTGTCGACAAAGCAAGAGACCTCCAGCACATCCAGCGCGAAGCCTTTGACCGAATTTCCAAGGAGTTTGTCCGAATCTCGCATGCCTGAGTGTCCGTTTTTGGCAAAAATACCGAAAATGGGCGATATTGGGACAGATGAGTGTTGAAGGCACCCCCACCGAGTCAGTGGCTAAAATGCGCAAGTGGTCCGATGTCGTCAGAATTTCCGGCCTAGGAGAGAAATGTGACGGATCAGCAAACACTGCAACTCAACAGCACCACACTTGAAGAAAACGCCAACATTTCGGCCGCACAATACCTGAACAGTTTTGGTTGCAGCGGTGAGAACGAACGCCCAAGGCTCGAATGGCAGAACGTACCGGCTGGGACCAAGAGCTTTGCTCTCACCTTCTATGATCAAGACGCCCCCACAGGCAGTGGATTTTGGCATTGGGTCGCCTATGACATTCCAAGGCATATTACCCGATTAAACAGTGGGCCGTTGCCGGAGGGTATCAAAGAAGCGAATACAGATTTTGGTGAGCCAGGCTATTTTGGGCCATGCCCTCCGGTGGGTCGTAAGCACAGATACACGTTCTATCTGCATGCACTGGATGCCGAGACATTGGACATTCCGGACAACGCTACAGGAGCCCTTGCCGGTTTTTTTATTCACCAGCACACACTGGCCAAAGCCAGCTTTACGGTCATTGCGGGGCCACGCGAAGAATAAGCCGCATTTGAGGGAGGAACCATGAAAACTCAACACAACATCCCCGAAGAGGTCTATCTCGAATTCCTTGGCCGCACGGTTGAAATCCACTGGAATTATCACGCCATCCTGATGGTTACCGTGTGGTTCGTGCTGGTCCCCATTGGCATTATCTCTTTGCGCTATTTCAAACCGAAACCCACCAAAACTGGGATCACCGCTTATCGAACCATATGGCGTCCGGAGTGGGTTTGGTTTCACATTCATCAGTGGGGGCTGAACTTGGCAATTCTTCTGTCTCTGGCGGGCATGTTGGTTGCGCTGGTCGTCAGCCAAGGCGTCTCCGGATCGCTGCATTCCATCTTTGGCCTTGCAACAATCGGACTTGGGGTTCTGCAAGGTATTTCGGCATTCTTTCGCGGTTCCCACGGGGGACGGTACTACGAGATCGCTGACCCCGAAGATCCCAAAACCTGGGAAGGAGACCATTTCAGCATGACCCCACGCCGCCGCCGCATGGAATCTTACCACAAAACCGCAGGGTTCTTTACCATGCTTTGTGCTGCCGCAGCTGTCGGTTCCGGCCTGATGCAATACCCGATGCCCATCCTGACCGCAGTTCTCGTGGTGGTCAGCATCTTATTGCTTGGGCTTTCTGTTTGGCGAGAGCATTTGGGGAAACGATACGACACCTATCGCTCGGTTTTTGGGAATGACCGGACACATCCTTACAACAAGGAGCGCGAAGAGCTTTGAATGTATGACATCGGGTGCACTAGATATGCACCCGATGTATTCATCAGATGAACATCAACGATTTCTTAGGTGGCTTAACAAGATCTGGGCTGGGTGGAGCGCCTGTACGTCTGACAAACGGTTCACCTGGGAGCGACAGGAGTAACCGGTTGCAACCAAACCCCCTTCCGCTTCGGCTTCGACCACCGCCCGCCAGTTCTCGTCATAAAGCCCACGCGACATCTCCTGATGGCTAGCCTCATGGCCAAACAAGCCTGACATTCCACAGCACCCGGCTTTGACAAGATTGACCGATAGACCAGAGCGTTCAAAAATACTCTGCCATTGCACAGAGGTTTGCGGTTCCAGCGAGCGCTCGGTGCAATGCTGGATCATCGTGTAGCAGGTATCTCCGTCAAGCAGAGGCAAGTCTTGCGCATCCAGCCATTCACTGAGCAGTCGCACGCCTAGATCTGGGCAATCAGGCAGCGTTTCTAGGTATTCGTGTCGATACATCAACGTGGTTGCCGCATCGACACCAACAATCGAAAATCCAGCTTTGGATAGTTCCGCAAGATCATGTGCGTTCTGCTGCGCTATCTGCCTGAACCGCTTCAACATCCCTCTTACATGTAAGGGTTTGCCCCCGGTACGATAGCGCAACAGGACCGGGGTGTAGCCAAGCCTTTTGACCAGTTCAACCTGGGCCAGCAAAACGTCGGCGTCATAGAAACTTGTGAAACAGTCCTGAACAATTACAACAGTCCCTGCCCGCTCCGCGTCTCCCATCCTAAGCAGGGTGGCCGCAGACATGGTCTGAACATTCAGCTTTTGCAACTGATCGAAGAAACCGCGGCGATGGCGAAGCTTCGGCAAGTCAACCAACCCAAATCCATGCGCCATGCTCCACCTGACCAACACGGTAGATTGCAAAAAATTTACCAGACCGCCAATCCGATCCAACATTGGTGCCACCCGCTCGAGGTTGGCTACGAGAAGATCTGCGGCGGGTCGCTTGTGGTCCTCATGATACCAGTTCAGGAACTGGGATTTCATCTCGGGGATATCCACCTTCGCTGGGCAACCCACCCCTGCACAGGCCTTGCATGCAAGGCACGTCTCGAGGATTACGTTGAGCTCGTCGGCGATATCGCGCGCACCGACGGTATCACCAGTCGAGCGTGCTCGCGCCCATTCACGCAGCATGCCGGCGCGACCTTTGGGCGAGAGACGGCGATCGCCTGTGATCTTATATGACGGACAAAATGGCTGTGCGGCATCTTGGTTAAAGCAGGCGCCATTACCATCACACCTCAGGGTGTTGGAAAACTGCTCTGCCAACACGGGCCCAATTTGTGCATCAAAGGCACCGCGCATCGGAACCTCATCCAAGGCCAAAACAGGTGCCCGGTCATCTATTGGCCGCGCAATTTTTCCTGGGTTCATCCGGTTCGACGGATCGAACACCGTCTTTATCTGGCGCATAACCTGAACAAGGTCGCTGCCAATCACCTGTTCGGAGTACTCGCTTCGCAGCCCCTTGCCGTGCTCTCCCCACAACAGCCCACCATATTTTTGCGTAAGAGCGAACACTGCATCCGAAATCTGACGGATCTGGCGGCGCTCATCTTCCGCCGTTAGGTTCATGAGCGGCCGGATATGCACACACCCCACATCAGCATGCCCATACATCCCCAGAGGAATGTTACGTGCTTCCAGAACGGCTTCCAGCTCTGCGACAAAGTCAGCCAGGTTTTCAGGTGGCACTGCGCAGTCTTCGATAAACGCGACCGCGCGTTTGTTTTTGTCAAATCCCGCGAGCAGCCCCTGACACGCCCGGCGGATTTCCCAGACGCGTGCGATATCATCAGGTGATCCAAGGATCTTAATGCCGATGGGGCGCAACGCAGGTGCGATGCGGCTGTCCAAATGTTCCTTAAGACTGTCAAGTCTACGCGCAAGTTCCTGCTCATCCTCATCTGAAATCTCGAAGAAATGCGCAGCAAAAGCACCACCTTCATTTGTGATCCCCAGGACCTGGCGAACATCCTCAGCAAAAGGAGATCGAAGAGCCGCTCCGAGAATTTTGTCGTCTATAAATTCGATGGCATGAGGGCGAGCTTCCAGCAGATCCGGGACCGCCCTTAGTCCGGTGTCATGGCTGTCATACACCAACACCGCAAGCGCCGTATGGGCAGGGATCGGTTCGGATTTTAGGGTGACAGATTTGATAAACCCCAGGGTCCCCTCTGACCCGGCCACGAGCTTTAGCAGGTTGAGCCCCCCATCCCGTGCCCGAGCCTCTTTCAGATTATAACCGGTAAAGCCACGTTTCATTATTGGGAAGCGCAACGCTATCTCGTCAAAATGTGGCGCCAGTTTTTTCTCAACGTCACGACAGATACGGTCGGCCGCTTGGGTTACGTCGTTGTCGCCAAATGCACCTTTCGCATC
The DNA here is from genome assembly GCF_013110585.1 of Ruegeria sp. HKCCD6119. Taxonomy (NCBI): domain Bacteria; kingdom Pseudomonadati; phylum Pseudomonadota; class Alphaproteobacteria; order Rhodobacterales; family Roseobacteraceae; genus Ruegeria; species Ruegeria sp. HKCCD6119. The sequence goes on along the minus strand of NZ_WVQV01000009.1, from coordinate 7,041 downwards.
GAACGTCGCCACGTTTCCATCGGGTAGAACAAGCTCGATCGAGTGTATGTGATCCGAGGTCTTTCCATAAACCACGGAGCCTTTACCCGAACTGTCATTTGACACCATGCCACCGATCGTCGCCCGGCTTGTGGTAGAGACATGCGGCGCAAAGAACCGCCCATGTGGGGCCAGAAAATCAATCAGCTTATCACGGACCAGACCGGGTTCGACACGCACCAGCCCTGTCTCGGGATCATAGTCGTGAATACGGCGCATATGCCGGGATGTATCCACGACAACACCGTCCCCCAATGACTGTCCATTGGTTGATGTCCCTCCCCCCCTTGGAAGGAACACCACCGATGTGAACTCCGCCCTTTGTGCGACCTGAACCGCAAGGGTCAGATCATCCCCATCAAACGGGTAGATCACGGCCTGCGGCATGATCTGGTAAATTGAGTTGTCGGTCGAACAGGCAACACGATCCGCGAGATCAGACTTCGCCTCTCCGACAAAACCCGCACCTTGCAGCGCAGCAAGATATTTCTGAACCGTCTCCGTTACACTGGGTATTCCGACAGGCACATCTTTCATATCAGCCTTGATACTCCAGAATGAACAACCCGCCATTGTAGTCGTTTGCGTATACAAGTCCCTGTTTGTCCACATAGACATCACAGTTCTGGATCACCAATGGACGGCCCGGACGGTGATCAATCAACCGGTTTGGCTTGGGCGGAACAAAGGCCGCCACTTCCATGGGGCGATAGGCGTCTGAAATGTCAGTCACGCGAATGCCTGCATTCTGCATGGTTGAAAAAATTAACTGATCGCTCACCAACCCATCGGGCCGGTTCTCATAGATGTTGTGGGGCCCAAAATGCCCATCTTTCTTGCAATACTCAGCCTCTGACGGGATCGGGAACGTCGAGATACTGACCGGGCTTGAAGGCACACGGTTATCAAACATCCAGATGTGCTTGATCCCGTCTTCGCAGTTGTCGAGCACCGCTTCGTCTACAACAACCAGCAGGTCTCTGTCCGGCAGTGGAAGGCAGTTGTGCGTGCCGCCACCAAACGGCGGGGACCAGTTTTTATGGACAATCAATTCCGGATTGCTGCGGTCTGTCACATCGATGACCACCATGCCCTCGTCGCGCCAAGCTCCGTAAGCCGTATCGCCATGAATGATGGCATGGTGCAACCCACCTCGCCGCTCGCCATTGTGTTCTTCACCAGCAGCCAGGTTCATGCCCGGTAACCAAAAACGCCCTGCCTCTTTCGGATTAGCTGGATCGGCTATGTCGATTGTCATGAAGATGTAATCTGTGAACCCGTCCAGAAGCACAGACGCATAAGCCCAACGCCCGCCTGTATACCAAATCCGATGAATCCCCCCGCCCTCAACAGGCATGAACGAAATCTTTCTTGGCTCAGCCGGGTTGGAGATATCGTAAACCGTCATACCGGCGGTCCAGTCGCGCTGCCGTGTCTGCTGCGCTGTGCCGACCTTCTTGCCCAATGCCCCTTTGTAATACTCGGTTTCATCCTGGAACTCTGCCGAGGCGAACATGTCTTTTGCATTGATCACCAGAAGCAGGTCTTCATGGGTCTGAAGGTGGATATTCCACGTGTTAGCCGGTGCAGGCACATATGCCACGGGTTTTGGGTTGTGGGGATCGCGCACATCAATCACGCTAAACCCCTTTGAAAACATATGCCCAGTAAACGCAAAACCCTTGTTGATCATCAACTGCACCCCATCCGGGCGACCGCCTTGATCAGAATGACCGATCAGTTTCATATTGTTTGCATAGTCGGGTTTGGGCAGATCCAGCACGGTCATCGCAACATCCTCAGATAATTCCTGAAAGCGGGGTCACACCCCGAGTTGCCGATATTTTGCGAAAGGAAAGATTGGCCTGCATTCGCGCTCAGGTCAGTTTTTGTAGATTTTCGGCCAATTTAAATCTAAGCAGAAGACTTGCTTGATAAGGCTCCCCACACAAGCGCCAGAAGCAGCGTTCCCGCACCCACCACAATCATCAAATTCAAAGGGTCACCCAGCAAGAGTGCAGAGCTCACAAAGCCAATCACCGGTGACAACGTACTGAACAACGCGATTTGCGATACAGGAAGCGTTCGCCCTACCGCCACCATCAGTCCGAACCCAAGCCCCGTGGCCACCGGACCGACAAATGCAAGAAGCCCCAACCCGGCGAACGATAAAGAATGGAACTTCATCCCCCCTTCCATCCAGAACGCAATTGGAAGAGAGATCACCCCTGCAACCAGAAATTGCCAGAAAAGCGCATCCCGGACATCGCCCATCCAGTTATGCGTCGCGATAAGCTTCATCGAAGATGACCAGAATAGCGCGGCGAGCAAGATCAATAACAGCGGCCCCACGTCTCCAACCTGACCGGCTCCTAACAAGACCAGAACACAGCCAGTCGCAGAGGCCAGCGTCGGCCAAAGTCGACGTGGCGAAACCTGTTGTCGACATAAAATCCGGTCAATCAGCACCAACCACACCGGCGTGGTGTATATGAGAATACTTGCGGTGCTGGCTGGCACCCATTGCAGGGCCAGCGTCACCAACCCCATCTGCGCAACAAACTGAAGCAGCGCGACGCCAAGAATAACACGCAGATCCCGCCGCTCAAACTTCGGCAATCTATGCCGCGCGACTATTACAAAAACAGCGATTACTGGCACGCTTAGGCAATAGCGTAGCGTGACCATCCAAAACGGGGTCACATGAAGCAACGCCTGCTTCATGATGGGCCAGTTAATCCCCAAAATGACAATCGAAATCCATAGCATCAGATACGGCGCATCAAAAGACGCAGGTCGGCGCCGTGTACACCGACCTGGCTTGCAGGATTCTCTCGTATCAGGTGACCGGATCATCGGGCTAACAGTCCTAACGTCCAAAAATCGAGATTTTTGACATCGAACTGAGGTCAAACCTATGCGACAAGTGCTCCGCCTTCGATATCAATGACAGCGCCTGTGACAGACGGCGTATCAATGGCAAACAAGTAGCCCGCAGCGAGGTCATGAGGTTGCGCAACTCGACCGGCCGGTAAGCTTGCCGCCGCATTTTGAAGCATCTGGCTGCGAGCGGTGGCTTCCATTCCTGAGTAGGCTTCTGTCTCCGTCAGACCGGGACTGACTACGTTGACGCGCAGCGGTGCCAACTCACGCGCGAGTATCTTGGCGGTCGCCTCAAGGGCAGCATTCATTGCCGTTTTGACAAACGTCCCTGGCACCGTGCGCCGCGCCAGAAAACCGGACGTTAAGGTGATTGTTCCTCCGGGTCGAATATTTGACGCGGCAGCGTGAACCGCATTCACGCTTCCCCAGAATTTCGTATCAAATGCTGATCTTGCGCTGTTCAAATTCAGACCGATCAATTTCCCACTTGGGGCGTGCGATCCAGCTGTCACCACAAGATGGTCAAACAATCCTTGCCGTTTAAAAAACTCGTTCACTTGATCCTCGTCTGAGATGTCGAGCCCGTTTGAACGACTGGCCACCACCACCTCACCCGGCCGCGCACTCAACAACTCTGCCACTGCACGACCAATCCCTGAGGTGCCGCCAATAACGATAGTTTTCGTGGTTTTTTCAAAGCCCATCTAGTGTTCCTTCTTGTTCTGGGGGTTCGCGAAATACTGTTTCGATTACGGGCCCGCCAGGCGTTCTGAAAAACAGCCGACGCTCTCCCAACTCAGGCAATTCCATCGGGGCAAATGGTATCTTCAACCGATCAAGCCGCGCACGGAACGCCTCATATCCCTTCAAACGAAAGCCAATATGATCCCACGCCTCTCCTCCCCGGTCCAAGTGTCCATCGTGGGAACCGATGAGATGAACGATGGGTTCATCCTTCGCAAAGAGCCAATGACCTGGGATTGCTTGAATCGCTTTGGGTCGCGGGCGTTCTTCCAAATCCGGAAAAACCTCAAGGAAGAACTCCCGCGCCTCTGGGAGGTTAGAAGTACGAATTGTGATGTGATCAAGTTGCATGTATGCCCCCATCATTCTCATTAGAAGATGGTGCAAAAGGGTGCGGACAATTAGAGTGCTAAAGCAAACATGAGAGTTTGAGTTACTTAAAAAATTCGCACAAACCTCTTCCTACAAAGGCACCACCAAACTCTGTAGCTTTCGGGTAAGCTTCATGTTCTCTGAGTAGTCCACTGGACAGTCGATGATCGACACCGTGCCGTCGTGCAGAGCTTCGCTCAGAATAGGTAGCAAGCTTTCGCTACTCTCTACGCGATATCCTTTGGCGCCAAAGCTTTCTGCAAACTTGACAAAATCGGGATTGCCAAATTCAATGCCTGTTGCACGTCCAAAATGCCGATGCTGATGCCATTCAATCAGTCCATATTTGCTGTCGTTAAAAATCAGAACCACTAAATCAAGGCCCAGTCGGATAGCGGTTTCGATTTCCTGATTGTTCATCATGAAGCCAGCGTCTCCACACACTGCAACGGCATGACGATCTGGGAAAGCCAGTTTGGCAGCGATAGCGCCCGGTAGCGCAATGCCCATTGAAGCAAAGCCGTTCGAAATGATGCAGGTATTTGGACGTTCGGCTTGATACATGCGCGCCATCCACATCTTGTGCGCCCCCACATCAGAAATGACGATGTCTTCCACATCGAGCGCCTGCCTAAGATCCCAAACAATCTTCTGAGGCTTAACAGGGAAACTGCCGTCGTTCTGGAACTCCGACACCTCGGTCGCAATGCTCATTCGGAGTTCATGAAGCTGGGAGGCGGGCCTTGCCTTCACCTTTGCAGAAATCCTGGCAAGTGTATCACGAATTGTACCAACGATGCCCGCTTCCAAAATGTAGTGTTCATCAACTTCAGCCGGGCTCCGATCGATGTGAATTATTTTCTTGGTACACTCAGGATTCCATAGGCGAGGATGATACTCGACCATATCCACACCCACACAAATCACGAGGTCAGCAGCGTCAACGCCATAGCTAACGAAGTCTTTTGCCTGCAACCCGATAGCTCCAAGGCACAATGGATGGCTGAATGGAATCGCCCCTTTAGCCATGAACGTTGTTGCAACAGGGGCATTGATTGCCTCTGCGAAGGCTACCAAAGCAGAGGATGCTTTTTCCCGGATGACGCCATTGCCAGCGATAATCATCACTGATTTTGCAGCATCCACCATTTGAGCTACTTCCGCACATTTTCCAGACGGTGCAATAGGATCGACCGGTTGTTGTACACGAAGTGGCGTTGCCGGTGGGAGGTTGGAGCCTGCAATGTTTTCAGGCAGGTCGATGAATGCACAGCCCGGCTTTTCAGTCTGTGCGATCTTAAAGGCCTTTCTGACAACTTCAGGAATAATTTCGGGCAAAGGAATTTGCGTTGCGTACTTGGTGATAGGCTCGAACAGGTTCACAAGATCCAAAATCTGATGGCTTTCCTTATGCATACGCGCTGTCGAACCCTGCCCTGCAATCGCCACAACTGGCGCACGATCCATGTTTGCATCCGCAATCCCGGTAACCAGATTTGTCGCACCAGGCCCTAGCGTTGAAAGGCACACTCCTGCGCGTCCAGTTAAGCGTCCATACACGTCCGCAATAAACGCTGCCCCTTGTTCATGGCGTGTCGTGACAAACTCTATTGAACTATCCACAAGTGCGTCCATCACATCGATATTCTCTTCGCCAGGGACGCCAAAGATGTACTCGACACCTTCATTCTCAAGGCATTTCACAAGCAGTTCCGCAGCCTTCATTTCTACCTCTGCCATTTTTTGTTGATACTGTTGGTGACCGACGAGATGCTCAACGTCGAATTACAGTCATCTTTTCGACTGTCATGTCATGGTAAGTGCCTTTGATCCCGCCGACGCCCAGACCTGATGTCCCCAAACCAGCGAATGGCATCCAATCAACACGAAAGGCGGTATGATCATTGACCATCACCGCAGAGCCACGCAAGTTTTCGGCAACTGCTAGTGCGGTATCCAGGCTTTCGCTAAACACGGCGGCCTGAAACGAAGCGTCAACGTCATTTGCTCTGGAGACCGCCTCTTCAACTGTCGCGCATCTGAACACCGAAACAACTGGACCAAATACCTCCGACTTTGCGACTTGACTATCTTCGGGAGGATCAATCAAAACGGTCGGTGCATAGGTTCGTTCTGATATTCGGGCACCACCACACCGCAGGTTCGCACCTCCCAGAACTGCGTCGTCAACCCAGCCAGAAACTCGGTCAACTTCTCCAGTTGAAATCAATGGACCAACATCCGTGTCCGGTTCTCGCGGATCACCAGTGACGAGTTCGGAAGTTTTTTCGACCAGTTCATCAACAAATGTATCTGCGGCGTTCCCTACCGCAAATACCCTCTGCACAGAAACACAAACTTGCCCGGCGTGATAAAAACCGCCTTTGACAACACTCTCCACAGCAGAGCCGATACACGCATCCTCAGCAATCACTACTGGCGCTACACCACCATGTTCCAGTGCGCACCGGGCACCAGGCGCAAGCTTGCTTCGCAATGACCAACCGACATCGGCGGATCCGATAAAGCTAAAGAACGCAACCCGTGGATCCGTAACCAATTGCTCTGCGACATCTCGCTTCACCAACACAACAGTACAACACTCTTCCGGCAAACCAGATTCGTGCAGCAAGCGAACATAGCTCAGGCAGGACATCGGTGTTTGCATCGATGGCTTAATAATTACAGGACAGTTGGCCGCGACCGCGGGTGCGACCTGATGGGCAATCAAGTTCAAAGGGTGGTTGAAGGCACTAACCGCAACAACTGGTCCAATGGGGATTTGCCTCGTAAAGGCTATCCTTCCCTGCCCAGCGGGAGTGAGGTCCATTGGGATTTCCCTACCGCCAGTCTCGGCCAAAACTGTCGATGCGAGTTTCGTGCTCTGAGCAGCGCGGTCAACTTCTACCAAAGCGTCCTTTAAAGGCTTGCCGCCCTCAACGGCGATTTGCAGGGCAAGTTCTTCACGACATTCTAGAATCCTCGCTGCCAAACGCTCCAAGA
>NZ_WVQV01000008.1:0-157875 GCF_013110585.1 Ruegeria sp. HKCCD6119 | reverse complement strand
GTTTTCAGCCGTGAATCATGCCGCTCGCTGAAAATCAATGGGTCCTGACCCTAGCCAAAAAGATGTTTGAGCTTTGGAACAAGACGCAACCACCTGAGTAGATTTTCAATCTGAGCAGTGAGAAAGCCCGCATCTGTTGCGGGCTTTTTTCTTTTTCGGAGAGGCGGTTCTCGCATACTTTTGTGTCAAATTCGCATGCTTTTGGTCCCAACGAAATTCGAGGCCTATTTTTCATTTAGTTGCAATTGGTTGCGGGTGATGATTTTTGAGAGCTTGGAAAGCTCGCACTCTTATGGTCCACTGACACCATGGACTATGATCTTGGCTTACAGCGAACTGCTTGTGTTTGGCCCAGCTGTGAACGACGGTCGAAGCCACGGGCTTGATCGAGGTGCCGGACACGCTTTGTGCCATCCAACACGACCTCGGCGGAACAAATCTCGAATTCGGCCAGCATGGTATCAAGCGGGATGCGATGGAAGAGGTCCACGCCTCGCACATGTCGAAACCCAGAGCAGACGGGCAGCTGGTTCTGCGTGAAGATGGCAAAGTTCTGAAAGGGCCGGACGTCCGGCAACCCAATCCGGCCCGGATTCTGCAACGGGCAGAAAAAACGCGCCGAAAGCCGCAGCGGGTGTCAGCCACGCTGCGGCTTTGATCGGGATGCGAAGCGCCTAAACCTCGACTTCGACCTTGCCGATCGGGTTCGAGCAGCAGGCCAGAATGTACCCCGCGTCGATGTCGTCTTCCGAGATCCCTCCGTTGTGGACCATGTGGACCTCGCCAGCGGTTTTCTTGACCTTGCAGGTACCGCACACGCCGAAGGTACAGCCTGACGGAATGTTCAGGCCAACCGAGCGGGCGGCGGCAAGCACCGTGTCGGTCTCGGCAACCTTGGCCGTCACGCCCGAGGTCGCGAACAGGATTTCGGCGCTGCTGTCGTCGTCCAGAACAACGTCATCCAACTCGGGCTGATCCGCCTCGGTTTCCACCGGCGCGCCGAAGCTTTCCTGATAATAGTTGTCCATATCAAAACCAAGACCGGCCAGCGCGTCGCGCACCGCTTGCATGAAGGGCTCGGGACCGCAGCAATAGACTTCGCGCTCAAGGTAATCCGGCGCCATCAGGCCCAGCATCAATTGGTTGAACTGCCCCTGATATCCCGTCCATGGGCGGTAGCGGTCCGGCTCTTCCACCACGAACTTCAGGTCCAAACCATCCGTGCGGCTGGCCATCTGTTCCAAGCGCTGGCGGAAGATGATCTCGGATGGCCGCTTGGCGCAGTTGATGAAGACAACGTCCAGATCGCGGCCTTCGTCCCACATGCAGGTGGTCATTGACATCATCGGTGTGATGCCTGAGCCAGCCGAGATAAACAGGAACTTGCGCGCATCGCTCAGTGCGTTGGTGAACAGGCCCGCAGGCCCAATGGCCTTGAGCCGCATGCCGGGTTGAAGATTGTCCAGCATCCAGCGCGTGCCGATACTGTCGGGTTGCGCTTTGGCGGTGATGGTGATCGACCGCGGCCGCGATGGCGACGATGAGATCGTGTAGGTGCGATACACGACTCCCCCGGGCTGGCCGGGCGCCGGAATCTCGAGCGTCAGGAACTGACCGGGGTGATAGGCGAACTGCGCCCCAGAGGGGGCCCGGAACGAAAAGCTGGCGGTGTTCGGCATCTCGGGCACGACCGAAACACATTCCAGCATCTCTCCATCCTGCCAAACGGCTGATGAAAGCGTGTCCAGATCTTTCATCAGACTTACTCCGCCGCCATGTAGTCAGGGGTCAGGCGGGCCGACACTGTGCTGCAATACCAATCCACGAATTGCAGTACGCCGGATTCCTGAATGGCTGAATACGGGCCGGGCACATAGGCCGGGCTGTTGATGCCCTGCTGGTTGTCCTCGACCACCTGACGGTCTTCGTCATTCGTGGCGACCCAGACTTCGGTCAGGCGTTTCACGTCGTAGTCAACGCCTTCAACCGCATCCTTGTTGACCAGCCATCTGGTCGTGACCTCGGTCTCTGTCGGGCTGATCGGCGTAACACGGAAAACAATCGAGTGATCGGCAAGAAAGTGGTTCCACGTGGTCGGATAGTGGAACTTCAAAAGCGATCCCGCATCCGCAAAGGGCGACCGGCCCAACCAGCGGCGCACGGCGGATTTCCCGTCCATCGTATAGCTCTCGGCGCCTTCTTTCAGCGGCATCCGCGCCAGACGGAATTGGCCGTCCTCGTGCAGATAGAACTGCGATGGCATACCCGCTGACTGGCACCTGTCGAAATGGGCTTGCATATAGGCTGGGGTTTCACCGCCTTCGATCCCCGTCACGCCCGGATCATCAGGGAAGGTCCGGCACAGCGCAGGGTGGTTGCCGCCGCAGTGATAGCACTCGCGATTGTTTTCCCAGACCAGTTTCCAGTTGCCGTTCTCGATGATTGAGCTTTCGAATGCGACCTTGGCATTCGCAAGATCATGCGGCTCAAGATACGGGCGCGCGATATTGGCAAACGTGTCAAAATCCGGGGCGACATCCGCCAGACAGATATAGACCAACCCGGCAAGCTCGCGGCAATGAACCGTCTTCAAACCATGCTGTCTGGGATCAAACTCCGGCCCCATGTCGCGGGCCCACAGCAAAGAGCCGTCAAGCTCGTAGGTCCATTGGTGATACGGGCAAACCAGCTTCGGCGCGTTGCCTTTTGCTGCCTTGCATATGATCGAGCCGCGATGGCGGCAGGTGTTGTGAAACGCCCGGATCTGGTTGTCGGCGCCGCGCACGATGATCACGCGATAGGCACCCACGTTGTACGTTACATAGTCGCCGGCTTTCAGCAGTTCACAGGCCGGAATGGCAAAGAGCCATTCGCGATAGTGGATGGTTTCCAGGTCGGTCTGAAAGATCTCGGGGTCGGTGTAAAAGGCCCGTTCCAGAGCATAGCCCGGGATTCGACGCGCCAACAGGTTTTGGACATTGTTCACTTCTGGCTCTCCTGCCGCGCCCCGCGGCATTGCTTGGGCAGATGACAGGGAGGAACCGTCCGGAGGCGCGCGAGGACCACGTCCGAAACCCGTGCCCCCACCGCCACCCGCGGTTTGACATATCTGCAAGGCTGGTTTCCGGACTTGAAAGGGGCTTGCACCCGGTTGCGACACCTTCCCGGGATCCTCGTCCCAGTGGTTGATTGTCGAACCTGACCTTCCTTACCGTTGCGGGGGCAGCGCCGGAATTCCACCGGCTTCCCAATTCTCCGCGGTCTGAGAATCAAACAGCGGCACCTCACGATGGCAGCCTACTTTCTACCTGCTTGGGCGCTGAAATGCTTGCGACATTTCCGGTTTCAAAACAGACATGGAAATTTTCCGGCTGAGTGGACGGCGCCGGGATCACGGTCCTTGGCACAGGGGCATGGCAAGCCCGCCAGCACGGCGTTCTGCAGGGGCCAGTGGGCTTTGCGATGGATGCGGCCACGTCTGACATCCGCGCCGTCAAATTGTCCCCCAGCCGTGACAGCGAAAGCCCGGCTGCTCTGCTCAGAAACGAAACGCTGCACGTCGCCTGAGCATGGCTGGAAAAGAGAGAGTCAGGCCAAGTGAAGGAGGTTTGCAGCAAACCCTTTTGGGTGAAGTTGATCCGTTTGGGATAGTGCTGGCTTGCCATGAGGCAGGTGAAGAAGGCGAATATCCGTCATGCGAGAGTTGTCAGTCCATCCTGTCAACGGACGGTAGAAAACCTCATTTTGTCCATAAAAAATTGTCTTTTTCGGGAAAAACCATTACGTTTTCCGAAAATGGTGGAAAACACCGGAGGCAGTAAGAGAGCAGATGCCAAAACCGAAAACAGGTGTTTTGCGGACAACAGTTCCTTCGCGCCTCATGGGAAAACGGGATGGTCTGTTTTTCCTCTGGGGGCAGATAGAACGCGCGCGCTTGAAGGTCGAGGGCGGCGAACGCGCCGAGGGCGCAGCCTCGGACGGGCCAAGGGCAAACACGGCCGGTGAGGTCAAGGGATCAACGACAGCATTGGTGGACGAGTTTATTTTCTACTGACTTTTGTGATGAAACCGGGCCTGACGGCCCTATTTCTTCTCGAAGAACAGGATGACTTCACCCAGACGGACGCCATAGCGTGAGACATACGCGCGGTTCAGCAGACGGTCGTCATCCAGCAGCCACATCCAGTCGTCGAATTTGACACGCATGGTCCCGTCCTTGATCGGCAGGTCGATCTTGTATTTCCAGTTGAACGTATCCCCGCGTTCAATCCCGCTGGCGGTGCCCAGCACGCCAGGCGCCGTACCGGTCCACGTATCCTCTCCGGTTTTGGTCAATGTCCAGATGCGTTGTTCCGTCGCGCCATCGTCGTAGACGAAGTCTTCGACCAGGGTCAGGGTTTCGCCGTCCCATGTTCCGTCGATATCAACCGTGAATCTGCGGGGGATATTTCCCAGAACATCCTGAAACTGACCGTAGGCCACTGTTTTACCCTCAAAAAACTCTTCCAGGTTCAACTGCCGGTCCGACAGAAACGTTTTTGGTACCTTCGGTTTGCTGGAGCAGGCCGCCAGAAGTGTAAGGCTTGCGATGGCAATGCAGGCGATGAAAGAGCGAAAGGTGATCATTGCAACGGCTTCCCTTCCAAAGTCGCGTCATACCCGTTTGACCCACTTGGATGCATCGGTTTCGATCTGGGGCTTGGACGCATTGTGGCGATCAGTTCCGCGACCTTGACGCCAAACTTGCGCATCTCGGACCGATTCATGATGACGCCGGTTTCTGTCAGGTACATCCAATCGGTGACATCCAGTGTGTGTCCACCAGCGTCATCTGGCAGAATGATACGATAGGTCAGTTTCACCGTGGACCCCGAGATAATGCCCCGACCTTCGCCCACGATATCATCCGCCATTGCCGTGAATGTGTTGCCAGTTCCCAGCGTCAGGTACCATTTGCGGGTCATCTGTTTTCCGTTGGAATAGGTGAAGTACTCGGTCAGCGTGCCCGAGTTGCCTTGCCATTCGCCGGACATGCGCGCGACAAAGCTGTTCGACATTTTGCCGTTGGGGCCATAGATCAGGCCCTCGGACAAGATCTCTCCGTTCAGGTGCTTTTTCAGGGAAAAATCTGGCCCGGTGCCACTGTAATCGGACGGCGATTGCGCGCGAAAGCTCAGCAGCCTTGCACGGATGAAGACAGCGGTCAGAAGGACCAGAAGGATGATGGTGAAAGCGTTCATTTGCTTGTGACCTCGGTGGGCAGGGTCAACACCATCCCGAACGCTCCGACTTTCAGGATGCAGGGCAGCACCGCATAGGCAAGATTGAGTGTATCCAGCGCCTGTGCTGAATTGGTTTGACCGGGGGTGAAACCGCTGCGTTCCAGCAGCGGCAGAGTGAAAAAGGCAGCCAGGGCGAGGCCCAGTTTGCCAGCGAAGGACCAGATGCCAAACGCGGCTGATGCGTTCAGCCCGGCCCGGGTAAGCACGATCGAGAACATCGCAGGCAACACGACCATATCCGCGCCCAACGCCGCGCCCGAGGCGAGACAGATCATTGCAAAACCCGCAAGGTTTCCTGAACTCAGTGTGGCAGCGCCGATAAAGCCGGCGATCGAGAGCGGCATGGCGATAATCAGAGTCTGTTTCGGGCCAATTTTGTTACTGAGCTTTGCCCAGAGCGGAACGCTCGCGCCTGCGCTCAGGAAGAACAGGATCAACAAAGGACCCGCCTTGCCCGGCAGTTGCAGCCGGTCTTCCACAAAAAACAGAAACAGGGTGGAGGTTATGGCAACCGGGAGGCTGTTGACCAAAGCCAGCGCAAGAAGGCGCAAGCCACCGGCCTGACCCAGACCCGCAAAGGACAGGCCTGATCCGGTGATCGGTCTGCGTCGCCAGATCGGGATCGTCAGTATCAGGGTCACAACGGACAGAAGCCCCAGGAACGCGCCGAATGCGGGGTAGCCTTGGGAGTGTGCCCCGAAAGCAACCAACAGGGCCGGAGCGCTGGCTGCGATGACCACTCCGGTCAACTGCCCGCCTTCACGATAGGCGGCCAGTGTCATCAGCTCTTTCGGATCGGTTCGCTTCGCCAGAGTTGCGCTGCGACCATACAGAAGGATGGTTCCCAGGCTGTATGCCGAGAACAGCAAGATCAGGATCGCGACCAGTTCCGGCACGCTGGCACCCTGCGGCAGATTGAAAAGCAGGGGAAACCCGATCGCCAGCCCCAAAGCCGCCATCGCGGCAAATGCAAGCTGGCCGCCGGGCCATCGGTCGATTGCCCAACCGATCAGCGGATCCTGCACCAGATCCACCAAACGGATCACCAGCAGCACCGTACCAATGACCCCAAGGCCAATACCCAGGTTCACGGCTGCAAAGCGCGGCAAGTGGATATAAAGCGGGATACCCGCCGCAGCGAGCATCAGCGCATAGAGACTGACCCGGGGATAGAGCATCACCGCCCCTGTAGCCTGCGCGTGAAGGACGCGGACCTCGTGTTGTCTCCCAAGAATACAGACATGAAACTGCGCTTGATGCCCGGATGCGCCATGGTGCACGTCTTTTGCCCGTTCAACCAGAAACTGACCTTGTCGGGACCATCAGAAACCGCCAGATAGCTGTCCCCTTTTGCCACGGCTTTGAAACACCGGTTCAGTTGGTCGCGAACCGGTGCTGAACGGCCGATGCGGTCCATCTCGTCAAGCGTCGAATTGACCAACGCTTTCTTCTTGATGTTCTTGCGATAAGTCAGTTGCAGGGCGATATCTTCGCTCCAACTGAACGGCGCACCTTTGGGCGTATAGAGTTTGGCGTCATAGATCGGCAAACCCAGATACCGGAACGTCGCGGTTCCGCGCAGTTGGGCACCGTTCAGTTCTTCCGTGACCGGCGATGCGATCAGCCCATTGGGGATCAGCAAGGAAAGTGCAAGAAACGCTGTGCGCCATATCGCCTTATTCTGCGGCAACAGATAGGGCCGGGTCTTTCCCAAGAATGCCATTATCAGCTCCGATGGTTTGCGGGGCACCATTTATTCGAGCAACGACATGCATCGCGCTGGCTATCCCGTCTTCGTGAAATCCGTGCCGGTTGTAAGCACCGGCAAACCAGGTTCGGTTCTGTCCCTGCATCTCGCGGATTTGCCCTTGCGCCTTCAGCGCGGCCTTGTCGAAGACCGGATGGGCAAATTCGACTTTGTCATAGATCTTTTCCGCGGGAATTTCTGATGAAGCGTTCAGCGTTACAAACAGCGGGTCACTGTCCGGAATGTTCTGAAGCCGGTTCATCCAGTAGGTTACCCCCACGTCTCCGGCTTGCGATCGATAGGTCCAGCTTGACCAACAGGCGCGCCGCTTTGGCATCTGACCTGGGTCACAATGCAATATGGCCATATTGGGCTGGTAGCGGATTGCGCCCAATGCAGCGGCTTCCGCGGGGGTCGCGCCATCACCCAAAATGGCAAGCGACTGGTCCGAATGGGTGGCCAGGATGATTTCATCGAACTGATCCACGGCGCCCTGGCTGTGGATGGTGATGCCCATCTCGTCACGGGATATATTCTGAACGGGGCTGGCCAGACGTATTTCTGCCCCCCGCGCACGAAGGGCTGCGTCGATCCGGCGGACATACTCTATGCTGCCGCCTTTGACCGTGTACCATTGATGCTGGTTTGCGCGACCACTTGCCAGCAAAGCGTGATTGCGGAAAAACTGTACCAAAGAGCGTGCGGGGAACTGATCCACGAACTCGACCGGCGTGGACCAGATGGCACCGCACATCGGCATCAGATAATTGTGCCGGAACCAGTGACCCAGCCGCAGCTGGTCCACCAATTCGCCAATCGTGGTGTCATCGTCCTTGGCGGCTCCGGGGGCTTCTTTGCCAAACCGCAGAATATCAGCGATCATCTTATAGTAAGCCGGACGCGCCAGATTGCGCTTTTGAGCGGTCAGTGTGCGCAGATTGTTCAGCCCGTATTCAATGCGGCCATTGTCGATTGTCGCGCCAAAGCTCATCTCGCTTTCGATCACGGGCACGCCGAGCTCATCAAACAGCCGGGTCAGGTAGGGATATGTCGCATAGTTGAAGACGATAAAGCCCGTATCGACCGGTTGATCCCCGTTCTTTCCGGCCATCACCGTGCGGGCATGGCCACCAAGCCGAGGCTCGGCCTCATAGACTGTCACGTCGTTGTTTTTTGAAAGATAGTAAGCGGCGGAAAGACCCGAAATGCCTGCACCTACAATCGCGATTTTCTTCCGTACACCCCGGGGTTCGTCGAACATTCCAGCCTCTTTATGTGACAGTTTACAAGAAGATACGCAGGGTAGGCACAAGTGGATCAATCCGATTAGAAGTTTTTAACAGATGCACTACCTTGTGGCGTCTGGTTTGAGCTTCCGTGACCTGCGCCACCGTTTTGATCCGAAGCAGGCGCAAGGCCGTATTATCGTGAAACACAACTGAATCGGCCCACACATGAGCAGCTTTGACGGCAAAACCATTTGGATCATCGGCGCTAGCGAAGGGCTGGGTCGCGCTTTGGCGCATGCGCTTGGCCAACAGGGTGCTTCCCTGATCCTGTCTGCGCGCAATCTTGAGAGGTTGTCCGAACTGTGTTCTGAACTGCCGGATGCGCGCGCGATCCGGTGCGATGTGACCGATTTAGACTCTGTTCGTTCGGCTGTTGCCGAGGCGGGGCATGTCGATGGGCTGGTTTACAATGCCGGGGCTTATGACCCCATGCGTTCGGCCGAATGGGACACCGAGGCGTCGCTCAGGATGAGCGATGTGAACTATCTGGGTGCGCTGCGGGTTCTGGGTGAAACCGTTCCGGGTTTTGTCCGGGCAGGCCAGGGAGAGGTTACTCTGATCGGGTCACTGGCCGGGTATCATGGGCTGCCTGCCGCCATCGGGTACGGAGCCAGCAAGGCCGCACTGATTTCTCTGGCCGAGACGATGCGACACGATCTGGCGGATACTGGCGTGACGGTGCGTATCGTCAATCCGGGCTTTATCAAGACCCGACTGACCGAAAAGAACGGTTTCAAGATGCCGATGCTGATGTCGCCCGAGGATGCGGCGGATCGCGTGGTCAAGGCGATGGCGCGTCGCCGTTTCCGTACGGATTTTCCGGCACCGTTTTCCTGGTTCATTCGTCTGATCGACTGTCTGCCGGATCTGCTGGTTTATCGTGGGAAATAGACTCTAACAAAACTGCCCCTGACAGAACCAGCCTGCGGACATCGCGCCCCCGTGCCCATAGAACAACCACAGGCGCTCCCCTTGTTCTGTCACCACCACCCAGTAATCGCGTACCCCGCTGCGCCAGTTGGGATCATCCAGCCACCATTCCGGCGCGATGCGTTCCGGGCCGGTGGCCTGTGCCAGTTGCCAGTCTCGTCCACGCCAGCGAAAGGTGCGGGGCACATTCGGGGTTTCCGGGGCCATCACGGGTTCGGGCTGCCACATCTGCAAGGGGCGGGGGCGCGGCGGGGCAGGCCAGTCGCGCGCGGGTTCCGACCAGGCCGCCGCCAGCGTTTGCGCCGTTTTCTCGGGGATATGAGAGGCCGCAGGATGCCGCCGGGTGATCGCGTCCAGCCCTACCCGCGCGCCCAGTTTCCCAATCAGGTCATCCACGGCTGTATTGCCCTCAAGCCGGTTGCGGGCCACGCGGCGCGCTTCGGCATGACCGGCGATGGTGCGGGCGTGGATGGGTTCTGTCTGGATCGCTTCAAGCCGCAGCAAGTCGATGCCATAGCCTGCGTCGATCTTGTCAACTTTCATCTCTAACAAAGGGCGAATGCGGTTTTTATCATAGGTCGGACGGGCCAGGCCGATCTCGATAATTTCAGCGGCCTGATCCGCACGGTGGGCTTCCAGGCGCAGCGTGCGGACCCCGCGCCCCTTCTCTTCCAGTTTGGTGCAGAGCGTTGGCAGAATCCGATCGACAGCGGCCATCACGTCTTCGACCAGGCCAATCGGGTTGGGCAGAGTCATCCGCACCGCAAAGTGATTGGGCGGACGGGCGGGCGAGACCGGCTCGGGCGCGCTGCCCATGGCCTGATCCAGACGCAACACCAGCCCGCGGCCGAACCGCCGTGCCAAACTGGCACGCGGCTGGCCCAGCAGATCACCGATCCGGCGCAGGCCCAGGCGGTTCAGTTGCGCCACGGTCTGATCGTCCAGCCGCAGCGCCGCGATGGGCAAGGGGCTGAGCGCGCCATAGGCCTGCCCCGGCGCGGCAATCCGCGCGCCACCGCCCAGCGCCATCACCTGTGGCGCGGCCCCGCCCCTGGTCCAGTGCCGCCGCTTGCTTGCCCGGGCGCGGGTGGCGCGGGCCTCTTGGGCAATAGCATCACCGTTGCGATCGGACGTGGCCTCTTGCCCGGCATAGCGCGCCAACGCCCAGGCTGCGCCCAGCGTGTCGGCGATGCCCATCTGCACGCTCAGGCCCATGTCGGCGCAGTCGGTCTCAAGCACGCTCAGCAAGGCCTCTTCACCGCCGAACAGATGGGCACAGCCCGACAGGTCAACGATCAGGCCATCGGGGGCCTCTTCGGCCACCCACGGGCTGAACTTGCCCGCCCAGCGGCGCAGCGCGGTCAGAAACGCAGCCTCGGCCGGGGCGTTGCGAGGGCGGGTGATCAGGCTGGCGCACATGGCATGGGCATCGCGGACCGGCTGACCCACGCGCAATCCGGCGGCCTGCGCCTCGGCATTCAATGACGTGACGATCTGCATGTTCGACTGTTCGGCCACAACGGCCAAAGGCCCGGCATGCAGGCCCCGCGCGGCGCGGACCAGCCGTTCGGCCCCCAGACGGGGAAACCAGAGCGAAAGAATTCGGCGTTTGGGCATCGGCAGGCATCATTGATGTTCTTATTTTGTTCTTAATTCAGAATCACCTGCCGAGTCCACGCTTACCCGCAGGTCAGACGCTGAATAACACCGGCGTCGTTCACATAGACGTTCAGCCTGTCGATACGGTAATCCTGTGTCGCGATGTCGTCCGGGCCCAAAACACGAGACCGTTCGGGAAGACCAGCCTGAATCGTTGAAACGGGCTGACCAACGGATTCGGCAAAGGGCTCGCCCTTGCAAAATGCCAGATCAACAGGTGCGTCTTCTGAGGTGGCGGCGACATCCTGCGGGACGCTTGTGTCTGCGCAGGCCGCCAGAAAGATAAAGATCGGTAAAAAACGGTGCATTGGCGTTCCTCATTCCGGCAATGTCGTTTCTGCAATATCAAATAATTAGCCAACCTGCCAAGAAAGCACAGTTGAAACCACCCTGTATTTGACGCAGGGTCGGGGCAAAAGTGACAGGGAGATAAGTACCATGCGTACCCGTGCCGCCGTCGCCATTCAGGCAGGCAAACCTTTGGAAGTGATGGATGTGAACCTTGAAGGCCCAAAGGCGGGCGAGGTTCTGGTTGAAATCAAGGCCACCGGTATCTGTCATACGGATGAATTCACCCTGTCGGGTGCCGACCCCGAAGGCCTGTTCCCGGCCATTCTGGGCCATGAAGGCGCAGGCGTCGTGGTCGAGGTCGGCCCAGGCGTGACCAGCCTGAAGCCGGGCGATCACGTGATCCCGCTCTACACCCCCGAATGCCGTGAGTGCGAATACTGTCTGCATCCCAAGACCAACCTGTGTCAGGCGATCCGGGAAACCCAGGGCCAGGGCCTGATGCCCGATGGCACCTCTCGTTTCTCGACCTTGGATGGGGATCCGATCCTGCATTACATGGGCTGCTCGACCTTCTCGAACCACACGGTCCTGCCGGAAATCGCGCTGGCCAAGGTGCGCGAGGACGCGCCATTCGACAAGATCTGCTACATCGGTTGTGGTGTGACCACCGGCATTGGCGCGGTGATCAACACCGCCAAGGTGGAAATCGGCAGCCGCGCCATCGTGTTCGGCCTGGGCGGGATCGGTCTGAACGTGATTCAGGGCCTGCGTCTGGCCGGGGCCGATCAGATCGTCGGTGTCGACCTGAACCCCGCCAAGGTCGAGATGGCCACCAAGTTCGGCATGACCGATTTCGTCAACCCGTCCGAAGTTGAAGGCGATCTGGTGCCCTATCTGGTCAACCTGACCAAGGGCGGTGCGGATTACACCTTTGATGCAACAGGCAATGTCGGCGTGATGCGCGCGGCGCTGGAATCGGCGCACAAGGGCTGGGGCGAATCGATCATCATCGGCGTCGCACCCGCGGGGGCCGAGATCTCGACCCGTCCGTTCCAGCTGGTCACCGGCCGGTCATGGCGCGGCACCGCCTTTGGCGGCGCACGTGGGCGCACGGACGTGCCCAAGATCGTCGACTGGTACATGGAAGGCAAGATCGAGATAGACCCGATGATCACCCACACCATGGGTCTGGACGACATCAACACCGGCTTTGACCTGATGCACAAGGGCGAAAGCATCCGGTCGGTGGTGATTTACTAGTGCAGTTTGCTTTCGTCGCTGATGACAGCGACGAATTGCTTCAAAAGTTAGAAACGTGGGGGGCTTTTGCTCCCCCGCGATTGGAAAGGCGGGGTCGACAAAAAGAACTCGAAAGATTTTGTCTTCGACTCTTGCTGCTGCATCAGTGCCAAAATGGTCTACTCAGTTTTCCTGTAAAAGTGGAAGAAAGTGAAAACCCGGATTTTGTTTTGACTAGCGACGGCTCCTCGACTGGAATTGAGGTCGTCGAAGCGAGCGATCCTCGGGAGCAAGCGGAATGGACGGCGCATGAAAAAAGAGGTTTAGGCTTCGGTGAGCCTATCGTTCGAGAAATAGACTTGATGGACCCGGACAGAATGGCAAAGTTTGGAGCCCTAGTTGAAAAGGCTATCCTTTCAAAAGCAAAGAAATGTAGTTCTGGCGTGGACGAGTTGCTTATTTATGCGAACACAGATTGGGACGATTTTGAAGACTTGGAATGGAAGACATCCGCTCTTTCCGGTTGTAACCAAATAGGGCGCAGATTCTCTAAAATTTGGATTCTTAGTGGCGGAGATGTATTTACCGTTTCCTCATGAACCCGGTCGCGACGCCCCGGTATCCGATCGCGGTGACCGAACCCTCAGCACCGGAGTGTTTACAGACGATGTGTTCGCCCGGCTCTCGCGCCAGACAACGAACACACCGGACGCGATGATGATGCTGGCCCCGACTGCGACCCACATGTCGGGCGTTTCGCCAAAGAACATCATGCCGAATATCGTGGCCCAGATGATCTGGCTGTACTGGCTGGGCGCGATGACGCCGGCGGGCGCAGCGCGATAGGCCAGAATGATCAGGTGCTGGGCGATCACCGAAAACACGCCGACCAGCGCCATCATGGCCAGATGCAACAGGGACGGCGGCTGATAAACGGCCGGTTGGGCCAGGCTCATGACCACGATCGCCAGCAGCATTGGGTAGAGGATCAGGACGGCCGATCGTTCCTCGTTTCCGATCTTGCGCACCAGCACCGATGCAAAGGCGCTGCAGAATGCGGCCATCAGGGCGGCCAGATGGCCGAGCGTGATATCCGTTGCGCCGGGGCGCAGAACGATCAGCACCCCGATCAGACCCACGCCAACCGCAGCCCAGCGCTGGGCCCGGACGACTTCGCCCAGTATCGGAATCGACAGGACCGTGACGATCAGCGGGAAAGAAAACAGCAACGAATAGACCTCGGCCAGGGGCAGGACCGAAAAGGCATAGAACGCGCAGGACATGGCCGTGACCATCAGACCCGAGCGCAGCAACACCAACCAGGGGTGATGCGGCAGGAAGTTGCCCGTGGTCCGGTCCGTCAAGATCGTCACGGCCATCGGAACAAAGGAAAACAGCGTGGCAAAAAAGATGATCTGCATCACCGAGTAGGTCCCGCCCAGCACCTTGATCAGCGCGTCATGGGTGGCGAAGACCGCAAAGCCCGCGAATGCATAGCCAAGACCCCGGAGGGTGGTGTTCTGAGTGCTCATGGGTCGGCCTCGGGTGATGTGTCGATGTGAAGGGGCAGCGCAAAAGGGGCTGTCTTGTCTCTGACTAACCCTATTTCCTCGACCCGCATAGCCCCTAATTTACCGCTAACATCGCAAGGCAGCCATGACGTGGGCTCAACGCAGGATCGGTGGCGCGTTCTTGGGCTGGCGGGCCGATTGCACCCCGGCTTTCATCCCAACACCGATGCGGCGCGCCAGAGCGATCCATGGGGTGGCGGCTTCCGGGGGCAGGGTCTGGGTGGCGACCTCTTCGAACAGGTCCAGCCAATGGGCGAACATCTCGGGCTTCACGTCCGGTCGTTCGATATGCACCCGCTGCGGGTTGCCGTCATAGCTGCGCTCGAACAGGATGGCGTTGCGCCAGAAGGATGCGATCTTTTCCTCATGCGAGGGCCAGTCGGTGACATGGTTGGCGAATACCGGGCCAAGTACCGCGTCCTGCCGCACACGGGCGTAAAAGGCGCGAACCTGTGCGTTGATCTGCTCGGGCGTCGCGGGAAAGCGCGGCGGAAGGTTTGGTCTGGTCATGGTGGCCTGTTTTCACCTCTGTTTTTTGGCAGATAGGCGGTTCCGGCGTTATGTGACAGAGGTGGTATTGTCGCGCTGCCCCGGCGTCAGCAGGTGCCGCAGCAGGGCCACGGGATGCGCCCGCAGGCTCAGGCGGGTGGCGACGTAATCCTCGACCACCTGTTCGCCCAGCGACATCCGGGGCAGATGGGCGGCGGGCTCGTCCAGCGCCTCGCCTTCCAGATCCTGCGCAAACAGGGGCAGAGGCTTGGCTGTGGCAATTGCCTTGGCCTGCCACAGCGCCTCGCGCCGGGTCAGGCTGCAGGCGGCAAAGGCATCGGCCTCGGCCAGCCGTTCGATCACCGACGGGCCCAGCCCCGCACGACGCCAGACATCATCGACCTGATGGTAGCCGTTGCCGCGCGCGGCGGTCAGCCAGCTGGCGTCTTCCTCGCTCAGCCCCTTGATCTGGCGAAAGCCCAGCCGCAGGGCCAGCCCGCCCTGACCGTCAGGCTCCATTACGTTGTCCCAGAAGCTGGCATTGATGCAGACCGGGCGCACCTGCACGCCATGCTCGCGCGCATCGCGCACGATTTGGGCGGGGGCGTAGAAGCCCATCGGCTGCGAATTCAGAAGCGCGCAGGCGAAAATCCCCGAGTGGTGGCACTTGATCCAGGCGCTGGCATAGACCAGCAGCGCAAAGCTGGCCGCGTGGCTTTCGGGGAAGCCGTAGGAGCCGAACCCCTCGATCTGCGAGAAACAGCGTTCGGCAAATTCGGCGTCATAGCCGTTGCGCTGCATCCCGCGCAGGAACAGGGTGCGGAATTCGCTGACACTGCCATGCTTCTTGAAGGTCGCCAGCGACCGTCGCAGCCGGTCGGCCTGTTCCGGGGTGAACCCCGCACCCACAATGGCGATCTGCATCGCCTGTTCCTGAAACAACGGCACGCCCAGCGTCTTGCCCAAGACCTCGCCCAGTGCGTCCGAGGGAAAGCTGACCTCCTCCTCTCCGTTCCGGCGGCGGATATAGGGGTGAACCATATCGCCCTGGATGGGGCCGGGGCGGATGATGGCGACCTCGATCACCAGATCATAGAAATTGCGCGGCCGCATCCGGGGAAGGAAGTTCATCTGCGCGCGTGATTCCACCTGGAACACGCCCACCGAGTCTGCCTTGCACAGCATGTCATAGACCACCGGATCCTCGGGCGGCAGGGTGGCAAGGGTGTAGCTGGTCTGGTGATGCTGGCCGATCAGGTCGAAGGCCTTGCGGATGCAGGTCAGCATGCCAAGGCTGAGGACATCGACCTTGAGGATGCCAAGACTGTCGATATCGTCCTTGTCCCAGCAGATGACCGTGCGGCCCTCCATCGTGGCGTTTTCGATGGGGACAAGCTCATCCAGCCGACCCTCGGTGATGATGAATCCTCCCACGTGCTGAGAGAGGTGGCGGGGAAAGCCGTCGATCTCATGAACCAACATTAGAGTCTGTTTCAGGCGGCGGTCTTGGGGGTCGAGGCCGATCTCGCGCATCCGTTGTGCCTCGAGCCCCGAGGTCGAGAAAAACCCCCAAAGCTGTGAGGAAAGCGCCGAGATCGTATCTTCGGTCAGGCCCATGGCGCGGCCCACCTCTCGGATGGCGCGCTTGCCCCGATAGTGGACAACCGTGGCGCACAGCCCCGCGCGTTCGCGGCCATAGCAGTCATAGATGTGCTGGATCACCTCTTCGCGGCGTTCATGTTCGAAATCGACATCGATGTCGGGCGGCTCGTCCCGCGCCTCGGAGACGAAACGTTCAAACACCATGGTGCCCATCTCGGGGCTGACCTCGGTGATGCCAAGACAGAAACAGACGACAGAGTTTGCTGCCGAGCCGCGCCCCTGGCACAGGATACCGCGCGAGCGGGCGAAATGGACGATGTCGCGGACGGTCAGGAAGTAGGGTTCGTATTTCAGCTTGCCGATCAGCGTCAGTTCATGCGCCAGCATCTTTTTGGCTTTCTCGGACGCCCCGGCGGGATAGCGCCATTTCAACCCTTCATGCGCCAGCCGATGCAGGCGCTGGGTCGGGGTTTCCTGGTCGCTGCCCTCGCTGGGATATTCATAGCGCAGCTCGTCCAGCGAGAATGTGAGTTCCTGGCTGAGCGCATAAGCGCGGGCCACGGCGTCCTCAAAGCCCTTGAAAATGCGCAGCATCTCGGGTTCCGAGCGCAGGCGCTGTTCGCCATTGGCCAGCGCGTCGCGGCCCAGATCGTCCACCTTGCGGCGCAGGCGGATCGCGGTCAGCACATCACCCAGCTTGCGGCGCGACCCGTGATGCATCATCGGCGCGGCGCTGGCGATTGTGGGCAGGTTCAGATGATGAGATTCAGTCTCTAACAAGTGAAAAAATGCGCTATCGGCGCCATCATACCGAGGGTGAATCAGCAGATGCATGCGACCGGCAAAGCGGCGCGTCAGCTGTTCCGCCTGTGTCCGCCATCCGCTCGCGCCGCCGGTTGGGCGGCCCGCCTGTGGCCAGAGCAGCAGGTGCAGACCGTCGGAAAATTCCAGCAGGTCGGACAGGTGCAGGATGCAGTCACCCTTGGCCGCGCGCAGCCGTCCGGTGGACAGGATGCGGCACAGGTTGGCCCAACCCTGCCGGTTGATGGGCAGGGCGGTGACGGGCGGGGCATCGGTAAAAATCAGCCGCGCCGCCGGGATCAGGCGCGGCACCGCATGCACCGGGAACGAGGGCGGTTTCGGGATGTGATCGGGGCAGGGCGGGCCGATGGGCGTGTTCTGCTCGTCCCACGCGCGGCGCTCACGGACCTTGCGGGCGATCTCGCGCGCCTGGGTATGGGCGCGGACGATGCCGGCCACCGAGTTGTCATCGGCGATGGCGATGGCGGGCAGGCCCAGGGTGACGGCGCGCTCCATGTACTCCTCGGGGTGCGAGGCCCCGGTGAGGAAGGTGAAGTTCGACGTGATCGACAGTTCGGCATACATGGCGATTCCACATTATATTCACGTTTTGTTCTTTTTCGAGTCCTTTGCGCAGGAAACGGGTCGCCTGGACCAGGCCAGGCGCGCATGGTTGCAGAAAAAGGAGACCTGATATGTTCAAGATCACCGCTCTGCCCACTGACGAAGTCCGCGCTCTTCAGGCAGGCCAGCCTGATGCATATGGCGCTGCGCCCGAGCGCGCCGTTTCGTCGGGGGCAAGCAACCCCTGTCGCCACTGCCTGAAGAACATTCCCGAAGGCGCAGAGATGCTGATATTGGCGCATCGCCCCTTTTTAGAGCCACATCCATACGCTGAAACAGGACCGATCTTTCTGTGCGCAACGCCTTGCGAGCGCTATGAAGGCGACGCCCTGCCCGAGATTTTGACCACTGCACCCGACTATTTGATCAAGGGGTATGGACCAGATGACCGGATCGTTTATGGCACCGGGGCAATCACGCCCAAGGATCAGATCAACGCAAAAGTCAGCGACATTTTTGCCCGCCCGGACGTGGCCTATATTCACGTCAGATCTGCACGGAACAACTGCTACCAAGCACGGATCGACCGGGCTTAAAGCTTGACCCGGTGCAGGCCCCGGCGCGGCTGGTCCCGATCGTCGGCCGGGGCATCGTCGGTGCGCGAGGAGGTCAGGGCCAGAAACACGTCCTCGAGATCGGCCTCTTCGGTGCGCACGTCGCGGATGCGGATGCCCGCCGCCCGGACGGATTCCAGAACCTGTTCGGCGCTGGTCCGGGCGCTGCGATATTGCAGTATCAGGCTGCCGTCTTCACGTAAGCTGGCCTCGACGCCTTCGGTCACCGGCAGGTCGACCACCGGGGTGTCGGGAACAATGACCATGGTCCGGCTGTCCATTCGGCCCAGCAGGTTGGCGGTACTGTCCTGAGCGATCTTTTCACCGTGGTTGATGATGGCGATTTCGTCGCACATCTCCTGCGCTTCTTCCAGATAGTGGGTGGTCAGGATGATGGTCATGCCCTGCTGGTTCAGCTTGCGCACATTGGCCCACAGCATCTGGCGCAGTTCGATATCCACGCCTGCCGTGGGTTCGTCCAGCACCAGGATTTTCGGGTGGTGCACCAGCGCCTTGGCCAGCAGCAGCCGCCGCCGCATCCCGCCCGACAGCGTGCGGGCATAGGCCTCGGCCTTGTCGCTGAGGCCGACCAGTTCAAGGATTTCATCGCTGCGACGTTCGGATTTCGGAACGCCGTACAGGCCTGCCTGTACTTCCAAGGCGCCCCGCGGGGTGAAAAACGGGTCAAGGTTCAGCTCCTGCGGCATCACACCAATCGCGGCGCGGGATTGCCGCGGATTCTGATCCTGATCGAAACCCCAGATCGACACACGGCCCGAGGACTTCACCACCAACCCGGCCAGAATATTGATCAGGGTCGATTTCCCGGCGCCGTTCGGGCCCAGCAGCCCGAAAACCGAGCCCCTGGGAACAGTCAAATCAATGCCTTTCAGCGCGTGTTTCTCAGGCTGACCCTTGCCGCCACGATAGGTCTTGCGCAGACCTTCGATCCTGATTGCCGCATCGCTCATGTGGCTCTTGCCCCCGGATTGCTCATCGCTCATAAACGCACCTAATACATGCCCGCGAGGCCGACAACCGAAGAAGGATCGCCAGCCGTGACCATCGAAGCGCCGGAAACCAAGATCGTCGAAACCGCCCGTGTCGCCTGTGACGGCGGCGAAGGCGCATTGGGCCATCCGCGTGTCTGGCTGCAAATCCCCGAGGATACAGGCTGGGTCGAATGCCCGTATTGCGACTGCAAATATGTGCTGAAGGGCCGTGATCAGGGCTGATTGCCCGACCAGCCGGGTTTGGCCCAAATCTTGCCTCGGTTTTCATGTTAGTGCTTTGGCGCAACCAAAGCAGGGATACGTGATGACCGGAATTTCGGCCACTGACAATGTTAACCCGGTTTTCGGCTGGGCTGGGTTCTGCATCGCGTCTTTGGCGTTGTTTGCTGCGTTGTTCGTATTCTGGGCGGGGCCCTTTGCACCTCAGCAGACTGCGGGTGTGTCGCTGGGCGAACTGGCCGCCGAGATCGGCAAATCGACCCTGAGGGCCGCCGCGGGGATGGAACAACCCGAGCCCGTTGCCCGCGCCCGCGACCTGGATGATTTCCTGCGGATCGGAGTCGCCATGCTTGGCGGGCTTGCAACCGTCATATCGGCCGTTGGCATCCTGCGTCACGAAAAGCGGCGCCCTGCCATCGCCGGAATGGTTATAGGTACGGGGGCAATCCTGTTCCAGTTCTTTGCGTTTGCATTTTTTGCCTTGCTGGGGGTGTTGGTGATCATGGCTTTGCTGAACAGTTTCTCTGACGTCTTCTCGGGATTGTTTGGCGGTTAGGCTGCGTTCTTGGCTGGTCACCCGCGCGACCCTGTGGCAGAACCATCCCTGACCGACAGGGAGCGCGCGCATGAGCAATTTCGGAAAAGGATGTCACCTGCATCTGATCGACGGATCGGCCTTTATTTTCAGGGCCTATCACGCGCTGCCTCCGCTAACCCGCAAGTCGGATGGTCTGCCGATTGGGGCGGTGTCCGGGTTCTGTAACATGCTTCAGAAATATGTCGAAGGAAACACCGGGCCGGATGCGCCAACCCATGTGGCGGTGATTTTCGACAAGGGGTCGCACACATTCCGGAATGATCTGTACGACCTGTACAAGGCCAACCGCGAAGCGATGCCCGAGGACCTGCGCCCGCAAATTCCGCTGACCCGTGAGGCGACAAAGGCGTTCAATATCGCCTGTAAGGAACTCGAAGGCTATGAGGCCGACGACATCATCGCCACCCTGACCGTGCAGGCGCGCGAGGCTGGGGGCCGCGTGACCATCGTAAGTTCCGACAAGGATCTGATGCAGTTGGTCGGTGACGGCGTCGAGATGCTGGATGCGATGAAGAACAAGCGCATCGACCGGGACGGGGTGATCGAGAAGTTTGGAGTTGCTCCTGAGCGCGTTGTGGATGTTCAGGCGCTGGCCGGGGATTCCGTTGACAACGTGCCGGGCGCTCCGGGAATCGGGGTCAAGACGGCCGCGCTGTTGATCAATGAATACGGTGATCTGGAAACACTGCTGGACCGGGCCGAGGAAATCAAACAGCCCAAGCGCCGACAGACCCTGATCGAAAAGCGCGATCAGATCGAACTGTCGAAGAAACTGGTGCAGCTGGACGAGAACACACCGCTGGATTTCACGCTGGATGACCTTGAAGTGAGAGAGCCCGATGCAGAGACCCTGCTGGGTTTTCTGGCGGATATGGAATTCCGCACACTGACCAAACGGATCGCCGACAAGCTGGGGGCCGAAGCACCGGCCATCGCCGACGCTCCGGCGCTTGCGGCCAAAGAAGTTGAGGCCGAGACGATCCCGTTTGACGCGGCAAAGTATGAATGTGTCCGTGATG
Organism: Ruegeria sp. HKCCD6119; assembly: GCF_013110585.1. Taxonomy (NCBI): domain Bacteria; kingdom Pseudomonadati; phylum Pseudomonadota; class Alphaproteobacteria; order Rhodobacterales; family Roseobacteraceae; genus Ruegeria; species Ruegeria sp. HKCCD6119. The sequence continues at coordinate 136,948 of NZ_WVQV01000008.1, read as the reverse complement.
CAGCGGCTTTGCAAAAGTGGATCGATCAGGCCCATGAACGAGGCTGGATCGCTGTTGATACTGAAACCACCGGTCTGAATGAAATGATCGCCGATCTGGTCGGTATTTCGCTGTGTGTCGAGGCCGGCGAAGCCTGTTACATCCCGCTGACCCACCGCGATGGTGCGGCGGATGATCTGTTCGGGTCGGACGCGCTGGCTGAAGGGCAAATGCCCCGGGATGAGGCGCTGACGCTGCTGAAGCCGGTGCTTGAGGACCCCTCGATCATCAAAATCGGGCAGAACATGAAATACGATGCCAAGATTTTCCGGCGTCAAGGTATCGATGTGGCCCCCATCGATGATACGATGTTGATGTCCTATGCCATGCATGGCGGTGAGCATGGACACGGCATGGATACACTCTCGGAACGGTATCTCAGCCACACGCCGATCCCGATAAAGCCGCTGCTGGGGTCAGGCAAATCTGCGATCACCTTCGACAAGGTGCCGATCGACGAGGCCACTGCCTATGCCGCCGAGGATGCGGATATAACGCTGCGCCTGTGGCAATTGTTCAAACCGCAGCTGCACCGGGTGCAGGTGACGACTGTTTACGAGACGCTCGAACGACCACTTGTGCCGGTTCTGGCCGAGATGGAGATGCATGGCATCAAGGTCGACCGCGACGTGCTGAGCCGTATGTCAAACGCCTTTGCCCAGAAAATGGCCGGTTTAGAGGCTGAAATCCACGAGCTGGCGGGTGAGAATTTCAATGTCGGCTCACCCGCGCAGTTGGGCGAGATCCTGTTCGACAAGATGGGCCTGGAAGGTGGCAAGAAGGGGAAGACCGGCAAGTACTCGACCGGGGCCGATATTTTGGAAGATCTGGCGACCGAGCATGAACTGCCGCGCAGGGTGCTGGATTGGCGCCAGTTGTCCAAGCTGAAATCGACCTATACCGACGCGCTTCAGACCCATATCAACCCCGACACGGGCCGGGTGCACACGTCTTATGCCATCACCGGGGCGAACACGGGGCGTTTGGCCTCGACCGACCCCAATTTGCAGAATATCCCCGTGCGCACCGAGGAGGGCCGCCGCATCCGCGAGGCCTTTGTCGCCGAGCCCGGAAATGTTCTGGTCAGCCTCGACTACAGCCAGATCGAGCTGCGCATCCTGGCGCATATCGCCGACATTCCGACCCTGAAACAGGCCTTTGCCGATGGGCTGGACATCCACGCCATGACCGCGTCGGAAATGTTCGACGTGCCGCTGGACGAGATGACGCCGGACATCCGCCGTCAGGCCAAGGCGATCAACTTTGGTGTGATCTATGGCATCTCGGGCTTCGGCCTGGCGCGCAACCTGCGCATACCGCGGGCCGAGGCACAGGGTTTCATCGACCGCTATTTCGAACGCTTTCCGGGCATTCGACAGTATATGGATGACACGGTGGCATTTGCCAAAGAGCACGGCTATGTCCAAACTCTGTTCGGGCGCAAGATCCACACGCCCGAAATCAACGCCAAGGGGCCGCATGCAGGATTCTCGCGCCGGGCGGCGATCAACGCGCCGATTCAGGGCACGGCGGCGGATGTGATCCGGCGCGCGATGGTGCGGATGCCGGGTGCGATCAACGGGCTGCCCGCCAGGATGCTGTTGCAGGTCCATGACGAATTGTTGTTCGAAGTCGCCGAGGATTCCGTGGATCCGCTGATCGATGTGGCGCGCGAGGTGATGGAGGGTGCCTCGGACCCGGCGGTGAAACTGGATGTGAAGCTGAGCGTTGATGCCGGCCAGGGTGCGAACTGGGCCGAGGCGCACTAGCGCCGGGTCAGCCCCCCAAGTCAGCCTTGTGGCCTGACCCACCCTTCGACCATACGTTTCACCGAAGGTCCCAGGACCAGGATCACCGTGAACGCGATGGGCCAGCAAAAGGCCCAGGACGCCATCCAGTCGCCCAGCGTTTCAGGATGGAACCCCACTGCCTTGACCGTAGCGATCCCGGTGACAATGCACGACATCAGCCCTGACATGATCAGTCCAAAGATGGCATGGGCAAAGCGGGCAGGGATCATATCGGTCATCCTTGAAAACGGCTTGCCCGATATGTGCGCCTTTCGGGCTGCTAATTCCAGACCAATGAACGGCGTTAACGTCGCATCCAAGCCAGTGTCGCATCCGTTCGAGCGGTAGAAGGCGCGTATTCGGCACTGACCCAACCGGTGTAACCAGCATCATCCATTGCCGCGAAAAGCTGCGTGAAATCCGTGGGCCCGCGCCCCGGTTCAGAACGTTCGGGGGCGGCCCCGATCTGGGCGTGGACAACGCTGGGGTGAAAACGCTCCCAGACGGCCAGCGCGTCGCCGTGGATCATATGTGCGTGAAAACTGTCATATTGCAGACCGACATTCGGGCGATCCACGCGGCCCAGTACCTCGGTCGCCAGATTATAGTCGTTCAAGAAATAGCCGGGTTGGGACATTGGATTGAGGGGTTCGATCGTAAATGTCTGCTGCGGTGCGAAATCGGCGGCCCACTGTAAGTTTTGCACGAAGCAGTCCAACGCATCCGTCCCGGCGGCGTATCCTGACATGATATGAATGAAACCCGGCCGCAGCACCTGAGCGTAGCGCAGAACGCGGCGGATATCAGACTGAAACCGGGACGCACCGCCGGGGATGGCGGCATAACCCGGTGCGCCACCGGTATAATTCGGCGGAGGCGCGTTGATCAGAACCAGTTCGAGCCCGTTGGCCAGCAAGGCACGCCGGGTTTCTTTTGCAGCCAGTTCGTACGGAAACAGGATCTCGACCGCCTTGAACCCGGCATCTGCCGCTGCCTGAAACCGATCCAGATACGGAAGTTCGGCAAAGAGCAATGAGATATTCGCGGCGAATTTTGGCATAGGCGGCCCATGGATTTCAGGTGGCCCGACCTTATCCGCGCGTTGGTTTCTGTGAAAGTGACAGAAAACGACAGTTTGTCGAAATTCGACCAGATCGACCCGATGAAATCGGAAACGCTTCCTGCATTGCGGCGAATCAATTTTCTGACGCCGTGCCAATGGAAGGTTTGAAAACGATGGCGATGAGCCCAGACCCCGTCCGCGGGAACAGCCTTTCTGCGCCGGCGGGACAGCATTCTGTCTTGTCGGGCAACGGGTTGGCCGTGGCTTCGATGCTGACATGGGCGGCCGGGTTTCCGGCGGCCGAGGTGCTGTTGCAAACATGGCCGCCCGTCGCCCTGTTGGCCGCGCGACTGGCGCTGGCCGTGTTGGTGATGGTGCCGGTCTGGGTGATTCTGGACGGGCCGCGTCGGGTTGTTTCAGCCCGCTGGGGTCATGCAATGACCGTCGGCGGCCTTGGAATCGGGTTGGGAATGTTCCTGTTGATCTTGGCGCAAAAGCTGACCGACCCGGTGACGGTGGCAATCATCGTCTCCTGCGCACCTTTGGTGGCCACATTGCTTGAATTGGCTGCTGGCACACGTCGGCTGAAGTGGAATTTTGCGCTGGGTGTTCTTGTGTCGATTGTCGGCGGATTGATCGCCACCAGCGCCTTGGCCCCGGCCCAGTTGGGTCTGGGCGCGGCCTGTGCGGTTGGATCAACGGTGCTGTTCTGCTGGGCCAGCATGGCAACCGCCCGTGATTTCGCCGAACTGAGCCAGACCGGGCGCACGACGATCACCTTCGTCGGAGGGCTGGCCATGGCATCGCTGCTGGTTTTCGGATCGGCGCAGTTTGGTCTGGACGTGATGCCTGCAACTGCGTTCGACACGCAGCAGGCGGGCATGCTGATGATCTATGCGCTTATCTCCATGGGTCTCAGCCAAGTATTATTCATCACCTCCGTCGGCAAGCTGGGCGTGGCGCTGGCCTCTTTTCACATCAACGTTGCCCCGTTCTACGTGATGCTGATCATGTTGATGCTGGGGGACGAGTGGAACTGGACCCGGGCACTGGGTGCGGGCATTGTTGCAATGGCTGTCGTGCTGGCACAGGATCGCGCGCCGCGGTCAGCTCAGGTCGGCTGAAGGGATCAGGCCAAAGAACTGCCCGTCTGACCAAACACCGAACCAGCCGTCGTGGTGCGTTCCGATCTCGACGAGGCGGTAAAAGCTTTTGCGGTCTATCCGAGCTTCAAGGTTGTCGCGGATCAATATGTAGGGTGAGGGTTCGTCTGTTTCAGGGTCGATTACAACTCGGATCGGATGATCAGCTCCGGCCAAGGCCCGGTCGCCAACATGGGTTGTGAAGGTCAAGGACTGGTCCTTTCCATCCCCGTCCCGGTCGAAATCCACAGCGACAAACGGCGCGTCATCGACAGTGATTCCCACCTTCTCGACCGGGGTGACGAGGAAGTATTTGCCGTCTTCCTTCTTAAGAATTGAGGAAAAAAGCTTCACAAGCTCGAAACGGTTGATGGGTGAGCCTAAATAACTCCATGTGCCATCTTTTGCGATCTTGATGTCCAGATCGCCGCAAAACGGAGGATTCCAGAGGTGAACGGGCGGTAAACCGTTGGTTTTGGCCGCCTTGACCGATGCCGCCAGACCATCTGGCGACGGTTTCACAGGTTTTTGTCCGCTCATTGCTTTTGCCATTTCCTCTCAGCGCGATACACTTCAATCATAATAGTCCACGGAAGGGAAAGTCATGACCGAACCTGCCGACCTCGTAGCCGAGATCGAAGCGCTGGAAAACAAGCTGCAAGAGGCCAAGGCCTCGATCACCCGCCGCTTCATCGGGCAGGAGAGGGTCGTGGACCTGACGCTGACCGCGCTGCTGTGCGGCGGCCATGCCTTGTTGATCGGTCTGCCGGGTTTGGGCAAGACACGCCTGGTTGAGACTCTGTCGACGGTGATGGGCCTGCATGGCAGCCGCATTCAGTTCACGCCCGATCTGATGCCCGCCGATATTCTTGGGTCCGAGGTTCTGGACACTGCCGACGATGGCAGCCGCCATTTCCGGTTCATTCCCGGCCCGATCTTCTGTCAACTGTTGATGGCGGATGAAATCAACCGGGCAAGCCCGCGGACACAATCGGCGCTGTTGCAGGCGATGCAGGAACGCACCGTTACCGTGGCGGGTGAAGATCGTTCATTGGGTACGCCGTTCCACGTGCTGGCAACGCAAAACCCGATCGAGCAGGAAGGCACTTATCCGCTGCCCGAAGCCCAGCTTGACCGGTTCCTGGTGCAGATTGACGTCGAATACCCCGACCGCCAGACAGAGCGGGATATTCTGCTGGCTACGACCGGGGTTGAAGAGGAAGAGGCGCATCAGATTTTCAGCAAGGAAGAGTTGCTGGCCGCGCAGGTCTTGTTGCGCCGGATGCCGGTCGGAGAATCCGTCGTTGAACTGATCCTTGATCTGGTGCGGGCGTTCCGCCCCGAAGAACCCGGTGTGTCCGAACGGGTTGCCGAAACCGTGGCCTGGGGTCCGGGCCCCCGTGCCGCGCAGGCGCTGATGATGACGGTGCGCGCGCGGGCCATGTTGCAGGGGCGCCTGGCACCCAATGCCGAGGATGTTCTGGATATGGCGCGCCCGGTGCTCAGCCACCGGATGGCGCTCAACTTTGCGGCAAGGGCGCGTGGTGACAGCCTTGCAGAGCTGATTGATTCGACCGCTGTCGGGCTGATCCGGACCGAGGCCGCGGCGTGAATGCCGAGCTGACCCTTCGCGAAAGATCCGAAGCCGAGGCATCGCGGCTACCGCCCCTCTTGGCGCGGGCTGAGCACTTGGCCGGAACCGTTCTTCTGGGCGACCACGGTCGACGGCGGTCCGGGATGGGGGATGATTTCTGGCAATACCGCCCGGCACAGGTCGGCGACAGCCGTCGCATGATCGATCACCGCCGCTCGGCGCGGGGGGATCAGCAGTTCGTACGTGAACGGGAATGGCAGATCGCGCAATCCGTGATGCTGTGGGTCGATCAGGGGGCTTCGATGCGGTTTGCGTCCGACAAGACCCTGCCGACCAAAGCGGATCGCGCGCGGCTGTTGGGGCTGGCGACATCCATCCTTCTGGTGCGCGGCGGTGAACGCGTAGGTCTGACCGGAACCACCTTGCCGCCCCGGCGCGGCAATGCGCAGATCATTCGGCTGGCGCAGGCCTGGTCCGAGGATGATCAAGCGGATTACGCCCCACCCGAACACCGCGCCATGATCCCTCATGCCCGCGCCGTGTTCATCTCGGATTTTCTGGGCCCCATGGATGAGGTTGAACTTGCCCTGACCAAAGCCGCCGACCGCGGCGTGCGCGGCGTGGTTCTGCAAGTGCTGGATCCGGGTGAAGAGTCGTTTCCCTATCGCGGGCGCACCATTTTCGAAAGCGTCGGAGGGTCCGTCCGACACGAAACGCTCAAGGCCGCCGAGCTGCGGGACCGTTATCTGGAACGCCTGGCGCACCGCAAGGACGCGTTGAGGCAACTGTGCCGAGCGACGGGCTGGCAACTGGGCCTGCACCACACGGGTGACAGCGCACAAGCGGCTCTGTTATGGCTTTATCGGGCCTTGGATGGGGGCACGCGATGACGGTTCTGGCGGGCATCGGCTTTACCGCGCCATGGGTGTTGCTGGGTCTTCTGACTCTGCCGATCCTGTGGCTGATCCTGCGCGCGGTTCCGCCCGCACCGATCCGCCGCTTGTTCCCGGCGGTCACGCTGCTGTTGGGCCTTAAGGACGACGAAAGCGTATCCGACCGCACCCCATGGTGGCTATTGCTGCTGCGGATGCTGGCGGCGGCTGCGATCATCATCGGGCTGGCAGGGCCGGTTCTGAACCCGTCACGGGATGAAACCGGAACCGGGCCGCTGCTGCTGGTGCTGGACGCCAGTTGGGCCGGAGCCGCGCGCTGGCCGGCGACACTTGACCAAATCGACACGCAACTGTCGGAGGCCGGGCGCGCGGGCCGAACGGTTGCGATTTTGCGCCTGACAGAGCCGGAAACACCGGTATTTCAGGCCGCGGAAGCGTGGCGTGGGCGTTTGCCGGGGCTGACCCCGAACCCCTGGCAGCCGAATGCGGATCAGATTGCTCAGATCATTGCCGCGTTGAACGCCGTTGACGGCGGATTTGATACCCATTGGTTCAGTGACAGGCTGGATTATGCAGACCACGCTGAACTGGTGTCCAGCCTTCAGGCGCGCGGAGATGTGACGGTCTATCAGGCGGCCTCCCGGCCCGTGGCGATCCGGCCTGCGGCCTATCAGGACGGGCTGATCCAATTGACCGTTCAGCGCGCGGGCCCCGGACCGGAAGACCGCGTGACGGTATTGGCGCAAGGCCGTGATCCGGCGGGCACGGCCCGGGTGCTGCATTCCGTTGAGCTGACCCTGGAGGCCGGTGAAACCTCGGCGCAGGCCGATCTGGCGCTGCCGTCGGAATTGCGCGCCCGTATCACGCGGTTTGAAATTCAGGGCCAAAGGTCCGCCGGGGCCGTGACTTTGACCGATGACAGTCTGCGCCGGCGCGAGGTTGCGCTGATTGCCGGAACCCGCAACCGTGAAGGGCTAGAGCTGTTGTCACCCCTCCATTACCTGACGCAGGTTCTGGTCCCGACCGCGGATTTTGTCGATGGCGGCCTGCTTGAGGTTCTGCCCGCCAACCCGGATGTGATCGTCCTGTCGGACGTGGCGCAGATGTCGGAGCCGGAAGAGGCCGCTTTGATCGAATGGGTCGAACAGGGCGGGCTTCTGCTGCGTTTTGCCGGTCCGCGCATGGCGGCCAGCGATCTGGGCAGGGATACCGAAGACACCCTGTTGCCGGCGCGGCTGCGCAGCGGTGGACGATCCGTCGGCGGTGCGATGAGCTGGGGCGAAGCCAAGACGCTGGCTCCATTCCCCGAAAGCTCTCCGTTTTTCGGCCTGGATATCCCAAAGGACGTGGTTGTTTCGACCCAAGTCATGGCGCAACCAGACCCTAACTTGGCGGATCGCGTGATTGCTTCGCTGTCTGACGGGACTCCGTTGGTAACACGCAAGGCTTTGGGGCTTGGGCAGGTGGTGCTGTTTCACGTCACTGCGGATGCCGAATGGTCCAGCCTGCCGTTGTCGGGCCTGTTCGTCGAGATGCTGGATCGTTTGGCCGTGGCTTCGGCAGCCAAGTCGCGGCAAGAATCGCAACTGCAAGGCACCACGTGGGAGCCGGTTCAGATCATGGACGGGTTTGGCGCCTTGTCAGATGCCGGAACCTTGGCCGGTGTGGATGGCGTTCAGCTGATCTCGGGCCGGATCGGGCCAGATTTGCGTCCGGGTCTCTATGAAAGCGGAAAGCAGAAGCTGGCATTGAACGTGGTTTCGGAAGAAACCGAGCTGCGCCCGGTGACCTGGCCCGCCAATGTGCCGATCAAAGGGCAGGAGGTCAGCACGGAAACCCCGCTTGGTGGCCTGTTGCTCAGCCTCGCGCTGATCTTGCTGACGGTTGACGTGATTGCCTCGCTGGCCTTGTCGGGCAGGCTGGGCCTGGCGCGAACGGCGGCTGCCGCGCTGGCCGCTTTTCTGCTGGTGCCGGACGCACAGGCGCAGACGCCCGAAGATACCGAATTTGCCCTCGCTGCAACGCACGAGCTTGTGCTGGCGCATGTGCTGACCGGTGAGACGCAGGTGGACGATATTGCCGAGGCCGGATTGCGGGGCTTGGCGCAAACCCTGTTCTTTCGCACCTCTGTCGAACCGGCGGACCCAATCGGCGTTGATCTGGAACGAGACGAGCTGGCATTCTTTCCGCTTCTCTATTGGCCCATCACGCCGAACCAGCCGCAACCTTCGGCCGAGGCGTATATCAAACTGAACGCCTATTTGCGTTCGGGTGGGATGATCCTGTTTGATACACGCGATGCGGATATTGCCGGTTTCGGCGCATCCAGTCCGAATGGCCGCAAGTTGCAGCAACTGGCCGGACCGCTGAATATCCCTGCATTAGAGCCGATTCCCCGCGATCACGTCCTGACCAGAACATTCTATTTGCTCCAGGATTTCCCGGGCCGCTATTCCGGCGCAGAAGTCTGGGTCGAAGCTGCACCCGGGGATGCAGAACAGATCGAAGGGATGCCATTCCGCAACCTCAATGACAACGTGACACCGGTGGTTATCGGCGGCAATGACTGGGCCGGGGCCTGGGCCGTGGATCGCAACGGCCAGGCCCTTTTGCCTGTCGGTCGTGGGTATGCCGGGGAACGGCAACGCGAACTGGCCAATCGTTTTGGCGTCAATCTGGTGATGCACGTGCTGACCGGGAATTACAAATCCGATCAGGTCCACGTGCCCGCCCTTTTGGACAGGTTGGGACAATGACCGGAACCGTCATATTCGACCCGCTGATCCCGTGGCCGCTTTTGGCTGCTGTGGGGGCGATTGCCGCTGTCGGAGTAGCTCTGGCCTTGTGGCGCGGCTTGTCGGGCTGGGCCCTGCGGGGATTGGCGGCCCTGGTTGTCATCGCGGCACTGTCCGGTCCGGTCTATCAAGTCGAGGACCGCGCGCCGCTGACGGATATCGTTTTGATGATCGAGGATGAAAGCGCCAGCCAGACACTTTCGGACCGGGTCGAACAAACGGCGCAGGCCGCCGAAGATCTGGCCGCCGAGATTGAGGCGCGCGACAATACGGAACTGCGCCGCATTCGGATCGGCGACGGTGACGGGGATGAGGGCACGCAGGTCATGGCCGCCCTGAATGAGGCCCTGGCCGAAGAGCCGCGTGCGCGCATCGCAGGCATTCTGGTGGTATCGGACGGGATCGTGCACGATGCCGATCAGGCCCCGGAATTGCCAGCGCCGATGCATCTGCTGCAATCCGGGCGTGCGGACGACTGGGATCGCCGGCTTATCGTCCGAAATGCGCCTGCCTTTGCCATCATCGGTGAATCGGTGACTTTGACCCTGCGCGTTGAAGACAGCGGAGCAGCCCCCGCGGGTGCCGCGACAGCGCCGCTGGAGATTTCCGTGGATGGTGGTGAGCCTCAGCAGCTGAGTATTCCAATCGGTCGGGATGTCGAACTGCCTGTCACCCTGCCTCATGGCGGGCGCAACGTGATCCAGTTTTCCGTGCCCCTGGCCGAAGGCGAGTTGACCGACCGCAACAACACCGCGCTGATCCAGATGAACGGCGTTCGGGATCGCCTGCGCGTTCTGCTGGTCTCGGGCGAGCCGCATCCGGGCGGGCGCACATGGCGCAACCTGCTGAAATCCGACAGCTCGGTCGATCTGGTGCATTTCACCATCCTGCGCCCGCCCGAGAAGCAAGATGGCGTGCCGGTGGACGAATTGTCTTTGATCGCCTTCCCGACCCGCGAGTTGTTTCTGGAAAAGATCAACGATTTCGATCTGATCATCTTCGACCGTTACAAGCGGCGCGGCATCCTGCCTGCAATCTATCTGGACAACGTCACCAGTTATATCAATGACGGCGGCGCCGTTCTGATTGCCGCCGGTCCCGATTTCGCCGGAGCTGACAGCATTTTTCGGTCGCCGCTGGCGCCCATCCTGCCAGCGCAACCTTCCGCGCGTGTCTTCGAGGAACGCTTTGTTCCAAAGGTCAGCGCGTTGGGTCAGCGCCATCCGGTGACAACAAATCTTGGCGATTCCGAGGATTGGGGGGCCTGGTTGCGCCAGATCGATGTGAACCATCGCTCGGGCGAGGTTCTGATGACGGGCATTGACGAACGCCCCCTGCTGGTTCTGGACCGAGTGGGCGAAGGGCGTGTTGCGATGCTGGCATCGGACCATGCCTGGCTGTGGAGCCGTGGCTTTGAAGGTGGCGGTCCGCAACTGGAACTTTTGCGCAGGCTGGCCCATTGGATGATGAAGGAACCCGAACTCGAGGAAGAGGCGCTGTGGGCCGAAGCCAACGGCCAGTCCATGCGCATCATTCGACAGACGCTTGGGGATGATGTGGGTCCGGTGACTGTGACGCGCCCGAACGGCGAAACGCTGGAAATCACCTTGCAGGAGGTCTCTCCGGGGCGGTTCGAAGCGCAATACTATGGGCCCGAGATTGGTCTTTACCGTTTGCAGGAAGGTGACCACATGGCCGTGATCGGGCTTGGTCCCGCCGCGCCGAAGGAGTTTGAACGCACCATCGCAACGGGGGATGTTCTTGAACCGGTTCTGACCGGCATGCGGGGCGGCGTGATCCGGGTGGAAGATGGATTGCCGTCGATCCGCAACGTGCGCGCCGGGCGCCCGGCGGCTGGTCGGGGCTGGATCGGTCTGACCCCGCGCGATGCCTACGAGACACGGGATGTTACCCAGGCGGGTCTGCTGCCGCCTTGGCTGGTTTTGCTGTTGGCAGGAGGTTTCCTGTTGGGCGGTTGGCTGCGCGAGGGGCGGCGCTAATCGATCCTGATTGACGCCCTGTCGGATTGACCTTGCGCATCCACCACGACAAGTGAGGTGAAGCCGGTCCCCGGATTTGGGATTTCGAACTCTCGTCGCCGCTGCCCGGTCAGCACCGGCACGCCATCTGCCAGTACGGAAAACGGCCCGACGCCGCCACGCAGTTTGACCGTCAGAGGTGCTCCTGACGTCTCTAATACGGCGTTATCGGGCGGGAACAGCAGGTCCGGCGCCGCGGGATCATCCTTGAAAGCTGTCGTGCGGGGGCGAAATCGCTGCAACGGCTGAGGCAATTGGGCCGCGCCGACAAGCAAGGTCGAAGGTGGCGGTGGGCGCAGGGGCGTTAGATCGGGTTTCAACAGGTTGAAAGCCTCGGCCAACAGGGGTGCGGCAAGGTCGCCCCCGAATGCACCGGGAACAGGCGTTCCATCAGCGCGGCCCAGCCAGACCCCTATGACGTGCTGCCCGTCAAAGCCGATGGCCCAGGCATCGCGGTGGCCATAAGACGTGCCGGTCTTGTAGGCCAGCGACCCTGTTGCACCGCCTGCCGGTGGCGCAAGCCCGGCCAGAATGTCCGAAACCTGCCAGGCCGAGGTTTCCGACAGAACGCGCCGGGTGCGCTGGGCGTCTGCCAGAACGTCATGATGCAGGATCGGGCCTGTGCCGCCAGCTGCCAGAGTGGCGTAAACCTGCACCAGATCGTGCAGGCTCAACCCCACGCCCCCCAAAGAAATCGCCAATCCGGGTGTTGCGCCATTCAGACGTGGCTCTGATCCGGCCAACCTCAATGCTGTCATCAACCGAGCGGGGCCCAGCTCATTCGTCAGGCGCACGACGGGGATGTTCAGCGACAGCTGTAGGGCGTCCCGCACCCGGACATCGCCACGGAAGGCGCCGTCGAAATTGCGCGGTGCGTATCGGCCAAACATCACGGGGCTGTCGCTGATCAGGGTCTCGGGATGGGCCAGCCCCTGATCGAAGGCCAGCCCGTAGACCAGAGGTTTCAGGGTCGATCCGGGCGACCGTACGGCCCGGGTCATATCCACGAACCCCTGACGGGCATCTTGGTACCCGGCAGATCCGACCGATGCCAGAACCTCGCCGCTGCGATGGTCGGCCACGATCAGAGCCCCGGAAACGCGTGGTCCGACGCGGTTGGCGGCCCGGGCCACCAAGGTTTCCAGCCGGGCCTGCAATCCGGCATCCAGAGTCAGATCGAAGGCCTGTGTTGCGGGTGCTTGCCGCCTCACGCGGTCAGTCAGATGAGGTGCAAGACGCGGAAACGGATTCATCCGATCCGGAAGAGGCTCGGTCATGGCCGCGCGCGCTTCGGCATCGGTCAGGACGGTGTGGCGCACCAGCCTGTTCAGAACCCGGTCGCGGGCCTGCCGGGCAGCCTCGGGCTTGCGATCCGGGCGCCGGGCCTCGGGGGATTGCGGTAACGCAACCAACAGGGCGCTTTGCGCGGGCGTCAGCCGGGTGGCGTCCTTTCCAAACCACGCGCGGGCGCCGGCGCGGAGCCCTTCCAGATTGCCACCATAGGGGGCATGGGTCAGATAAAGGTTCAGGATTTGCTGTTTGCTCAGACGCCGCTCCAACGCCAATGCGACTCTGATCTGGCGAAATTTCCCGCTCCAGCGCCCGGTTGGACCATCTTCGATCAACCGCGCCACCTGCATGGTCAGAGTGGACCCGCCCGACACGTTACGCCCGTTCCACAGGCTTTGCCCGGCAGCCCGCAGCATCGCGATGAGGTCCACTCCGGCGTGGGTCCAGAACCGTTTATCCTCGTACCGGATCAGCATAGCGATGAAATCCGGGTCAACTGCGCCGGGCCGCAGCCTCCAGATGCCATCTTCAACTGGAAACGCCCGCAGAAGGTCGCCATTCCGGTCCCGCATCTCGACCGAAGTTTCAGCCATAACGGAAGGCAGGGTTGTGGCATCGACCCAGCGGTCAACACCATCCCGTGCCAGCGCCGTCAGGTAGAGTGCTCCGGCCAGCGCAAACAAGAGCCGCGACCGCTTAGGCATGACGACCACCCAAACAAGGGTATGGCGCAAGTCCGGTCACTGGATCGCGACCCGTCCGGTAGATGTCCGCGCCCGGTTCTGCGGGCGGTACATGTCTTCGACCGAGGCTGCCGGATGATGGAACACGCCAGGTGTCACGGCGCGCGCCACGTAGGCCAGCGTCACGGTTTCACGACCGGACAAATCAACGGCGGCCAGGAACCGGTCCGAGCGGAACTCGGTATGGGTGGCGTCGGACAGATCCAGCCAGTCCAGCGATCGGACATCGCCCGAGCGCAGCAGGCTTGGGTTGTCAATCTCGATCCCGGCGGCCAGTGGATCGTTCACCATCAGCCGCGCACCGCCGTTTTCGAACGGTGTAACTTGCAGTACGGTGACGAACCGATCACCCACGGCAAAGCGTTCTGAATCGATCAGATCGCCATCCATCGAATAATACCGCCGTTCGATTGCATAGCCGGTGCCGCCTGCCTCGGGCGGAACCTCCGGGATGCCTGTGACCGTCAAGGTGATATCCGTCGCCTGACCGTCGGCGGCCGTGACGTTGATCTCATCCGCCTGTCCGGATTGCAGAACTTTCACAAACGGACCGGAAACCGGCGCCCCGTTGACCATCAAGCCCGATCCCGTTGGGTCAGACACAAGCGCGTGCGCCGCCAGCAATGACCACGTGGCCTCCTGAGTGGACAGCGGCGCGCGGCCGGTGCTCACCCGTTGGATCAAAGCATCGCGGTCAATCGCCTCGCTGCCCGCGTCCACGGCAAGGCTCAACAAGCCCGCTGCATCCCGAAGGTGGGTGCCGTAGTCAGCGCGCCAGACGTTCAGTTGCTGGTTCTGTTGCCGATCCAGCATCCGCGCGGCACGGTTGAACATCGCATCCGCTCGGGTCTGGTCGCCGTAAGAGGCCAGAGCTGCGCCCAGTTGCGCCGCCGCCAGAGGGGTGTCGAAGGCATCCCCTTTGACATCTGCGTAATAGCGCAGATCGCCCATCGAGGCCGCGCCTTCCCGCGCAAGAACCATCAGGGCATAAGCGATGTCCTGACCGCCTTCGTCGAAATCAGGCGCGTAATTGACCCTGTTCCGAAGATTGTCCATCGCCTGAGCGAACGCCCGGTCCGGCACGAGATGCCCCTGAATGCGGGCACGGGACAGGAAGTCGGTCACATAGGCGTCCAGCCAGAAATCCCCGCTGTCTGCGCGCCACAGGCCAAAGGCGCCGTTTGCGGCCTGACGAGTCAGGATACTGCGGATCGAATCGGCGATGCGTTGATCCACAACCGGGCCATCCCCCAGCCCCGTGGCTTGCGCAACGGATGACAGGTACAGCAACGGCAGCGCTTTGCTGGTGATCTGTTCGGTGCAGCCATAGGGATAACGGTTCAGCTGATCCAGCAGTCCGGGTGTGTCGAATTTTGCCAACGCTCCGGCGGACAGGATGGCCTTGGCCGAACCCGGCTGGAACCCGTCAAACACGTCCTGTGAAAACAGGAAGCTGCCGCCTGCGCCCAAGGCAAAACGCCGTGTCAGGGCAATCACCGGATCATTGGCCCGCACGGGCATCCGCAGGGTTTGCGACAGGTCGCGCCCATCAGGAGTGGTGATCGAAACGCTGATTTCAGGATCGCCGACGGCGCTGGCCGTGATCGGGATCTCGAAAACCGCCTTGCCACCGTCCTCCAGCACAAAGCTGGATGGTGCCGCGCCCAGCTCCAAACCGTTGGAGGCGCTCAGGCCAAGTGCCATTTCCCCGGGTGTGCCATCCGCATGGACGATCTCAAGACGCATGCGGCTTTGATCGCCCGGGGCAAGGAAGCGCGGAAGGCTGGCGGTGACGACCACAGGGTCGCGGACGATCATTTCAGCTTCGGCCTGGCCGACGGCTTTGTGCGACCACGCGACGGCCATCAGGCGGACGGTTCCGTTGAAAGCGGGAAGGGGAATGTCGATCTCAACCTCACCATCCGCGCCGATCTCGACCGGGCCACTGAACACGGCCATCAGGTCTTGCGTCGGCGGCGGAGACTGGCGACGCATCCCGCTGTCATTGTCGCCGCCCGAGCGCACTGTGCCCATGGCTCCGTTCATGCCGTCGATCAGTCGCCCGTAGACATCCCGCAGATCAACACCCAGACGGCGCTGCCCGAAATAGTATCCTTGCGGGTCCGGGCTTTTGAACCCGGTGAGGTTCAGAATGCCCACGTCGACGGCGGCCAGGGTCAGCCAGACCGGCTCATCGTCCACGGTATTTTCGACCCTGATACGGGCTTTTTGCGTCTGACGCGGTGCGGTGACCTCGGGCACGTCGACAGTTACGGAAAGTCTGCGGTCCACTGGATCGATGCTGGCATGGGCCACGCCCATCGCCCGCGCCGGGTTCTGACCGGCTGCAACATCCATTGGGCGGATCACGGTTGCGGTGACATAAGCCCCGGCGCCCCAATCCTGGGTCACCTCAATCGGGATCAGAGTTTCCCCTTCGGGCACCTCCACGATCTGGCGGTGGATCAGACGGTTCGAAAGGACTTCGATCTGAGCGACACCGGCCCTGCGGGGCACGATCCGCAACTGCGCCGTATCCCCGATGCGATAGCTGTCGCGATCCAACGACATTTCAAGCCGGTCCGGCGTGGTCGATGCATCGGCGGCCTGGTACCAGCCCGCATAGAAATCGACGGCGGTTTCGGAATATGTTCCGTCAACTCGCTGCACCACCAGTTCATAGCGCCCCCATTCCACCGGTTGCGTCAGCGTCAGAGGGTCAGAGAGGACGTCCACCTCGCCGGTGGCGACACGGCTGCGGCGCGTTGTCGGTTCCCAGTTCCAGTCGCCGTGAAGCTGGTACCATTGATAGCGCGTTTCTATCTTGTTCAGCGTCCAGCGGAGACGCATCGGAACGGGCGTCAACTCAGGAGACAGGCCAACGATCTCGAACGCTGCCTCGGTGCCTTCCGGGATGACTTCGTCGAACAGAGGTTTGACACCAATAACAGGGTGCGGCGGCAGGACGGGCGCGGTCAGGCGACGCTCGACCGGGCGGCCCGAGCCATCGGCCAGCCGGGCGATGATTTCAGCTTCGATTGGCTTTCCTTCAGTCTCTAACACGGGGACTTTGACCGCCACGGTCGCGTGCCCGGTTGCGTCTGTGCGCGTGTCTCCGAAATATGTGCTCTTGATCGAGGTTTCTGCATCATAGCGGCCAAAGCGATATCCGTCGTAGCCCGGGACCGTGTTCGCCGGGCGGGCGATGACCTGCCCGTCAATGCTCAGGTCCGACCCCGGCGCTCCAAACAGATAGCGCGCGTCGATCGCGAGCGGTGGACTGTCGCCGGGGCGCAGGGGTGCGTCGGGCAGGGTCAGTTCGAAATCGATCCGTTCGGGAAGGAAATCCTCGACAAGAACGGTCTGACGCGCCAGCGCATCGCCTTTTGGATCGGATTTGATTTCAATCTTCCATGCGCCGCGCGGTACGTCTGCGGCCACGGGCAGGGCAAAGACATGGCCCCCGGCAACACCGCCATCCGAGACAGACCGGCGGTATTCCACCCCGTCCGGGCGATACAGGATCGCCGTCAGAGGCAGGCCCTCGATGGCCTGCGCTTTGCCATCGCGGGACAGGGCGGTGACATGGATTACTTCGCCGGCCCTATAGGCACCTCGGTCGGTGGTCAGAAAGACATCGACCGGCCCCGCCGGTGCGCGCCCTTCAACGCCGCGATCCGACAGGTCAAAGGCAGGATCGGTCAGCGAGAGAAAGCTGAAATCCCTCTCATCGATTGCCGCCGTCACCAGAGCAGGCGCACTGGCCCCTGTGCCGCGTGTCAGGCCCGGCTCGAACCTTGCATAGCCGGTTTCATCGGTCTGTGCCGATGAGATGACGGCGTTCGCCCCTGAGATCAGCGAAACTTCGACACCTTCACGCGGTGCCGCGTCGCTTAGCCCGCGCACGGTCACGTGCAGCCCGTCAGTGCCCAGGGCGGTGCTGATCCCCAGATCAGAAAGCACAAACCATTGCGTTGCGCCGGGATCGTCATAGGGATCGGCCCCCGGAACGCGGGCGGTCAATGCATAGATACCGGCAGGTTGATCCGAGATCGCTTCGGCCATGGGAAGACGTGCCGTCATGGTCTGGTTCAACTGGTTTGAAACCTCGGCAGTACCCGTCCAGATGTCCTGGGCAATCTGGTCCGAGAATTCTTCCTCCTGCCATTCGCTGAGCGGGCGGCCGAAAAAGTCCTGTTGCACGGCCCGCAACAGGTTCCGGTCACTGACCCGCCGCAGGGTCAGGTCCAGTTCGGTGACATTGACCGTTTCGACGGGCAAGGCCGCGTTGGCAGATTTCGGAAGGACATAGCTGCGTCCAGGAAACCGAACCGAAGGCGTCCGGTCGCGTACATAATGGGTCAGTTCGATGCTGCGATTCAGTGCTTCGCCCGAGGCGGCAGGCAAGCCTTCGCGCAATGTCAGGCGATAACGCTGGCCATGCGCGATCCCATCGATGCAAAGCTGGCTGTCCTCGGCCTGCACGACCAGCCCATCGGCGTCACGTTGAACGAAGGGATCATAGTCGACCCCGGCCTTGACCAGTGATTCCGAGAATTCGATACAGATCCTGGGGGCTGCCGCATCGCTTTCGACCGAGTTGTCGACCACGCGGAAACCGTATTTGCCGATGGCTTTGTCCAATGCGGTCAGCACGTCTTCGCGCGGCTGCACCTGCTCGGCCAACCGAAGAACGGGAATCATGTCGCGCCCGCGCTCAACCTCTTCCAGGGCTTCCGCAAGGGTCATCAGAGCAGCGATCTGGGTGCCGGGGGTTTCGGCGCGCAGATAGCCATTGATTGCCGCATTCAGCGCGCGGTTGCGCAGGTCGCGCCGCTCGTTCCAACCCGAAGGGTTCATGGCCAGCAGCAGGTGCGCATATTCCACCCAAAGATCCGCGCGGTCGCTGAGCGATACGGCAACACCGGTCCACTGCATCGTTTGTGCGACACTGCCTGCGTCGCGCGCCGCATCCAGAACGGCCCGCAGATCATACCCCCCTGCCGGGTGCAGGAATCCCAGATCGCGGGCTTGTTTTCTTGCGTGATCCAGATCGTCAGAACTCAGGACGCTCAGTGCTTGCGCGCGCGTTTTTCCCAAGATTAGAGTCTGTTCGCTGCTTGGTACCTTTTGCGCGGACAATGCGCCTTGATACGCCTCTTGTCTGTTCACGCCACTTTTGGGAAAGCAGGCATCGGAACGGGTGTTATAGGTGAACGCCGTACATTGCGCGTTGGCCGAGCAGGCCTGAACACAGGACTTCAGATCGGTGTCGAACAACGGATCCAGATCCGACCCGTAAAAATCCGTGTCCCGAGAGGTGACATAGCGGAACTCAGGCACCGCACTCTGCGCCAGAACGGCGGCGGGAAGGATCAGAAGGCCAATTATGTAAGTTATTGAAATAAAAACAAAGCGGTGCATCGTGCTCTCCTCTTTGGGCTCAACCTTGCATGGCGCGCGCCTGTAGCGCAACGGCTTAAACAGTTTTTCATTCTCTGTCGCGATGCTGAAATCCGAACGTCCCGGAATCGATCAAAATGAGTCTTGCAAACAAACTGGCACAGGAACGGCGTGCGCGTCTGGCAGCCGAACGAATGCTTGCCTTGAAACAGGCCGAGCTTTCGGCCGCCAATCGCAAACTGGGCCAACACGCCATGGCGCTGACCAGGCGCATTGGTGAAACTCAGGCCGAAGTCGAAACTGTTCGTGGGGAAAACGAAAAGGTCAAATCCGATCTCACTGTCGCTCATGCCAAGATCGAGATTGCCGAACGCCGCCTTTGGCATTCGATCCAGACCATTCAGGACGGGTTTGCATTCTTTGACGGCGACAGCAGGCTCATCAGCGCAAACGCTGCATATCTCAGCGTGTTTGAAGGGCTGGATGAGGTGGCGCCAGGGATTTCCTACCAGCGCATTCTGCAATTGCTGACCACCGAAGGAATTGTCGATACCGGTGACGAAACTGCCGAGGAATGGCAGGCCAGAATGCAGGCACGCTGGAATCGGGCCAATCCAACTCCGATCGTCATGCAGCTGTGGAACGGTCACTACATTCGCCTGATTGATCAGCGTGGCAGCGGTGGTGACGTGGTCAGCCTGGCACTCAACATCACCGCGTCGGTCCGGCACGAAACAGAACTGAAGGTTGCCCGCGAACGGGCGGAAGCGGCCAACAGGGCCAAATCAGCCTTTCTCGCCAATATGAGCCACGAAATCCGCACGCCGATGAATGGTATCGTGGGTATGGCCGAACTGCTTGATGAATTTCCGCTGGACGAAGAACAGCGGCTCTATGTCAACACGATCCGCAATTCGGGTGAGGCATTGTTGGTTATCATCAACGACGTGCTTGATTACTCCAAGATCGAGGCGGACAAGCTGGTTCTGCACCCTGAACCCTTCGATCTGGAGCGCTGCATTCTTGAAGTCGCGATGCTGTTGCAGCCAAGCGTGCGTGACAAGGGGCTCACGTTGCTTGTGGATTACGACCTGTTCCTGCCCACCCTTTTCGTGGGCGATCCGGGCCGAATACGGCAGGTTCTGACCAATTTGGTCGGCAACGCAGTCAAATTCACCACGGAAGGTCATGTCCTGATCCGTGTGACAGGCGTTCCGCATGCCCAGGCTCAGACATGCGACATCCATGTTGCCATCGAAGATACCGGCATCGGTATCGATGCAGAAAAGATCAACCACGTTTTTGGTGAGTTCAATCAGGTCGAAGATGAACGCAATCGTCAATTTGAAGGTACCGGGTTGGGTCTTGCGATCACCAGGCGCCTGATCACCATGATGGGCGGTTCAGTCTGGGTCGAAAGCGAACCGGGTCGGGGATCCTGTTTCGGGTTCAGGGTGTCGCTGCCCACGGCAGAAGGCCCGCAGCCCGAGCCTCCGAAACTGGCGGATTGTGTGAATCACGTCATGGTGGTCGAGGATCTGGCCGTAAACCGGGCTATTTTGGCGAAACAACTTGGCCGTTTGGGGGCCGAAGTGACGGTTTGCGCATCAGGGGCCGAGGCGCTGGCAGAAATGCATGACGCGATTGAACTTGTCCTGTGCGATCATGATCTGCCGGATATGGATGGCTTGGATCTTGCCGTCACCCTCAAAGACCGTGGGTGGGGCGACGCCTCGGTCATCGTGATGTCTGCAAATCCATCTCTGATCCACACGCACCCAGCCCGCGAACTGATCGACGGTGTGTTGCAGAGGCCGATCCCCAGGGCCGAGTTGTATTCCAGGCTCGTGGCTCTCAAGGACACCCCGCCGCCAGAACGTCGTTCGACGCAGCGAAAACCCGTCTCTGTCCGCCAAGAAACCAAGGCCTTGGAAGCAAGGCGCATGAAGGTACTTGCGGCCGAGGACAATCTTACCAACCAGCTGATCCTGAAAAAGATGGTCAAAGACCTGCATATAGATCTGCGATTTGCGTCCAATGGAATAGAAGCCGTCGAGATGTTTCAGGAATTTGACCCGGACTTGATCTTCATGGACATATCGATGCCAAAAATGGACGGCAAACAGGCCACTGCTGAAATCCGCAGGCTCGAGGTCGAAACAGGGCGTCATGTCCCGATTGTCGCCTTAACTGCTCATGCAATGGCCGGTGACGATCAGGGCATCCTGTCCGCAGGGTTGGATCACTACATGACGAAACCGCTGCGCAAAAATCATATTCATCAAATGATCCTGCAACACCAACCGGATGGCGTAAGCGAAGTCATGGACAATCACCTCGCCCAGAAACATGCACCCATGTGTGACCGCGAACAGGATCCCACTTCATCTGGCTGAAAATATCCCGGGGAGCGCGAGGGGCTGGCCCCTCGCTCGGATCCACGGCCCAGAACCGTGGAAGGAAATATCGATCAGGTTGTCAGGGTCTCAGGACGAATAAGGTCGAACAAAGACAGGTTTATCCTTTTCCGATAGGTCAGCACGATACGCGTAACCGCCCGCATCGAAATCCAGCAGGGCATCGGGGTCGGTCAGGCGGTGCTGAATGACATATCGCGCCATTGCACCACGCGCCTTTTTGGCAAAGAAACTCACGATCTTCGGAGTGCCGTTCTTGTCTTCCATGAACACCGGCGAGATGACGCGCAATTTCAGCGCGTTCGGGTCCACGGCGCCGAAATACTCCTGACTGGCGCAGTTGATCAGAACGTCGCTGCCGATCATGTTGCCTTGTGCGTTCAGAGCTTTGCTCAGCTGGTCGCGCCAATACTCATACAGGGTCTTGCCGCGCCGTGTTTTCAGCTTGCTGCCCATCTCCAGCCTGTAGGGCTGTATCGCATCCAGTGGCCGCAAGACACCATAGAGACCTGAGAGGATGCGCAGATGATCCTGTGCCCACGCCAGTTCATCAGGATCGAGCGAAGCTGCTTCCAGACCCTGATAGGTGTCTCCTGCAAAGGCCAGCGCGGCCGGGCGCGTTGCATCAGCGTCTGGCATGTCGGAAAAAGCACGATAGCGATCGCGGTTCAGGCGCGCCAGATCATCGCTCAGACCCATAAGCTTTTTCAGATCGCCAAGGGTCAGATTGCGCGCGGTTTTGGACAGTCTGATCGCATCATCCTGAAAACCGGGCTGTGTGACTTCAACATCCCGCTGTGTCCAGTCCAGCCGCTTGGCCGGGGAAATCACTACCAGCATACCTGCCCTCTTTCCTTACCTGTCCCGGCGTATCTAGCCCGCCTCACGCAGCACGTCCAGAAAGGCGGTGCCGAACCTTTCGTGACGCCGGTCGCCCAGCACCTGTTCAAGCCCGCGCAGGTCATCCGGGCGCATCTGTGCCACCTTTGCCAGTTGCGAGGCCGAGCAGGTCAGAGGCTTGTCTATCCCCTCGGGACCGCGGGACAATTGGGACTGTACTTCCAGCAAACGGTCATAGATGTCGCCCTGATCGCGACCGGCCAGCTTGCGCCGCGCCGGGTGCAACGCCTGGGCCTCGCCCGCTATCACTTCAAGGAAGGTGTCGCCATACCGTTCCAGCTTCTTGGCGCCGACGCCGCCGATCCGGGCCATCTCGTCCAGCGTCATGGGGCGTTTTTCCGCCATTTCGATCAGGGTACGATCCGGAAAAATGACATAAGCCGGGACCCGGGCGGATTCTGCCAATGCGCGTCTCTTGGCCTTGAGAGCCGACAGCAAGGGCGCATCTTCATCGGACACCATGGCTTTCACGGCGGGGCGACGGGTTGCCTTGCGTAGGGCGTCCTTGCGCAGGTTGATCTTTGCCTCGCCCTTGAGAATAGGTTTGGCGGCCTCGGTCATCCGCAAGGCCCCGTGGCGTTCGGGGTCGGGGCGCACCAGATCGTGCCCCATCATCTGGCGGAATATTGCCTGCCATTGCGCGCGCGACCAGTCCTTGCCGATGCCCCAGGTGGACAGACCATCATGACGACGGGCGCGGATCTTGTCGGTCTCGTTCCCCAGAAGGATGTCGATCAGATGACCGCTGCCAAACCATTCCTCGGTGCGAAGAATCGCGGACAAGGCCATTCGGACGGGTGTTGTTCCATCAAATACTTCGGGCGGTGTATCGCACAGGTCGCATTTGCCACAGGGTGCGGCCTGTTCCCCGAAATAGCCCAGCAGGGTCTGGCGGCGGCATTCCAGTGCCTCGGCCAACCCCAGCAGCGCGTTCAACCGCGCATGATCCGCCATGCGGCGTTCGGGTGGCGCCAGCCCCTCGTCAATCTGGGACCGCCGCAAACGTATATCGTCGGGGCCGAACAGAGTCAGGGTCTCGGCCGGCCCGCCGTCGCGCCCGGCGCGGCCGATCTCCTGGTAATAGGCCTCGATGGATTTCGGCAGGTCCGCATGGGCGACCCAGCGGATGTCGGGTTTGTCGATGCCCATGCCAAAGGCCACGGTGGCCACCACGATCAACCCGTCCTCGCGCGCGAAGCGGGTTTCGACGATGCGGCGGTCCTCGGCCTCCATCCCACCGTGATAGTGGCAGGCGCTGTGGCCCTGTTCGCGCAGCGCCTGCGCCAGAACTTCGGTCTTGTTGCGAGTGCCGCAATAAATGATGCCCGACTGGCCTCGGCGGGCGTCCGCGAAATCCAGGATCTGTCTGCGCGGGCTGTCCTTGGCGGCAAAGGCCAGGTGGATATTCGGCCGGTCGAAGCCCCGCAGAAACTTGCGCGGGGGTGTGCCGGCGAACAGTTTCTCGACGATTTCGTCCTGCGTTTCCGCATCCGCCGTGGCTGTGAAAGCGGCCAGGGGCACGTTCAGCGCGCGCCGCAGCTCTCCGATCCGTAAATAATCAGGGCGGAAATCATGGCCCCACTGGCTGACGCAATGGGCCTCGTCCACCGCGATCAGGCTGACATTGATCCGCCGCAACATGCCCAGTGCCGAGCCTGCCGCCAGCCGTTCGGGCGCCATGTAAAGCAGTTTCAGCCGCCCGGCCTCAAGCGCCTCCCACACGGCGTCGGTTTCCTCGGGCGTGTTGCCCGAGGTCAGCGCGCCGGCCTCGACCCCGGCTTCTTGCAGCCCCCGCACCTGATCGCGCATCAGGGCGATCAATGGCGAGATCACCACCGTGACCCCGTCGCGCAGCAGGGCAGGCAGTTGATAACACAGGGATTTGCCGCCGCCCGTGGGCATGATCGCCAGCACGTTCTGGCCGGCGGTTACGGCATCGACGATCTCTTCCTGCCCGGGGCGGAATTCATCGAATCCAAAGACATCTCGCAGCAGAGGCGCGGCGTCGAACATGTGCGGGGGTGCCCTGTTTCAAGATTTGACTGCTCTTGAAAGGACAATCACACAGTCAGAATCGGGGAACAAGAGGTCAGTAGAAATAGACCGCGTTGTTGATCAGGATGATCCGCAGCGCATAGACCCCGATCAGCACCACCAGCGGCGTCAGGTCCAGACCGCCCATATTGGGCAGGATGCGCCGGATCGGGCCATAAATAGGCTCTAACAGGCGGTTCAGCCCGTACCAGATTTGCGCGACCAGCTGTTGGTGCAAGTTCAGCACCTGAAAGTTGATCAGCCAGCTCATGATCACATGGGCCAGGATGATGAACCAGACAATGTCCAGGATCAGCAGCAGGATTTGGATCAGCGACAGCATGGGTTCTCCGTATTCTTGTTGGCCGAGACCTAAGCACCATGGCGACAAAGAGCAAGTGTCTGGCACTCAACGCTTGCGATTTGAATGAAAGCCCAGTCATATAATCGCAACGATAAACAGGGGCAGAGATGGCAGAGATTTCCAAGCGCAGGCGCATCTGGGGCTGGTGGTTCTTTGACTGGGCCAGCCAGCCCTTTCACACCCTTCTGGTCACCTTTGTCTTTGGCCCTTACTTCGCGGGCGTCGCCGCCGGGTATTTCACCACTGAAGGGCTGGATGCGCAGGCGGCTGCGGCGCGCGCGCAGACTGTTTGGGCGAACTGTCTGACGATCACCGGGCTGATCATCGCTTTTGGTGCGCCGCTTCTGGGGGCGATGGCGGATGTCTCGGGGCGGCGCATCCCGTGGATATTTGCCTTTTCGGTCATGTATGCGGTCGGGTCCGCGGCGCTTTGGTATACGATGCCCGATGGCTCGAACATGTGGCTGATGCTGTCGGCTTTTGGTTTCGGCTTTGTAGGTGCGGAATATGCGCTGATCTTCATCAACTCGCAGCTACCCGATCTGGGCGATGACAGCGAAGTGGGCGAGATCTCGGGCTCGGGCTTTGCCTTTGGCTATTTTGGAGGGCTGATTTCGCTGGCGATCATGCTGGCGCTGTTTGTGGAACAGCCAAACGGCAAAACCCTGATCGGGATGACGCCCGCCTTTGGTCTGGATGCCGCCACCCGGGAAGGCACGCGTTTTGTCGGCCCATTTACGGCAATCTGGTTCATTCTGTTCATGGTGCCATACTTCCTGTGGGTCCGCGACGATGCGGCGACGGACAGGAAGGGAAGCGTGGGTGAGGCGCTGCGCCTGTTGTCGAAATCAGTGTCTAACTTGCGCTATCGCGCCAGTCTGGCCAGTTATCTCGGTTCGTCCATGTTCTATCGCGACGCACTGAACGGGCTGTACAGTTTTGGTGGTGTCTACGCGCGGCTGGTGTTGGAATGGGATCTGATCAAGATCGGAGTATTCGGGATCGTCAGCGTTCTCGCTTCGGCCGTTTTTGCGTGGATCGGGGGGAAGGCAGACAAGAAATACGGCCCGAAACCAGTGATATTGGTGGCGATCTGGGTATTGATTTTTGTCTGCGTCACAGTGGTGTCGATGGACCGGACGCAGATCTACGGCATCGGCCTGCCTGACGGATCCAACCTGCCAGACATGGTCTTCTTTGGCTGTGGTGTGCTGATCGGTGGCATGGGAGGCATTCTGCAATCGGCCAGCCGTTCGATGATGGTGCGCCACACCGACCCCGAAACCCCGGTCGAAAGCTTTGGTCTTTATGGTCTGTCGGGGCGCGCGACCGCTTTTGCGGCCCCGTTGTTGATCGGGATTGCAACAACCGCAACCGGCAGTGCGCGTCTGGGGGTGTCACCGATCATTCTGTTGTTTATTCTGGGTCTATTCCTGATGCGCTGGGTCAGACCTGAAGGGGATCAGAGCAGATGATTTTACTACGTTTTTTGGCACTACTGGTAATAACCGCGCTGGCGAATACGGCATCGGCGCAGCCCTTGGCAAAGCAGTTGTTCGGGGCACAGAAGGTAAGCTCGCAACAAAAATCGGCTGCTTTCGGCAGTTATTCGCGCGGATGTGCGGCCGGATCGGTTCAATTGCCCGAGACCGGGCCCACGTGGCAGGCCATGCGACTGTCGCGCAATCGCAACTGGGGGCATCCCGAAGCGATCGATTACGTGCAGGACCTCAGCCGGTTTGCGGCGAAACAGCCGGGTTGGAACGGTCTCTATATTGGGGATATCAGCCAGCCGCGGGGTGGGCCAATGACTTCGGGCCACCGCTCGCACCAGCTGGGGCTGGATATCGATATCTGGATGCTTCCGGGTGACAACATGCGCCTGTCGCGCAAGGCGCGCGAGAATATTTCGTCCATATCGCTGCGCCGCTCGAACGGTGCCTATGTCAACAGCAACTGGACCAAACAGCACCACGCGGTACTGCGCGAAGCCGCCAAGGACAAGCGCGTGGCACGTATCTTCGTGTTCCCCGGGGCTAAGGTTCAGATGTGCAACGATGAAAAAGGCAACCGGGCCTACCTGCGCAAGATCAGGCCCTGGTGGGGGCATCACTACCACTTCCATGTGCGCCTGAAATGCCCAAGAGGATCAAAGGGATGCGTCAACCAGGATGCACCACCCAAGGGCGATGGCTGTGCCGAGGCGCAACAATGGGTGCGTAACATTCTGAACCCGCCGCCGCCCGATCCAAACGCGCCGCCGCCCAAGAAACGCCGGGAATATGTGCTGGCCGATTTGCCGAAGCAATGCGCCTCAGTCTTGCAATCCAAGTAGGTGCGGCACTGTTTCTGGCCACGGCGGCCCCTGGAGTGGATGTAAAAACCGCCACACATCAAAGCAGTTTTGCATGGCGTGACAAGGCGGATTGGTTCGGTGGATTCTCGGCGCTGCACATTTCGGACAATGGGCAGCAAATGATGGCGCTGAGCGACCGGGCACGGTTGGTGATTGCGCGCATCGAACGTCTTGATGGCGAGATCACCGGCATTCGCATTCTGGGGCAATGGCCGGTTCTGTCCAGCAATGGGCATCTCATGTCCGGCGGCGTTGGCGATTCCGAGGGGATTGCGGCGGCTCCTGACGGTGGATTCTATATCTCATTCGAAGGGGTGCACCGCGTCGCCCATTACCCCGCACCTGGCACGAAGGCGCGTGTATTGCCACGCCCGCAGGCATTTCAGCATCTCGCCGACAACGGGTCCTTTGAAGGTCTGGCCATCGACAGGCGCGGGCGGCTGTATACGCTGCCGGAAACGAACCGCACCTCGGACGGAAATATTCCCGTCTATCGCTGGAATGGCCAAACCTGGTCGACCCCATTTGTTCTGCCCCAGCGTGGTTGGTTCAAACCGGTTGCCGCTGATTTCGGTCCTGATGGGCGGTTCTACGTGTTGGAGCGAAACCTCACGGCAATCGGATTTCGCTCGCGCCTGCGGCGATGGGATCTGACAGGCGACGTGCCAAACGCCGAGGAAACCCTGTTCGAAACCGGAACCGGCGCGCATGACAACCTCGAAGGCTTGTCGATCTGGCGGGATGATCAGGGACGTTTGCGGGCCACGATGATCTCGGATGACAACTTTCTGGCACTGCAACGGACCGAGTTGGTCGAGTATCTGCTGCCCGATTGACACACGGCAGATGAAGGTCTAAACGCACAGCCTGCCTTGGGACGGTCCCTTGGCCAAGTCGCCGCTACCTTGTCAAAACGGGCATCACAAAATGCAACGCAACTATATTCCCGGCATTCTTGCCATGGCCGCCATCGTCGTGGCCTCGAACATCCTGGTCCAGTTCCTGATCTTTGACGGCCTGTTGACCTGGGGTGCCTTCACCTATCCGCTGGCCTTTCTGGTCACTGATATCATGAACCGCGTCTACGGTGTGGGCCCGGCCCGCAAGGTTGTTTTCGCGGGCTTCGTCACCGGGGTGATCTGCTCGCTGATCGGCAGCCAGATCATGCTTCAGGGCGACGGGTTTACCTATGCCGCCGTGCCGCTGCGCATCGCCGTCGCTTCGGGCACCGCGTTCCTGATCGCGCAACTGACCGACGTCACCGTGTTCAACGCCATGCGCGGCGGTCAATGGTGGCGTGCGCCGCTGGTCTCGACCCTGGTAGGTTCAGCGCTGGATACCGCGATCTTCTTTACTATCGCCTTCTCGGCCTCGGTCACCTTCTTTGGTGCCGATGCAGATGCGGCCATCAATTGGGCGTGGGAGCCCGTGCCCTTCATGCTGTCAGGCCCCGAGGCGCCGCTGTGGGTGACGCTGGCCTTTGCCGACTGGTTGGTGAAACTGTCGCTGGCTCTGATCGCGCTGATTCCGTTCAAGGTGATCGTTGCGCGACTGACCGCTGCACGGCCTGCGTAAAAAAGTGCTTTGAGAATGGCGCATCTTGTGTCACGCTTCTTTTCAACCGCAACAGATAGAAAAGGAGGTGATCCAGTGTCGAGAAAGAGATTGGAGAGAGGTGTCGGAACAACCGGGAGGACCGCCTGCTAGGGCAGCCCTTGGCCGAGCGTACGCTCCGGCTGGTCGATTGATCTAACCGACCCGACCTCCTGAACTTTCGAAGGGCCGTCCCATCGGGGCGGCCCTTTCTGTTTTTACCCGCTCCAGCTATGGTCTTGCCCATGTTGCGCATCTCTGACGATATCACACTGCAAGACTGGGAAATGACCGAGAGCTTCATGCGTTCCTCCGGGCCTGGCGGGCAGAACGTGAACAAGGTCTCGACCGCCGTTGAACTGCGCTTCGAAGCCGCGCGCTCACCCTCGCTGCCCGATCCGGTCAAGGCGCGGCTGAAACGACTGGCCGGGCGCCGCTGGACCAAGGATGGTGCGATCATCATTCAATGCGAAGAAACACGTTCCCAAGCCCGCAACAGGGAAATTGCGCGAACAAGGCTGGCCGAGCTGATCGGCAAGGCGCTGGTCAAACCTAAGCGGCGCATCGCGACGAAACCCACCTATGGTTCGGTCAAACGCAGGCTTGCGGCGAAAAAGGCGCGGGGCGACGTCAAGGCGCTGCGCGGCAAGGTGTCCGAAGATTGATCTGGCATCTCGTCCGGGCATTGATAGTCTGGCCTGCAAAAGGTGCAGGAGAGTAACGCCATGAGGCTGGAGGGGAAAACCGCAATCGTCACTGGCGGTGCATCCGGGTTTGGTGCGGGGATCGTAAGGAAGTTCCTCGCCGAAGGTGCGCGTGTCATGATTGCTGACATCAATGGCGATGCCGCGCATGAATTCGCAACCCAGCTTGGGTCCGAGGCGATTGCTCAGCAGGTCGATGTAGGCAAGGGCGCCTCGGTTCAAAAGATGGCGGATGCGGCTTTCTCAACCTTCGGCCATCTGGACATCCTTGTGAACAATGCCGGTGTGACCCACCTGCCGACGCCGCTGGAGGAGGTCAGCGAAGCGGATTTCGACCGTGTTTTCAACGTGAACATGAAATCCGTCTATCTGACCGCGCGTGCATTGGTTCCACCTATGAAGGCGCGCGGGGCGGGTTCAGTACTGAACGTTGCTTCAACCGCAGGCCTGTCGCCGCGCCCAAACCTGAACTGGTACAACGCCTCCAAGGGCTGGATGATCACCGCAACTAAGACGATGGCGGTCGAGCTCGCCCCGTCCGGCGTGCGGGTGAATGCGATCTGCCCGGTTGCCGGGGAAACGCCGCTATTGAAATCCTTCATGGGCGAGGATACGCCCGAAATCCGTGCCAAATTCCTGTCGACCATCCCGTTGGGCCGCTTTTCAACCCCCGAAGATATGGCCAATGCCGCCTGTTTCCTGTGTTCGGACGAGGCCAGCATGATCACCGGCGCCGCGCTCGAGGTGGACGGAGGCCGATGCATCTGATCCGCTCTTCATCTGGCCAAAAATATCCCCGCCGGAGGCAGCGCGCGCCAGCGCGCTTTCCAGCTCGACCACCGAGGTTTGCATGATCCCCGGACCCAGAAACCTGATCACGGATGTCCCCGGCCTGAAGGTCGGCAACGCACAGAACGCACCTTTGAAATCAGGCGTCACCGTCCTGACCGGCGCGCAACCACTCCGAGCCTCGGTGCACGTGATGGGTGGCGCACCCGGCACGCGCGAGACAGATTTGCTGGCCGCCGACAAGACCGTTGAACAGGTGGATGCGATCGTGCTTTCGGGCGGGTCGGCCTTCGGGCTGGATGCCTGTTCGGGCGTCATGGACGCGCTGCATGCCCTGGGCCGCGGGTTTAAGGTGGGTTCCGCCGTGGTTCCGATCGTGCCCGGGGCGATCCTGTTCGATCTGCTGAATGGCGGCGACAAGGCGTGGCACGAGAATCCCTATCGCGCATTGGGCCGTGCGGCGTTCGAGTCCGCGTCGGACCGGTTCGAACTCGGAACAGCAGGTGCAGGAACCGGGGCTTTGACCGCGATGCACAAAGGCGGGTTGGGTTCGGCCTCGGTTGTTCTGGACAGCGGTGTTACCGTTGGCGCATTGGTTGCAGTCAATCCGCTGGGCAGTGTCACCACGCTGGGTGACAGGCATTTCTGGGCCGCCCCATTTGAAATGGACGGCGAATTCGGTGGATTAGGGCCTGATTCCAATGCCGGACTGGGCCAACCAACGGTCAGTCGCAAAGCGCAGGTGATGCAGTCCGCGAAGCCGGACAAGGCCAATACCACGATTGCCATCGTTGCGACAGATGCGGACCTGACCAAACCGCAGTGTCAGAGACTGGCCGTTGCCGCCCATGACGGTATTGCCCGTGCTATTGTACCCGCCCACACGCCGGGGGATGGTGATCTGGTATTCGGGGTCAGCACGGGCGCGCGGGGTGTCGCCACCGACACCGAACCAGGTGTCATCGGGCATGCGGTCTCGCTGTGCCTCGCGCGAGCTATTGCGCGCGCCGTGTATCTGGCGACTCCGTCCGTGGGCGATCTGTTGCCTTGCTGGTCCGATGTACATGACAAAAGTTAAGGACATCCTATTTGTCGCAGTGGCACAGTAAGCGCGCGCGGCAATCTGCGCGTTGACTCTTTTTTGCGCCGACGGTCCATTCGGTGCAGCCAATTTCTATCGGAGCAAAAGCTATGAATCGTATCCTCGCTACCGCAATCGTGGGCCTTCTGGCCCTTCCTGCTTATGCTGAAGGCGACGCTGAGGCGGGCAAGAAAACCTTCAACAAATGCAAGTCCTGCCACATGATCGCCGACCCGGCAGGCGAAGTGATCGTCAAAGGTGGCAAGACCGGCCCCAACCTCTATGGAATCGCGGGCCGCACCGCCGGTACCGTCGAGGGTTTCAAATACGGAGACAGCATCGTTGCCGCCGGTGAGAAGGGTCTGGTCTGGGACGAAACTACTTTTGTCGAGTATGCTCAGGACCCCAAGGCATTTTTGAAAACCTATCTGGATGACACATCCGCCAAATCGAAAATGACCTTCAAGCTGAAAAAGGGCGGTGAAGACGTCTATGCCTATATCGCAAGCGTGTCGGGTGAATAACACCTGATACTGTGCACCACTGCACAAGGACCAAAGGCCGCAGCCCCTGCGGCCTTTGGTGCGATTGATAACAATGTGGAACAGCCGCACTTTGAAGTCAGACGGCGGATTGCCAAGCAACGCCGCAAAGCCAAGCCGGTCCGGCAACAGCTATAATCAACATCAGGGCTCGTCAGGCGGATTGGCAGCAGGAGAGGACAGATGGGTATCATGATCCCAGCTTGGGTCGATGGTGAGTTGACCCCTGTAGACAAGCTTGAAGTTCACGAAAAGGGGCTCAAGCACAAGGCTGTGTCGGTTTTTGTCGTACGGGGGACCGAGATCCTGCTGCAGCGTCGCGCTTTGGGCAAGTACCACACGCCCGGCCTTTGGGCGAACACCTGCTGTACGCATCCCGATTGGGACGAAAGCTCGTCCACCTGTGCCGTGCGCCGCCTGCGTGAGGAGCTTGGGATCACAGGTCTGTATCCCGAATACCGACACCGGCTGGAATATCACGCCGATGTGGGCAACAGCATGGTGGAAAACGAGGTTGTCGACGTCTTTCTGGCCCATGTCCGCGGCCCGCTGAAAATCGCGCCCAACCCGGATGAAGTCATGGATATCCGTTGGATCGACTATCACGATCTGTTGGCCGAAGTGAAACGCCACCCGGACCGGTTTACACCCTGGTTAAAGATATATCTCCACAGCCACGCGGACACGATTTTTGGCCCGGATCTGATCATTTCTGCCAAATCATGACCCCGGCTGGAAATCCGTGCCTTGCAAGGGCGGCGCAAGCCGCCTAAATCAACCCGTCATGGCCAAGCAGAAGACAGACCCGAATTACAAAGTGATCGCCGAAAACCGGCGCGCCCGCTTCGATTATGCGATCGAGGACGACATCGAATGCGGTATCGTTCTGCAAGGATCCGAGGTCAAATCCCTGCGCGCGGGTGGCTCCAACATCGCGGAAAGCTATGCCGCCGTCGATGACGGCGAGCTGTGGCTGGTCAACAGCTATATCGCGCCATACGAGCAGGCCAAGGTGTTCAAGCACGAAGAACGCCGCCGTCGCAAGCTGCTGGTGTCCCGCAAACAGATGTCCGATTTGTGGAATGCAACCCAGCGCAAGGGCATGACGCTGGTGCCGTTGGTTTTGTATTTCAACCACAAGGGGTTGGCCAAGATTAAGATCGGCATCGCCAAGGGTAAGAAAACCCATGACAAGCGCGAAACCCAAGCCAAACGCGATTGGTCACGGCAGAAACAGCGTTTGTTGAAAGACCACAGCTAGAACGCCATCGCAGCCTGTACCGCAAGTTGCCAACGGTCATAGGCCGCATCGCGTTCGGATTGTTCCTGCGTTGGCTCGAACCGGCGATCCAGCGCCCATGTTTCCGCAAACCCGGCCTGATCGGGATAAATTCCGGCTTTCATGCCTGCCAGCCATGCGGCGCCAAGGGCGGTCGTCTCTTGCATGACGGGGCGGTCCACAGGCGCGCCGAGACAGTTCGACAGGCCTTGCATGGTCCAGTCGGACGCGGCCATCCCGCCATCGACGCGCAGGATGACATCGGCATCGGCGCCCCAGTCGCCTTGCATGGCATGCCACAGGTCGCGGGTCTGGAAGGCGATGCTTTCCAGCGTGGCGCGGGCAATCTCGGCCCGGCCGGAATTGCGCGTCAGCCCAAACAGCGCCCCGCGACAGTCAGGTTTCCAATAAGGCGCGCCGAGGCCGGTGAAGGCGGGCACAAGCACCACATGCTGGTTCGGATCGGCCTGAGCCGCCAGTTCGCCGCTTTGTGGCGCCGCGTCGATGATCTGCAACGCGTCGCGCAGCCATTGCACTGCGGCCCCCGCGATAAAGATCGAACCCTCCAGCGCATAAGTTCGCCGGCCGTCCAGTTGATACGCGATCGTCGTCAGCAGGCGGTTATTCGACTGAACCGGCTGCGCGCCGGTGTTCAGCAGCGCAAAGCAACCCGTGCCATAGGTTGATTTCATCATACCGGGCTGGAAACAGGCCTGCCCGATGGTGGCGGCTTGCTGGTCGCCTGCAACGCCCAGAATGGGAATGCCGCCGCCGAACAAAGTGGTGGTTCCGAAATCCGCGGCGCAATCCTTCACTTCGGGCAAAAGGTTCAGGGGCACATCCAGCAGGTCACAAATCTCGGCGCTCCATGTGCCTTTGTGGATGTCAAACAAAAGGGTACGGGCGGCGTTGGTGGCATCGGTTGCATGAACACGGCCTTCGGTCAGCCGCCAGATCAGGAAGCTGTCGATCGTGCCGAACAGCAGGTCTCCGGCTTCTGCGCGCTCGCGGGCGCCCGAAACGGTATCCAGCAGCCATTTGACCTTGGTGCCCGAGAAATAAGGATCCAGCAACAGACCGGTCTGAGCTGTGACGTCATCCTCGCACCCGGCCTGTTTGTAGCGCGCGCAGATATCGGCAGTGCGTCGGTCCTGCCAGACGATGGCATTGTGGATGGCCTTGCCGGTCTGTTTGTCCCAGACAACCGTCGTTTCGCGCTGGTTGGTGATGCCGATACCGGCAATCTGATCCGCTGAAACACCGGTGGTCTCCATCACCTCGCGGCACACGTGCAGAACGCTTGACCAGATATCCTCGGGGTCGTGTTCAACCCAGCCTTCCTGCGGAAAGTGCTGAGGAAACTCCTGCTGGGCGGTGCCAACAGGCCGCATCTGCGCGTCAAACAGAATGGCGCGCGAGGATGTGGTGCCTTGATCGATTGCCAGAATATGGGTCATTTCCGCTCTCCCCCGGTATCGTTTTGCCGGACTTTAGCGCAAACAATGGCGAAGGGGCCAGTGCAGAAATCAGGCCGGATTGACAGGAATATTGTCGATCAGGCGGACGCCGTCGGCCCAGGCCGTGACGAACAGGCGGGCGGGTTGACTTGCGCTGGACAGGCTTTCCAGCGTCTTGGCACAGCGCAGGTCGATATACTCGACTTCGGTGAACCCGACCTTCAGCAGGGTTTCCTTGGCCTCCTGCGCCAGCATGGCAAAGTCTGCTCCCTTGGCCAGATCGTCCGCCACCTGACGCATGACGCCGTTCATTTGCTCTGCGATCTTTAACCCTTGGGGGGAAAGAAGAAGGTTGCGCGACGACATCGCCAGGCCCGAAGGTTCTCGGACAGTCGGGCAGCCGATCACCTCGATTGGGATGTTCAGATCGCGCGCCATCCGGCGGACAACCAGCAGCTGTTGATAGTCTTTTTCCCCGAAATAGGCTCGATCCGCCTGTGTTTGCAGGAACAGCTTGGCGACCACCGTGGCCACGCCTTCGAAATGTCCAGGGCGGAAGGGGCCTTCCATTACGTCGGTCAGACCGGCAACCGATACCGTCGTCGAAAAACCTTCCGGATAGATTTCCTGCGGGTCCGGTACATAGATCGCATCCACACCATACGGGGCCAGCTTTTGGGCGTCTTCATGTTCGGTGCGGGGGTAATTTGCCAAGTCTTCGGGATTGTTGAACTGCTTGGGATTCACAAAAATCGTCACGATCACCCGGTCGCAGCCCTGTTTCGCAGCCTGCGCCAGTGACAAATGCCCCTCGTGCAGCGCACCCATGGTCGGAACCACGCCGATCCCCTCACCGTTTCGGTGCCATGTGGTGGTTTTGGCACGCAGCTCGGCCAGAGAGCGCAAAATCGGTGCGGTCATGTCTTTTGTCCTTTGGCCGGAGCCTGATCGGCAAAGACATGTTCGTCCGCCGGGAAGGTCCGCGCGCGGACTTCGGCGGCGTATTCTGCGATGGCTGCTTCCGCCAACGGGCCCAGCTCGGCATAGCGTTTGACGAATTTGGGTTTGAAGGCGGTGAAAAAGCCAACCATGTCGTCCACGACCAGAATCTGCCCGTCACACCCCGCAGATGCACCGATGCCGATGGTCGGGATCGCAATCTCTTCGGTGATCTGGTTCGCCAGACCTTGGGGCACTTTCTCCAGAACGACCGAGAACGCACCAGCCTCGTTTACGGCGCGGGCGTCTGCCATGACGGCTTCAGCCTGATCGTCACGGCCCTGCACCTTGTAGCCGCCCAGCGTGTTGATCGACTGCGGCGTCAGTCCGATATGAGCCATCACCGGGATGCCTCGTTTCACCAGAAAGCGGATGGTTTCAGCCATTTCCACCCCGCCTTCCAGTTTGACCGCGCCTGCATTTGTGTGCGCCATCAGGCGTGCGGCGTTACGAAAGGCTTGTGCCGGGCCTTCCTCATAGCTTCCGAAAGGCATGTCGATGACCATCATCGCACTTTTTAGGCCGCGTGATACGGCCTGACCATGCAGGATCATCATCTCCATCGTGACCCCCAGCGTGGATTCCAGCCCGTGCAGCACCATGCCGACGCTGTCACCGACCAGCACGAAATCGCAATGGGCGTCCATCAGGCGCGCCATTGGCGTGGTATAGGCGGTCAAAGAGACCAGAGGTTCGCCGCCTTTTCGGGCGCGAATGTCCTCGGCGTTCGGGGCTTTCTTGCGGGCGGTGGCGCTCATGGATCGCTCCTGCAGTATTATGTTGCAGTGCGGCATAGCAGATCGGGAGGGGCCGAAGAAACCCCGGTTGCGCGAACATTCCCTTGATTGACCTGAGGTTTACAGGAAGACTGTCAGTAAAATGGCCCTGAAAACAAGGGCACAACCCGTTTCAGTAGGGAGAGTTCACATGACAAAATTCCTGTTCCGGACCTTTGCTTCGACCCTGGCCGTGGGGGCCAGCCTGCTTGCCACGCAGGCTTTGGCCAAGTCGGACATCACCATTGCGATGCAGCTTGAGCCTCCGCATCTGGACCCGACAAGCGCCGCAGCGCAAGCCATCGACTCGGTGGTTTACACCAATATCTTCGAAGGCCTGACACGTTTCATGGGCGACGGCTCGGTCGTGCCCGGATTGGCGGAAAGCTGGGAGATTTCCGAAGACGGGACGGTCTATACCTTTAACCTGCATGACGGGGTGACCTTCCATGATGGCACCACCATGGACGCCGAGGATGTCAAATTCAGCCTTGACCGCGCAACCGCGGAAGACAGCGCCAACGCGCAGAAGGCCCTGTTTGCCGGTATCGAAACCGTCGAGGTCGTCGACCCGCTGACGGTGAAAGTCACCCTGTCAGAGCCGAACGGAAATTTCCTGTTCAACCTGGCCTGGGGGGATGCCGTCATCGTCGCGCCGGAAAGCATAGGCAACATCAAGACCAACCCGGTTGGTACCGGTGCCTATACCTTTGGAAACTGGGTGCAGGGCGACAGTATCACGCTGAACCGAAATTCCGATTACTGGGGCGAACAGCCCACATTAGAGACTGCGACGTTCAAGTTCATCTCGGACCCGACCGCCGCTTTTGCCGCCATGATGGCCGAGGATGTCGACGTGTTTGACAACTTCCCGGCGCCGGAAAACCTGCCCCAGTTCGAGGCCGATCCGCGCTTTCAGGTCCTGGTGGGGTCGACCGAAGGTGAGACGATCCTGTCCACCAACAACAAGCAGCCTCCGTTTGATGATATCCTTGTTCGTCAGGCATTGGCCCATGCCGTTGACCGGCAGGCGATCATCGACGGCGCAATGTTTGGCTATGGCACGCCGATCGGAACCCACTTTGCGCCGCACAATCCGGCCTACGTCGATCTGACCGCGCAATCCGCTTACGACCCCGAAAAAGCCAGAGAGTTGCTGGCAGAGGCCGGATTCGAAAATGGGTTTGAGACCACATTGCATTTGCCGCCGCCGTCTTATGCCCGTCGTGGGGGCGAAATCATAGCGGCGCAGCTGGCCGAGGTCGGCATCACGGCCGAGATCATCAATGTGGAATGGGCCCAATGGCTGGAATCCGTGTTCAAGGGCAAGGAATTCGGTCTGACCATCGTCAGCCATACCGAGCCTATGGATATCGGCATTTATGCGCGGCCTGATTATTACTTTCAGTATGACAGCACGGATTTTCAGGCGCTGATGGACACTCTGAACACCACCACCGACCCCGAAGAACGCACCCGTTTGCTGGGTGAGGCGCAGCGCCTGATCGCAAGCGACTATGTCAATGGCTACCTGTTCCAGTTGGCCAAACTGGGCGTTGCGAAAGTCGGCGTTCAGGGCCTTTGGGAGAACGCGCCCACCGCCGCAATCGATCTGACTCAGATCAGCTGGTCCGAGTAATGTTACAGCCCTGGGCCGCGCCGGGCGGCCCGGGCCTTCCTTTGTGTCAGGGTGTTCTCACGTATGTTCTTGCTCCGTGCCATTCCCGTCTTGGTTTTAGGTTTCTTCCTGGTGTTCGGTTCTTCGATCGCGGCCACGGCGCAGAATGTGTTGGGGGGTCGGATGGATGCCCTGCCCGGAACGCCCGAGAATCCGTTGAATGTTGGGATCGGAATTCGCATCGACCAGATCACCGGTGTTGATCAAAAGGCCGAAAACTATGGCGCGGTTGTTGTCTTGCGGGTGGAATGGACCGATCCCGCGCTGGCATTTGATCCTGAGGAACTGGGGAGGGATATCAGGGTCTTCAACCCACCCGACCTTGCCAATTATGCGGCAAGTATCGGGTCCGTTCTGCCGGCTTTTGTCATTCACAATCAGCAGTCCAACAAGTGGATCCACGAATCCGCCGCATCCCTGCGTTACGACGGGCGGGTGCTGTATGTCGAAAAATCGTCTCTTACACTCCAGGCGCCTCATTTCGATTTCCGAAAATACCCGTTCGACACGCAGGAGTTTCATTTCGAGGTGGTTTCGGTCTTTCCCTCTGAATACGTCACTTACCATCCGTTGAACGAATTCTCGGGCCTCGGAGATCAGCTGGGCGAAGAAGAATGGATTCTGAACAATGCACGGTTGGAAACATCCAGGGTCTTGGGTCTATCCGGGAAAGAAAGCGATCAGGTCGCGCTTGTTTTTGAGGGCAATCGACATCTGACCTATTACGTCATTCGGGTTTTCCTGCCGATGCTTGTCTTGATCTCGGTCGGCTGGGCGCTGTTTTTTCTGGATGAATACCGCCGGAGGATCGAGATTGCGGGCGGCAACTTGCTGGTCTTTGTCGCGTTCAACTGGGCAATATCCGCAGATCTGCCCAAGCTGGGTTATCTGACTTTTCTGGATTTTGTCCTTCAGTGCATGTTCCTGATGACCGGGGCGCTGATCGTGTTCAACGTCGCGCTGCGACGATTGAAAGTGTCCGGCAAGGAGGGGGCGGCGCGCACCCTGGACAATTATGCGATCAAGTGGATCTATCCACTGGGCTATGCCGCGATCGTTGCCTATGCGGTTTCCGCTTTCCTTCTGGTGCCTTAGACGCTGGACCCGTGCCTGATGTGACTCTAACGTGGTGCCAATGCTCCGCTACGTCCTCAAACGACTGATTTCCTTGCTTGTCAGCCTGGCCGTCGCCTCGGTGGTCATCTTCGCCGTGATCGAGGTTGCCCCAGGTGATCCGGCATCGTTCATGCTGGGCGTCAATGCGCAGGAGGACACGCTGGCGGCGCTGCGGGCCGAGCTGGGCCTGGATGGGTCAAAGATACAGCGCTATTTCCACTGGGTTGGCGGCATGCTGGTGGGCGATTTCGGCACGTCATACACCTATCGCACACCAGTGTCGCAGATGATCGCTGACCGGCTGTGGGTGTCGTTACCCCTGGCGCTTTACGCGCTGACGCTGTCCACATTGATCGCCTTTCCCGCCGGAATCTATGCCGCTGCGCGTCGGGGCAAACCGGGGGACCTTGCAGTGATGGGGGCGACGCAGCTTGGCATCGCAGTCCCGAACTTCTGGTTCGCGATGATGCTTGTGCTGATCTTCGC
The DNA here is from genome assembly GCF_013110585.1 of Ruegeria sp. HKCCD6119. Taxonomy (NCBI): domain Bacteria; kingdom Pseudomonadati; phylum Pseudomonadota; class Alphaproteobacteria; order Rhodobacterales; family Roseobacteraceae; genus Ruegeria; species Ruegeria sp. HKCCD6119. Next base: position 97,586 of record NZ_WVQV01000008.1, on the reverse strand, counting down.
CATCAATCTGCGCTGGTTCAATGCAGGCGGGTTTGTCGGTTGGAACGGCGGGCTCTGGGCCGGCCTGCATTCCCTGACCCTGCCTGCCGTGGCTCTTGCCTTGCCACAGGCGGCGATTCTGGCGCGGGTCATGCGGTCGGCCTTGCTGGACATTCTGGGTGAGGATTTCATGCGCACGGCTCGGGCCAAGGGCCTGTCCCGTCGTCTGGCCCTTTGGCGGCATGGGGTGCGAAATGCGCTGATTCCGGTGCTGACCATCATCGGCTTGCAGTTTTCCTTTCTGCTGGCGGGGTCGATCATCATCGAACAGGTGTTCTATCTGCCGGGCCTCGGGCGGCTGGTGTTTCAGGCCATTTCTGCCCGAGACCTCATCGTCGTGGAGTCGGTCGTGATGCTGCTGGTCTTTGCTGTGATAACGGTCAATTTCCTTGTCGATCTTGCTTATGCGGCCGTGGACCCACGACTGAGGAGCAGGACATGAACCGGAACCTGATCCTTGGGGCCTTGTTATCGTCGCTGGTGGTTCTGGCCGCGTTGGTCTCGTTCATCTGGACCCCTTACGACCATGCCGCGCTGGACATTCCCAATAAATTGCAGCCACCAAACGGGCAGCATTGGTTTGGAACCGATCATTTCGGCCGCGACATGTTCTCGATGATCATGGTCGGTGCGCGTACGTCGATTGCGGTGGCGTTGGTGGCCGTCGGCATTGGCATGGCAATCGGCGTTCCTCTTGGCCTGGCAGCGGCCGCGCGCAAAGGCTCATGGCTGGATGAGGTCATCATGCGTGGCAACGATCTGGTCTTCGCTTTCCCTTCGCTGGTGATCGCCATCCTGATCACGGCCGTCTATGGCGCCGGAGCGATCAACGCCATTGTTGCGATCGGTATTTTCAACATCCCCGTCTTTGCCCGTATCACCCGCGGGGCTGCTTTGTCGCTTTGGGAGAGAGAGTTCATCCTCGCCGCCCGTGTGTCGGGCAAAGGGGCCGCGCGGATATCAGCTGAGCATATTCTGCCCAACGTGGCCAATCTGCTGATCGTGCAGGGGACCATCCAGTTCAGCCTTGGCATTCTGGCCGAAGCGGGCCTGTCATATGTCGGTCTGGGCGCTCAACCTCCGACGCCCAGCTGGGGCCGGATGCTGGCAGACGCACAGACGATGGTCAGTTTTGCCCCGCATTTGGCTCTGATTCCGGGTCTGTCGATCATCGTCACGGTGCTGGGTCTGAACCTGTTGGGCGACGGAATGCGGGACTGGCTGGATCCCCGGATCAGGGTGGCGCGGGCATGAGTTTGTTGCAGATTGAAAACCTGTCGCTGACGATCCACGGGATGCCAATCCTGAAGCAGGTCAACTTGTCGATCGACCCCGGCCAGATCGTGGCGGTGACGGGTGAAAGCGGCTCGGGCAAATCGATGACCGCATTGGCGGTGATGCAACTGCTGCCGCATGGGGCCAGCACGGAAGGTGCGATCTGGCTGGACGGTCAGGATCTGTTGACACGGTCAGAGCCCGATTTGTGCGCCTTGCGCGGCGCGTCCGTGGGGATCGTATTTCAGGAACCGATGACAGCGCTCAATCCGGTAAGAACCGTCGGCGATCAGGTGATGGAGACGATCCTGATCCACAAGGCGATGCCTCCTGCTCAGGCCCGGACCCGCGCCAAAGAGGTGCTGACCCGCGTTGGCCTGCCACCTGATCGGTTCCCCCTTTCCCGCTATCCGCACGAACTGTCCGGCGGGCAACGGCAACGCGTGGTCATTGCCATGGCCATCGCTCTGCGCCCCAGGCTGTTGATCGCGGACGAGCCGACGACAGCGCTGGACGTCACGACACAGGCGCAGATTCTCGACCTTCTCAAGGGGCTGGTGCGCGAATACGACATGGGGCTGCTGATGATCACCCATGATCTGGCCGTTGTCTCTGATATGGCCGACCAGATCATCGTCATGCGCCACGGAGAAGTGGTTGAAAGCGGGGCCACACAGCACCTGCTGAGTCACATGCAACACCCTTATACCCGAATGCTGTTCGAGGCGTCTGGCCATCAGGTCACTTTGCCGGAACCCGCGCAACCGCAAACGTTGCTGGAGGTAACCCAGGTTGTTCGGGACTACCGATTGCCCCGAAAGGGCCTGTTGGACGCGCCGCGGCATCACCGGGCAGTGGATGGTGTCAGCTTCTGCCTCAACCGAGGCGAGCGGTTGGGGCTGGTCGGGGAATCCGGATGTGGAAAATCGACCCTGACACGGGCAATTTTGGGATTGGAGGAGGTTCAATCCGGTCAAATCCGGTTGGGTGGTCAGCCGGTATTCACCGGTCACAAACCCAACCTTGCCGTACGCCGGAGGATGCAGGTCGTGTTTCAGGACCCATATGGCAGCTTCAATCCCCGCCACCGCGTCGCGCGCCTGATCACCGAGCCTTTCCACCTGCTGGACACCCCGCCCACCGGATCAGAACGCCAGGACCGGATTTCGGAAATTCTGACGGCAGTGGGCCTCGGCCCTGATGATGCGGGCAAATACATCCACGAATTCTCGGGCGGGCAACGACAACGGATCGCCATTGCACGCGCCCTGATCATCCGGCCCGATCTGATCCTGTTCGACGAGGCGGTTTCGGCGCTTGACGTTTCGGTCCGTGCTCAGATCCTCGATCTGCTCGCTGAACTGTGCGACGCCTATGACCTGACCTATCTGTTCATCAGCCATGACCTGAGCGTTGTCCGCACGATCACCGACCGTGTGCTTGTGATGCAGTCCGGGCGGATCGTCGAACAGGGTCAGACCAAGCAGGTGTTCGAAAACCCGCAACATCCCTATACGCAAACCCTGATTGCCGCCGCGCCCCGGTTGCCCGAGATAAGGCCGCTGACGGCGTAGAGTTTCTTGTTAGAGCCTGATTGGAGGCCCAAAATGACCCAGAAGATTTGGTTTGATCCCACCTTGTGCCTGATCGGCGGGCGCTGGATCCGGGCGGCCGCGGGCGACAGCCTGCCCTTGATCAACCCTTCGGACGGGACCGAGATCTGCCGGATCGCCCGAGGGTCCGAGGCGGATATCGAAGCGGCGGTACAAGCCGCCCGGTCTGCGTTGAATGGTGATTGGGGGCGAAAGACGGCGTTGGAACGCGGCCGCATCCTGACCCGGCTGGGCCAGCTGGTGCTGGAACGGGTGGACGATCTGGCGCGGCTTGAGGCGAAGGATGTCGGCAAACCGCTGACGCAGGCCCGGGCAGACGCGGTCGCCCTGGCGCGCTATTGCGAGTTCTACGGCGGCGCGGCCGACAAGGTGATGGGTGAGACCATTCCCTATCTCGATGGCTACACCGTCTATACCCTGCGCGAACCGCATGGGGTGACGGGCCATATCGTGCCCTGGAACTATCCGATGCAGATTATCGGGCGTTCGGTCGGGGCGGCGTTGGCCATGGGCAACGCCTGTGTTCTGAAACCTGCGGAAGAGGCCTGTTTGACCGCGTTGGCCTTTGCCCATCTTGCGCAACAGGCCGGGCTGCCGGCCGGTGCTTTGAATGTCGTGCCCGGTCTGGGGGCCGAGGCGGGTGCGGCGCTGTCCGGACATTCGGGTGTAAACCACATCTCGTTCACTGGTTCTGTTGCCACAGGGGCCCTTGTGCAGCAGGCGGCGGGACGCAACGTGGTGCCCGTGACGCTGGAACTGGGCGGGAAATCCCCGCAATTGGTTTTTGACGATGCCGATCTGGATGCGGCGCTGCCGTTTCTGGTGAATGCGGGGATCCAAAATGCGGGCCAGACCTGTTCGGCCTCGTCCCGGATCCTGGTGCAGCGGGGCGTTTATGAGCAGGTCAGATCGCGCATGTCCCAGGCCTATGAAGAACTGACCGTCGGCCCGGCGATGCAGGATCTGCGGGTTGGGCCGTTGATCTCGGACCGGCAGAGACAGATTGTCAGGGGCTTTCTGAAAACCGCCACGGACCTGACGATCGCTGCGCAGGGACAGATTGTCGAAGACGCGCCAGAGGCCGGAGCCTATGTCCGGCCCACTTTGTTCGCGGACGTGCCGCCAGATCATCAGTTGGCACAGGACGAAATTTTCGGCCCGGTTCAGGTTCTGATCCCGTTCGACACCGAAGAACAGGCTCTGCATATAGCGAATAGTACGGATTACGGCCTGGTCGCCAGCGTCTGGACGCGGGATGGCGCGCGGCAGATGCGGTTGGCGAAAGCGCTGCACTCCGGTCAGGTTTTCATCAACAACTACGGTGCAGGCGGTGGTGTTGAACTGCCGTTTGGCGGTGTGGGAAAATCCGGCCATGGCCGCGAAAAAGGGTTCGAAGCTTTGTACGGCTTTTCACAGTTAAAGACAGTTGCCGCGTTTCACGGATAGCTTTTACCCAGGCAATTCAGATCAGCTTTGCTTCCAATGTATGATTGCCCCAAATCTGTGATGTCCGCGTGGCAGAATGCCCACTGAACCAACCTCCGACCACCTCGTCGGAAACGTTGGCACTGGCGGGGAACTTTTGTCTGCCGCCGTCTGCCAGGATCACGAAGTCAAACCAGACCCGAACTGAATACGGCACATTGATCCGGCCAGAATTCAGGTTGTACTTGTGCCAGTGTACCGGGCAGCTCAAGAAAACGACCTTGTTGAAATGCGCCCCCATCTCGGCGGCTTTCATGACGACATTGCAGCCGTGGCTGTGGGCAACCACATCGCAGCCGTGATAAGCCTCAAGGTCTATCCAGTTTTTCAAGTGTTTGGCAGCAATATGTCGGCCGCGGTCGGACCACCGGCCCTCCCATTCATAGTAGTTCTGCCCTGAATAGATGTCGTTGCGATGCGGCTTGATGTAATTGTGCAAATCTCCGACATGGGGATAGTACCATGTGGGGTCAGGATTGACTTCGAAGTGAGTGCCATGAACAAGAAGCAACCCCGGGACACCGGCTAATTGTTGTGCGGGCGCCGGTGGAACCTGTGAAGCGGGCGGGTCTGAAATCAGAGCGGACGACAACACAGTAAGCAAATCTTGCGAGAGCGGATCCAATTGCGTCCAACGTGCCGAAAACACACCAAGCCAAAGACGTGGCGGAAAGGATTCTGGCGAATACAGTTTGAGGCACGAACTCAGTGCGGCAAGAGCGACAATTGAATCAGGGGCCGCAAGTCCAAGCTTCAAAGCAGCGTCGATGTATTCGACGTTCGGCTGTTCTTCTGCTGCTATGATCGCCTCGAACAAACGTTGGTAATACCCCTCAGGCTCCGGCAAAGAAAACAGGTCGAAGGGCCTCAGGTCGCCGGGGCCATCAAAGAAACGCATGTATTCGTGGGCGGATGTCTGGCGGTTGTCAATTGGCTGGAATCCGAGCATGACAAGCTGTTTGGACAGAACGGCATCGTCGATTTCTTCCCAATCGCGGCCCAACAGGAAAAGGTCTCTGTCATCGCCTTCGGCTTGCAGAAACTGGGCGCGGGATATCAGGTATGCGGCGTAGGAAAAAAGTGAAAGCTCATCCCAGGATCCGCCGGTATCGTAGAATTTCTTTGGTTCAAAGATCATTGTATCTCAACCTCAATGCTCAATTGGAATGCTTTCCAAACTAGCATCAGGTGAGTTGCCGATAAATGTTGAATGCGCCGCCGTGGTTCAGACGATCACCTCGATCGCCTTTTGCGCACCGACACCAAACACCCGCTTGTAGCGTTCGATCTGGTCTTTCGGACCCATCGCCTTTTCCGGGTTGTCCGACAGTTTCACCGTCGGGCGGCCATTGGCGGATACCGCTTTGCAGACCAATGAGAACGGCGACAGCGCGTCATTGGGAACAAGCCCGCGAAAATCGTTGGTCAGCAAGGTTCCCCAGCCGAAGGAAATATTGGCGCGGCCCGCGAACTGGGCATGCAATTCCTGGATTTTCTCGACATCCAGACCGTCAGAGAAAATGATCCGTTTCCCTGTCGGGTCTTCGCCGCGCGCTTTCCACCAGTCTATGGCAACCTCGGCCGCCGCTGCCGGGTCGCCGCTGTCGATGCGAATACCGGTCCATCCCGCCAACCAGTCAGGAGCATTGTCCAGAAACCCCTTGGTGCCATAGGTGTCGGGCAGGATAATGCGCAGGTTGCCGTCATGCTCGTCATGCCAGTCGCTGAGCACGTCATAAGGGGCCTGCGCCAACGCTTCATCCGTATCGGCCAGCGCTGAATAGACCATGGGCAGTTCGTGCGCATTGGTGCCGATGGCCTCGACCTCGCGTCGCATGGCGATCAGGCAGTTCGAAGTTCCGGTAAAGGATGCGCCCAGCCCTTCGATCATCGCCTGCACGCACCAATCCTGCCACAGAAAGGAATGCCGTCGTCTGGTGCCGAAATCCGCGATCCCAAGCCCGTTGATCGCGCTCAGCTTTTCGATCTTTTCCCAAACCCGGGTCATCGCGCGGGCGTACAGCACCTGCAATTCGAACCGGCGCATATCGTTCAGCACAGCGCGCGAGCGCAATTCCATCAACACCGCCAGCGCGGGGATTTCCCACAGCATGACCTCGTGCCACTTGCCTTCAAAGGTCAGTTCATATTGGTCGCCTTTGCGTTCAAGATGATAGGGCGGCAGGCGCAAATTCTCGAACCACTCCATGAAGTCCGAGCGGAACATCTGCCGTTTTCCGTAGAACATATTGCCGCGCAGCCAGGTGCTTTCCCCACGGCTGAGGCTGAGAGAGCGGATGTGATCCAGCTGTTCCCGCAGCTCGCCTTCATCGATCAAACGCGCCAGGGGAACGTGATTCGACCGGTTGATCAACGAAAATACGACATCTGTTTGGGGCTTGTTTCGAAACACTGACTGGCACATCAGCAGTTTGTAGAAATCAGTATCGATCAAAGACCGTACAATTGGGTCAATCTTCCATTTGTGATTGTAGACGCGGGTCGCGATGTCGACCATGGGGAACTCCTGCGATTTCCGTAGTTAGATCAATCGACTCTGGAAATGGCAAGAGTCACTGATTTGGTGACAATGCCAGTTTGACGTCACAATACCGGCATATTGTGCATTGTTTTTACCGGTTAGTGAGAAGAGGGGATGGAAAGTCGAAACTGAGTTTGTAAATGGGTATCGAGTACGATTTTGATATTGTTAACGTAGCGCTGGAAGATCTGGACCCCGAAAAGCTGGGGTCTGCCTCTGATACGGAACGCCAGGTATGTGCGGTGTTCCGCGATATCAGAGCCGCGGACGCGTTGCGTGGAACATCGCCGAAAATCCGCAAGATTTTCATGGATGCCGGGTTCAGCCTCGAGTCGCGCAACAGTGGCATCGTGCCGGGTGTATTTCCGGCCGAGGATCATGCGGATCGGGTGCGAATTCTGCGGTCGCTGTTTGACAACATCAGGACGCGTGGAATTCAGGGTGAATATTGCGGCGATTTCAACCTTTGGGATTTCCTGCATTATGTGCGAACCGCGCAACCCATGGCTGGGATCGTGCGCAGCCGGCCGATGCGCGTTCCGTCACCTCCGTCAGACCGGACCAACCCGGAACGTCGCACGATACCAGGGCGCATTGGGTTTGCGCTGGGTCTGGCGGTTGTTCTGTTCGTGATGATCAAGCTTCTGGCCGCCGCAGGGGCCACACCTTAGGTCAATACGACTCCGGCATCTCGCATCGCCTGCTCGGCGGCTGCCAGCGAACCGTCCATATCAATCGCGCGGCACGCGCCCATGCGGACCGTGACATCGAAACCCAACCTGGCGGCATCTACCGCGGAATAACGCACGCAGTAATCGGTGGCCAATCCCACAAGGGTCAAACGGTCGATACCGCGTGTATCCAAATAGCCTTTCAGGCCTGTCGGTGTCTGGTGGTCATTCTCGAAGAATGCGGAATAGCTGTCGATGGTACTGCGGAATCCTTTGCGAAGGATCAGGTCGCCATCCGTGCGCAAGTCGGGATGAAAACCGGCGCCGCGCGTGCCCTGCACGCAGTGGTCGGGCCACAGAACCTGTGGGCCATAGGGCATGTCGATCAGGTCGAACGGGTTTTTGCCATCGTGGGAACTGGCAAACGAAGAATGTCCCGTCGGATGCCAGTCCTGAGTCAGGATCACGGCATCGAATTCATCCATCATGGCGTTTATCGGTGCGACGATCTCGTCCCCTTCTGCCACGGCCAGTGCCCCGGCTGGGCAGAAGTCGTTCTGGACATCGATCACGAGCAGGGCATGGGTCATGGCGGCCTCCTTTTACCGCTCTATCGGTAGGCGGCGGCGCGCGGGGCGTCAATGCAATCCCTTGCGACTCTGGGTCTGCAAAGGTAGATCGCGCGTATGTACACAATCGCTGCCCTCTATCACTTTACACGTTTCGCGGACCCGGCCGCGTTGCGCGACCCCTTGCTGGACCTGTGCCGCGCGCAGTCTGTCACAGGTACGCTGCTGCTTGCCCAGGAAGGGATCAACGGCACGATCGCTGGTCCGCGGGCCGGAATCGACGCTGTGCTGTCACATGTCCGATCCTTGCCCGGTTGCGCTGATATGGAGTGGAAAGAAGCGACCTCGGACCACCCGCCTTTCGGCAAGATGAAGGTGCGGCTGAAGAAAGAGATCGTGACCATGGGCCAGCCCGACGTGGACCCGCGCGCCCGTGTCGGCAACTATGTCGACCCGCAGGAGTGGAATGACCTGATCCGTTCTGACGATGTGGTGCTGATCGACACGCGAAACGATTACGAAGTGGCAATCGGGACGTTTGAAGGCGCTATAGACCCTGAAACAGCCAGTTTCCGCGATTTCCCGGAATGGTGGGAACAGAACAAGGACCGCTTTCACAACAAGCGGGTCGCCATGTTCTGCACGGGCGGCATCCGTTGCGAGAAATCCACCAACTACTTGTTGGGGCAGGGGGTCGAGGATGTCTATCACCTCAAAGGCGGTATCCTGCGGTATCTGGAGGAAATCCCAGCCGAAGACAGTTCCTGGCAGGGTGAATGCTTTGTATTCGACAATCGCGTTTCGGTTGGCCACGGGCTTGTTGAAGGGCCGCACAAGCTTTGTCATGGCTGCCGGCGTCCTATCCTGCCCGAGGATATGAAGCGCCCGGAATACGAGCACGGCGTTTCATGCCATCAATGCATCGATGAGACGTCCGATGCTGACAAAATGCGCTTTCGCGAGCGGCAAAAGCAGATCCTGCTGGCGCGGGAACGGGGTGAGGCGCATCTGCGGCAGGAATGAATTCGGGTTGCGGGCGATGCCTTTAGGTCGGATGATTGCCCGAAGACCGGATTGAAGGGGCGTTCATGCACCGCAAACCCACGACATTGGACGAATGGAAATCGACGCTGATTGCGGCACTGGGGCTGGTCCTTGCTAGCTTCCTGGCCTGGTATGGCCTGTCCCGCCTGAGCGAGGCGGCTGCAGGCGATACGATTGGCACAGTCGCCTCGATCGGGTTGTTGATCTGGCTGGTGTCACAGTCCTGGTATTACATGACACAGGTGAAATCGCCCCGCAGGCTTTTGTTTCTGATGGGTGTTTCGTTCATACAGGTTGTTCCATTCCTGTTCGCCGCAGTTTACGGGGCCTTTGGGTATAACGACCACTGTGTCATTGGTGCGCAGGGTCCGGGGGATATCCTGTATTTTTCCTATGTTACCTTTACCACAGTCGGATATGGCGACATGTCCCCGACCGGTATGTGCCGTGGGCTCGCCGTGTCCGAGGCCGTAACAGGCTATATCCTACTGGGTATGTTTGTTGCCGCAGCAGTTTCGCTTTATGCCCGCAACCACAATCCGGATAGACCCTGATTCGGGGCTACTTGTTGTGATCGATCCAGCGCGACATCATTTTCTTGTCGCGGAAACACTCGGATGGGATCGGGCGACGCTTGCTGCGTGAAATCCGCTCGGCAAACGCGACTTGTTTTCCCGTCGGGTAATTGTCGAACTGCGAGGTCCCGCGTGGTTTGTGGGCTGAAATCCAGTCAGATAAAAACCGCCGGTCACGCTGTGCCTCAACCGGAATCTCAAGGGCTGACTTCTCGGCAATCGCTCGTGCATACCGCATCTGCCGATCGGTGACCGGAAGCAAGTGATAGTCGTTGTTCGGCCCGTTCAGGGCTGTGGGGCGTGTTTGCTGGGTCATCGGTTTGTCCTCTGACTATGTGGAACATAAATAGAACATTAACCAAAAATTTCAAGGTTTGCAGGGTTTGGCAGGCGTGAAGCCACCCCTTCGATGATTTTATTGACTGGCCAATCAATAACCGATAGGCCGATTTTCGACTGACCATTTGTCCCGTCCTGACGGGTGCGAAAGAAAAGGACACGGTATGAAGTTTCAGCCCCGGGCCAGCCATTTCATTGATGGCGAATATGTCGAAGATACAAACGGCGCGGCCATCGAAGTGATCTATCCCGCTACAGGCGAAGTGATTGCACGTTTGCATTCGGCGACGCCGGCGATCGTGGAACAGGCTCTAAACAGCGCAAAAAACGCTCAGGCAGCATGGGCGGCCCTGTCCGGGACGGAACGTGGCCGCATCCTGCGCCGCGCCTCTGATATTATGCGCGAACGCAATTACGACCTGTCCGTTCTGGAAACCCATGATACCGGCAAGCCGATTCAGGAAACCACAGTGGCCGATGCCACCTCGGGGGCCGATGCGCTGGAGTATTTTGGTGGATTGGCCGCCTCTCTGACTGGCGAGCATATTCCGCTGGGCGGGGGGGATTTTGTTTATACCATCCGCGAGGCGCTGGGTGTTTGCGTCGGGATCGGCGCCTGGAATTACCCCACGCAGATCGCCTGCTGGAAAGGTGCACCTGCACTGGCCTGCGGCAACACGATGGTATTCAAACCTTCGGAAACCACGCCCCTTTCGGCATTGAAAGTGGCCGAAATTCTTGTCGAGGCCGGCGCGCCCAAGGGTGTCTACAACGTGATCCAGGGTTACGGCGATGTCGGTGCTTCGCTGGTCACCGATCCGCGCGTGGCAAAGGTCTCTTTGACAGGTTCTGTGCCGACAGGCCGCAAGGTCTATGCTGCTGCGGCGGACGGCATGAAGCATGTGACCATGGAACTTGGCGGCAAATCCCCGATGATCGTCTTTGACGATGCCGACATCGAAAACGCTGTTTCAGGTGCGATCCTGGGCAACTTCTACTCTTCGGGCCAGGTTTGTTCCAATGGCACCCGCGTCTTCGTTCAGAAAGGTATCAAAGAGGCCTTCCTGAAACGTCTGTCAGAACGTCTGGATCACGCGAAAATCGGCGATCCAATGGACGAGAACGTCAGCTTTGGCCCGATGGTCAGCGAGAACCAGATGAACATCGCCCTGGGCTATATCGAAAAGGGCAAAGCCGAAGGCGCAAGATTGGTTTATGGCGGTGAACGGATCGAAAGAGACGGCTATTTTGTGCAGCCCACGGTTTTTGCTGACGTCACGGACAACATGACCATCGCGCGCGAGGAAATCTTTGGCCCCGTCATGTCGGTGCTGGACTTCGAGACTGAAGAAGAGGTGATGGCCCGCGCCAATGACACCGAGTTCGGTCTGGCCGCAGGTGTCTTCACCAATGATCTGACCCGGGCGCATCGAATCGTGGCCGGATTCGAAGCAGGCACTTGCTATATCAACACCTACAACCTTGCCCCGGTCGAAGCGCCGTTTGGTGGATCGAAGATGTCCGGCGTCGGGCGCGAGAACTCGAAACTGGCGATCAATCACTTCTCGGAAATGAAAACCGTCTATGTCTCGATGAATGATGTTGAAGCCCCGTACTGAATCCAGGACGGTTGTCCGCTGTTTTTGACGCCTCAGCTCCCGGTGCCCGGCACCGGGAGCTGAGGAAACGCCAGCCAGTGGCGGGCAATACTGTACTGGCAATACCGATGCCTGTCAGCGTGTCGGAAAAGGCGGGCTTGCAGAATTTGTGTCCAAAGACGTTGCCATCCCAAGCCGGTTGACCAGGTTTGATGAGGAGACACGTCCGCGATTTCTCTGACCACGGAACTCATTGAAGGCGAGGAACTTTTACCGCCGTATTTCGGATGTGGCGTCTCGTTTTCACGCTTATGCCGCAAATGCCACGGCACCGGTTGCTTTACGGGCGGTCAGCCGTCGTGACCTTTTTGGTTGAGGAACGTGGCCTGAAATTCGGCGGCCTGTTCTTCTGTGTCATGTCTGGAACACAACATCCTTGAAAGAAGTTGGAGCCATGTTTGCATCCCCGCCTGATCGGGCGTTCTGATTGGCCCCGCTTTGAAGCAACGGCGCCGGGCTCCCAACGCTGCCACCGGTTGAAACGCATCGCAGGGTATACCGGTTTAGGGACCAGCGTTCACTTTGCCGGGTGCGGCCGGAACAGTCGCGATATACGTCATTTTACCCCAACTGCGTTCAACATCTCATCGATCCGCTGGCGGGCCGACTGGCTGTCCTTCAACAGGTTTTCCGCAACCGCTAGCGGTTTTTCCGCCAACCGTTCCGGCAGGTCAGACAAGGCTTGGGTCGTTTGGTTCAATGCCGCGTATTTCCCGTCCGCAGGTTCCAACCTTTCATCCGACATCCCGGCCAGCCAGAAATACCGGTTTGCCGCTTCGATTTGTTCGAGATCTCGGAGCATATCGGCGGCGGCTGCAAATTCTTCTGTTGAAACCATCGCCTGCGCGCGCAAGGCGATCGCCTCTTCGGAATTGTCATCAGCCAGCTCTAACAAGGCTTGATGAGGGCGCCCCGACAGCAAAGCGGCCCGAGCCCGCAACCGAGCCCGATCCGAGCGCCGCGACTGATCTTCCGGTCTGTTCGCCAGCGCAAATGTATGCTCAGCAAAGCCCAGATCAGCAAGGCGGCTTGCCAATGCAATTGCAGTATCGGTTGTCAGCACCACCGTCATGTCCGGCTGCATTACCTCCATCGTCTGGCGTAGAAAGGTTGCGTCATCCGATCTTTCAGCAAGCAATTGCAGATGCCGATTGATCGCGCCGTCACTACCGGGTCCGGGTGGTTGCGCTTTGATCACGTCAAATGCACGGTCGAATTCCTGGCTCAGGCTCAGAGCGATCGCATAGGTGCGGTTCATCATCGGGCCCAGCTCCGATCGCCTGAGCTCGACCGCATAAGATGCCGCCAGATCAAGCTCCTGAGAAGAAACAGCTTTGCGTTCAGACCAACGTTTTTCCACCAAGCGCGCCAAAGCCAGCGGAGATTCAGCGGCGGCGTCGGTAGAGGTTATAACCTCGGTCAACAACTCTTCTTCACGGTCACTGTTTCCTTCCGCCTTGGCAACGCTGGCTTTGGCCTGAGCGACACTGGATGTCGTTTCCGGTTCAATCCGGTCAACCGAGCGAAGGATTCTGCGGGCAGCCTCCAGGTGTTGTGCTCTCACCAGTATTCCTGATAACCGCGGCCCCAGCTGGCGGCGAAGATGATCCGGCAGTCTTGAATACGCGTGTTCGATTGCTTCCACGTTTGCGTCAGGTGCCAGTTCCCCTTCGGACAACACAGCCCAAAGCGCGGCATCGCTGTCACATCGTTGCAGGTCGTTGAATGGATTCCTGGGCAGCGGCGGCCGGTTATCTACAACCCGCGCAATTGCCGCAACGGGTTCGAAGCCCGCTGGCGGCGTCTCCAACAGCCTCAAGACACTCAACGCTTCGGCTCCGAAACTGAAAGAGGCGTAGAGTCTGGCCAGGGTCATGACCTTTTCGCCGTCAAGTTTGTCAAACTCTTTGTACAGCCCAGAGCGGAGAGCTGACACCTGATCCGGAAAAGGCGTGTTCCCTGACCAGGACGCAAAATTCAGCTCAGCAGTCGAGATGCAGGCCGGTCTTTGGTCAATTGGTTGCAGTTCTGCGTTCAAAACATTCTGCAAATCGTCCAGAACCGTGGTCAGACGTAGGTTCGAACTCAATTGGGGCGGCACAACGCGTGTACCGGACGGGGCGGTGTTGCGTGGCCCGACAGGAGCAAGCTTCAAGTCCAGCAGCTTGCGATCGGTCCCTTGCAGAAGACGAGTGGACAGCTGGTCTTTTATCCCCTGCTCAGTCATGGTGAGAAGCGGCAGGTGCAACCCTGTCTCCACCGAGGGCGGTTTGCCTTTGGCCGTTTTTCCGATCAAGGGTGGCGGTACATTCTCAAGAAGCGGCGGCAACAATTCCCCTGGTGCGATGTCCAATACGATCATCGAGTTTTTGTACAGAAACGCCGACGCCACGCAGTCGCACCCGAACTCCAGCTCCAACGCGCTGCCGGGGTTTTCCTGCGACAATGAGGCCAGTCGGTTCGTGGTCAAACGCCTAAAAACCGAGCTGGTCTTGAATGTCACGTCGTCCAGGGCAATTGTAAGGCTGGCGCCGTTCTTCCGTTGCGCCAGCACCCAGCGGGTATCCGGTGGCACGTCGAAAACCAGACGTGTGAATCCGTCATGCTCACCGGATCGCACCACCACGCCCTGTGCGGTCACGGCAGATGCAGCCGTGACCAAAACCGCAATCAGAAACCCGATGCGCTTCATGCTGCAGCCTGCTTGAGCTCTTTCAATGCGTCTTCCAGCTCGGAAAAGCCAGGGCGGTTATGGGTTGGGGTGTTCTGGCGTCCGACCTCAATGCACATGGCAGCATTGTGGTTGTGCAGGTTGGCCACCAATACTTCTTTGATCAGCTGATAAAAGTGGTTGTCTTCTTCAACCACGGCTTTCAGTTTGCCTGCGAAGGGGCCGACCAGACCATAGGCCAGAAAAACGCCCAGGAACGTGCCCACAAGGGCACCCCCAATCAGCTTCCCCAGCACTTCGGGCGGCTGATCGATTGATCCCATCGTCTTGATCACGCCCAGAACCGCAGCAACGATCCCCAGCGCGGGCAGGCCGTCTGCCACTGTTTGAAGTGCATGGCTTGAGTGCATGGCGTGATGAAAATTCGCCTCCATGCGCTTCTCCAGAACCTCTTCAACCTGATGCGGATCGTCATAATTCATCGCCGCCGACCGCATGGTGTCACAAATCAGGTCGACGGCCTCCTTGTCTGATTGGATCTTGGGGTATGCGGAAAACAAGCTGGAGTTTTCGGGGTCTTCAATATGCTGCTCGACCTCAACAGGGTTGGCGCGGGCAATGCGGATCAACGAAAACAGAAGGCACAGAAGGTCACGATAGTCTTCGGGCTTCCATTTCGGGCCCTTGAACACCTTGCCCATGTCTTTGATCGTATGTTTCACGCCGCCCATGTCATTGCTGATCAGAAAGGCTCCTACGGCAGCACCACCGATCATCATCATTTCGAAGGGAAGAGATTTCATGATGATGGTCATCTTGCCACCTGCCGCGAGATAGCCGCCGAAGACCATTACGAAGATGACAACAATTCCAACAATTCCAATCATTTGAGATCTCCAGATGAGTTCTGTGCGTTACCGGGCAACACGAGCGACTACTCCTGTGGGGCCGAGGCGTTGCGTCCGGCCATGACAACGCTGATTGTATAGGCCGCTTCGGGGCTCAGGCCCGCCAGTACGCCAGCCGCTGCGTCCGCCGGCATGCGGGACAGGAACCCTGCGGCAAAGGTCGGGTCCATGGTTTCAAACAACGCGGCTGCGTCCTTGGGTTTCATGTTCTGGTAAACATCCGTCAGGCGCGCCAGATCGTTCTCTGCCGCTTTGTCCGCAACCGCCAACGTGGCACGCAGGGCATCTTCTGCTTCCTTCAGGGCCGTCAGACGCGTTTCAACGGCCTGGGTTGCGATCTCCAGTGCTTTTTCCTGATCGCGTAATTCAGCCTCTCGCTGTTTGACGCGATCCTCCCGGCGCAAAAGCTCCGCCAGCACAACCTGAACATCGCGTGTTTCGGACGCGGCAGGCTCGTTTTCCACGGCTTCGTGTGTCGCCGGTTTGGCGAGCGCGGGTCCTGCCTCCAAGCCAACGCGAATGGCTGCCGAGCCGATCATCAGCAATGAGATGACAGCAAGCACACCACCGCGCGGGCGTGTATCGTGTTTGGCGTTGCGCGCAAGGCTCATACCTGCGCCCCGTTCTGCTTGCGGTCATGGCGGAAGAACATCAGGCCCTCTGGCGCCTTGGCTTGCTCTTCACGCGCACCAGTTTCGACCGGTTCCGCTGCTTTTTCGTGCTTGGTGCCCTGTTCCTCTTCAGGCTGGGGCTCGTCTTGGACAGGCTTTGCTTTTTCCGGGGCAGCAGTTTCTTCTTCGGGGATGACATCATGCAGAGATGCCATCATCAGCTCCAGGCGCTGCGCCACAGTCTCAGCCCTTTGCGTCAGCGCCTTCAGCTGATCCCCCGATTGATCAGAGGCATTTCGCGCGCTGTCCAGGGATTTCTTCAGCTCTTCTGCCTGGGTCGACAACACGGCCACCGCGCCACCGACGCCTTGTTCAAGATCGGTGAACCGCCTGAGGCGGCGCGACAGCACAAAACAATAAAGACCCGCGCCCAACGCACCGGCGACCAGCAAAATATCCGCAATCAGCTCCAATTCCGCCTCCTAATTCAGTACAAATTCCATCACCAGCACATCGCGAACGCGCCCTTCGCCAACGACAATTCCAATGCGTCGCAGCAGGTGACCTCGGATGCGCGTCAATGCCAGCGAATCCTCCAGGTCCTTCAATTCGACGGCTCGCAGGTATCCGTTCAGGACATCCATGATTCGTGGCTGCATTTTTTTCACATCAGCTATGTACGGCGCGTTAACTTCGAGCTGAGCGTGGAACTTCAAATGTCGTGACTTGCCGGAATTCACCGATACAACAACCGGCGGCAGATCAATGAACCCGACATCTGCCAGCGCTTTGGCAGGTTCCTTTTCCGCCTCGTCCTTGCCGGCCTCAACCGCGGCCTTGCCACCCAGCGGAATCAATCCGGATGACGTCAGGAAATACCCGCCCGCAGCGCCGGCGATGGCAAGAAGCATCCCGATCAGCATTCCCTTTTTCCCTTTTTTCCCGGTGGGTTCCGCCAGTTCGTCGGTTGCGTCGGTCATGACGTCCTCATTCATCCGTTCCGACCCCGTCATAACCGCGCAGGGACTAACCGATTGTTAAGAGCAATCGTCCAAACAGAGGGTGCGTCGGGCAGAATGCCGGCGAGTCGGAGGTGAGCGTGCAGCAGATCGGAACTGTCTGGGCTAATTTGGACAGGCGTAAACAAATCATCGTCGCCGGTGCGGTTGCGCTGGTGTTTCTGGGAATCCTTGGCATGTCGCGCCTCGTGACGGCTCCGTCCATGACGCTGCTTTATGCGGGTCTGGAAAGCGGTGCCGCCGGGGAAATAGTACGCGCGCTGGACCAGCGCGGCGTCACATATGAAATTCGGGGCGGATCGATCTACGTATCCGGCGCGCAGCGCGACGAGCTGCGAATGACCCTTGCCAGCGAAGGCCTGCCCGCAAACGGCAATAAAGGGTACGAACTGCTTGATTCGCTAAGCGGGTTTGGCACTACCTCTCAGATGTTCGATGCTGCCTATTGGCGCGCGAAAGAGGGTGAACTGGCGCGGACGATTGTCGGTAGCCCGCATATAAGTCAGGCGCGCGTCCATATTGCCAACGGGACGGCAAACCCGTTTCAGCGCAGCGTGTCACCAACGGCTTCGGTCTACCTCGTGCCATCCGGGACCGAAATTACCGGGGATCAGGCCAAGGCCATCCGGTTCCTCGTTGCCTCGGCCGTCAGCGGCCTGACGCCCGAGAACGTTACGGTGGTTGATTCGCACGGGGCCGTGATTGGCGGGCAGGATACCGCAGCGCCTGCGGACACTTCGGACGACAAGTCGCGCCAGTTGCGGGAACGCGTTCTGCGTCTGGTCGAGGCGCGTGTCGGTACCGGCAACGCCGTGGTCGAAGTCAGTGTCGATACCGAAACCAAGACGGAATCCATTCGCGAGCGGCGCTTTGACCCCAAAGGCCGCGTGGCGATCAGCACGGATGTCGAAGAACGTTCGGACAGCGCCCGAAATCAGTCATCGGATGTCACCGTGGCGTCGAACCTGCCGGATGGCGATGCGGCGGGCGGGGACGAATCGAACTCGACGGCTACCCAGACTCGTGAGCGGGTGAACTACGAAGTCTCCGAGACAGAGCTGGAAGTCCATAAATCCCCCGGCGCGATCAAGCGTCTGACGGTTGCAGTTCTGGTCAATGGGAAAAGATCGGTGGCCGCCTCCGGTGCCGAAGTCTTCACGCCCTTGCCTCAGGAAGAGCTTACCGCTTTGGAAGAGCTCGTGGCGTCGGCAGTCGGGTACGATGCGGCGCGCGGGGACGTTATTACACTGAAATCCATGGATTTGCCGTCGGTCGAACCACAGGGCACTCTGGTTTCGTCGTCGCTCTGGCAGAACATCCATCTGGATGTCATGTCCTTGATACAGATGGCTGTGCTGGCTTTGGTTTCGCTCGTGCTGGCCTTGTTCGTGATCCGCCCGATCCTGACAAATGCAACACCGACACCGGCGCTGCTGGCGGCGGCAGGAGGGGCGGATTCGGATACCCTGGCACTGACAGGTGAAATCGCACCGGAGGAACCGGCAGAGCACTCGACCCTGCCGGCAGAGCGTGGTGTTCCGGCTCTCGGCTCGAACGCCACTGAGGATCCTGTCGACCGGCTGCGCGCCATGATCGGTGACAAGCAGGAAGAAACTGTCGAGATCCTGCGCAGTTGGCTTGAAGAAGGCGAGGAGCGGGTATGATGTCGATTGCCCATCTTCTTGAGGATTTCACCACCCAGACCGGTACGGGGCCCGTTCTGATCTTGAATGAGGACACGCTGGAAGAACAACGGCTCTCTGCCTTCGAAGACGGGTATGGGGCCGGTTGGGAAGATGCCTCGCGGGCGCAGGAGCAAAGCCGCAGCCAGATTTCGGCTGAATTGGCAAGGTCGCTTGAGGATATGTCTTTCACCTATCACGAAGCCATCGCCCGCATGACCCTGTCGCTGGAGCCCATGTTCACCAGCCTGGTTCAGACCGTACTGCCTGAGATGGCCGATCGGGGCCTGGCAGCCCGCATTGTGGAGCAATTCTGTGAAATGGCGCGTTCGCGGATAGAGCAGCCGATGCAGATTTTGGTGCCGCCGGGATGTGCCGAGAGTGTCGCAGCGCTGTTGCCGCAAGATCTGCATTCAACTCCTCAGGTGATCGAACACTCTGAACTGGAGCCGGGTCAGGCCCGCCTTCAGGTCGGCACGAGCCGGCGTGAGGTTGATTGCACCGCTTTGCTCGCCGCCATCGAACAGACCTTTGACGCTTATGTCTTTGAGACAAGAGAGGCTTTGTCCAATGAATGACACCCAGATCCCGAAATCTGAAAAACCCAACCCCTTCGACTCGGTCCCGATTGAAGTGACCGTTTCCGTTGGTCGTGCGCGCCCATTGATCAAGGACCTGTTGAACATGGGAGAGAATGCCGTGCTGACCCTGGACAAACGGATCGAAGATCCGGTTGACCTCTATGTTGGGGATCAGTTGGTGGCGCGCGGGCTGTTGGAAGAAATGGAAGGCGATCAGGCAGGGCAACTTGCAGTGCGCTTGACCGAGATTGCGGATTTGCACAACGGAATCGGTTGATGCGCTATGTATTCTGCCTGGCTTTGGTGGCCGTGTTGACGCCCTCACTGGCCGCTGCCCAGGATTTGACCCTGTCCCTGGGCGAGGGCGGCTCGATTTCCGCCCGGACGATCCAGCTGATTCTGCTGATCACAGTCCTGAGCATCGCTCCGGGGTTGGCGATCATGATCACCTGCTTTCCCTTCCTGATCACCGTTCTGTCGATCCTGCGGCAAGGGATCGGCCTGCAACAATCTCCGCCCAATATGCTGTTGGTCAGCCTGGCGTTGTTCCTGACCTATTTCATCATGGACCCGGTGTTTTCAGAAGCATGGGCGACAGGGATACGACCGATGATGGAAGAGACGATGGAAGTGGAACCAGCGTTGGAGCGCGCGTTAGAGCCGTTCCGTGCCTTCATGGCGGCCCGACTGGATGCGGACACGTTCTATGCCATGGCGGCTTTGCGCCCCGGCGGTGAGGCTATGGAGTTGTCCGCACAAGCGCCGTTGTCTGTCTTGATGCCGTCCTTCATGCTGTCGGAAATCGCGCGGGCGTTTCAGATCGGGTTTCTGATTTTCCTGCCGTTTCTGATCATCGATCTTGTCGTGGCCGCTGTATTGATGTCGATGGGTATGATGATGGTGCCTCCGGCCATCGTATCCTTGCCATTCAAGCTGGCGTTTTTCGTGATCGCCGATGGGTGGGCTTTGATTGCAGGCGCTTTGGTGCGCAGCTACATGCCGTGACCTCGACATGTAGCCGCGGCGCGCTGAAAAAACAGGTGGTCAGACGCCTCTGCCCCACTGTTGCCAAAGGCGTAATTCAATGTCCCGCCGCAAGTGAAATGGATCAGCCCGTCTTGTTCAGGTCTTTGATCAACTGGTCCAGGTTGCCTTTGCGGGCATCCAGCATCGCGCCGATTTCGGTGCGCTCGGTCAGCAACAAATTCACGCCTTCGATGAACATGTTGTAGAATTTTTCACGCCCTGACTTGTCCGAAACAAGGAACGTCACATCAAACGGAGCCGAGCCGCGCAGCTTGACAATTGTGCGCACTTCATATCCGGCCTTGATCTTGCGGGCATTGCGCACGTTGACCTCACCGCCGATGAACTCGCGGAAGCGGCGACCATATTTACGCGAGATATAGCCCTGAAAAGCCTTGGTGAATTGCTTTAGCTGGGATGGGGTGGCCGTGCGGGCATCGGCACCGAGGGCATAACGCGCCATGATCGGGACGTCGGCATATTGCACAAAGATCTTCTCGAAATCACGCAGCATCGCATTTTCTGACTTGCCCGATGCGATAACCCTGTTGATGTCGTTGACCACACTGTTGACCAGTGCCTTGGCTGATGCCTCGGTTTGGGCAAACGCGGATTTGGGCAAGACGGCCAAAGCCAGACCAGCTGCGACAAAGTTACGGCGGTTCAACTCGTTATTCAGCATAGGGGTCCTCGTAGGGGTCTAGATAGGGGTCCCTGACCGGGTCTGTCCCGGTTTCGGCATAGGGGTCAGAATACAAATCCAGATAGGCGTCTTCGTCATCTCTTGCCAGTTCGAAGCGACGGTTTTGCAGATAGATCAGGCGGGCCTGCGCATAACTGTCTGCGCTTTCATACAGAATCGAGTCCACGGTATCCGAGAACCGTCCACGATCGCCCATGCGGCGAACGACTTCGGCATAAACGCCCAGATTGTCGGCGGGCCGGACCGGGGTAAAATTGATCGGATTCGAGAACAGGTTAATCACGACCCCGATGGCATCCCTTTGGGTCGACGGGCCATAGAAAGGCAGTTCAACATAAGCCCCTTCACCGACCCCCCAGACGTGCAGGGTCTCGCCGAAATCAGTATCGACGGGCGGCAGGTTCAGCTCATCTGCGGGCGCGGACAGGCCAAAGCCGCCCACGGTCATGTTGATCACAAATCGCAGCAGCGCATTGCCCATCTGTTTCGGGTTGCCCTGAAGCAGGTAGTCGACCGCTTGTCCGGGCAACGAGATGTTTTCGGCGAATGTGCTGAAACTGGTGACCATGGGATCAGGAACGATCTTCACGTACCCTTTCGACGCAGGTCGAAACAGAAATCGGTCAACGCCCAGATTGAACTTGTGAATTCCCCGGTTCGCGTTTTCGTAAGGGTCGAACACGTCGCTGCGAGAGGCACCCTCGGGCGGGGTCGTTGCACAGGCGGACAGAATGGCCATGAGTGACAGGACAACCAGGTGTTTCAGGCGAAATCTGCTCGACACGATCTTTGCTTCTCCCAAATGCCCGACATCCGCTCTGTCGGGCCAACAATCACAATTCACCAATACTTACACGCCGGTAAGGCACAAGTTCTTGTCACATAGTCGTTTCAGGTCTCAAATGAAACACCTAGCGTGTAACCTGTCCGTCAGGTCCGGGTAAAGTAATTGAGTATCTACAAGTCATAATAAGTAAAGATATGCTCAGATCGCATGCAAGCCGGAATTTGCCGCATTCCGTCTTTCCACGGCTGTGCTTCCCGGTTAGCGTCCGGCAGAGTCAATCAGGGAAGGACCCTCTCAATGAGCATCGCTGCAAAATTGGAAAGCCTCGGTGTCACGCTGGGCGACGCACCCGCTCCAGCGGCAAATTATGTGCCGTATGTGCGTGTGGGCAATATCGTGTACGTGTCCGGCCAGATATCGAAATCAGACGAGCTGATCACCGGCAAGCTGGGCGATGATATGGATGTCGAGGCCGGAGCCGCAGCGGCGCGGGTCTGCGCGATCAATCTGCTGGCACAGGTCAAGGCGGCCTGTGGCGGAGATATCGACAAACTGGTGCGTGTCATCAAGCTGACCGGTTTCGTGAACTCGACCGCAGATTTCACTGCGCAGCCGCAAGTGATCAACGGCGCATCCGACTTTCTGGTCGAAGCGCTGGGCGACGCCGGTCGCCACTCGCGCTCTGCCGTAAGTGCTGCGTCGCTGCCTTTGGGCGTGGCGGTCGAGATCGAAGGCATATTCGAGATCGAATGATACCGCCCCTGCCAACTGCGTTTTTGCAGGCCCCAATTGCTCATCGGGCGCTGCATGACGTCTCGAACAACCGCCCGGAAAACAGCCGGGCGGCCATTCGTGCCGCCATTGATGCCGGATACGGGATCGAGATCGACCTTCAGCTGACATCTGATGATCGTGCCGTCGTGTTCCATGATTACGACATGGGGCGTCTGACCGGCCAGCCCGGGCCGATCCGGCAGGTGTCGGCGGCGGCGGCGTCTGAATTGACCCTTCTGTATGGGGATGACGGCATTCCAACGCTGGATGAAGTGCTGGACATGGTCGCAGGCCAGGTGCCGCTGCTGATCGAGCTGAAGGATCAGGACGGCGTTATGGGTATGAATATCGGCGCCCTCGAGCACGACACCGTGCGCGCATTGCAGGGCTATGACGGCCCGGTGGCCCTGATGTCCTTCAATCCAAACTCGGTTGCGGAACTGGCGCGGCTGGCCCCGCATCTGCCGCGCGGCATCACGACTTGCGCCTATGAGCCCAGTGTCGAGCTTCTGCCGCAAGACGTCTGCGACACCCTGCGCGACATTCCTGATTTTGACCGTGTCGGGGCCGGTTTCATCAGTCACGAGGCGGAAGATCTTTCCCGCCCGCGTGTGGCCGAACTGAAGGCGCAGGGCGTGCCGATCCTGTGCTGGACCGTCCGAACGCCTGAACAAGAGGCAGAGGCCCGCATGGTTGCCGACAATGTGACCTTCGAAGGGTATCTGGCCGCGCATTCAGCTTGAACCTTGCCGCCTCGGTCACAGATATAGGGCTGGTGCGGAGGAAACATGGATCAGGCCCAAATCGAAGTTCAGGTCATTGGGTCTCTGTCGCGGATTTCAGCGGCCGAGTGGGATGCCTGCGCCTGCCCCGAGGCCGCTGATGGTGGGCGGCCCCTTGATCCCTTCACCACGCATCGCTTTTTGCTGGCGCTCGAGGAAAGCGGCTCGGTCGGGCGCGGTACGGGTTGGCAACCGCAATACCTGACCGCCTTTCTTGACGGGATCCTGATCGCAGCGGCCCCGATGTATGCCAAATCGCACAGCCAGGGCGAATACATCTTTGACCACAGCTGGGCCCATGCCTATGAAAGCGCAGGCGGACGGTATTATCCCAAGCTGCAAATTGCGGTGCCGTTCACACCCGCCACCGGGCGGCGGTTTCTGGTGCGCCCGGGTTATGACAGGATCGGAATGTCGGCTTTGGTGCAGGGTGCCGTTCAACTGGCGGCCGACAATCAGGTCTCTTCGGTTCACGTAACCTTCTGTACAGAAGCCGAGGCATTGGCCGGAGAGCAGATGGGGCTAATGCTTCGCAGCTCGCAGCAGTTTCACTGGCTGAATGATGGCTACGCCGAATTCGATGACTTCCTAGCGGCCTTGTCCTCACGCAAGCGCAAGAACATCCGCAAGGAACGCGCGCAGGCCAATGGTTTTGGCGGTGAAATCCACACATTGACGGGCGATGACCTGCGCCCGGAACACTGGGATGCATTTTGGCGGTTCTATCAGGATACCGGGGCGCGAAAATGGGGGTCGCCCTATCTGACGCGTCAGTTTTTTGACATCGCACAAGAGACGATGGCGAAGGACATGGCCCTGGTTTTGGCTGAACGGGATGGTCATGCCATTGCGGGTGCGCTGAACTTCATAGGCCGCGAAACGCTTTTTGGGCGGTATTGGGGCTGCATTGAACATCATGCCTGCCTGCATTTCGAACTGTGCTACTATAGGGCGATAGACTTTGCCATTGCCCACGGTCTGGCCCGGGTAGAAGCGGGCGCTCAGGGTGAACACAAGCTGGCGCGGGGCTATTTGCCGACGCGCACGCATAGCTTGCACTGGGTCGGCGATCCGGGGTTTGCCGATGCCGTCAAAAAATATCTGGACGCCGAAGGCCGCGCAGTGGGAGAAGAGATCGAGATTCTGACGGATTACGGCCCGTTCAGGAAATCGAACCCGGAGGAACAGCAATGACTGAACTTTTGTCCGCCGAGACCCGTGGCCCGCTGCTGGATCCGCTGTTCAAAAACGGCTGGACCATGGTCGAAGGCCGCGACGCGATCACTAAGACCTTCATTTTCGACAACTTCGTGCACGCATTTGGCTGGATGACGCAAGTGGCGATCTGGGCCGAGAAATGGAACCATCATCCAGAATGGTCCAACGTCTACCGCACGGTCGAGGTGGTTCTGTCCACCCATGACGTAGGCGGCCTGTCGTCACTGGACGCCAAACTGGCCCGAAAGATGGACAGTCTGTGCTAGCGGTCGTTGCCTGACCCTTGGCCACCGGCAAGCGACGCAGCCGTGCCCATCTGCTTGAATTCCGCAGGTGTGACGGTGCCATCGCTGACATCGATGGACCTTGGGATGCCAGTGGTCTTGTTCCCGATCTGGCGCACGCTGCGCGCCGCTGGGTTGATATCCAGACACCGGTTTTCATAGCAGGTCAGGCCAGACGGATTGATCTGGATGCGGGCCTGTCCGTCCGGCCCCGTCACCACAGGAGATTGCTGAACGTCACAGGCCGCGGCCAGTGCCAAAGCACCCATTCCGATCCATTTTTTCATAGCAAGCTCCCTCAAGCGGGCTTAGTCCAGTTGACCATTGCCATTCTGATCTGCCACGCCGAAATCTTCATTCATCTGTGCATCATATTCCGATCTTGAGATAAAGCTGTCCTTGTTGCGGTCAACATTCTGGAACTGCTTTATGTCCAGAAACGGCTTGGCCTCGGCCTGACCCAGTGTGCCGTTCTTGTCTTCGTCCATGGCCTGAAACGCATAGTCTGAAAAAGCGTCGAATTCGTCTTTGGACAGGAACCCGTCATTGTTTGCGTCGATGGCATTCAATTCTTTTTCATGCAGCTCGGCCACGGTTTCGGCATTGGTCGCCGAGGCCAGGACTGCAGCCGTGAATACAAAAATCGTCCGTTTCATGTCCAATCTCCTCAGCATGCAAACCTTTGGCCTTCAATGCCACCGGCAGCAGCGCCGGCTGCGGTCAGGATCGTCTTGCCCGATCCGCCGCCGAACTGGTTGCCGATCGCGCCGCCGATCAAGGCGCCGCCCAATGTGCCGCTGAGGCAGGCAATTTCGTGCTGCCGGGCGGCTTGCTGTTGCGGGGTTGGGGCCGGACCGCAGGCTGCCAAAAGGGCTGCGCTGGTCAGGATGGATGGAAATACCTTAAGTTTCATAAAAGTCTCCCCAATTTTGTGCGACGAGTATTCGCGCATTGAGGCAGTGCTTCAAGTTAAATTGGGTTCACGCGGCCCCGGACAGACCGGGGCCGGCCAAATTCAGATCACCTCCAGCAGACCTTCACCCGCCGAGATCCCGCAAGCACCGGGGTTATCTTCCAAGTTCAGGGCCGTGACCTTGCCGTTCTCGACCAGCATCGCATACCGTTTCGAGCGTGCGAACAGGCCAACGGGCGGGGCGTCGAAATCCATGCCGATGGCTTTGGTGAATTCTGAGGCCGCGTCTGAAACCATGGTCAGTCCGGCTGCGGCCGCGCCGGTGGATTCACCCCAGGCCTGCATGACGAACGGGTCGTTGACCGACAGGCACATGATCTCGTCCACGCCCTTGTCGTCGAACTGCTTTTTGGTGCGAATGAAGCTTGGCACATGTGCGGTGGTGCATGTGCCGGTATAGGCGCCTGGCACAGCGAAAATGACAACCTTGCGCCCTTTGGTCTTGTCTGAAATCCGAACTTCCTCTGGCCCGTCGGCCCCCATCTGGATCAGTGTGGCCTCGGGCAGAGTGTCTCCTGTTGAAATCATTTTTCAGCTCCTGTCGTTTGGATTTGCAGAATTGGGCTAAGCCGCAATATAGGTGGTCAAATCAGAGAGACCACGGGAAATCTGCAGGGTGGGCAAAGCATGAGCCATATTGTCGTGATTGGCGCGGGTCAGGCAGGAGCGTCCTTGGTGGCGCGGTTGCGCAAGGACGGGTTCGACGGAGAGATTACTCTGATCGGGGCCGAGCCGCATCTGCCGTATCAGCGCCCGCCTTTATCCAAGGCCTATCTTCTTGGAGAGATGGAACTGGAGCGCCTGTTCCTGCGACCCGAAAGCTTCTATGCCGAAAACAACATCACTCTGCGGCTTGGCCTGCGCGTGACCGGCATCGACCCCAAGGCCAAGACGGTCACTGTTGGGGATGAAGTCATCCCGTATGACGAACTGGCGCTGACCACCGGGTCAGATCCGCGCCGCCTGCCTGCCGCCATCGGAGGTGATCTGGACGGCGTGCACGTGGTGCGCGACCTGGCCCATATTGACGAGATGGAACCCAAAGTGACCGAAGGCGCCCGCGCGTTGATTGTGGGCGGCGGTTACATCGGGCTCGAGGCCGCCGCCGTCTGCGCGAAACGCGGCGTCAAGGTCACCTTGGTCGAGATGGCCGACCGCATCCTGCAACGGGTCGCTGCGCCAGAAACCAGCGCGTATTTCCGCGCGTTACACAGCGAATACGGTGCCGACATCCGCGAAGGCGTCGGGCTGGATCGTCTGATTGGCGAAAATGGCAGGGTTGTGGGGGCCGTGTTGACGGACGGCACGACGCTGGACGTTGATTTCGTCGTGGTTGGTGTGGGCATCACCCCCTCAACCCAACTGGCCGAGATGGCAGGGCTCGAACTGGACAACGGCATCAAAACCGATGCCCATGGTCGCACGTCTGATCCGTCGATCTGGGCGGCGGGCGATTGCGCCTCTTTTCCGCATGGCGAAGG
This sequence comes from Ruegeria sp. HKCCD6119, assembly GCF_013110585.1. NCBI lineage: Bacteria > Pseudomonadati > Pseudomonadota > Alphaproteobacteria > Rhodobacterales > Roseobacteraceae > Ruegeria > Ruegeria sp. HKCCD6119. Next base: position 70,276 of record NZ_WVQV01000008.1, on the reverse strand, counting down.
GCGTATCCGTCTGGAAAGCGTCCCAAACGCCATCGACCAGGCCGAAATTGTGGCGCAGAACATGCTAGGTGCCGCCAAGGATTATGTGGCGACCCCATGGTTCTGGTCGGACCAGTACGACGTCAAGCTTCAGATCGCGGGCCTGAACACCGGATATGACCGCGTGGTGACCCGCAAGGGCGAGGGTCAGACCGTGTCCTTCTGGTATTACAAGGGCGACAGGCTGATTGCTGTGGATGCGATGAATGATCCGCGGGCATACATGGTCGGCAAAAGACTGATCGAAATGGGCAAGACCGCTGATCCCGAAGTCGTGGCAGACCCGAACGCGGACCTGAAACCGCTGCTCAAGGCGTGAGGATCATTGCCGGAGAATTCCGGGGCCGGGCGCTGGCCTCGGTCGGCAAGGGTGATGCGGGCGCGCATCTGCGCCCCACCACCGACCGTGTGCGTGAAAGCCTGTTCAATGTGCTCAGCCACCAGATCGAATTTGACGGTTTGCGGGTGCTGGATCTGTTCGCGGGAACCGGGGCGCTGGGGCTCGAGGCGCTGTCGCGGGGGGCGTCGCATGTCACCTTCGTCGATGACGGGCGAGTGGCCCAGGGGTTGATACGCAAGAACATCGACCTGACCCGCAGCGCCGACCGTACGGATTTGATCCGCCGCGACGCGACCCGGTTGGGCGACAATCCCGGCGCGCCTTATGATCTGGTTTTTCTGGACCCGCCTTACGGGAAATCCATGGGGCAGAAGGCCGTCGCCGCCTTGGCCAATGGCTGGATCGCGGATGATGCCTTGTTGGTTTGGGAAGAAAACGCCCCGATGCAGGCGCCGGCCGGATTTAAATTGCATAACAGCCGCAAATATGGCGACACGCATATTTCCTTGATGTGGAAAGGCGTTCCAGATTGAAACGCGCTGCGCGGTTTGGTGCGGAACATGGGTGGACGATGACGGGAAAGCCTTGATAGGCCGAGTGCGAGGCAAATCAGGGATTCCATATGCACGATCTTGTCATTTTCGATTGCGACGGCGTTCTGGTGGACAGCGAGGTGGTCTCGAACCAGGTGCTGGTGGACAATCTGGCGCAACATGGCCTGCATCTGGCGCTGCATGAATGTATGTCCCTGTTTGTGGGCGGAACCATGGTGGGTGTGCGGGACAAGGCCCGCGCGATGGGTGCCGTTCTGCCCGAAGACTGGATAGATCAGGTCTATGCCGAAACCTACGACCGCCTGCGTGTAGGTGTGCCATTGGTGCCCGGTATCGCAGACCTGCTTGAGGGGCTGGATCAAAAAGGTATCCCCTGTTGCGTTGCGTCGAATGGCAGCCCGGACAAGATGAAGATCACTCTGGGTCAGAACGGGCTTTGGGACCGGTTCAAAGACGTGATGTTCTCGGCCCATGTGCTGGGCACCGGAAAGCCGGACCCAAAGATGTTCCAACTGGCCGCCGAGCACTTTGGCGCGACGGCTCCGGTGGTGATCGAAGACAGCCACAGTGGTGTCACGGCGGCAATCCGCGCCGGCATGCGTTGCCTTGCTTATGCGCCTCAGGGAGGCGGTGAAAAGCTGGCGGATCTGGGGGCCGAAGTGATCACGGACATGTCACAGGCGCATGGGTTGTTGGGACTTTGACCCGCGGTCGTGCTAATGTGCACGCATGGACCGCACTCTGACACCTTTTGCCTGGACCTTTTCTAGCGACAGCGAAGCCGCTGCCGGCCCCGAGCGCAAACCCATGCGCGCGCCGGTCTTCATCCACGACGCGGTCACGCCGTGGGCGGACGAAACGATGCTGCTGAAACTCCTCCGCGAACAGGCCGCGGATCAGGAGGAATAGGTCGGGTGAAACTTGCCAGCGGGTGACAGGGTAAAGATATCGACCCCATCCGAGGTGACGCCCACCGAATGTTCGAACTGTGCCGACAGCGATTTGTCGCGGGTTACGGCTGTCCAGTCATCGGCCAGGGTCTTGGTTTCGGGACGACCCAGATTGACCATGGGTTCGATGGTAAAGAACATACCCTCTTCCAGAACGGCACCGGTGCCCGGGCGGCCATAGTGCAGCACGTTCGGTGGCGCGTGAAACACACGACCCAGACCATGACCGCAGAAATCACGCACGACGCTCATCCGGTGTGCTTCGACATAGGACTGGATGGCATGGCCGATGTCACCAAAGGTATTGCCCGGCTTGACCATCTCGATGCCCTTGAACAGCGCGTCATGGGTCACCTGGATCAGCCGTTCCGCCTTGCGCGGCAGCTTGCCCGCCACATACATGCGTGAGGTGTCGCCAAACCAGCCATCGACGATGACGGTGACGTCGATATTCAGGATATCGCCGTCCTTCAGCTTTTTCTCACCTGGAATACCGTGGCAGACCACGTGGTTCACGCTGATGCAGCTGGCGTGCTGATAGCCTTTATAACCTATGGTGGCCGAGGTCGCACCGGCGTCTTCGACCATCTGCGTGATCAGCCCGTCAATGGCGCCCGTGGTTTGTCCGGGAAACACATGTTCGGCAATATCATCCAGAATCCGCGCCGCCAAAGCCCCCGCCGCGTGCATCCCGGCGAAGTCACCTTGTTCATAGATGCGAATGCCGTCCTTGGTCAGGCGGCCACGATGCTCTTTCATCGACGCTAAGCTCCAAATGTTGCGCGCAGCATTCCTTTTACGCTGCTTGTGCAGAAAGTACCAGAGGGCGCGTGTTCAGACTGCGTAAACCATGCGGGAAACTTGGTTCCGTTGGCTCAGGATTCAAGAGTAGGGGCTGCATTGCAGCATCTCGGACCCCACCGCCTCGACTGCAATCCGTACGGCTACTGGCTTGGACACTTTTCACGGCAGGCGGATCAGTATCTAATGATTGCATTTTTTCTTGAGAAAATCAGGGAACCGGATGCATGTCACAGAAACGAGAATTGATCTCTAACGGAAACCCCATGGAAAGCATCGTTGGGTTCGGCCGAGCGGTTCGGGTCGGGAACTTCATCGCGGTCGGGGGAACCGCACCAGTCGATGCTGACGGCAACACTGTGGGTGTCGGCGATGTCTATCTGCAAACCAGACAATGTTTCGAAATCATCAAAGATGCGCTTGAGCGTGCCGGGTCAGGGCTGCACGATATTGTCAGAACGCGTGTCATCCTGACCGAAATCGAAAACTGGAAACAGGCGATCGAAGCCCGAAAGCTGTATTGTCTGGATGCTCGCCCTGTAGATACTATCATGGCCATCGAACGATTTGTGAATCCCGAGTGGCTGGTCGAGATTGAGGTTGATGCTGTCGTTGCGGACTGACTCAGCCGGCCAAGATCCTCATTTCAGTCTGCACCCAAACCCCCGACGGCGTTATCCGCGTCCCGCAAACGATCCGTTCCACCCCTTGCGCCTGCGCCGCCTCAAATGCCGCCGCGTAGGCTGGATCAATATCGGCCGCCAAAGCAAACCGGTCGCAATCGGTTCGCTGAACCAAATACAGCATGATCGCCCGGTGCCCTTGTGACGCCATCGCGGCCAACTCGCCCAGATGCTTGGTGCCACGGGCTGTGACGCTGTCGGGAAACTCGGCCAGTCCGGGCTGGCGTGAAAGTGTCACGCTTTTCACCTCGACATAGGCATCCGGCAGGCCCGGCCCCGTCAGCAGGAAATCGATGCGGCTGTTGTCGCCGTATTTCATCTCGGGCCGGACGGTGTCATAGGCGGCCAGTTCGGGGATATCACCGGCTTCCAAAGCAGCCCGCAGCGCCCGGTTCGGGACCGAGGTATCGACCCCGGTAAAATGCCCGTTCTCGTGGTCCACCAGCCGCCATCCGAATTTCAGCTTTTTCTTCGGATCGTCGTTGGGTTCCAGCCAGATTTTCTCACCCGGTTCGGCCAGCCCCATCATCGATCCCGGATTGGCGCAATGGGCCGTTACCTCACTTCCATCCTCAAGCCTGCAATCGGCCAGAAAGCGTTTGTAGCGGCGGATCAGCCGGGCGGGGACAAGAGGGGTTTCAAAACGCATGTCTCACGGCCTATACCTGCCCCTGAAAACGATCAAGAGGGGACAGCGCCATGGCCAATCCAACCGCAGCGATGCTGGTGATCGGGGATGAAATCCTGTCGGGTCGCACCCGCGATGCGAATATGCATTTTCTGGCGCAGGAGCTGACCAAACACGGCATCGACCTGAAAGAGGTCCGCATTGTCAGCGATGATGCCCCTGCCATTGAAGCGGCCGTCAAAGCGTTGTCCGATGCCTATGACAATGTCTTCACCAGCGGCGGCATCGGCCCGACCCATGACGATATCACGGCCGATTGCATTGCCCGCGCTTTCGATACACCCATTGATGTGCGCGATGACGCGCGCGCGCTGTTGCAGGCCCATTACGACAAATCCGGGCTGGAACTGAATGCCGCCCGCCTGCGCATGGCGCGTATTCCGGACGGGGCGACGCTGATCGAAAATCCGGTTTCGACAGCGCCCGGGTTCACGCTTGCGAATGTGCATGTCATGGCAGGTGTGCCGTCGGTTTTTCAGGCGATGGTGGCGAGCGTGTTGCCAACATTGACCGGAGGCCGCCCTTTGCTGTCGCAAACTCTGCGTGTGGACCGCGGAGAAGGTGATATCGCCGCAACCCTGGCGGCCTTGGCCGAAGATTTCAGTGACTTGTCCATCGGGTGCTATCCGTTTCAGATCAACGGTGCCTTCGGGGCCAACGTGGTTGTACGCGGCACCGACGGAGGCCGGATCGACGCGGCCACCACCCGCCTGGCGAAAGAGCTTGAGCTTTGAGCAATAACTGGGCGGAAATAGTCGACGGAACATGGCCCGCCGCACGCTATCAGCGGCTTGGCCCGTTTCTGCTGCGTGAGGGGCGGGGCGGAGGGTCGCGCGTATCAGCGGCCAGTGCATTGGGCCCGGCCAACGAAGACGATATCGACGCCGCCGAGGCCGCGATGCTGTCCATGGGGCAAAAACGCATCTTTTGCCTGCGGCCCGGGGATGAAGCTCTGGATGCAATGCTGGCCCAGCGGGGATACGACATTCTTGACCCGGTCAACATTTATGTCTGCCCCATCTCTCGGCTGATCGATCAGCCAATCCCACCGGTCATGGTGTTTTCGATCTGGGAACCGCTTGAGATCATGCGCGAAATCTGGGCCTCGGGCGGGATCGGACCCGAGCGGATCGCGGTGATGGAACGTGCCAATGGACCCAAGACAGGATTTTTGCTGCGTCACAACGACAAACCCAGCGGCGTGGCTTTTGTGGCGATGCATGCAGACACTGCGTTGGTCCACGCGCTGGAAGTGTTGCCCGAACACCGTCGTCAGGGGCTGGGCCACTGGACCATGCGCGCGGCCGCATTCTGGGCGCGTGATCACGGTGCGCAGAACCTCAGCGTGATCTGCACCAAAGCCAATGAGGGCGCCAACGGTCTTTATCGTGCCCTCGGGATGGAGATCGCGGGCGAATACCATTACCGTCATCTTGTCTGAACCGAAGAGGCCGCCGTGACACAAAAAGACATGCCTACCGCGCTGAACCTGCCCATGGTCGATCCACTGCCGCCGGAAACGCAGAAATACTTTGATATCTGTGTCGAAAAACTGGGCATGGTGCCGAATGTGCTGAAAGCCAACGCATTCGACATCGACAAGCTGAACGCCTTCACCGCGATGTATAACGACCTGATGCTGGCTGACAGCGGGCTGACCAAACTGGAACGCGAGATGATCGCGGTCGTCGTCTCGTCAATCAACAAGTGTTTCTACTGTCTGGTCGCCCATGGGGCGGCGGTGCGTCAGCTTTCGGGCAATCCGCAACTGGGCGAAATGCTGGTGATGAACTATCGCGTCGCCCCGCTGGAGCCGCGTCAACGGGCGATGCTGGACTTTGCCGCAAAGATGACCACCGCCAGCGCCGAGATCGAAGAGCCCGACCGCCAGCGCCTGCGCGATGCAGGCTTTTCCGACCGCGACATCTGGGACATCGCCAATGTCGCCGGGTTTTTCAACATGTCAAACCGGGTCGCCAGCGCAACGGCGATGGTGCCCAACGAAGAATATCACGCACAGTTTCGATGATCCGCGCCGCCGCCCTTGTTGCCCTGCTGATGACAGGACCTGTTGCCGCGCAGGACCTGACCTTGCCGGCCAGTGCCCGACAGATCAGCGACCGAACATCGCCACTGGACAGCTATGACCTGCCGACGGGGCCTTATGCAAATGGCTCGGTTCCCGCAGAAACGCTCGAAGGGCGCGTGGAACGCTATACGTGGCGGCTTCAGGCGGGGTCGAGCACGACATTGCAGCTGCTGGCACCGTTGCGGGACCAGATCGAGGCGCAGGGCTACAAGATCCTGTTCGAATGCGACGCGCGGGTTTGTGGCGGTTTCGATTTCCGTTTTGGCACCGAGGTCGTGCCAACCCCGGACATGTATGTCGCTATTCAGGATTACCGGTTCTTGTCGGCCACCAAGGGGCCGGTTGCCCTTAGCCTGCTGGTCAGCCGCAATCCCCCGGATGGCTATGTTCAGATGATCCGGGTCACACCCCAGGACGCGCCGGACCCGGACCCTGTGGTGATCGAGCAAGCCGTGGAAGGCCCGGTCGGATTGCTGGAGGCCTTGGCGACAACGGGCCACGTGATCCTGGATGACCTGCATTTTCCGACGGGCGAGGTTGCCCTGGGCGAAGGGCCGTTTGACTCGCTGACCTTGCTGGCCGGATACTTGACCGACAACCCGAACACACGCCTGGCGTTGGTAGGGCACACTGACGATACCGGTGCCTTACAGGCAAATATTGCGGTTAGCAAAAGCCGGGCCGAGGCGGTGCGGACCCGCCTGATCGATGCGCATGGCGTGGCACCCGACCGGATCGAAGCGCAGGGTGTTGGCTATCTGTCTCCGCTCACATCGAATGCAACTCCGGAAGGGCGCGATCTCAACCGTCGGGTCGAAGCCGTATTGCTGGTCAACTGACCCACCACAGGTACAGCGGCAATCCGACGGTGATGTTGAACGGAAACGACACCCCCAGCGACAAGGTCAGATAGATCCCGGCCTCGGCCTTTGGAAGGGCGATCTTCATCGCGGCGGGAACCGCGATATACGAAGCCGAGGCTGACAGCACCATGAACAGGAACAAGCTGCCCTGTGGCAAGCCGATCACGGCACCTACCGCCCAGGCCATAAATGCGCCGATCAGGGGCATCAAAACACCAAAGGCGAACAGGCCAACCGACAGCTTGTCTCGGTTGCTGATCAGGCTGCGCCCTGCCGACAGGCCCATATCCAGCAGAAACAGGCACAGGATTCCGGTGAAAGGCGTCACGATGAAGGGCGCGATCATCTGCATGCCTTCACCACCGGTGATGGCTCCGATCAGGAAGGCACCGGTAAGCAGCACGATCGAGCCATTGGCCAGCAGATCGCGCCACAGCTTGTCATCCTTGACGCCATTGCTTCCGGTCTTGTGCGCCAACCAAAGCGCCGACAGGATTGCGGGCACCTCCATCGCAGCCGCAACGGCCACCATGAATCCGTCATGGGTCAGCCCCACCAGATCCAGCAGGCTGGTGGCCGTAACAAAGGTGACGATCGAGATCGAACCATAGTGCCCTGCCACCGCCGCCGCGTTCAGCGCATCCAGCCGTGTCATCACCCTGAGCAGGCCAAAGGCCACGAAGGGGATGGTAAAGGACAAGGCGACACCGCCCAGCAGCGTCAGGAACAGTTGCAGGTGAATGCCATGCGCGGCCAGACTGGCACCGCCTTTGAACCCGATGGCCAGCAGCAGGTAAAGCGACATGAACTTGGCCGCGCCCGCCGGAATGGACAGGTCACTGCGTACAAAGGCAGCCAGAAGCCCAAGGGCAAAAAACAGTATGGTCGGCACAAGCAGGTTGCTGGAAAGCGTCTCGATCACTCCGGGCATAATTGACTCCTGATCCCTCGTTTTCGGGTTAGGTGCCTTGCAAAACTGATTTCGCCAAATACTATCTTTCTAAGTTATATATAGTTTCAGGCTATGAAATGCGTCCCACATTGCGACAGTTGGAATACATCGTTACGGTCAGTCGCCTTGGGCGATTCAGTTTGGCTGCCGAGGTGCTGAATGTCAGCCAGCCCAGCCTGTCGACGCAAATTGCGACTGTAGAACAAGAGCTTGGCGTTCGGATCTTTGAGCGTAACCGGGGTGGTATCCAGGTGACGGCGAAAGGAGAAGAATTCATCTTGCGCGCACAGAAGATCCTGGCAGAGGTCAAGGACCTTCGCCACGCCATGTCGAACGATATGCCCGCCGGAGGAAGGTTGCGACTGGGGGTTTTGCCTTCGATCGGGCCTTATCTGTTGCCGCAAGCCATCAAACAGGTGCACCGGATTCGCCCCGGATTGCGTATTGCGGTTCGCGAGGAAAACACACTGGATCTGGAACAGGGTCTGAAATCCGGTCGCTTTGATCTGATATTGTCCACGCCCGAAGATCATCCGAATACCGTGCAACACCGGTTGTTCAACGAACCTCTTTGGGTCGCGGTTGCCGTTGATGACGTTCTGGCGCGGGACTTGCAGGGTGTCAGTGCCACCGATCTTCAGAACCGGATCTTCCTCACCCTGGATCAAAGCCACCGCCTGTCGCGCATCGTCTATGCATTGGCGGCGGAATGCGGTGGGGTTGTTTCGGATGAGTATGAAGGCACGACGCTTGATTCCATTGTTCTGATGGCGGCTTCGGGTGTTGGTGTTGCGGTACTGCCTGATCTTTATGCTCGCAGACAGGGGATCTACCGCGACGAGGTGCGCTTGCGACCGCTGTCCATCGCCAATGCAAATCGCGATATTGCTCTTTTGGTACGCAGTTCCGAGACCCCACCGCCGGGTCAGAATGTGCTGACGGACAGCTTGCGCACTTCCGCCCGGTCCATGGGACTGTCAGTGATCGACCCGTAAAAAAAGGCCCGCACTTTCATACGCGGGCCAAAGGTTGGTCTTCAGGGAGAAATTACCAGTCCATCGGACCCTTCCCGTGGAAGGAATCAACGAGGAAATCGATGAAGGCCCGCACTTTGGGTTGCGTAAAGCGGCCCGGCGGGTAGACGGCGTAAACGCCTTGAACTTCGTCAGGCAGGGACGGCATTGCATCGACAACCAGCCCGGCCTTCAGGGCTTCGGCGTAAAGATAGCTGGGCAGATAGGCGATACCCAGGCCGGAAACCGCTGCGTTCAACAGGGATTGGCCATCATTGACACTCAACCACCCGGCGGTACGAACCTGACGTTTTTCGCCGGACGGCGCGGTCAGTTTCCAGACATTGCCCGAGGATTGGCTGGAATAATGCAGCAGCTTGTGTTCGTTCAGATCATCGATCTTCTGCGGCCGGCCGAATCTTTCGACATAACTGGGCGCGGCGACCATGCGTTTGACCGTCTCGGTCAGTTTGCGGGCGCGCAACGTGCTGTCTTCCAGCTCACCAATGCGCACGGCCACGTCAAATCCTTCGGAAATCAGCTCGACATAGCGGTTGTTCAAAACCATGTTCACGGTGATGTCGGGGTAGGCTGCAAGGAACTCGGACAGAACAGGTGACAGGTGATTGACGCCGAAATCCGTGGCGACGCTGATGCGCAAAAGACCAGACGGGGCCGATTGCATTGACGTGACCAGTGAATCCGCTTCTCCGGCATCATTCAACACGCGCCGCGCGCGGTCATAATAGGCCAGCCCGATTTCCGTTGGTGAAACCCGGCGCGTGGTGCGGTTCAACAGCCGCGCTCCCAGACGCGCCTCAAGGCTCGATACGTGTTTGGACACAGCTGATTTGGAGATGCCCATCTTTTTGGCCGCATCGGTGAAGCCACCCTGGTCCACCACATTGGCGAAGGCTTCCATTTCGGTCAGTCGGTCCATACTCGTTCCCCAGATCTTGATTTCCGTCCTGACTATGGCGCTGAATCTGGGCGGAAACGGGGCAGACATGGGATAATATCAGGGATTTGAATCGGATCGTTTGCGTATGAGAAACGCAGAAACAGTGGTTTCCAAACTCACCTCAGGCAATGTGATGCTGTGTTTTTCAGGCAATCGCGCTAAGATCTCTCATTGAGAATGGCATTTTTGTGACCAGGGAGGAGATCATGAGAACCTTTTTCGCCATTGCTGCGCTTTGCCTTTCTGTGGGCTTTGCGCATGCCGGAGGAGAGACCCCGTCGAATCCTGATGCAAAAGTCTATTTCGTCAACCTGTCGGATGGCGATACCGTGCAATCACCGGTCACGGTTGTCTTTGGCCTAAGCGGCATGGGCGTCGCGCCCGCCGGAACCGACAAAGAAAACACCGGGCACCACCACCTGCTGCTTGACCGTCCCCCGCTGGGTGAAGGCGAGGATGGCGAGGATGAGTTGGCCAATGGCCTGCCCGCCGACGATAATCACATGCACTTCGGAGGCGGTCAGACCGAAGTAGCATTGGATCTGTCGCCGGGCCAACACACCCTGCAATTGGTTCTGGGCGATGCCGGGCATGTGCCGCATTCCCCGCCGATTGTATCCGAAGTGATCACGATCACCGTGGAATAGCCGCAGGTCGTTGAAACCGTCCGTTCGGTTCATGTTATGGAAAGGCATTTACATTTTCGGCGCACTTAGTGAATCTGCCTGCATTTGCAGGGGGTAATAATGTCGCTGGAATTCTTCGTCACATCATTGATTGTTGTTTTGCTGCCGGGTACCGGCGTCATCTATACTTTGGCTGTCGGTCTTGGGCGCGGGTTTCGCGCAAGTCTTGCCGCAGCCTTCGGATGCACACTTGGGATCGTTCCTGCGGCCTTGGCCAGCATCATCGGACTTGCAGCCTTGCTGCACACCAGTGCCGTCGCGTTTCAACTCATCAAATATCTTGGCGTCTTGTACTTGTTCTACATGGCATGGGGAATCCTGAAGGACGGTGGCGCCATGGACGTCGCGGCGGAGAAATCCGCAAAAAGCGACTTTAGAATTGCCGTGACAGGAACGCTGATCAACGTTTTGAACCCAAAGTTGTCGCTATTCTTCCTGGCCTTTCTGCCTCAATTCCTGCCGGCGAATGCAGCAAATGCAGGAATGGAGCTGGCCAAACTGGCGCTGGCCTTCATGGCCATGACATTTATTGTTTTTGTCGGGTATGGGGCATGCGCCGCACTGGCGCGGGACTATGTGATCCGGCGCCCTGCTGTGATGGCGTGGATAAAGCGGTGTTTCGCAACCGCTTTTGGTGCCTTGGGTGCAAAGCTCGCGCTGTCGGACTGAAGACACTCTGAACGAGTGGCTTCAGAACTCTGCGGCAAGGCGTGTGCCCTGATTGATCGCGCGTTTGGCGTCCAGTTCGGCCGCCACGTCCGCCCCACCGATCACATGCGGGGTGATCCCGCGTTCGATCAGCGCGTCGGCCAGCGACCGCTCGGGCACCTGTCCTGCACACAGAACGATCGTATCCGCCTTGATGACGGTCGGATCGGCGCGCTCTTCTCCGAACGAGACATGCAGCCCCTCGTCGTCTATGCGTTCATAGTTCACGCCGCCCACGAAGTTGACATCCTTCATCTTCAGCGTGGCGCGGTGGATCCAGCCGGTGGTCTTGCCCAGCCCCTTGCCATGCGCCTGCTTCTTGCGCTGCAGCAGCGTGACCTGCCGCTTGGGCGCCTCGGGTTGCGGGCCTTCCGGCGCCAGGCCTGCGCGGTGCTGTTCAGGGTCGGCGACGCCCCATTCCTTCATCCACAAGGGCAGGTCGGTGGTGGGCGAATGGCCTTCCTCCAACAGGTATTCCGACACGTCGAAGCCGATGCCGCCGGCGCCGATCACGGCCACCGATTTGCCCACCGGGGCCTTGTCGCGCAGCACGTCGATATAGTTCACGACATTGTCGCTGTCTTCGCCCGGGATCTGCGGGTCGCGCGGGTTGACGCCCGTGGCGATCACCACCTCATCGAACCCGCCCAGATCGTCGGCGCCGACTTTGCGGCCCAATTCGACCTTGACGCCCAGATCGTTCAGCATGGTGCGGTACCAGTCCACCAAGCCCCAGAACTCTTCCTTGCCCGGCACCTGCTTGGCCATGTTCAGTTGGCCGCCGATCTCGTCGGCCTTATCGAACACGGTCACGTTATGGCCGCGCTCCGCCGCCGTCATCGCCGTGGACAGGCCCGCCGGACCCGCGCCTACGATGGCCACGCGCTTGGGCGTGGCGGCCTTTTCGATCACCAGCTCGGTCTCGTGGCAGGCGCGCGGGTTGACAAGGCAGGATGTCAGCTTGCCGCTGAAGGTGTGATCCAGGCAGGCCTGGTTGCAGGCGATGCAGGGCGCGATCCTGGCCGACTCGCCGGCCATCGCCTTGGCCACGAAATCCGCATCCGCCAGCATCGGCCGCGCCAAAGAGACCATATCGGCACAGCCCTCGGCCAGCACCTGCTCGGCCACATCGGGCGTGTTGATCCGGTTCGAGGTGATGACCGGAATCCCCACCTTGCCCATCAGCTTCTTGGTCACCCAGGAAAAGGCCGCGCGCGGCACGCTGGTGGCGATGGTCGGAATCCGCGCCTCGTGCCAGCCAATGCCGGTGTTGATGATCGTGGCCCCGGCCTTTTCGATCTCCTGCGCCAGTTGCACCACCTCGTCATGGGTCGAGCCGTTGGGTACCAGATCGATCATCGACAGCCGGTAGATGATGATGAAATCGGTTCCCACCGCCGCGCGGGTGCGGCGAACCACCTCGATAGCCAAGCGCATGCGGTTCTCATAGGACCCGCCCCAACGGTCTGTGCGCTTGTTGGTGTGGGTCACCAGAAACTGGTTGATGAAATAACCCTCGGACCCCATGATCTCGACCCCGTCATAGCCCGCCTTTTGGGCCAGCACGGCGGCGTTGACGATGTCGCTGATCTGTTTCTCGATGCCGTCCTCGTCCAACTCGTTGGGGGGGAAGGGCGAGATCGGAGACTTCACCGGGCTGGGCGCCACGCATTTCGGCCCATAGGCATAGCGGCCCGCATGCAGGATCTGCATCGCGATCTTGCCACCTGCCTGATGCACACGGTCGGTGACGACGGAATGATTGGCCACGTCCTTGTCGCTGGTCATCATCGCCGCCCCCGGCAGGACCGAGCCTTCAAGGTTCGGCCCGATTCCCCCCGTGACCATCAGCGCCACGCCACCGCGCGCGCGGGCGGCATAGAACTCGGCCACCCGGTTCCAGTCGCCGGTTTCTTCCAACCCGGTATGCATCGAGCCCATCAGGACCCGGTTCTTCAACGTGGTAAAGCCCAGATCCAGTGGTGCCAGCATGTTTGGGTACACAGTCATGGCAAAACTCTCCCTCCTGAATTTGCGTGATAGATTGACGTTCGCGTAAACTTTGTCACGCGAAACCCCACGTCACCCTCTTTGCTGTTGCGCCGGTGGTTGCTAGAGGTGGGCGGAACAACCCGATGAGGCCGCGCATGACCCCCGAAGATATTGCAAAACTGCCCTACCGCCCCTGCGTCGGGCTGATGCTGATGAACGATCAGGGCCAGATCTTTGTCGGACAGCGCAACGACCGCCACGCGAACGCCTGGCAAATGCCGCAGGGCGGTGTGGACAAGGGCGAAGACCCTCGTGATGCGGCCTTGCGAGAGCTGTTGGAGGAAACCGGAGTCACGGCTAATCTGGTTGAAATCATCGCGGAAACCGAGGGCTGGCTGCCTTATGACCTGCCGCATGACATCGTGCCCAAGATATGGAAGGGCCGCTTCCGCGGGCAGGAGCAGAAATGGTTCCTGATGCGGTATCTGGGAACCGACGATCAGATCGACATCGAAACCGACCACCCCGAGTTCACCTGCTGGAAATGGCAGGAGCCAGACCGGCTGATCGCCGAGATCGTGCCCTTCAAGCGCGAGGTGTATGAGCGCGTGGTCGAGGCTTTTTCCGACTATCTAAGCGAATTCTGATCGCTTGGGTTGCGTTTCAGATTGATCCGCTAGGCGGACAAATCTGCCGTTCGTATTGGTCGGCATGTATACCAAAACCAATACCAGCCGGTGTTTGGCGGTTCTGTCGTTAAAGCGCCTATACCTTCGTAAATTCCATCCGATAGACGACTTCTTCGCCCGTCATGGGATCGATTCCGGGAGCACCACTAATCACCAATCTATCACCTTCGAGTACAAATGGACGCGAAAGGTCGCCGTGCCAATTTGGATTCCAAGACCCATCAACATGATGAACGACGCGGTCTTCTTCCAGTGAATAAGACGCGACGTAGGCAAGCATGTCGTCGAAAAGCTGCGCTTTTTCGCTTTCGGTCCAACCATTTCGGCCTGAGTTCGGGCGATCGCGCCTGAAAACAGTGGCCATCATCCGACCGTCTGCGTGGTATGCAATATAGCCGATTGGGTCGGGCCCCAGTGCATCGGTAATTTCTCCCGTTGCCACCGACTGCCGCGTCCACGCATGCATTTTCCATGACCCAATCAAAGCGCTTCTATCCAAAATAGGCCCCCCGATATCCATCTGTGTTTAGACAGTTTCGAACTATCTAGCTGAACTACCGTTGGTGTTAAGAAGGAAGTTCCCGGGGCAGCCAACCTTGGTAGGTTTGGGCTCAAAGCAGCCCTTCCTCCTGCAGCAATTCCAGCATATCCGCCTCGGGTCTCGGGCCGATATGGCTGATGACCTCGCGGGCGCAGACATTGCCAATACGGGCGCAGGTCTCGAAATCGCGGCCGGTTGCCATGCCAAACAGGAACCCGGCGGCAAACTGGTCGCCCGCACCTGTTGCATCAACGGGGACGACCTTCTCGACCGGTACGTCAATGCGAGCGTCGCCGTTCATAACCGTCACCCCGTCGCCCGACCGGGTGCAGACCACCAGCGGGCAGATCGCCGACGTGCGCCGCAGCGCCTCTTCCAGGTCGTCGGTTTCGAACAGGGATTTGATCTCGGCCTCGTTGCCGATCACGAAATCCAGCTCGTTTTCAATCAGCAGCAGGAAATCCACCCGGTGCCGTTCCACACAGAACGGGTCGGAAATGGCGATCCCGGCCTTGCCGCCACCCTTGTGACAGGCACGTGCGGCCTCAAGGAATGCCGCCTTGCCCTTCTCTTTGTCGAACAGATACCCCTCAAGGAACATGATCTGGCTGTTTCCTGCGACCTCATCCGGAACGTCCTGAGACGACAGTTCCGAGGAAATGCCCAGATAAGTGTTCATCGACCGCTCGCCATCAGGCGACACAAAGATCATCGAGCGTGACGTCGGCAATTCGCCACCCGGAACAGGCGGGTTCACGAAGTCGACGCCATCTTCATTCATCGCATCTGCATAGAACCGGCCCAGAGCGTCATCGTGTACCCGGCCGATGAATGCTGCATCCAACCCAAGCGCGCCTGCGCCCGCAATGGTATTGGCCACCGAGCCGCCCGGCGTTTGAACTCGGCTTTCCATCGAGGCGTACAGCACCTCGCCGCGTTCCTGTTCGATCAACTGCATGATGCCTTTTTCGATGCCCATCAGCTCCAGAAAGCTGTCATCGGCCTGGGAAATCACGTCCACAACGGCATTTCCGATGCCGGTCAGTTGATAAGTCTTCATAGGGTTTTGTCCTCGAATTGGCAGAGATCACGGATGATGCAGGTCGGGCATTGCGGCTTGCGCGCCTTGCAGTGGTACCGGCCATGCAGGATCAGCCAGTGATGCGCATGAAGTTGAAAGTCAGCGGGAATATTGTCTTCGATGGCGCGTTCGACCGTGTCCACATCCTTGCCGGGGCAAATACCGGTGCGGTTGCCGACGCGAAAGATATGGGTGTCCACCGCCTGCGCCGGTTGCCGCCACCACATGTTCAAAACCACGTTGGCCGTCTTGCGGCCCACACCCGGAAGGGATTGCAGGGCAGCCCGGGAATTGGGAACCTCGCCGCCATATTCGTCAACCAGGATACGGCTGAGCTTGATGACGTTCTTGGCCTTCTGGCGGAACAAGCCAATGGTCTTGATGTGCTCGATCAGGCCGTCCTCGCCCAGATCCAGCATCTTTTGCGGCGTGTCGGCGATCTTGAACAGGTCGCGCGTCGCTTTGTTGACACCCGCATCCGTGGCCTGCGCCGAAAGGGCCACGGCGACGACCAGAGTATAGACGTTCACATGCTCCAGCTCGCCCTTGGGTTCCGGGTCGGCCTTTTGAAAGCGCGTGAAAATCTCGCGGATCGTATGATAGTCGAGTTGCTTTGCCATCCGGGCCTTAATGCCGTCCACCGCGCCCTGACACAAGCACAAAGCCAATGCGCAAGTTCCGGGTCGCGACAGCGTGGCCAGCGCGCTATGGTTTTGTCAGAAGATGAGGTGGAACCATGAACGTCCAGACCCCAGAAAGCGGTTATCATTACAACGTCATGCGCCGGGCAATCGAGTTGATCGATCAGGGTGGTGAAGGCCTGAGCCTTGATGAACTGGCACGCCAGATGGATATGAGCCCGGCCCATTTCCAGCGTTTGTTCTCGCGTTGGACCGGAGTGTCACCGAAACGGTATCAACAATACCTGACGCTGGGCCATGCGAAGGCATTGTTGCGTGAACGGTTTACGACATTGGAAACGGCCCACAATGTGGGCCTGTCCGGCAGCGGACGTCTGCATGACCTGTTCCTGACGTGGGAATCCATGAGCCCCGGCGAATATGCCCGCAAAGGCGAAGGTCTGACGATCTATTGGGGGTGGTTCGAATGCCCCTTTGGCCCTGCGCTGGTCATGGGGACCGACAAGGGCATCTGCGGCATTGCCTTCGGCGCCGAGACCGGCGAAGAGGCCGCGATGGAAGACATGATCTCGCGCTGGCCCAAGGCGACGTTTGTCGAAGATCCGATGCGTCTGCGTCCTTGGGCGCTGAGTGCTTTTGGCGCTGCCAGCGACCGGTTGGAGCCGACACCGCTTTTCCTGATCGGATCACCTTTGCAAATCAAGGTGTGGGAAGCGCTGATGCATATCCCGTCCGGGCAGGTCACGACCTATTCCGAGATCGCCCAGCGAGTCGGCTCGCCGCAAGCCGTTCGCGCCGTGGGAACGGCAGTTGGCCGCAACCCGGTCAGTTGGTTGATCCCCTGCCATCGGGCATTGCGCAAATCAGGTGGTCTGGGGGGCTATCACTGGGGCTTGCCTGTCAAGCGTGCCATGCTGGCCTATGAGGCGGCGCAGGCAGACGCCTGATTGACAGACGGCCCGGCCGCTGCCAAAAGGCACCTCAGGTTCGGGTCCCCTGCCGTTCGCGGCCATTGGCTTTGGTGAAACCCGGTTTGAAAAGCATCTGTTGCCCTTTCCCGGCGCGCGGATGGAAATGCGAGCCCCGTCCTGACTTCGCGCCCGTTCAAGGACACGAGGCACATGATGATACGATCCCAAACCGTTGCTCCGGTTGAAGAGCTGAAAGCGCAGGCGAAACGCCTGCGGGAAGACTTGAAAACGAAGGGCGTTTCGCTGTCGCACAGTGCGGCATTGGAACTGCTGGCCCATCAGCATGGCGTTCGAGACTGGAACACCTTGCACGCAATGGCCGGAAACCGGATGCATCTGCGCGTGGGTGATCGGGTCGAAGGGCGCTATCTGGGTCAGGCGTTCACGGCCGAAATTCGCGGTCTGACCATGCTTGGCGATGGCGCGCGTCGCCGAGTGACCCTGCATTTCGATACGCCGGTCGATGTGGTGCGCTTTGACAGCTTTTCTGCATTTCGACAGCGCGTCACCGGCGAGATTGGGTGGGACGGTCAATCCCAGCGCCGCACGTCCGATGGCGTACCCCAGCTTGTGGTGCGGCCCCTATAGGGGGTTGCGGGCGGGGCCAACCGCGTTGCCCCGCCCGATCTGTCTGCTTTGCAGGTAAGTTACTCTGCCGCCCAACCGCCGACAGCTTTGATCTCGAGGAAGTCCTCAAGCCCAAAGACGCCGCCTTCACGCCCGTTGCCGGATTGCTTCATGCCGCCGAACGGTGAGCCCGCGCTGCGCGATTGTCCGTTCATTTCGACCATGCCCGACCGCAGCGCCCGCGCCATGCGATTGGCACGCGCGCCGTCCTGCGTCTGAACATAGTTGGTCAGGCCATAGGGTGTATCATTGGCGATTTCGACAGCCTCTTCTTCGGTGTCGAAGGGGATCATGGTCAGAACCGGGCCAAAGATTTCTTCGCGGGCGATGGTCATCTGGTTGTTTGCATCTGCAAAGACCGTGGGGCGGACATAGTAGCCCTTGTTCAGCCCCTCTGGCCGTCCGGTGCCGCCTGCGACCAGCCGCGCCCCTTCATCGATGCCCTTCTGGATCAGGTCCTGAATCTTGATCCACTGAACTTCATTCACCACCGGTCCGATATGGCGGCCTTCCTCTGAGGCAGGGCCAACCTTGACCATGTTTGCGACCTCGGCCGCGGTTTCCACAGCCTTGTCATAGATCGGGCGCTGCACCAGCATCCGACTGGGGGCGTTGCAGCTTTGGCCGGTGTTTTGCATCATGTGCAGCACCCCACGCTTGACCGCTTTTTCGTCCGCGTCCTCAAAGATGACGTTGGCCCCTTTGCCTCCTAGCTCAAGATGTACTTTCTTGAGGGTATCAGCCGCATTTTTGGAAATCGCGGTGCCTGCGCGGGTCGAGCCGGTGAAGCTGACCATGTCTACATCCGGATGGCCCGAAAGTTGCGAACCAACGCCCGCACCGTCGCCGTTGACCAGATTGAACACACCGGGCGGGAAGCCTGCCTCGCCCATCATCTCGGCAAAGATCATGGCGTTCAGCGGGCTTTGTTCCGACGGTTTCAGCACCATGGTGCAGCCCGCAATCGCAGCAGCCCCAACCTTGAGCGTGATCTGGTTCATCGGCCAGTTCCACGGCGTGATCAAAGCGGCAACGCCTACCGCCTCGTAAATGATGCGATCATTCGGCGCATGATCCCCCAGCGGGCGTTCAAATTCAAACGACCTGGCGGCGCGGATGAAGTTCTTCAGGTGATAGATGCCGGCACCCGCCTGCGCCGAGCGCGCCAGATCGATCGGGGCGCCCATTTCCAGTGACATCGCCTGCGCCAGATCCTCTGCCCGGGCTGCATAGAGTTCGACCAGTTTTTCCACCAGCGCGATGCGGGTTTCCACTGGCGTGGCCATCCAGCCCGGCAGGGCGGCCTTGGCCGCGGCAACGGCCGCATTCGTGTCGGCTTCGGCGCCAAGCGAGATCACGGCGCAGGGGTCTTCGGTTGACGGGTTGATGACCTCGAAGTCATTGGGCTGCGATGGGGCCACCCACTGACCATTAATATAGAAATCCCGCTTTTCGATCATCCTGAGCCCTCCTGAAGGTCTGCCTGAAATCGGCTGTTCGGGGCCACTCTGTCACCCATGCACAGGCTGAGCAATAGTGAATTTGATCAAATTATTTTCTGGCAATGCCCACGAAATCCGTATCCTCAAGCGCGATGGACGGTTTAACCTGCACACAAAGTGATTAGGTTCCAAACAACCGATTCAGGTTTTTCACAGAGAAGGAGATGCCCCATGGGTTTGCGTATCAACGACACCGTTCCGAATTTCACGGCAGAAACGGATCAGGGCACCATTCAGTTTCACGACTGGATTGGCGATAGCTGGGCCATTCTGTTCTCGCACCCAAAGGATTTCACACCTGTATGCACCACCGAGTTTTCGGCCGTTGCGCAGTTGAATGACGAATGGGCCGCGCGCAACACCAAGGTGATCGGCGTATCGGTCGATGGTGTCGAAGACCACAAAAAGTGGAAGAAGGACATTGAGGAATACGGCAAGGCCGAACCCGGCTTTCCGATCATCGCCGACGACGGTCTGGCTGTGTCCAAGGCTTTCGACATGCTGCCCGCCGAAGCATATCTGCCCGACGGCCGTACACCGGCTGACAGTGCCACGGTGCGTTCCGTCTTTATCATCGGACCGGACAAGCAGCTGAAGCTGTCGATGACCTACCCGATGACCGTGGGCCGGAACTTTGCCGAAATTCTGCGCGCGCTTGACGGTTTGCAGATGTCGGCCAAGGGCGTTGCGACACCTGCCAACTGGGTGCCGGGTGAAGACGTGATCATCCCGCCAACCGTGTCGAACGAAGACGCCAAGGCCAAGTTTGGCGAGTTCGAAACGATCTTCCCCTATCTGCGCAAGACCAAAGCGCCGTCGTAAGCCGGTTGCCGGGTCAGGGGGGCTGTCTGCCCCCCATCGTGCCCGCAGGCACGATTCCCCCCGAGGATATTTTTAGCCAGATGAAGCAGGCGGTTGTTGCAGGTCGAGCGACCACCGAGATGTCCTGCGCGTACTGCATTTTTCGGGGTTTTCCGGGTGCCCCCGCGCCTGAGGCGCGAGGGCAAAGAGGTGCAGGAAACCGGAGAGAAACCTGACACCCGAAGCAATCAGAAATTATGGCGAAGTCCGAAATTGATGCTGAAAGTATCCAGATCGTCCTCTACGTTGCCGGTCAAAGCTCCGTTGGGGGCCAGGCGCTGCGACGAAACATCAAAGGCGCGGGCGTAACGGGCGTCAATCGTGAACGCTGTCGACGGGTTGATGTCATATGCCACACCGGCGATCAGCTGGGCGGCCAAGGTGGTGTCGGTGTCGTCCAGCGCCACACCCGGCCCGTAAGAAAAATCCAGATTCGAATAGGTGGCACCCAGCCCAAACCCGGCAAACGGTGTCAGCGCGCCGGCCTGTTTGAAATCGAACAGCAGATTGGCAAATAACGAGGTCTGCGTGACGTCGCCCGAGATATTGCCCTCGGGCCCCGGACCATTGCCGGTAAAGTTTACACCATCCACGTCACTGTCGCGATATGACAGTTCCAGCTCGATCCGCGTTCCGATGATATCGTTGGACCATTGCGGGATTTCCTTGCCTACCGCGAGGCCCAGTCCGAAACCTGCGTCGAATTCGGTATCGACCGATTGCGTCGCGCCACCGATCGTCCCGGTGAAATCGCTGTCCTGTAGCTGGCTGTAGCCGATGAAGCCGTGAATATAGGTGCCGTCGCCCAGGCTCTGCGCGGCAAGCGCCGTTGCGCTGATCGCCAGAGCCGAAGAGGCGAGAATGAGGCGCGTGAACATAACCATCTCCAGTGTTCCAAAGTCCGCATGCCATGGATGTGGACGAGGCTGGCCCAAAAAGAAAGGCGCCGGGCCTTCACTTCGTTTCACAGGTTTTTAGGAATGTGTGAGTGAATAGGCACGAGGCTCTGCCACTGTTTCAGGGCACATCCCTGACCAACGGTTCTGACAGGAGTTCGTCGACAAAGAAACTGAGCAACTGCACCCTGCTGGAAACGCCCGCCTTTCGATAGACCGCAGCGCTTTGGGCCTTGATCGTCCCTTCTTTCGTCTGTCGCATTCCGGCGATTTCCGCGATGGAAAGCCCCTTGATCGTCAGCATGGCAACGTCACGCTCAGCCTCACTAAGCTGCCACGCGCTGAACTGGGTTTCGATGACCTGGGCAAAAGCCCCTTGCGCCACTTGCAGTTGCCGCTGCATGTCGCGCACCCGTCTGGACTGGGAACGGATCAGGGCGATCGTGGCGCTCAGGCCGCCGACAAGCGCCAGCGACAAAAACAGCTCGAACGAATGAAGGTGACGAAATCCCGCGCCGTCGCCGCCTGTCCAATCCAGCAGCGCATCCGTCATGAAAAAGGCGGCGCAGAGGGCCTGCACCACCAGAAGAAGCCAGAGCAAAGACGTTTGAGTAACTTTCATGCGGCCCCATGGACGTTGCGGGTTCAGTCGTCGTCCTCTTCGAGCTCGATGGCTGTCACCACCCCGTCCGTGTCAGACAGAACCAGTTCAGTTTCCACGCCATCCTTGGTGAGTTCAACCTCGATCTTCCCACCTTCGAATTCGATCTCTTCGATCTGGTACCCCTGGGCTTCAAGCGCCGCGCGGATATCGGCTTCGCTTGTGCCCAATTTGTCGCCCAGTCCGACATTGGCCAAAGCAAGAACTGGTGCGGTTGCGATCAATCCCGTCAGTGTCAGCAGTTTCAAGGTTTCCATATCGCATCTCCTTTTTGCGTTGTGGCGATGCAGTGGAACTGGGGATGGCAGAGGCGCCCTGCGATTGGTTTTTGGTTGAAACAGGGTGAATAGAACCAAGGTTTAGGCCATTCGCAGCCGTTTGCGCGCGTCAGGTTCAGATTGCAATCAAGTTGTGCTAGTTTGTTTTGCGGAAACATACGGGCATGGGACCAACGATGTCGGGCTTTCTGACTGTCCTGAACAGGAGAAAACCATGGCTTTTACAGATTGGTACGTCGAGGGAGAAAGCTTCGGAAACTGCAACTGCGGCTATGCCTGCCCCTGCCAGTTCGAGGAATTGCCGACGCATGGCGATTGCCGCGGCTTCGAGGTGCTTGAAATATCCACCGGATATTTTGGCGAAACGGATCTGAGTGGAACCAAGGCTGCGTTGATCTATGCATGGCCCGGGCCAATATTCGAGGGTGGCGGTGAAATGCAGGTGATCGTCGACCCCGCGGCCTCACCGGCGCAGCGCGATGCGCTGGAAAAAGTCTTTCACGGCGAAGAAACCGAAGAGATGGCAACCCATTGGTACGTGTTCCGAGCCATGTGTGAGACGGTGCACGACACGCTGTACCTGCCGATCGAGCTTAAGATGGATATCGAAGGACGAACGGCCAGCGTTGCCGTTGGCGACGTTCTAAAGTCGACCGGGCGCCCGATTCAGGCCCCGCATGGTGGCGGCGAACACCGTGTACGCATCGATATTCCCGGCGGGATCGAATTCACCATTGCCGAGATCGGCAGCGCCTCGACCCGAGCTTATGCGGCGATCAAACTGGATCTGAAAGACAGCTACGGCCAGTGGCACCTGTTGAAACATGGCCCCGGTGGCGTCGCGCACTGACCTGCGGTCAGGCGGCTTTCGCGGATTCATCGGGGCGGATCTTCCAGCCCGGAACCGCCAGATCCGCCGACAGCACCCGGACTTCGAAGGGTTTGAGGACCGGCAATGCGGTCGAACCGTAACAGCCTTCACCATTGGCCAGTTCCGGGAACAGTTCGAACAGCTCGCTTCGTGTGGCGGGTGCCATTGCCCTAAGACTTGTGTCACCGGGGTAAAAGGACTCGGACCAGAGTCCTTCGACATTCACCAACTCATGCTGATCAAAGAGGATATGAATGTACTCCACCCCATGTGCGGGCGTTTCCTGAACGATGGTATGCCCATTGATCAGCCCCTTTGCGGGGGCCAGCATCGCCGGCTCGCAATGCATAAGCTCCATCATGGTCGAGGTCACGGCAATCCGGTGCTGTGGGGAAATGACGAGATCGCGGCTTGGGCTGTTCGGCCCGAAACAGCCCGCCTTGATCCGTACAGGGGACAGGTGCGTGTTTCGCCGCAACTCAGCCGCGGACAACCGACGCTTGCCGATCCAGCGGACCGGGCGTGCATGGCCGCCGGCGGTGATGACCGGGTCGCCGGGCTCCAGCGCCTCGACCCTGCGCAGCCCAGTCGGTGTCTGGATCAGAGATCCTGTGGTGAAACACACGAAAGAAGGCAAAGTGTCATACGCGGATGACGGCGCGGTGCCGGCAAAACTGGTATCTGAAATCGTGTCATTCAGTTCGGCCTGACCCGAAGTGACTATGATGTAACGCGGGTTTGAAAACTGGATCAGGATGAACGTGACCGGCGCGCCATCGACCGTTCCTGTGTAGTTTTCGAAAGTACTGAAATTCTGGGTCGAGCCGGAAAAGCCGGGAAGAGACCCGAGGTCAAGTTGCGAGCTGCCATCCGGGTCGGGATCTTGCAGCAGGGCGTCATTATCCGTGACTTCGACCGAATACGCAGCAGTAATATCAACACTGCGGTTGCTGAACGGGTCTGCGCTGATTTCGTAAACAGTAATCGATGCCACGGTCGAACAGCTTCCTTGAAAACGGCAATATCCCCCTTAAGGTTGAGCTAATACACGCAATAAGTGTTAATAATTGATTTACCAAAGTTGCGGCGCAGTTAACCGTCCTGTGCCGCGCAAACAAAAAGGCCCCGGATGAAACCGGGGCCTTCCGCTGTCTGTCAGAGGGGCAGATTACTCTGCGTTTTCCTCTTTCTTTTCTTTCTTTTCCGGAACGATCTCTTCGCCGGTTTCCTGATCGACGACTTTCATCGACAGGCGCACCTTGCCGCGATCGTCAAAGCCCAGCAGTTTGACTTTCACTTCCTGACCTTCCTTCAGAACATCCGACGGATGATTCAGGCGGCGGTTTTCGATCTGGGACACGTGGACCAGACCGTCGCGCTTGCCAAAGAAGTTCACGAAGGCGCCGAAATCGACGATCTTGACCACCTTGCCGGTGTAAACCTGACCTTCTTCCGGCTCGGCCACGATCGAGTAGATCATGTCATAGGCTTTCTTGATCGATTCACCATCGGGCGAGGCGATCTTGATGACGCCGTCGTCGTTGATGTCGACCTTGGCACCCGAAACCTCGACGATCTCGCGGATGACCTTGCCGCCTGAACCGATCACTTCACGGATCTTGTCGGTCGGAATGTTCATGGTCTCGATGCGCGGCGCGTGGACCGAGAACTCGTTGGTCTCGGACAGGGCCTTGCCCATCTCGCCCAGAATGTGCATCCGGCCTTCCTTGGCCTGTGCCAGGGCGGTTTCCATGATCTGAGGCGTGATGCCCGCGACCTTGATGTCCATCTGAAGCGAGGTGATGCCGTTTGCAGTACCCGCAACCTTGAAGTCCATGTCGCCCAGGTGGTCTTCGTCACCCAGGATGTCGGTCAGAACAGCGTATTCGCCGTCATCTTCCAGGATCAGACCCATGGCCACACCGGCAACCGGTGCTTTCAGCGGAACACCCGCATCCATCATCGACAGCGAACCGCCGCAGACAGAAGCCATCGAGGACGAGCCGTTGGATTCAGTGATCTCCGACACTACGCGCACGGTGTACGGGAAGTCGGTCGGCGCAGGCAGAACCGCCTGAAGTGCGCGCCATGCCAGCTTGCCGTGGCCGATTTCGCGACGACCGGGCGAACCCACGCGGCCCACTTCACCAACCGAATACGGAGGGAAGTTGTAGTGCAGCAGGAAGTTCGATTTGAAGTTGCCGTGCAGCGCATCGATGAACTGCTCATCGTCGCCGGTGCCCAGCGTGGTCACGGCCAGCGCCTGAGTTTCACCGCGGGTGAACAGGGCAGAACCGTGAGTCCGGGGCAGAATCGAGGTTTCTGCAACGATCGAGCGGACATCGGTGGTCGAACGACCGTCGATCCGCTTGCCGCCCCTGACGACGTCGCCGCGCAGAATGCCGGCTTCCAGCTTTTTCATCGCGGAACCGAGGTTGCCGTCTTCCAGCTGCTCTTCGGTCAGCGCCTCTTTGATCGCTTCGCGGGCAGCGGCAACAGCGGCGGTGCGCTCTTGCTTGTCGGTGATCGCGAAGGCGGCGCGCATCTGCTCTTCACCGGCGGCTTTGACAGCGGCGTAAAGCTCGGAGTAATCCGGCGCCTGGAAGTCAAACGGCTCTTTCGCGGCTTCTTCCGCCAGCGAGATGATCAGGTCAATGACCGGTTGGATCTGCTCATGCGCAAAGTTCACCGCACCCAGCATTTCCGCTTCGGACAGTTCGTACGCTTCCGATTCCACCATCATCACGGCGTCTTTGGTGCCGGCAACAACCAGGTCCAGACGCTGTTCGGGGTTCAGGCGCAGGTCCTGCATGTCGTCCACGGTCGGGTTCAGGACATATTCGCCGTCGGTGTATCCCACGCGGCAGCCCGCGATCGGGCCCATGAACGGTGCGCCCGAGATGGTCAGAGCAGCCGAAGCAGCAATCATCGCAACGATGTCGGGATCGTTGACCAGATCGTGGCTCAGCACGGTACACATCACCAGGACTTCGTTTTTGAAGCCGTCAACGAACAACGGACGGATCGGACGGTCGATCAGACGCGCGGTCAGCGTCTCTTTTTCGGTCGGGCGCGCTTCGCGCTTGAAGAAGCCACCCGGAACCTTGCCGGCGGCATAGTATTTCTCTTGGTAATGCACGGTCAGCGGGAAAAAGTCCTGACCGGGCTTCTGTTCCTTGGCGAAGGTCACGTTGGCCATGACGCTGGTTTCGCCCAGGGTGGCAATCACGCTGCCGTCAGCCTGACGGGCAACCTTGCCGGTTTCCAGTGTAAGCGTTTCCTCGCCCCACTGCATCGATTTCTTCGTTACATCAAACATATGCGTATCCTAGATGGGAGCACTCCCGCCCCTGCGGGTCTCCCGTTTTGCGTGGCGGCCCCATTGCCGCCGACCCCAATTTATCTTCCATTCGAGTGCCGAGGTCAGGGCACAACGTCTCAGATACCGCGCGCATACATGAGAATGCGTTGGAAGGAAAGAGAAACTGCATCGGATGGCCGTTTCATGCCGGGACTGGCTTGTGCTGCCACCGGGTGCAAAAGATTCAAGCCCGAACAACGATCAACTTATCAAGTCGCGGTTCGTTTTTCACGAGCGGGATTACGGGAACACAGATCAATCTGTAGCGCTAACATATCTGCAGTCGAATGCATTTTGTAAAAATATGAAGGCAGTATAAGCTCTTACCATTAAGCCTGCGGTCGAAATGACGGAAACGCGCCAAGGGGGTTAACTAACTCATTCCCGTCCGCCGACCGAATACCTTGGCGTTTGCAGACAGCGAACAGAAGGGCAATCGAATGGCACAAACAAAGAAGATGCTGGATCCGGACCCCCGGATTTACGACTTCGAAACGGAATATGAACTGGGGCAGGATAACGTCCGGCCGTTTGGCTTGGACATTCACAACCCGGTCTTTCTGATCTCGAGTATCATGATCTTTGCGTTCGTTCTGATCGCATTGGCCAACCAAGAGGCCGCAGCTACGTTTTTCGGCTGGCTCCGACCTTGGCTAACCAGCACGTTCGATTGGTTTCTGGTCCTTTCGGTAGATGCAATCACCCTGTTTTGTCTGGTACTGATCATCCTGCCCGTCGGTAGTGTGCGGATCGGCGGCAAGGACGCCACGCCTGATTATTCCTACGCCGGATGGATCGCGATGATGTTCGCCGCCGGTATTGGTATCGGCCTGTTGTTTTTCGGGGTGATGGAGCCGGTCTACTACAACTTTGCCGAAGACGGGAATGCGCGCCCACTGGGAATCGATATCGCTGTCCCTGGCAATGAGTATATCGGCATCGTCGGTACCATTCACCATTGGGGGCTGGAAGGCTGGGCGGTTTACGCCGCGGTCGGCCTGAGCCTGGCGATCTTCAGCTACAATCTGAACCTGCCCCTGACTTTGCGTTCGGCCTTCTATCCAATTCTGGGTGAAAGGGTCTGGGGCTGGTGGGGCCATATCATCGACACGTTGGCGGTTTTTGCCACGTTGTTCGGATTGACCACATCGCTCGGTCTGGGTGCTCAGCAGGTTGCCGCTGGCCTTTACGAGGTCTTCGGCATCGAACCCAGCCCCACCGTCGTGGTTCTGCTGATCATTGGCATTACGTTGATCGCGCTGGGCTCGGTTTTGCTGGGCATGGATGCGGGCGTCAAACGGCTGAGTGAGATCAATATGATCATGGCCGTGGGGCTGTTCCTTTTCGTCATCGCTGTAACGGGCATTGGCACCGCCATCGCACGGTATTTCAACGTGATGACTGATTACGTGCTGCACCTGCCCGCGCTGTCGAACCCGTTCGGACGGGAAGACACCAGCTATTTCCACGGTTGGACGACCTTCTACTGGGCGTGGTGGATCGCATGGTCACCGTTTGTTGGGATGTTCATTGCCCGCATTTCAAAGGGCCGTACAGTGCGCGAGTTCGTAATCTGTGCGCTGCTTGCGCCAACTGCCGTCTGTGCCCTGTGGATGTCGACCTTCGGCGGCGCTGCCATCGACATGTTGAACGCAGGCGGAGCGGAAGGCGTCCGCGCGACCGTGATCGACAGCTACGCCCCCGAGGGAGCCTTGTTCGGTTTCCTGAAGGAGCTGCCGCTGTACAGCATCGTAGCCCCGATCGCCTTAGTCCTGATCGTGATCTTCTTCGTCACCTCGTCTGATTCCGGATCTTTGGTGATCGACACGATCACTGCAGGCGGCAAGATGGACGCACCCGTGGTTCAGCGCGTGTTCTGGTGCACTTTGGAAGGCCTGGTTGCCATCGCATTGCTGTTGGGAGGCGGTCTTTCCGCATTGCAGGGCGCGGCGGTTTCAACCGGCATCCCCTTTACGCTGGTGGTTCTGATAATGTGCTACTGCCTGTGGCTGGCGTTGAAATCTGAGCGGGCAAAGATGTAGATTATACACCGAATCCCCAAAAAACGCCTGCCGCATGGTGGGCGTTTTTTCGGGTCGATTTAAGAAATCCTGGACCTTCGTTACTCGTAACTCCAAGTAAAGATGGGCACGGGCGTTTACCTGTGAACATTTTCCAAGAGGGGTTTGCGATTTGCCTGATGCCGTTGAACCAGTTTTCGCATTAGCTTGCCCCGTTGCGGAATAAAACGCGCAGAAGTTGCTTGAAACTGCGGAGCGCAGCACTCTGGAAACAAGTCCATGATTTCTTGTCGCGCGTCAGCCGAGACTGATTTGAGTGCTTCGGGGCCGGTAAACAGGCTTTCTGTCGGTGTCCCATTGGACCAGATGATTTCATGGGTATCGAACAGCAAGTGGAAATACTCAATACCGTCAGTTGTGTCTTGCACAATGCCCACGCCGTCCAGTGGCAACAACTTGTTTGCGGGGATCAGCACATCCTTGCAATCGAACATCCGCAGTGCAACTGCCGACGACACAAGAACGCGATGCTGCGGTGAGACGACAAGGTCCTGTTTGGGGAATCCGTCGCCTAAAGCTCCGGTGCGGATCAAAATGGGTCTTAGCCTTTGCTGCGCATGAAGCTCGGCAGCGCTGAGGCGTCGCGTACCGATCCATCGAATAGGTTTGTAGCCATTGTCAAAGGTCAACACCTGATCTGAAATCTCCAGGTCTTCGACCGCCACTGATCCGTGGCGTGTTTCAATCATTGTCCCAGATGCAAAGCACAGAACGTCCACAAACTCACCGCTTGCGTTGGTCGGGCCGGTTAAAATCTGGTCAATTTCAATAGTATTGGTACCGCTGTCGTTCCAGGCCGCTGCAATCGCATCGATATTGACTGTCATTCCGTTGAACAGCTCTAGAGGTTCAAGCGGACCATTGTTTGTCTTCACACCGTAGAGTTCGACCGTCCCATCCGGATTGATCATCAGGCGGACCACGGGATCACCGTTTGTATTCCCCAACTGCCAAACAGCTGGCGTGTTGACTTCATATCTCTGACCGTCGGCAAACCGAACTGTTTGCCCCGAGGTTCCAGAAATCTGGAACTGAAGTTCATTGGGCGAAGATCCGGGTCCGCCCACAAACAGGTCAACACCGTTGATTTGAGCACTGAAGCTGTTGTCGAGCGTATCGAAATCGATAACGACACCGCCACCGGGAGAAGTATCTGTATATGTGGTACTGTTACCGTCTGATATGCTGAAGCTGGTCATCTAATTTTCTGAATTTTGTATAAGCCTGAGTTAGCACAAAGCTCATTTGCGTTTAACAATCAAGCTGGGCATTGGGTGGTGTCGGTTTTGTGTTCCGGTTCATACTAGAAAGTCCAGCCTCCCTGCAGGGCGCTGTGGTGTGGAATTGATACCGGTAAAGCCGCTGGTTCTGATGATGTGCCAAGGCTTGTGGCTGGCGCAGCGAGTGTTTCCAGATGCCAATAACCATGGCTGCAAGATACTGTTGAGGCAGGGACGATTCCATCCTTGCCCAAACAGGGAACTTGCCCGCCTTGTCGAGTGTTCTTCGGCGCTGCTATTGCGTTGACATTGAACTGTCGGAACAGGATTTGTACTGCAAAACGATCTGCTGTCGACCACCCCGGAGGAATGAGTGTCAATTGTTGATGTCCTGGCTGCGCGCCTGATTGAAGATGTCAAATCCAATGACCTGTCAGGTAGCTTTCTGATGCTTGGGCGGCAGGATTGGATCGGTGCGCGCCGGTCTGCGTCCGCCGCATTGTTCAGGGAAACCTTGCAGAAATACCTGCCCGGAGTGGCCGAAGCTGACCTTTGCAACCCGGATGATGGATATTCGGAAACATTCTTTCGGAAACTTGGGTTCTCGGAAGTGGATTCGCTGGATTTTTCGGATTTCGAAGGTGCGAGCATCGTTCAGGATCTCGCGGGGGATTTGCCTGAAAACCTGGTTGGTCGGTTTGACGTTATCTATGACGGTGGAACATGCGAGCACGTGTTCGACTTGCCGACCGCATACCGGAACATCGACAAGATGCTGAAGCCCGGGGGTGTGTTTATCGCACATTCGCCATCGAACAACTGGATCAATCACGGCTTCTATCAGATTTGCCCAGAGATCGTGTACGGCTTTTGGGTCAACGCCATGAACTATGAGGCTCTGAAATGTGTGTGGCAGCCGTTAAGGCCATATGCCGCCCGTGACGTGGTGAAGATGACGAATCCCAACAAGACAAAGAAACGTCCGCGACCGCTGGGAACTTTTGGTCCGGGATTGCCTGTCCTTCTGGATTATGTGGTTCGAAAACCAGTTGCCGGCACCAAGACAAGTGCAAGTGTGTCGCAAAGCGACTATGCCACGCGCTGGGAAAACACGCAGAAAGCTTAGAACCAAGTGCCGCAACGGACAATCCCTGACGGCCGCGGCATTCCCTGATCGCCACCGAATGCTCTGCTGTTCTGGCAAGTTAAGGGGGATGTATCGCTTGCGGCGGATCCAACGGAAAACGCCCGCCGGTTGGCGGGCGTTGAACCGGAAAACCCGGTTTCAGGTCATCTGCAAAAAAGCGCTTAGCGGCGGATGCCCAGCTTTTTGATCAGGTCCTGGTAACGTGCTTCTTCTTTGCCTTTCAGGTAGTCCAGCAGCTTGCGGCGCTGGGCAACCATCTTCAGCAGACCGCGACGACCGTGGTTGTCTTTCTTGTGGGTCTTGAAGTGCTCGGTCAAAGTGGTGATGCGCGAGGTCAGGATGGCAACCTGTACTTCAGGCGAACCGGTGTCGCCCTCTTTGGTTGCGAATTCTTTCATGACGCGTGCTTTTTCTTCAGCAGTGATCGACATCGGGGTCTCCTTCAAAGGTTAGAGTTGATGGCGCAGGCCGGGATGTCGTCCAGCACAGGCCCATGGAGAAAACCGCACCGATTCCGATGCGGATGGGCGCGTATAAGAGTATTTTCACCAAATGGCAAAGGGAATTTGCGGGCTCAGACCATCTGCCCGTACTGGGCCAGTTGCGCTTCGGTGATCAATTGAATGTCGGCCACCGTCATGCCTTGAGCCCCGTATACCTGCGCCACTTCCTGACCGTTGATCATCACCCGGGTCAGATTGGCGTTTTCAGCGTCAGGTTCCACCTCAATCTCCGGGTCGGCCTCATCCTCCCAGGTGACAAGCAGCTTGTCCTCACCGGGTTGGAATCCCATGACGGTCACGTCTTCGTCACCCGGGCTCAGCACGATGTCATCGGCGCCTTGACCACCGTTAACCACATCCCCGCCGCCTGCCACAATGGTGTCGTCACCGGCGCCGCCATTCAGGAAGTCCTTTTCGGCTGCGCCCTCTTCGATGCCAAAGACAAAGTCATCGCCGTCGCCGCCAAAGACCGTATCTTCACCTGCGCCACCGTTCAGGGCATCGTCTCCGAACCCGCCCTGCAACGCGTCATCATCCGCCCCGCCCGTCAGAGTATCGTCGCCCTGACCGCCATAAAGTTCGTCTTCGCCTTCGCCGCCATCCAGGGTGTCGTCCCCGAAATGGCCGAACAGGGCATCGTCCCCCTCATTGCCGAACAGAATGTCGTCATCCGCCTCTCCGTGCAGAACATCATCACCCTGACCGCCCGAAATCGTGTCCGTACCTTCGCCCCCGTGCAGAACGTCATCGCCCTTGCCGCCGTCGATGGTATCATCGCCGCCAAACCCGTTGATCTGGTCAACACCGTCCTGACCGGTGATCTGGTCAGGGCCATCGCTGCCGGCAATCACCAGGTCTCCTTCGAATTCAGAGATTAGGGTGCCAGTGGACTGGGTTTCGATGTCGGGATTCACCGGGTCTTCGACGTTTTCGCCAATCTCAAGAAACTCTCCGGTGTAGGGTTCCGTTTCCGGGGCCTCGTTGGGCCCGTCCTCTGAAACGTCCTCGTCTTCGATCAGCATGTCGCTCATCGCGTATGCGGCACCGCCGATGGCGGCGAGTCCGATCAATCCGGCCAGAAACATGACACCTCTCCGATCGCAGAATGCTCCGAGGGTGAACATCCCATGCAATCGGCAATCGGGTCAAAGTCAAGTTATTGAAATGGTTAATACTTTATCACCATTGCTCGGGCTGTTGGCTGTAGGCGATATAAAGCGGGTGCTTGGGGTGACCGTCTTTGGTCAAGCCCAGATGGAACAGCGGCTGGCCGGTCCGGCGCAGCAGGGTTTCCACCGCCGGGCCCCGGTCCAGATGCGCACCATGGGTGCCCCAGGCGGCGATGACCTGATCAGCCCACCGAACACCTTCCAGAATGGCGGTGTCATTTTCCGGGCCTACCGGATCGGCAGCAGCGCGCATCTTGCGCGGATCGGTGTCGCGCCAGGCAAAGATGTTGGTCACCTGAAACGCGCCGAACCCCAGCGCTCGGGCACGACGTTCGCAGCGTTCAACCGTCGGGTCGTTCTGCACTTCGGTCGCGGTAGACGGGTTCAACATGACAAACAGCGCCTTGCGCCCTGCCGGGTCCCACACGCGGGTCAGGCTATAGCGGTATTTCTCGCAGTCGGAGTAAATGGCGGTCGAGGGCGCATCGCCCTTGGTGTGCGTTCGGGTGATCATGCCTTTCGCCTAACACGTGGTTCAGGCGGCGAACACCCGGCTGGGATGCAATTCGCCCGATTTGTAAACACCCACGGCCACGGCCTTGCCATCCAGCGAGGCCCATGCCTCGTCGCCGTATTCAACATTCGAGGCCAACACAATGCCTGGGTTGCCATTGCGCAGGCGGGTTGCGCCTTCGGGGGTGCATTTAAGCTCTGGCAGGTCGGACAGGCCGGCTTCCAGCGGGTGCAGATAGTCGTCCAGCGCCGTGGTCTTTGCCATTTCGTCGATCTGTTCGATGCTCAACCCGTCTTCGGCCTCGAACGGTCCGGACCAGATCCGGCGCAGTTCCCGGACGTGGCCGTGGCATCCCAGCGCTTCACCCAGATCGCGGGCGATCGAGCGGACATAACCGCCCTTGCCGCAGGTCATCTCCAACACCACGTGATCTGCGTCGGGGCGGTCGACAAGGATCAGTTCCTCGACCCAAAGAGGCCGGGCTGTCAGTTCCACGTCTTCGCCGTCGCGGGCCAGTTTATAGGCGCGCTGGCCGTCGATTTTCACGGCGGAAAACTTGGGCGGAACCTGCATGATGTCGCCCAGAAACGGGGTCAATGCTTGTTTGATGTCTTCATCCGACGGGCGGGCATTGCTTTCGGCAATCACTTCGCCCTCGGCATCGTCAGTGTTGGTGGCCTGGCCCAGACGGACAGTGAAGGTGTAGGCTTTCAGAGCGTCCGTGATGTAGGGAACGGTTTTGGTCGCCTCACCCAGAGCCACGGCCAGAACGCCGGTCGCTTCGGGGTCAAGCGTACCCGCATGGCCCGCCTTTTTGGCATCCATCGCCCAGCGCACCTTGTTGACCACAGCGGTCGACGTCATGCCCGCGGGCTTGTCCACCACCAGCCAGCCGGAAATGTCGCGACCCTTGCGTTTGCGTCCCATATAGCACCTTCAATCTTGCTGAGGCGCGCGACCTAGCGGATCGCCATCGTCCTGTCAATTTCAAGGTGCGTCTTCGACCACACCCACGATCGGCCCCAGCGAAAACCCGACATCGGACCGATTGTTCGCGCGGTCATACATGCGAGAGATATTGCCATCGAAGAACAGCGCATTCGGAGTTTCCAGCACGTCGCGGAACAGACGGCCGAATTCGTGGAATGTGACGTAATCTTCGGAAATCGCGAACACCGCGCGGGTACCATCGGCGCTGGTGCCCACCCCGTTGCGCAGATAGAGCGAAGTCGAATCGGGCAGGAACCGGGGGTGCAGGTCACCATCGATCACCAGCATCGGGCCGGATTGGCTGGCGAACCGGCAGTCGGGGGCCCGGTCGATGAAATCCAGCGTCTCGAACACGTCAGCGCGGCCCTCGCGGATGCAGAACACGCCGTTGGGCAGCAGGCCGAAATTGCCGGGGCCGGGGTTGGAGATCACCCGCATGACCTCTTTGCCGTTCTCGACATAATGGCCCACGGGCGAACGGTCATCGTGGTACATGCCCGCGTTCATGGCAAAGGCCAGACGCTTGCCGCCGGGGGCCAGCGCCTCGTTCACCGACGAGAAATGCCCCAGCAGATCTCCGTTTTCGTCGTTGAGAAACAGGCGCAGGTCTTCGTTTTCCGCGTCGACCTCGCAGACGGTATAGCGCTTCTCATCATGGGTCAGCTTTTCGCAAGTGACCGCAGAGGCTTGTGCGGCCCAGACAACCGCGCCCAATGTGACGAATGCCCGGATCACTCGTCCAGATCGCGGCGCACCGCGTCCTGTTCGAACATGCGGCGGGTGTCGTCCAGACGGTCAAACGTGTCATCCAGGCGGAACCGAAGATCGGGCGAGAATTTCAGGCCGACCTTTTTGCCGACCATGCGCCGCAGTTCACTTTTGTTGCGGGCGAGCAGATCGATCACGTCCTCCTGCCCTTTGCCGCCCAAGGGCAGCACATAGGCGGTGGCGATTTTCAGATCGGGCGAGGTGCGCACCTCACCCACTGTGATCGACATGCGGTTCAGGTCGGGGTCGTGGACATCTCCGCGCGCCAGAACCTCGGACAGGGTGCGGCGGATCAGTTCGCCGACGCGCAGCTGTCGTTGGGACGGGCCGGGGCCATCGTGGAATTTGTTCTTTGCCATAATCCCCGATCTAAGCGCAAACCGGGGCTTTGCCAAGCGGGCGCGAACGGGGTAGGAGGCTTTGAGCAGTTTGCAGCAAGGGAATACCGTCATGACCCATATTCCGGGTATCGTCATCACAGGGGCTTCGGGCCGTATGGGGCAGATGCTGATCAAGACCGTAACCGACAGTGATCAGGCGCGTCTGGTCGGCGTGGTCGAGCGCACGGGGCATGACTGGGTCGGTCAGGATGTGGGCGAAGCCATGGGTGGCCAGGCGCTGGGCGTCAAAGTTACCGATGACCCGCTGGAAGCTTTTGCGCAGGCACAGGCGGTGATCGACTTTACCGCGCCCGAGGCGACGCTGGACTTTGCCGCTTTGGCCGCGCAGGCGCGTTGCGTGCATGTGATCGGCACGACCGGCATGACGGATGAGCAGATCGCCGCGCTGGAACCGGCCTCGCGCCACGCGGTGATCGTGCGGGCAGGGAACATGAGCCTTGGCGTCAACCTGCTGGTGCAACTGACCAAGAAAGTCGCGGCTGCACTGGATGAGGATTTTGATATCGAAATCATCGAAGGGCATCACCATCACAAGGTGGACGCACCATCCGGCACCGCGCTGATGCTGGGCGAGGCCGCCGCCGAGGGGCGTGGCGTCAAACTGTCGGATGTGGCCGACCGGGGGCGGGATGGCATCACCGGTGCGCGCAAGCGTGGTGACATTGGCTTCCACGCCATTCGCGGCGGAGACATCGTTGGTGAACATGACGTCCTGTTCGCCGCGCCCGGCGAGCGCATCGTTCTGCGCCATCTGGCCAGCGACCGCGCGATTTTTGCCCGCGGCGCGCTGAAGGCGGCGCTGTGGGGGCAGGGGAAGGCACCCGGCCAATATGACATGGTGGATGTGCTGGGTCTGTGAGCCATAGACGAAGCGGTCGCCGACGCTAAGCTTTGATTCATGAGGATTCGGCGCTCTGGACTGGCAACCGGCATTTTGCTTGCGGTGTTCTACCTGACACTGTTGCCATTCGTTGCGCATGGCGTTGGAATGATCGGCAAAGGCCTGTCGCAGGACGCTGCCCGGCACAGTTACTTGTTCGCTGATGGTGAGAATGTCGGCAATGCCGCGATGTTGGTACACATTCTGGCTGGTACTTTTCTGGTCGCACTCGTCCCGCTTCAACTGTTGAAGGGGCTGCGGCTCAAGTACAATCGATTTCACCGCATGTTGGGAGCCTGTCTGGTGGCGCTGGCATGGATCACCGGGCTGGCGGGCATGAGCTATATTCCCCTGCGCGGAACCATCGGTGGGCCGCTGATGTCTGCCGCCTTTTTTCTGTACGGGCTGTGTCTTTTCACGGCTGCGCTGATGGTGGCGCGCAGGGCTTTGGAAGGGGATCGCGCAGGCCATTGGGCATGGGGATTGCGGCTGTTCTGGCTGGCGTTGGGGTCGTGGCTTTACCGAGTCCACTATACGCTTTGGTATCTGCTGACCGGAGGGGTGGGGTCAGAGCCCGATTTCTCGGGCCCTTTTGATCAGGTGCAGAATTTCGCGTTCTTTGTGCCTTATCTGCTGGCCGTGCAGATCTGGATTGCGCGCCGGCGCCAGAGGCATCAGGGGGCGTTGGTCACAAATCCCTGGCTTTGTCCGCCCGCAGCGGGCAGGCCAGATAAACGCCGAACTCTTTGCCGATATCGGCGCTGACCCGCGCGTGGACCCGGCCCTGACGATCCAGAAAACGCTGGTTGTCCTCGACCGGGAAAATCCCCTCGTGCCAGATGCCGGGATGGATATAGAGCCCCTTTGACCCGTCACACCAGAATGCCACCACCTTGTCCGGGGTCAGATTGTCGCCAGGCAGGGCCGCGGGCACGATGAAGGGCTTGTTGTCCAGCGGCCAGAACATCTGCCCGCCATCGGGGTGATAATTCATATGCCACAGCAACACCTGATCCCGCGGGGCCGTTTGCCGGTCGGTTTGCGCGTGCTGAGGGTCGGCGGACCAACCCAGCACGTAATGGCCTTTGACCGCCTCGTTCTCACCGTAAAGCACGTCACCCTGCCAATCGCATTTGAACGTGCCTTCAACCCAGCCGCCTTCGTCACCCGTGCCGTCGTCAATCGGTCGCCAGCCCTGCTGCGGCCAGCGTACGATCTCGATTTCAAAGGTCTCGGGGTCGTCGACCAAACAGCCGTACCCCCTAACCGTGTTGTCCGTCGCCCGGATCAGGGGAACCTCGTGCCACGGCAGGGATGGCTTGGAACTGGCCTCGAAGATGTACTCGGGTGCGGTCATGATGCCCCCAGGTGCTTGTCGACCATGCGCTGCACCATCGGTGCGAAATGGGCGAAATCCGGTGTCTCCATGTCCGCCCGTTTGCCGGCCTCATCCAGGTACCGGACTTGAATGATCTCTTTCAGGTTTGGATTGGATTCGAAGGCGGCGACTTCTTCGGCGCTCATCGGGCCGCCTTGCAGTTCCAAGGTATGGACCGAGGCGGCAGAGAGGCGGTTGAAATATTCGGGCTTGGTGGCGCAGAGATACCGTTTGGCGGCCACGTGATAGCGGCAGCAATCGGTGATGACCGAAGGGAAGAACTGTTCCAGAACTTCCGCACCTGCGTCCTCGTGGTGGCGATCTTCGGTATCATCGGGGTGGTAGGTCCCGAACTCGGATGTGAAATGGCCGATATCATGCAACAAGGCGCCGACGATGATCTCTTCAGGCTGGCCGTTCTGTTCGGCGATGGTGGCGCCTTGCAGCATGTGCTGGGCCATGGTGACGGGTTCGCCAAGATATTCCTCACCGCCGCGGCGTTCGAAGATATCCCCGATGAAGGCGACGATATTGTCCCGGTTCAGGGTCGAGAAATCGGGCTTCATTCCGCTGCCTCCGGCTGCGTCATCTTCATCGCCGCCAGTGTGGACAGCAGCCCGTCCTTGTCGGCATAGCATCCCTGCAACCAGCGCGAACCGGCACCGGAATAGCCCAGCCGTGCATGCAGGACACGGGTGTTGTCGACGATGAAACTTTCGCCCGGCTCCAGTTTGAACGACACGCCCATGGCCGGGTCGTCGATGATCTCGCCCAGTTGGCGGTAAGCCGCGTAATAGGCTTCCATCCTGTCGAAAGGCACGTCCACGAATGGCGCTGAGGAACGGTTGTTGAAGCGAATGCCAACCAGTTCTCCATCCGGCGACAATTCGATCATCGGACGGCGAGACCGCAGGCAGACACCGTCTGACCCCTTATATTCAAACCGCGCCGGGTAGCCTGCCAGCAGCGCAAAACCTTCGGGGTTCTGCGCACGCAGTTTTTCGGCAGCGCGAAAGCCGTCGACCACGATCGAGTCGCCGCCTTCGGCGCTGTTTTCCAGACAATAGAGAATTTGCAGCGTCGGCACAGGGTCGCGATAGGGGTTGTCGGTGTGGGCCTGCAAGCCAAGCCCGGTATAGGCGAGGTTGGTCGGGTTCACTTCCGTCCGAACCTCGAAATAAGGGCCATAGTTGGTTTCGCGGACATAGCCGAACAGGTCGGCCACTTTCAAAAGCGATTCTGGTTCGGTAGGCCCGCCCGTCAGCTTGGCAAAGCCGTAACTCGCCACAGACGCCAGCCAGTTGCGCTTGGCCGCAGGGCTGGCATGAACCTCGTTCCAATCGCCAGAGGGTGCGGCGATCCCGCCTTCCCAGGTGATGATGCCGGGGGCGGTGCGGCCCAGCGTATCGTCCCGTTCGCAATCATAGTTGTGTTCGACCAGCCATTCGGCCGGGAAGGTAACGGTTTTGTCTTCGGGCTGGAACGTGACCTGAAGGCCGCCCGCGACAACCTCGGCTGAACTGACCGAGATGTCAGCAGGGATATCGCCGATGGTGATCAGCCGCTGGCCGTTGCCCGGGGCGCGGGTTTCCGGGTCCAGCGCGTTGTCGCGCAACCAGACGGCGTGAAAGCGGGCTTGCGTTCCTGTGTCGAACGCGACGGTGACGATCGAAGTGTCATGGGTGGCGGTGCGCAGCATTTGGGGTCTCCTGTTCGGCGCGAGCTTTGGTTGAGCAGATACGCCGTTCATGGCATTACGACAATTAATCCTTATTTCGGCTGAGGCTTGGAAAATCTAATGGCTAAGAAAAAGATCGGGCTACCGCCACTGGACTGGCTGCGCGTGTTCGAGGCCGCGGGGCGTCTTGGTGGGTTCTCGGCAGCAGCCAAGGAATTCGGGCTGACGCAGGCCGCTGTCAGCCAGCGGATCGGCAACCTCGAAGCCTGGCTGGGCCGATCCTTGTTCGTGCGCGAGGCGCGGGGCGTGTCGCTGACGGTCGAAGGTGAAAGCTATCTGCCTTTGGTGCAGGACAGCCTTCGCGCGCTGGAGCGCAATACCGAGGACCTGTTTGGCAAATCCCCGCGCGAGTTGCGCGTGGCCGGCTTGTCGTCGAACATCCACGCACTGGTTCTGCCGGCGCTGACCCGGTTTCACGAGATGCAGCCAGGGGTTCGGGTGATGACCGACTCGGTCGCGCGCCGGTCGTCTTTGGACGAAGAACGAACCTGGCTGCAAATCCGATATGGTCGGGGCATCTGGGCCGGGCGTGATGCCGCCCTGATCGCGCCTGAGGTCCTTGCCCCCATGGCGCCGCCGGGTGTCGACTGGGGCGCCCAATTGATTGACCTGCGCGGAGAACGCCCCGGCTGGAGAGAGTGGAGCCAGAAAAACGGCCAGCAGGACCTGCCGCAATCAAAAATCAGTTTTGATTCGATGGAACATGCGATTTCGGCTGCGCAGCGCGGCATGGGTGTGGTTTTGGGATCGGTGCCCTTGGCCCTTGCCGACTTGCAAGAGGGTCGGTTGCGGCGGCTGGATTTACCCGAATTGCACACCAAAGACGGGTACTGGCTGACCTGGCCTGAAGACCGGGCGAAGTCCAGAAAACAACGGGCGCTGATCGAGGATTTCCTCAAGGCGCTGCGTGGTTGACCGTTCAGAAATCGATGGCGATGCCCTTCTTTTCCCAGTCACCGTAGCGGGCCGGGTCCGGTCCGTCTCGGCCACCCAGCTCTTTCGGCAATTCCCGGGCCTCGGCTTTGGCTTTGCGGCGGCGTTCTTCCGCTTCGGCCAGGGCGCGCTGGGCGGCGGCGGGCAAGTCTTTGCGGTCGTCACTCATGACATCGGGTTCCTTTCCTTGCGCAGTCTTGATATACGCCCGCGTCCGCTATTGGCAATGCGGACGCAGGTCACATGAAGGCGGTACCATGTCTAACAGCGCGACAGCAGCACGGCGCAGCGCAATCTATCTTCTGGATCAGGTTCTGGGCGAAGGTCGCCTGCTGGCCGAGTGTCTGGCGGCGGGCGCAGTGGATCGGTTGGAACCCGAGGATCGCGCGCGTGCCCAGCGACTGGCGTTGGAAACACTGCGTGGGCTGGAACGGGCCGACCGCCTGCTGGCCAACCACCTGAACCGAACACCCGCTCTGACGGTCCACAACGCGCTGAGACTGGGTGCGGTCGAACTTTGCAACGGCGAAGCCGCCCATGGCGTCGTCAATTCCATGGTCGAGATCGTCAGCCGTTCGCGCAAGCATGGTCGCCTCAAGGGGTTGGTGAATGCCGTTCTGCGCAAGGTTGCGGCAGAAGGCCCCGAGGCGTGGCCGAAGATGCGCGTTCCGCGTTTGCCGGACTGGTTGCGTGAACCGCTGATCGCAGCGTGGGGCACGGATGCCGTTACCGGAATGGAGCAGGCACATTTCGCGGGTGCGCCACTGGACCTTACCTTGAAACCCGGGGCGGAAGGCCCTTCAGGCGAGATCCTTCCGACCGGGTCGGTGCGGTTGCACGATGCGGGTCAGGTCTCGACCCTGCCGGGGTACAAGGCCGGAGACTGGTGGGTGCAGGATGCGGCGGCCGCATTGCCGGTTCGCGTTCTGGCCCCGAAGTCGGGCCAGAAAGTGCTGGATCTGTGTGCGGCGCCGGGTGGGAAAACGATGCAGCTTGCGGCCGCAGGGGCTGATGTCACGGCGCTAGACGTGTCGGAATCACGGATGGAACGGGTGCGCGAGAACCTTGCAAGGACCGGCCTCAGGGCGAAGGTCATCGTGGGCGATGCGCTGGAACACGAAGACCGGTACGACGCGATCCTGCTGGACGCGCCGTGCTCGGCCACGGGTACGATTCGCAGGCATCCTGACTTGCCGTTTGCCAAGGACGGTTCGGAATTCGGCGGCCTGATCGAGCTCCAGACGCGCATGTTGGCCCATGCGTGGGGCTTGCTCAAACCCGGTGGGCGCCTGGCCTATTGCACGTGTTCCCTGCTGCCGGACGAGGGGGAAGTTCAGGTTGAAGAGGCGCTGGGCATGTATTCGGACATGAGCGTGGATCGCGACGCGCTGAACGTACCCGGTGTCGAAACGGATTGGATCACCGAAGAAGGCGGCTTGCGATTGCGACCGGATTATTGGCCGGATCGGGGTGGTATGGACGGGTTCTATATCGCGTGTCTGATCAAATCCGTCTGAACGCACGCTTTTCGGTGACTTGACGATCGGCGCGGTCTATCGTTGGGTCTCAAGCGCCAGCAGAGCGCAAGGGGCAGAGTAACACGCGTCATGTCGAATTCAGACACCATGGCCAGTCGGTGGATGCGGTTTCAGAACCGTTTCTATGCGCGCCTGAGCCAGCGGCAAAAGGCGGTCACAGGGTTTGTTGCGCAACCGGATCCGCGCTCGGTGGGTTCGTTCGCACGTGGCCGGCAACTGGTTGCCGGAAATCTGTTGTTCGCGGGCTATCTGGTCGAGGCCGAAGATACCGGGCTTTGGGACGTCACCGCCCCCAGTGCCGGCTTTGACGAAGAACGTCACGGCTTTGCGTGGCTGGATGATCTGGCGGCGGTCGGAGACATGCGTGCGCGGGAAAAGGCGCAGCGCTGGGTGTGGGGATGGATCGAATCTCATGGCCGCGGGCAAGGGCCCGGCTGGGCGCCTGATCTGACCGGACGTCGGGTGATGCGCTGGATCAACCATGCGCTTTTTCTGCTGCGAGGGGCGGATGAAAAACAAAGCAAACTGTTTTTCCGCTCGCTGGCCCAGCAAACATGGTTCCTGTCCAAACGCTGGCATGCCGCGACCCCGGGACTGCCCCGGTTCGAGGCGCTGGCCGGACTGGTGCAGGCCGGGCTGGCGCTGGAGGGGCTGGAGCGAATGGCCGACCCGGCCCTGCGCGCCCTGGCCGGGGAATGCGACCGTCAGGTGGATGCGCAGGGCGGAATTCCAACCCGCAATCCGGAAGAATTGCTCGAGGTGTTCACGCTGCTCAGCTGGACTTCGGCTGCGCTGAATGATCTTGGTCGCGGGACGCCTGCCGCTCAGGCCAATGCGATCAAACGGATCGCGCCGACCCTGCGCAGCCTGCGCCATGCGGATGGGGCCTTGGCGCGGTTCCATGGCGGTGGGCGCGGTGTCGAAGGGCGACTGGAACAGGCCCTTGCGCAAAGCGGCGTCAAGCACAAGGCAGCGACCGAACTGCCAATGGGCTATGCCCGTCTGTCTGCGGCGCGCACCACGGTGATCGTGGATGCCAGCATACCGCCGTCGGGGGCGGCCTCGTACAATGCGCATGCCTCTACTCTGGCGTTTGAGCTGACCTCGGGGCGGCGGCCGCTGATCGTGAATTGCGGGTCGGGGGCCAGTTTCGGGCTGGAATGGCGCCGCGCAGGACGGGCGACGCCGTCGCACTCGACGCTTTGCCTGGATGGGTTCTCAAGCGCCCGGCTGGCCAAACCGATGCCGGGGCGTGAAGCGCAGGCGCTGGTGGACGCACCACAGGAGGTGCCCGTTGATTTCGAGGATGCGTTCGAGGGCATCCGCTTCATGGCGGGGCACGATGGATACGCAAAGGTCTTTGGTCTGACCCATGCGCGGACCTTTGAGTTGCGATTTGACGGGCGCGAGCTGACGGTCGAGGATATTCTGCTGACGGCGACCGACAAGGCAAAGCGTCAATTTGACAAGGCGATGGACGCTTCGGGCCTCAAAGGCATTGGCTATGACATCCGGTTTCACCTGCATCCGGATGTCGATGCGGCGCTGGATTTGGGCGGGGCGGCAGTGTCGATGGCGCTCAAAAGCGGTGAAATCTGGGTTTTCCGACATGACGGCGTTGGAAAATTGTCTGTCGAGCCAAGCGTTTACCTTGAAAAAGGGCGTTTGAAGCCACGCGCGACAAAACAGATCGTTCTATCCGGGCGCGCAATGGAGTATGCGACGCGCACCCGGTGGACTCTGAGCAAGGCACAGGACACAGCCTATGCCGTGCGCGATACGCACCGGGACGAGCCCGAGTTAGACTGACGCCAAAAGGACCTTTGGACCCATGACCGATCTTCACCCCGTGCGCCGCGCGTTGCTTTCCGTATCCGACAAAACCGGGCTGATCGAGCTGGGCAAGGCGCTGGCCGAACGCGGGGTCGAGCTGCTGTCGACCGGCGGCACGGCCAAGGCGCTGCGCGATGCAGGGCTTGCGGTGAAGGATGTCAGCGAGATCACCGGCTTCCCCGAGATGATGGATGGCCGGGTCAAGACCCTGCACCCGATGGTGCATGGCGGGCTGCTGGCCCTGCGCGACAACGACACCCATGTTGCAGCCATGAACGAACACGGCATCGGTGCAATCGATCTGCTGGTTGTGAACCTCTATCCGTTTGAAGCAACCGTGGCCAAAGGCGCAGGTTACGATGAGTGCGTCGAGAATATCGACATCGGCGGTCCGGCGATGATCCGCGCGGCGGCCAAGAACCATGCGTTCGTAAATGTGGTCGTGGATGTTGAAGACTACGAAAAACTGCTGGGCGATATGGATCAGCACGACGGCGCGACCTGTCCGAAATTCCGCCGCAAGCTGGCGCAGAAAGCCTATGCCCGTACCGCCGCCTATGACACGGCAGTGTCCAACTGGCTGGCCGATGCGCTGGAGCTTGAAGCCCCCAAGCGCCGCGCGTTTGCCGGTGAATTGAAACAGACCTTGCGCTATGGCGAGAACAGCCATCAGCAGGCTGCGTTCTACACCGACGGCACCAATCGGCCCGGTGTGGCGACCGCGATCCAGCATCAGGGCAAGGAACTGAGCTACAACAACATCAATGACACGGATGCGGCCTTTGAACTGGTGGCCGAGTTTGACCCCACTGAGGGCGCCGCCTGTGCCATCATCAAGCACGCCAACCCCTGTGGCGTGGCAAGGGGTGCAACCCTGCTTGAGGCGTACAAGGCGGCATTCGATTGCGACCGCACCTCGGCCTTTGGCGGGATCGTGGCGTTGAATCAGCCCCTGGACGCCGAAACCGCGCAGGAGATCACCGGGATTTTCACCGAAGTCGTGATCGCTCCCGGCGCATCGGATGAGGCCAAGGCAATCTTTGCCGCCAAGAAAAACCTGCGCCTGCTGACAACCGAAGCTTTGCCGGATGTGGCCGCCGGCGGGAAAACCGTGCGTCAGGTGGCTGGCGGGTTGCTGGTGCAGGACAAGGACAACGGCTTTGTCGGCTTGGATGATCTGAAGGTTGTGACCAAGAAGGCCCCGACCGACGAACAGATGCGTGACCTTTTGTTCGCGTGGAAAGTGGCCAAACACGTCAAATCCAACGCCATCGTCTATGTCAAAGACGGCGCCACCGTCGGCGTCGGCGCGGGCCAGATGAGCCGTGTGGACTCGGCCCTGATCGCCGCCAAGAAAGCCGAGCGCATGGCCGACGCGCTGGGCTTGGCCCAACCGTTGACCATCGGCTCTGCCGTGGCCTCGGACGCGTTCTT
The DNA here is from genome assembly GCF_013110585.1 of Ruegeria sp. HKCCD6119. NCBI lineage: Bacteria > Pseudomonadati > Pseudomonadota > Alphaproteobacteria > Rhodobacterales > Roseobacteraceae > Ruegeria > Ruegeria sp. HKCCD6119. Next base: position 25,450 of record NZ_WVQV01000008.1, on the reverse strand, counting down.
CCCCTTCCCTGACGGGCTGATGGAAGCGGCCGAGGCAGGTGCAACCTGCGTCATTCAACCGGGCGGATCCATGCGGGATGACGAAGTGATCGCCGCTGCGGATGAGGCCGGATTGGCCATGGTCTTCACCGGCATGCGCCATTTCCGTCACTGATGCGGTCACGCCTGCTTCTCTGGGCGGCCCTGGCCGCCTTTGCGATCGATCAGATCAGCAAATATCTGGTCGTTCATGTCATGCGCGTGGCCGATCAGCCCGGCGGCATTGATGTTGTGCCACCGCTTCTGGTGTTCAAATACGGCGAGAACCGGGGAATCAATTTCGGCCTGTTCCAAGGAAATTCGGAGGCTGCGCGCTGGATTCTGATCGGTATTTCCGTGGCGATCTGTGTCGGCGTGCTTGTCTGGCTCAGCCGCGCAGCCCATTCGGGGCTGATGCTGTTTTGCGGCGGCCTGCTGATCGGCGGTGCGCTGGCGAATGTGGTGGATCGGGTTCTTTACGGCTTTGTTCTGGATTTCCTGAACATGTCCTGTTGCGGCATCAACAATCCGTTTGTTTTCAACCTCGCAGATGTCTTCATATTTGCAGGAGCCATCGGGCTGGTGCTGTTTGACGGCAAAAAGGCCTCGTGACGCGCGGAATGATATGCGATAAAAGCGCCTGAAACAGGCTGGAGACACCAATGCGGATGCCGCGCGCCCTATTTGTTTTGACTGTTGCCGCTGCGGTTGCGGCGTGTTCGAATCCCGGTTTGCGGGATCTGGCGCCTCCGGGCCCGGGGCCGGATGAGTTTTCGGTGCTGCCGGTCAAGCCGCTGACCCAACCTCAGGACTATGCGTTCTTGCCTGCACCCACGCCGGGTGGCGCGAATCTGACGGATCCGAACCCAAATGCCGATGCGGTGGCTGCGCTGGGCGGCAATGCTGCTGCGCTGAATCCGAACGCGTCTGTGCCATCCTCGGATGCAGCGCTTGTCACGGCTTCCAGTCGATATGGTGTTTCTCCCGATGCGCGGCAGGTGGTCGAGGCTGATGACGCCGCGTTCCGCAAACGCCGGGGGCGCTGGACCGGCCTGCGTCTGTTCCCGGTCGACCGCTATGGTCAGGTTTACGAAAAACAATCGATCGATCCGTTCGCGGAAACGGAAGCCGCCCGTCGGGCCGGGATCGAAACCCCTTCTTCGCCGCCGGGTGAATAATTCTTAACTTTCCGTCATCGGGCTTGAACCCGGGCCACGTCACCGTAGTTTGAATACCAGAAACGAAACGGAGGATGCCCTATGGTTCGGGCCCTGGCCTTGTCGGCTGCCCTGATCGCTGCCGCCCCGGTATTTGCCGAGGACGGGAAAGAAGCGGTCACCACATTCACATTGGACAACGGCATGGATGTCGTCGTGGTCGAAGACCACCGTGCCCCGGTCGTGCAGCATATGGTCTGGTACCGGGCCGGATCCGCTGATGAGCCGATCGGATCATCCGGCGTGGCGCATTTCCTGGAACACCTGCTGTTCAAAGGCACCGACACGCTGGCCCCGGGAGAGTTCTCTGCCACCGTTGCTGCCAATGGCGGCAACGACAACGCCTTCACCTCGTATGACTACACCGCCTATTTTCAGCGTGTCGCCGCCGACAGGCTTGAGCTGATGATGCGGATGGAATCCGACCGGATGTGGAACCTCCGGCTGAGCGAAGAGGACATTCTGACCGAACGCGACGTGATTCTCGAGGAACGCAACCAGCGCACCGAAAACAACCCGCGCGCCCTGTTCGGCGAACAGATGAGCGCGGCCCAGTATCTGAACCACCGCTACGGCGTGCCGATCATCGGCTGGATGCACGAGATGGAGGATCTGGACATGGAGGACGCGCTGTCGTTCTACCAGACCCATTATGCGCCCAACAACGCCATTCTGGTGGTCACGGGCGATGTCGATCCCGCTGAAGTCCGCTCGCTTGCCGATCAGTATTACGGTGTGATTCCCGCCAACCCGGACCTGCCCGAGCGGGTTCGGTCCCAAGAGCCGCCGCAAACGGCCGAGCGTCGCCTGACCTTCAAAGACCCGCGCGTGGCCCAGCCTTACGTTCAGCGCAGCTATCTTGCCCCGGAACGCGATCCGGGCGAACAGGAAAAAGCGGCGGCTCTGTTTCTGCTGGCCGAGTTGCTGGGCGGCAGCACGACGTCTTACCTGAACGAAAAGTTGCAGTTTGATCAGCAAAAGGCCGTCTATGCCGGAGCGTTCTATCGCGGTGTTTCGCTGGATGACACGACCTTTGATCTGATCGTCGTTCCGGCCGAGGGTGTTTCCCTGCAAGAGGCCGAAGACGCCATGGACCAGGCCGTGGCCGACTTCATCGCCGAAGGTGTGAACGAAGACGATCTTGAGCGCATCAAGATGCAGCTGCGCGCCGCCCAGACCTATGCGCGCGACAACGTGGACGGCATCGGCAACCGCTATGGCCGGGCCCTGACCAGCGGCCTGACGGTCGAAGATGTTCAGGCCTGGCCCGAGATCCTTCAGGCCGTGACCGGAGATGAGATCATCGCCGCGGCCCGCGAAGTTCTGCAACCCGAGGCATCGGTCACAGGCTGGCTGATGCGCGATGACGAGGTGACGCAATGAAACGGTTTGTTGCAACGCTGATTGCCTGCCTGGTCGCCCTGCCGGCTTTGGCCGAGATCGAGATCGAAGAAGTGACCTCGCCCGGTGGTATCAAAGCCTGGCTGGTCGAGGATCATTCCATCCCATTCACCGCGCTGGAGTTGCGGTTCCGTGGTGGCACGTCGCTGGACGACCCTGACAAACGCGGCGCGGTCAACCTGATGAGCGGGCTGATCGAAGAAGGCGCGGGCGACATGGATGCGCGGACCTATGCCCGCGAGCTGGAGGCTCTGGCGGCTTCGTTCCGATACAATGCCGGCGACGATTCAGTTTCGATTTCCGCGCGTTTTCTGTCCGAAAACCGGGATGAAGTGGTCGATTTGCTGCGCACGACGATCCACGAACCGCGTTTTGATCAGGATGCGGTTGACCGCGTGCGCGCGCAGGTTCTGTCGGGCCTGCGCTCGGACCAGACTGACCCGAACGAACTCGCAGGCCTCACCTTTGCGCAGATGGCCTACGGCGATCACCCCTACGGATCCGAGGGGAAAGGCACCATCGAAAGCGTCTCGGCCCTGACCCGCGATGACGTGGTCGCGGCTTACGAAGGCGTGTTCGCCAAGGATCGTCTGTACGTGGGGGCCGTCGGCGATATCACGGCTGAGGAACTGGGTACCCTGCTTGATACCCTGCTTGGCGACTTGCCGGACACCGGCAAGCCCATCCCGGGCAAGGCCGAGGTGAACATTCCCGGCGGCGTCAGTGTTGTCGAATTCGACACGCCTCAGTCCGTGGCCTTGTTCGGTCAGGCCGGGATTGATCGGGATGACCCGGATTTCTTTGCGGCCTTCGTTCTGAACCACATTCTTGGCGGGGGCGGGTTTGAAAGCCGGCTGATGCAGGAGGTGCGCGAAAAGCGCGGCCTGACCTATGGGGTCGGGACCTATCTGGTGCCCAAGGATCTGGCTTCGGTCTATCTCGGGTCCGTGTCCTCGGCCAATGACCGTATCGCCGAAGCCGTCGACGTAATTCGCGATGAATGGGCGCGCGCGGCCACTGAGGGTGTGACGCAAGAGGAACTTGACGACGCCAAGACCTATCTGACCGGCGCCTATCCGCTGCGGTTCGATGGCAATGGTCAGATTGCCTCGATCATGGTCGGAATGCAGATGGAAGGCCTGCCGATCGACTATATCGCCACCCGCAATGACAAGGTGAACGCGGTGACATTGGAAGATGTCAACCGCGTTGCTGCCGAACTGCTTGACCCGGACGGTCTGCACTTTGTCGTCGTTGGCAAGCCGGTGGGCCTGGAAACAACGAACTGAACCTTTCGGGGGTAAGCTGCGGCTTACCCCTTTTTCATGCTGCGCAGCATGTCTCCCATCATCTGGCCGAACTGGCCCGAGCCGCGCTGATACAACGCCCCGTCCACCGCCAGAACCGTACCGCTGATATAGCTGGCCATGTCCGAGGCCAGAAACAGGCAGGCATTGGCTACGTCCTGCGGGGTGCCCCAGCGGCCCAGCGGCACGTCCCGGCGCAGCTGCTCGCCCGCGTCTGGGGTGGGGGCCAGCCGTTTCGCGCCTTCGGTGCCCTCGATGAAGCCCGGCACCACCGAGTTCACCCGGATGCCTTCCACACCCCATTCCATCGACAGGGTGCGGGTGATCTGATCGACGCCCGCCTTGGCGGCACAGACATGGGCCTGGCCCTCGTAGGGCAGGTAGGATTGCGGCGCCGAGATGTTGATGATGTTGCCGCCGGGCCGTTTCAGATAGGGATAGGCGCCTTTAAGCACATGCACGGTGCCCATCAGGTCGATTTCGACCACGGTGCGGAAGGCGTTGGCCGACATTTCCGCCATCAGCGCCGGGAAGTTGCCCGCCGCCCCCGAAACCAGCACGTCGAAATCACCGAGCGCCGCGTGGAACTGTTTCAGCCCCTCCGCGACCGCTTCGGCATCACGCACGTCAAAGGCCGCGCCGATCGCCTCGGCCGCGCCTGCCGCCTTCAGCGCAGCGACGGTGTCATCCACCTTGTCCTGCGAGCGGCTGGCCACGGCCAGTTTCGCGCCCGAGGCCGCGAAGGCCTCGGCGATGCCCCGGTTGATGCCACTGGTGCCACCGATGACGATGACGGTTTTTCCCGAAAAATCCATGTAGGCCTCCCTTGGCGGGAGCCCTACTCGCCGTAGGGCACCCAGATGTTTTTCACTTCGGTCGAAGCCTGAAGGAAGCGGCGGGAATGGTCCATGCCCCAATCGAATGCCGTCGCGTTATTCACCCAGGTCCGTTTCAGGTTCCCGGCCGAGACGACCTCGATCTGCGCCGACAGGTCCGTCGATGAGAACGACCACACCGCGTCCACGTTCAGGTGCGAGGCCAGCGGTTTGGCCAGTTCCGCGTGGCTGCCCGTCAGGATGTTGACCACGCCTGCGGGCACGTCCGAGGTGTCCAGCACCTGATAGAAATCGGTCGCCGCCAGCGGGTAGGGCTCGGACGCCACCAGAACCACCCGGTTGCCCATCGCGATCGCCGGGGCCATGGCCGAGACCAGACCCAGCAGCGGCGCCTCGTCGGCGCACAGCGCGCCGATCACGCCCACCGGTTCCTTCATCGCAATCGCCACGCCCCGGATCGGAACGCCATGCACCTGGCCGTCATACTTGTCGGCCCAGGCGGCGGCGGTGAACAGGCGCTGGATCGCGGCGTCGACCTCTTTCGCACCGTCCTTGCGACCGGTCATGGCGTCGATACGCGCGGCGAACTCGTCAGCACGGGCCGACAGGTTCTCGCCGATGTAATACAGGATCTGCGCGCGCAGATGGCCGGTGGTCTTGGACCAGCCCTTGGCCCCCGCCGCGGCCTCAACCGCGTTGCGCACGTCCTTGCGGTTGGCCAGACCCACATGGCCCAGCAGGCCCGCCTTGCCCCAGACCGGTTTCGAATATCCACCATCGGGTCGCGCCTGCTTGCCGCCGACATACATCTTGGCGGTGCGATCAATCGGGTCGATCGGTGCCCCTTCGCCCATGGCTGCCTCGACCTTTGTCAGCGGCTTGGCCTTGCCCTTAGGTCTGGTATACGCGGCCAGCCCTTCCCAGCCGCCTTCGCGGCCAAAGCCGCTTTCGCGCACGCCGCCAAAGCCCGCGGCCGCGTCGAACAGGTTGGTGGCATTGACCCAGACCACGCCCGCGACCAGCTTGGGTGCGATGTCCAGCGCAAGGTTGACGTTTTCGGTCCAGACCGTGGCCGCCAATCCATAACGGGTGTTGTTGGCCAGCTCGACCGCCTCGGCCGGGGTGCGGAAGGTCGACGAGACCAGAACCGGGCCGAATATCTCCTCCTGCATCAACGGGTCCGAGGTTTCGAGCCCGGTGATCAGCGTCGGCGGGTAGTAGCAGCCATTTGCGGGCAATTCGCAGGCAGCCTGATGCACATGGCCCACCGTATTGCTGTCGACCATGGAGGTGATCGTCTGCAACTGAACCGGATCCACCACGGCACCCACGTCGATGCATTTGTCCAGCGGGTTGCCGATGCGCAGCGTGTCCATGCGGGCGCGCAGCTTGGCATAGAAGCGCTCGGCAATGCCCTCTTGCACCAACAGGCGCGAGCCCGCGCAGCAGACCTGGCCCTGATTGAACCAGATCGCATCGACCAGACCTTCGATGGCACTGTCGATATCGGCATCGTCGAAGACGATATAGGGCGACTTGCCGCCCAGCTCGAGCGTGAGGGACTTGCCCGACCCGGCGGTGGCCTCGCGGATGCGGCGGCCCACTACGGTCGAGCCGGTAAAGGCGATCTTGTCCACGTCTGCGGCCACGATCATCTCGCCCACCGCGCCGTCGCCGGTGACGATGTTGACCACGCCCTTGGGCAGGCCAGCCTGCATGCAGATATCGGCAAACAGCAGCGCTGTCAGCGAGGTGTATTCGGCCGGTTTCAGAACCACCGTGTTGCCCATGGCCAACGCTGGGGCCACTTTCCACGCCAGCATCAGCAGCGGGAAGTTCCACGGGATGATCTGGCCGCAGACCCCCAGCGCCTGTGCGTCGGGCAGCTCGGTTTCCATCAGCTGGGCCATTCCCGCGTGATAGTAGAAATGCCGCTGCACCAGCGGAATGTCGATGTCGCGCGATTCCCGGATCGGCTTGCCGTTGTCCAGCGTTTCCAGCACTGCGAACAGGCGGGCATGCTTCTGTATCAGCCGCGCGATGGCATAGAGGTATCGGGCGCGGGCGGGGCCGCCCAGCTTTTCCCATTTGGGCTGGGCCTTGCGGGCGGCGGCAACGGCGGCGTCCACATCGGCCTGTGTGGCCTGGGTCAGCTTGGCCAGAACCTCGCCCGTGGCCGGGTTGCGGCTTTCAAACCCTTTGCCGGGCTTGGTGAAGGCGCCGTCGATGAAATGGCCGAACGTGTCGCCCTGATCGACCAGCCATGCCAGGGCCTCGGCGGCGCTTTCCGGGGCGGGTCCGTATTCCATGGTCTCGAAAATCTCTTTGACTGTCATTTTTCCTGTCCTCAGCCCATCGGGTGCCGGTAGCCGGCCGAGTATGCCCCGGTGACGAAATGTTCCAACTGCCGCTCGATATCGCCCAGCAGGGACGACGCGCCGAACCGGAACAGGTCGGGTTGCAGCCAGCGGTCGCCCAGCTCGTCCTTGATCAGCGACAGGTAGACCAGCGCGTCCTTGGCCTTGGAAATCCCGCCCGCGGGCTTGTAGCCCACGCGATAGCCGGTGCGGTCATAATAGTCACGGATCGCGCGGATCATCACCAGCGACACGGGCAGGGTGGCGTTGACGCTTTCCTTGCCGGTCGAGGTCTTGATGAAATCGGCCCCCGCCATCATGCAGACCAGCGAGGCACGCGCCACGTTACGCAGGCTGCCCAGCTCGCCCGTGGCCAGGATGGCCTTTACATGCGCCTCGCCGCAGGCGTCGCGGAATGCCTTCATCTCGTCATAGAGCGCCTGCCAGTCGCCTTTCAGCACATGGCGGCGCGAGATCACGATATCGATCTCTTCGGCCCCGGCCTTCACGCTTTCCTCGATCTCGGCCACGCGCAGGTGAAAGGGCGACAGGCCCGCCGGAAAGCCGGTGGAGACGGCCGCGACCGGAATGCCGGTGCCTGTCAGCGCATCCACCGCCGTTTCGATCATGTCGTGATAGACACAGACCGCGCCGGTGGTGATCGGTGGCATGTCCAGCGCCTTCAGCAGGTCGGGCGACACGGGCTGCCGGGCCTTGGAGCACAGGCGGCGCACGCGGCCCTCGGTGTCATCGCCCGACAGGGTGGTCAGGTCGATCATGGTGATTGCCTTCAGCAGCCACGCGGCCTGATGTTCCTTTTTCACCGACCGGCGCCCGGGCAGGGTCGCAGCCCGGCGTTCAATGGCCGAGGTGTTGGCCTGCACGGCGCGCACCCAGTCCAGGTCCAGATCCATGCCGGGATTCCGGGCTTCGGTCACTTGCGGCAGATGCGCGGTGCGCACGGGGCTTTCTGAGCTCTGCGTATCCATTGTCACGTCCTTTGGGAGGTTTGCGACAAAATCGCACGGGAGACCGGGGAATGGAAGATGCAGGCGGGCAATGTTTGGATAATTTTTGACCAAATGGACAAAATGTAACCGCTTTCTTGCGAATAATTCGCATTAGCGTTGACTTACTTGCGAATGGTTCTCATATTCAGATCGAACGAGAAGCAAAAACTGAGGTAGAAGATGATTCGCCGGAATTTTCTTGCGGTATTGGCGCTGGCCTTTTCCCTGCCGGTCACGGCCTGGGCCGATGCACCCCTCAAGGTTGTGGCCACGACGGGCATGATTGCTGACGCGGCACGTCAGGTCGGTGGTGATCAGGTAGACGTCAAGGGGCTGATGGGGCCGGGCGTCGACCCGCATGCCTATCGTCAGACCCGCAGCGATATCGTGGCGATGACGCGTGCGGATCTGATCCTGTGGCATGGTTTGTACCTCGAGGCGCAGATGGAAGATTTCTTCCGTGACCTTGAACGCAAGCGAACCGTAGTTGCAGTTGCCGAAGGTATCGACACGTCGAAGCTGCGCGCCCATGACGATTACGCCGACAAATATGATCCGCATGTTTGGATGACGCCCGAGTTGTGGCGGGACGTGGTACTTGAAGTGCAGGCAGCCCTCACCGAGGTGCGTCCTGACGAGGCCGAGGTTTTTGCAGCGAATGCGCAGGCCCACCTGGCAGATATCGATCGTCTGACAGCCTATGCAGATCAAGTTCTGGCGTCCGTTCCCGACAACAACAAGGTTCTTGTAACCGCCCATGATGCCTTTGGTTATTTTGGTGAAAGTTTCGGGTTCGAGGTTCTGGGAATTCAGGGCATCTCGACCCAGTCCGAGGCAGGACTGAACCGGATAGGCGAATTGGTCGATCTGCTGGTTGACCGCAAGATCACGGCTGTTTTCGTCGAAAGCTCGGTCTCGGATCGTTCGATCCGCGCGCTGATCGAGGGCGCGGCCGCCAAGGGTCATGAAGTGCACGTGGGGGGCGAGTTGTTCTCGGACGCCATGGGTGAAGAAGGAACCTATGAAGGTACCTATCTTGGTATGCTGGACCATAACATCACGGTCATTGCCAGTGCTTTGGGTGGCGATGTGCCAGATCGTGGCATGGACGGAAAACTGTCGGCGGGGTTTTGATCGATGCTGGGCCTGATCAGCAATGAAGGCGTGACCGTGGGTGACAAGGGGTTGGCCGACAGCCCCCTTGCCCTGCGCGGCCTGACGGTTTCATACGGGCAGAAACCTGCGGTGTTTTCAGTCGACATGACCGTACAGCCCGGGGCGATGACGGCGATCATCGGGCCGAACGGGGCCGGGAAATCCACATTGCTCAAGGCGGCGCTTGGCATCGTTTCCCCTTTGTCAGGTCAAGTGACCGTGTTTGGCCAGCCATTGGACACGCAGCGCGCGCGCATTGCCTATGTTCCTCAGCGTGCCAGCGTGGATTGGGATTTTCCAACGCGTGTCATCGACGTGGTTCTGATGGGCCTGTCGCGCGAACTTGGCTTGCTGGGCCGCGTGCGTGCCCGCCACAAGGCGTGCGCGATGGATTGTTTGCACCGTGTGGGAATGCGGGATTTCGCGGATCGCCAGATCGGGCAGCTATCCGGCGGGCAGCAACAACGTGTCTTTCTGGCGCGCGCGCTGGCGCAGGGCGCGGATCTGTATCTTCTGGACGAACCTTTTGCAGGTGTCGATGCCGCCACCGAGAAAGCCATCATCTCGGTGCTGAAATCCCTGAAAGAGGCGGGCAAGACGGTTGTCGTGGTGCATCACGACCTTGCGACCGTGACCGATTATTTCGACCATGTCTTCCTGATCAACACCCGCAAGGTGGCCGAGGGACCAGTGGCCGAGGCCTTCACGGCGGAAACCTTGCAATCAGCATATGGGGGTCGACTGGCAACCGCGCAGATCGATCAGATATCGCGCGCGCTGGGGTAACGCATGCTTTGGGATGCTCTGACCCTGCAACTTGGCTACAACGCCACGCTGGTCGCCATCGGTGCAACTTTGCTGGGTGTTTCAGCCGGTGTGACGGGGACGTTTCTGTTTCTGCGCAAGCGCGCTTTGGTCAGTGACGCAATCAGCCACGCAACCCTGCCGGGCGTCTGTCTGGCTTTCATGGTATTGGTCGCACTGGGAGGAGACGGGCGCAACCTGCTGGGCCTGTTGGCAGGATCGGCCATCTCGGCCTGGATCGGCCTTCTCTGCATGAACTGGCTGACGCGTCACACGCGTTTGGCCGAAGATGCCGCCATCGGAGCGGTCCTGTCGGTCTTCTTCGGCTTTGGCATCGTGTTGCTGACGGTCATTCAGACGATGGGCGTAGGCCGTCAGGCCGGGCTGGAAGGCTTCCTTTTGGGGTCCACTGCCGGGATGCTCTGGGCTGATGCGATGATCATTGCGGTCGGCGGCGCTGCGACGCTGCTGCTGGTCATGATCATTCGTCGCCCGATGATTCTTGTGGCCTTCGATCCTGAATATGCCGCAGCACGCGGGTTGCCGGTGCACAGGATCGATCTGGCCATGATGGGTTTGGTCATGGCCGTGACCGTGGTCGGCCTGAAAATCGTAGGTCTGATTCTGATCGTGGCTTTGCTGATCATTCCCGCCGTGACCGCGCGGTTCTGGTCCGAACGCTCGGACCATGTGGTTCTGCTTGCGGGATTGGCCGGCGGGTTGGCGGGGTACATTGGCGCGGCCATTTCGGCCTCGGCGCCAAACCTTCCGACCGGGCCGATTATCGTTCTGGTCAGCTTTGCCTTTTTTGTCGTGTCTTTGTTTCTGGCACCGATACGTGGCGTTCTGGCGGCGGTGCTGCGCCATTTACGCTTTCAGCGTCGGGTGCATATTCGTCAGGGTCTTTTGGCCTTGGCGCAGGGGCAAAAGATCTACGAGCCCCTGACCCTGCGCTTGCTGCGCCGCGCTGGGCTGGTGCGCGCGGACGGCGTTGCGACCGATATCGGCAAAGCCCGCGCGGCCAAGGCGTTGCGGGACGAAAAGCGCTGGGAAATCGTGCGCGCAGATCAGGCGCATGAGGCAACAGCCGCGCTTTATGACGGGTTACGGGACATCGAAACCGTCCTGACCCGCGACCAGATCGCCGAGATAGACCGCCGCATCGGCGGGCCAATGGGGGTGCCGGTATGAGTGGTGAAGAATTTGTCCCTCTGTCTCTGACACCGTTGCTGATCGGTACGTTTGCGGCCATTGCCTGCGCGTTGCCCGGCAATTTTCTGGTGTTGCGCAAACAGGCATTGATCGGAGACGCGATCAGCCATGTGGTGCTGCCGGGTATCGTCGTGGCGTTTCTGATCACAGGGACGATATCGACCTGGCCGATGATGCTGGGCGCGGCAGGCGCTGCCGTTGTGGCCGTGGTGCTGATCGAAGCCATTCGCCGATTGGGTCAGATCGAACCCGGGGCCGCCATGGGCGTGGTCTTTACCACCATGTTCGCTGTGGGCGTCCTGCTGCTTGAGCAGACGGATACGTCGACGGTGCATCTGGATGTGGAACATGCGCTTTACGGCAATCTCGAAAGCCTGATCTGGCTGGACGCCACCGGATGGTCGTCCTTGCTGGACACAGAGGCGCTGTCCGGGCTGCCCCCGGAATTACCCCGCATAGCGCTGACACTGCTCGGTGTGTCTTTGTTCACCTGGCTGTTCTGGCGGCCGCTGAAGATCTCTACCTTCGACGAAGGCTTTGCCCGGACCATTGGCATTCGCACCGGCGTTCTGGGCATGTCATTGGTCATCACCGCGGCCATCGCGGCGGTGGCGGCCTTTGACGCGGTGGGCTCGATCATCGTGATCGCCATGTTCATCTGCCCGCCTGCCGCGGCGCGGATGTTGACCAACCGGCTGGAAGCGCAGATCGCCTGGAGCGTTGTGTTCGCCATTGCCTCGGCGGTGTCGGGCTATGTGCTGGCAGGTTATGGCCCGCTGTGGCTGGGCGGCGCGGATGCCGTCAGCGCGGCGGGTATGATCGCCACGATGTCAGGCCTGATTCTTGCGGCGGCAGCGATGTTCGGACCCTGCCGGGGCAGGATCGGTGCGCGCATATCTGCCTGATCAGGCATTTTTTCGCCACACAGGCCCACACGTCATCGGCCAATCTCTGCCAAGAAACTGAGCCCGAGAATCTTAAACAGATTTTCCGACAGGTGCGTGATACATGCGGTCTCACAAATTAGCTGAAACACACCACTCACTTGGCACGTCCGGGTGATCCGGAATGAGTTCTCGTTCGCGGATACCCGGGCGCCCCCTCTCTTTTAGAATCTGCGGTTCAAACCGGTGGCAGAATCGTGCGCGACTATGCTAGGTGTAGGGGTATGGCGCAGACAAACCCCAATATCGGCGAAAAACGCCCCGTAATTAGGCAGCTCGACGATGCCGCAATCAACCGCATCGCGGCTGGTGAGGTGGTGGAACGACCGGCCTCGGCGGTCAAGGAACTGGTCGAGAATGCAATCGATGCCGGGGCCACGCGGATCGCCATCGATATCGCGGATGGCGGCAAGACCCTGATCCGGGTCACGGATGATGGCTGCGGTATCGCGGCGGAAGATCTGCCGCTGGCCTTGTCCCGCCATGCCACGTCAAAGATTGACGGTTCGGACCTGCTGAACATCCACACTTTCGGCTTTCGGGGCGAGGCGCTGCCATCCTTGGGTGCTGTTGGGCGTCTGACCATCACCAGCCGTGTTCCCGGCGCGGATGCGGCGCAGGTGCACGTCGCGGGTGGCAAGATGGATGCGGTCAAACCCGCCGCCCTGCGCGCGGGGACTGTGGTCGAACTGCGCGATCTGTTCTACGCCACACCGGCCCGCCTGAAATTCATGCGCACGGACCGGGCCGAGGGGCAGGCGATCACCGATATTGTGAAACGGCTGGCCATGGCCGAACCTTCCGTGACATTCGCTCTGCGGGATGTATCCGGCGGCGGAGAGGGTCGCGTGACCTTCCGCGCGGATCGCGAGAACGGAGATCTGTTTGATGCGCTCCACGCCCGACTGGCCCGCGTGATCGGGCGCGAATTCGCAGAAAACGCTTTGCAGATTGATGCCTCGCGTGATGGCATCCGGCTGTACGGCTATGCCGCCCTGCCGACCTACTCGCGGGGGGCTGCCGTAACACAGTATCTTTTCGTCAATGGACGCCCCGTGCGCGACAAGATGCTGACCGGCGCGCTGCGGGCGGCCTATTTCGATTTCCTGAGCCGCGACCGCCACCCGGCTGCGGCGTTGTTCATCGACTGCGACCCCACGCTGGTTGACGTGAACGTCCACCCCGCGAAATCCGAGGTTCGGTTCCGGGATCCCGGCGTCGCGCGGGGGCTGATCGTGTCCAGTCTGCGTCATGCTTTGGCGGAAGCCGGGCACAGGGCATCCTCGACCGTGGCGAATGCGACGCTGGGCGCGATGCGGCCAGAACCTGCACAGCCTGCTCCGGCGCGGGTTTACCAGATGGATCGTCCGTCGCCTGCCGCGCGCACGGCGGCGTATCGCGCGCAGGCTCCGGGTTTTGCCGAGCTGGCCAATGACTATAGCGGCAGCATTGTCGAGCCGACCCCGGTTGCGCAGGTCGCCGAGATGCAGGAGCAGCCTCAGGCGCAGAATCTGCCGCTTGGTGCAGCCCGCGGACAGGTGCACGAGAATTACATCATTGCCCAGACCGCCGATGGCATGGTGATCGTAGATCAGCATGCAGCACATGAACGGCTGGTTTATGAGAAGCTGAAAACGCAGATGGCCGAGAATGGCGTCGCGGCGCAGGCCCTGCTGATTCCGGAAATCGTGGAATTGTCCGACGGGGATTGCGCCCGCCTGATGGCCGTCGCAGATGACTTGACGCGCCTTGGCCTGACCATCGAGCCCTTCGGCGGAAGCGCCATTGCCGTACGCGAAACCCCCGCCATTCTGGGCGAAGTCGATGCGCGCGCCATGATCCTCGACATCCTGGATGAACTCGCCGATCAGGGTGAAAGCCAGATGGTGCAGGCAAGGATCGAGGCGATCCTCAGCCGGGTGGCCTGCCATGGGTCGATCCGATCCGGCCGTCGAATGCGGGCCGAGGAAATGAATGCCCTGCTGCGCGAGATGGAGGCGACGCCGCATTCCGGCCAGTGCAACCATGGGCGACCAACCTATGTGGAACTTAAACTCAGCGATATCGAACGCCTGTTCGGACGCAGTTGATCTGGTTTCAAACACGGTTTAAAAAGATAGAAACAAAACGAGAACAAACTGACCCCCATGATCCAGATTGCAGGCACTGAGATGGCGTTGAATGATCCCGTGATACTGACCGTGGGTGGCGTGGTGGCGTTGATTCTGCTGCTGCTGTTCCTTTCGTTGCGGGCGGCCAACCGCTCGGCCCGGATGGCGGAACCTCTGGCGCGGCAGATGGCGCATCTGGGTCAGCATGTTCAGCAACTGGGCCAGGGGCAAGAACAGTTGCGCGGCGGGCTTCAGCATGTCTCAGACACTCAGGCCAACGCGCAGATGCAGGTGATTCAGACGGTCGAGGCGCGTTTGGCTTCGGTCCAGCAACAGATGAATGACCGGTTGGCGGATAATGCGATGAAATCGGCGCGTGCGCTGGCCGAGATGCAGGAACGGATGAAAGAAACGTTGCATGGCTCGTCGAAACAGACGGCGACCTCGCTGACCCAATTGCAGGAACGTCTGGCCGCCATCGACAAGGCACAGGACAATATCACCAAACTGTCAGGCGATGTGCTGTCTTTGCAGGATATCCTGTCAAACAAGCAGAGGCGCGGGATGTTCGGGGAAATCCAGCTGAACGATATCGTGTCCAAGGCGCTGCCCGCTGACAGTTATTCGTTGCAAGCCACTTTGTCGAACGGCAGGCGGGCGGATTGCCTGATTCACTTGCCGAACCCGCCGGGACCGATCGTGATCGACGCAAAGTTCCCGTTGGAGGATTTCGAGGCGTTGGCCGCTGCGCAGACGAAGGCGGATGTCGAGAGATGCCTGCGGGCCTTCGGCGCTGCGGTGAAAGTGCATATCAAGGCGATTTCCGAAAAATACATCCTGGACGGGGAAACCGCGGACGGCGCCTTGATGTTCGTACCTTCCGAGGCGATTTACGCCGAACTGCACGCGCGTCTGCCTGATGTCGTGCGTGAAGGGTTCGCCGCGCGGGTCTGGATCGTGTCCCCGACGACGTGCATGGCCACGCTGAATACCATGCGGGCGATCCTGAAAGACGCGCGTATGCGCGAACAGGCCGGCGCGATCCGCAAAGAGCTGGGGTTGCTGCACAAGGATGTGGACCGCCTGGGTGATCGCGTCTCGAACCTGGATCGTCATTTCGGGCAGGCGGCCAAGGATATCTCGGAAATCAAGATCAGCGCCGAAAAGGCTGGCCGCCGCGCGCAGCGTTTGGACAATTTCGACTTTGAAGAAATCGAGACCAAGGCCGAAAACGGCGTTGTGCCCCTTGCTCGTCACGAAGGTTGAAATCTACTGGATGGACAGGTCCAGATTGTACCCCACGGTTTTTCCGGTATCCCTGTCATTGCCCATCAGATAGACGCGGATCGTATAGTCTCCATCGTCGGGCAGGGTGATCCGAGCCGTATTGCCGTCAATCGACCCGTTATAAATCGCCACACCGTCGCTGCCCGGCGGCAGGATGTTGAAATAGATCACGCCGTTACCATTGGTGTCGCTGACCTGAAGATCGGCAAACATCTCCTGCCCGGCTTTGGCGCCCAGCGAATAGTCGAAGTACTCATCTCCTGAGATGGTTCCGCTGACCATGGTGCCAAAATTGCCGGGCTGAAACTGAACCTCGGCCGACATTTGGGCCGATACGACGGGCGCGACAGCAACGAGAAGGGCGCATACAGCAAGTCTTGCGAACATGATCATTCCTTTCAAACACGCCGCTCGCGGCCCTCGCGGGCAATTTCAGATGCGCAGGAAGGGTTGGAACAGGCGCGGCATCAGCTTGGTGAATTTCAACGGTGCATCCGTAACCGCCAGACAAATGCAATCTTCCGAAATGTCCGCCACAGGCGTGTGTTCCAAATCCTCGTCCGCGATCTCGACGTCGCCACGGGCGAAGCGATCCACTTCGTCCGAGAATGCGCCCTGAAGCACCATCGTCAATTCTATACCGTTGTGACTATGATCTGGTACAGCCGTTCCGGCTGGAATGAACAGCAACCGGGCCGAGGCCTCGCTTGTGGTCGGCAGAATGGCCTGTTTCACACCCATGCCGATCGGTTTCCATCGGATATCTGAAACCGTACCGCCGACATAATCCTGCAACGGGGCCGGCAATACCGAACAGTTCGGACGCGCCGGTTTGGCCGCTGGCGCACCTTTGGAGATCAACGCCATAGTCGCGGCCAGAGATGTATCACTCATGGCGATGGATACAGTCTGTTCCTCCAGAACATGCCCACCTACGGCATCGTAACTTTCCGCCCGCGCACGGCAATGGTCGCAGAGCGACAGATGCGTCGCGACCATCAGGTCGAATGCCTCGGGCAGACTGCCTGCTGCGTATGCCATCAGCAGGTCATCTGTCAGGTGATGTTTGATCGACTTACTCATCATACTCATCTCAGTTCATTGCATGGCGCAAGCGGTCCAGCGCCAGCCTGATTCGTGATTTGATCGTTCCCAGGGGCAACCCGGTCTGAGACGCAATTTCGCGGTGACTCAGATCACCAAAATACGCCTTTTCGATCAGTTCTCTCTGCGCGTCTGGCAACGCTGTCAAAGCGGTGCGAAGCTGCGCGGTTTCCTGTTGCAGCGCGATGACATCGTCCTGCTCAGGCTCGGCCTCGGGACCCCACCACAATTCTTCGGGTTCAGGGCGGCGTTGCTTTCGCAGAACGTCAATGCGCTTGTTCCGAGCAATCGTGAATACCCAAGTAGCCACTGTTGCCCGCGCCGGGTCGAACAGATGGGCTTTGTGCCACAAGGTCGCCATCACCTCCTGCGCACACTCCTCGGCCATCGTGGCGTCTGATCCTGACTTCATCAGGAACGCCTTGATCCGTGGCGCGAAGTGCTGGAACAGTTCGGCAAATGCCGCCTGGTCCTGCGCGTCGCGGATGCGCCTGACGTGATCCACCCATTCGGTTCTGGTCTCGCGCCCGCCGTTACTTCCGTTCACCCGTCTACCCTTGATGCGTTTCTTTTCGCGCCGAGGCTGAAGGGCGGCCGGTTCAGCCGCAGGTTCGTCCAAGGTCACGGTATCGATCTCGGTAAACATAACCTCATTACGGCGCGTTCCCCAAGCCGGATCACTTTATCGGGACATTATGATCCAAATTGTGCAAATTGCCGTATCAGAATTGCCACCATCTGAGGGAAATCAGTGCAGTTCAAGGCGTTTACGGGAAGGCCAGAAAGCAGCGGATGACGCAGGAAATAGACCATATCGCGGGTCATACCTATCACGGGCGCAAGGGTGCGATTGAAAACGCATTCCGATACTCGGTCGATTACATCCTGTTGGACCCCGAAGCAGAGCTGGACACCCCTTTGCTGTTTTCGGTTGATCGCGCGAATGTCACGAACTGGCGCACCACCGACCATGGGGGAGAGCCGGGTCACGGGGAAGGGGCCCAGTGGCTCCGCGCGCGATTTGATGAAATGTCGGTGCAACAACCGGCGCGTTTCAAGTTGCTGACGCAACCGCGCGTTTTGGGGCACGTTTTTAATCCCGTCAGTTTTTGGTTCTGTTTTGACGACAGCGATCACCTTTATGCGGTGGTGGCCGAGGTCACCAATACCTATGGCACCCGTCACAGTTACCTGTGTCACAAACCCGATTTCTCGGTCATCGAACCGACTGACAGGGTGGTGGCGGACAAGCTGATGCATGTTTCACCGTTTCAGAAAATCGAAGGCAGCTATACGTTCCGCTTCGACTATCGCGCGGATCGCGTCGGTGTCTGGATTGATTACGGGCGCGCTGATGGTGGGCTGATCGCGACGCTGACCGGCCCGCGGCAACCCCTGACGAACCGCGTGATTCTGTGGTCCTTGCTGCGGCGGCCATTCGGCGCCCGGAGAACCTTTGCACTGATCGTCTGGCAGGCTTTCAGGCTGTGGTTGAAAAAAGCCACCTTTCGCCCGTTTCGTAGGCAACCGGTACCGGACCGGCCGATTTCGCGTGCGCGGAACGAGGGCCGTTGTTTGCGTAAGATCAAAGACTCGCCCCCCGTTCGGTGATTGTGATGGCACAACAACCGCGAACACGAGGAGCTGATGCATGTTGGAAATATCGGCAAGAAAGGTCGCTCAGATTGCCATGATGGGGCGCGAGCTGAACCGGGCAGAAGGTGAAATGCGCGCCTTCATCGAACGTATGAGCGAAGACGAGCAAGCCGAACTGGTTGCCATCATGTGGATCGGCCGCGAAAGCTTTTTCGCCGAGGATCTGGCCGAAGCGATTGCCACTGCCAAGGCCGAGGCCTCGACCCCCTGTGCCGACTACCTGATCGGCACTCCGCACATGTCAGACCACCTTGAGAACGGTCTGGACGCGCTGGGGATATCAGCCGAGGACGTTGAAAACGATCTGATGTGACTTGCCTGCAAAGGGGCGGTTTCTGCGACGGGTCGATATTCGCATTATTTTGATCCGCCACTGAAAAGACATGTCGCGGGCCTGGATCGAAGTTTGCAATTAACGCGCCGGTCCAGCCCGAACTTTCCCTCCAATACAGTCTTAACAAACCTTAATGAACCGGTTTGGCAACGTTAAGGCAGCCTTCCCAAATCTGATGTCATGAAGACAAAGACATTGAGTTCAGGAGGAGAAAGACATGGCACATACACAAACATTCGAAGGCCGGGGTGGCCTGCTTGACGGTCTGTTTTCAAACTATGCAGAAGCAAAGGTCGAGCATTTCCGCCGCCGGATTTTTTCGAAAACCGTGCGGGATCTGGAAAAGCTTGATGACGTACAACTGGCCGACATCGGCATCCAGCGGGATCAGATCAAAAGACGCGCATATGAAAGTGTGTATCACAACAAGCCATACCGGCAGTGATCAAGCATTCAGCGTGAACTGAGACAATCCCCAAAAGCATGTTAGCGAGGTTACCAGAATGTTCGACGTCGTACCGCCCACCAACCAACCGGCTCCGGCCGCCAGCGCGCTTTTGCTGTTCGATCGTGCCATGCGAATCCGTTCGATCAGCCCTGATATTGTCCGCGCAGCCCAGCATCTGAATGCTTTGACCGATCATCAGTTGTCCGAGCTGGGCATCAACCGCAGTGATATCGAAGATACCATCCAGCGGTATATCTGAAGTCCGGGTGAGGGAAACCCGAACGAGGACAACATGCGTAAAGTGGAACAATGAAAGCCATTCCAGGCAGTCTGGAATGGCTTTTTTGCATTCAGGCCGTGTGATCGACGATTTGCAGATGCTGGGCCAGCTTGTCGATTTCACCCATCCATCCCTGCACCAGCTTTGGATCGCTGGGGGCCGCGTGAACACCGGCCGGGATGGCGCGGTTCAATACGGCCTCGACCGCGAGTGAGACCGGAATCGACACCAGACGCGCCATCGCCGTGCCACGCTCGTCGCCCCAGGCATCCATGACATAGGTCTTGTGCCAGACTTCGACGCCGTCTTTCTCGGCCTTCAATCCCACGCACAACACAACACGATCAGGCTCGCCTTCGTCATAGGCGTTTTCCTCCCAGAACTGGTCCGACATCTCTTTCAGACGCGCATCCCCTTCCGGGCCGGACAGGGTTTCGATCTCGGTGAACACATCCGACCACGCGTCGGCCCAGCCGTTCAGACGCAGCGTGCCGCGGACGAATTCCTTGACCGGCCAGTGATCCTCGAAATGGTATTGCGCCATGAAGGGTATCGAATCGCGGTTCGGATAGACCTCGAAGCTCTCCGGTGTGGGCAGCGGCGCGACATAGCTGCTGATCGCATCCCAGGGGCGGGCAACGTCCAGCGGCGCGTAATCGCGGATCGATTTCGACGGCGACCGCAGCGCTTTCAACACGCCCAGCGGCGACCAGCTGAATTTATAGCGGAACGGGTTGGGGTTCTTGGGAATGCCGCCGCAATAGGAAATGAAGCTCAGGTGGTTTTTCGGGTCGAAGGCGTCGGAGGCGCGGTAGTCGTCCACCAGCGCATGCGCCATCAGGTGATCGATGCCCGGGTCCAGCCCGACCTCGTTGACCAGTGCGACGCCGGCGTCGCGCGCCTTGTCGTCCAGCGCGCGCATCTCGGGCGCGATATACGAGGACGAGACGAAATTGGCCTGTTTCGAAATCGCCAGGTCCGCAAGCGGTACATGCCAGTCGCCCGGCAGCATCGAGACGATCACATCGCCCTTCTCCAGTACGGCGCCAAGCGCGTCGATGTCGAAGGCGCGGATGTCGTCGGTCAGGTCTCCGACCTCGGCCCTGGCCTTGTCGACGGTCCGGTTCCACACGGTGACCTTGTGGCCGCCTTCGATCAGGCGACGCAGGCCGGGAATGGCCGAGAGGCCGGTGCCACACCAATGAATGGTCATCGTTCAGAGTCCTTCAATATGCGTTTTGTAAGTTGCTTCTGCCCGACCCCAGACACCGCTGTCCAGATCGGTCAGAGTCAGCAAGGACGGCAGCAGTTGCGCGGCATAGTCTTCCGAGCTTTCGACCGGCAGCATCGACGGCAGGTTGTCGATCGCCATCACGTCCATCACCGGGTCGGCGGCCACGCGCAGGGCGGGTTCTTGCCACGTGGTGGCGCGGTCATAGACGGGCACCGGGTTGTAATCGCTGTCCGGGTCGCAGGCCACGTCACCGATGGCGGTCAGCTTGCGCGGGGCGGTCAGTGCCTCGCGCGGGACGAAGACAGGCGTTCCGGGGCGCGCGAAGATGCAGTTCAGGAACAGATCAAGGTCGAGGATTTCCGGGAAAGGCCCACCGCGCGCGGTTTCGGCCATGTCCCACTTGGTGACCGCGACGCCCATCGCCTCACACAGGTCTGCGGCGCCGGTGCCTACACGGCCCAAAGCTCCGATGACGATGGCGCGGGGCCGGGGCGCGCCTGTGGCGTCCAATTCTGCCAGAAGTTCGGCGTTCAGCGCGTCCTTGCCGGGATAGACGCCGACAGGGCCGCAGATCTCGCCCCGTTGCTGCGCCGCCCAGGTCTTGAGCGTCACCGCCGCGCCCGCGTAGCCTGCCCAATAGCCGAATGCGGCGACCCGGCGACCATCTTCATCCACAAGGTATTCCAGATCATATAGCGTGCCGCCGCCCGCCTTGAACCGTTCCAGCAGAGCCCGGCCCGAATGCTGGCCCTTGAAGGCATGGCCGAACATGATGTGGCGGTGGGGCAGGGGTGTACCGTCTTCGGGCAGTTCCTTGAGGCCGAAGATGATCGCGTCCAGCGGGGCCTCGGGCCAGGAATTCTCGGGCGCGATCTCGCAGCCTGCTTCCTTGTAGCCGTCCAGTGGAATGGCGCGGGCATGGCTTTCCTCGACCGTCACGCGGATGCCGGCCGCGATCAGCGCGGCGGCACCTTCCGGCGTCAGCCCAACCCGTTCTTCGTTCGGGCGCTGTTCTGCCCGGACCCAGAGATGTGTCATCTTATTTCCTTTTGTCAGAGCATTCCGGCAGCACGCACTGCCTGAACCGAAGGGCGTGCCTCCATCGCCTCACGGAAGGCGACGATTTTGGGAAAGGCCGAAACGTCCACACCATCGCCTTCCAGCCAGCTGCACACCACATACAGATAGGCATCGGCCAGCGAGAACGCCTCGCCCAGCACAAATGGACCACGCAGGCCGTTCGACGAGATATAATCGCAGGACGCGGTCATCGTCTGCGCGACCTTGTCTTTCATGTCTTTCCAGCTGGATTTCTTGTCGGCCCAGCGGTGCCCGCGCAGCTTGTGCGCGTGGTTCACATGCATGGTCGAGGCAAGGTAGAACATCACTTCGCGCATCCGGGCAGCCATCACCGGATCAGCCGGCACCAGCCCGGCCTCGGGGGCCTTGGCCGCAACGAATTCCAGCAGGGCTCCGGTTTCAGTCAGGATGCCGCCATCCACCACCAGCGCCGGAACGCGGCCTTTGGGGTTTATTTGCTTGTAAGCTGGTTTCGTCTGTTCGCCCCCGGCGAAGTCGAGTTTGATCGCTTCGTATTCCAGCCCGGCCTCTTCCAGTGCGATCGCGACAGCGACCGAGATGGTTCGGGGTGCATAGTAGAGCTGCATCAGGCGTCTCCGATCTGGTTACAGGTGGGTCTGCGCGAACTGCCGATCAGGGGCTTCCAGATGCGGAACGGCATTGAAAAGAACCGGGCTCAGCTGAGCGCCAATCGGATGCAGACGATGCATCGACGTGTTCATGATGGCAAGGGCCACCCGTGCCATTGACGGGATATCCAACCCCATCGCCTGCCGCACCACCATCGAAATCAACCCGCCCGAGGTCACGACGATGGCCGGTCCGCCCTCGGTCCCGATCTCGTGCAGCGCGTCGCGCACGCGCGTCTCGAATTCTTCGAAGGTTTCCGGCGGGTTCTTGATTTCGCCATTGGCCCAGGCCGCAAATGTTCTGGGCAGGTGTTCGACGAAACCTTCGCGGTCGGTGGGGATCGCGACGCCGTGTTGGTCCTCGAACAGTTGCGCCAGCGTGAAATACTCGATCTCGTTCAGTCGCGCGTCACGGATTGGATCGTGCAATCCCATGCTGTCCGCTGTCTCGGCGTGACGGGTCAGGGTGCCGCAATAGACCCGGGCATAGTGGCTGCGGGTGTCGCGCAGATGCGCCCCCAGCCAACGCGCCTGCTGATGCCCCAAGTCGCTGAGCCTGTCATAACTTGCCTCGTCCCGCGCCGTTGTGTTTGCCTGCCCGTGACGCACCAATGTGATATGTGACATGTCGGTCCCTCTTGCGCCGAAGTCTTAGGGCAGGTTCCCCTCTGGTGCCAGAGGGGTTTCACGCCTGTCGAAAAAAACCTCGCTCCTTTTCTGTTTCTGGCTATGGTTCGCCCCGAACAAACCTCCGGAGGGGTATATGACCGTCGATCACACGCGTTTTCTGACCGACCTGCATAAGTTGCGTGCATTTGGTGCCGCAGGAGTGGGCAAGGGGGTTGTCCGCCCTGCCTATTCCGACGCGGATATCGCTGCGCGCCAGTGGCTTGCCGGACGTATGCGTGAAGCAGGCCTGACTCCGCAGTTTGACCCGGTGGGAAACCTGTTCGGATTGGCGTCCGGCCCTTCGCTGTTGATGGGATCACATTCCGACAGTCAGCCCGAAGGCGGTTGGCTGGACGGCGCCCTTGGCGTCATCGCCGCACTGGAAGTTGCACGTTCCGTCGACCGTCCCATTTCAGTTGTCAGCTTTCAGGACGAAGAGGGGCGGTTTGGCGTGACCACAGGTTCTGCTGTCTGGTCGGGCGGTTTGTCTCTGGAAAAAGCCGATGTGTTGACCGATGGGGCGGGCGTCAGCTTTGGCCAGGCCCGATCGTCCATGGCAGATCTGTCCCACGGATTCGTGGACCCGTCCCGTTTCAATGGCTTCATAGAGATGCATATCGAACAGGGCCCCTCTCTGGACGCGTCCGGAGACCAAATCGGAGTCGTCACCGATATCGTTGGCATCCGCGATATGTCGATCACATTCGAAGGTCAGCAGAATCACGCCGGCACCACCCCCATGCACCTGCGCCGCGACGCCTTTCAGGCCCTGTCCCTGTTCAACACCCGGCTCAATGAGAGGTTTCGCAATGTCGTCACGCCGCAGACGGTCTGGACCATCGGGCGGGTCAACCTGCATCCAAACGCTTCGTCCATCGTGCCGGGACGGGTTCGGTTCTCGATGCAATGGCGCGATGCTGATGCAGACCGTTTGGCCCGGATGGAGGAGATCATTCGGGCGACAGCACAAGAAACCGCTGAGCAAATGGGGATGAGCTTGGATTACGGCCCCATGCTGGGGCTGGATCCCGTTGCCATGGATCCGACCTTGCGCTGCGCTCTTGAACGCGGTGCAGAACAGGTCGCACCGGGTCGGTGGCGCAGGATGCCCTCGGGGGCCTTGCACGATGCCACCAATGTGTCTCGCCTGATGCCGGTCGCGATGCTGTTCACGCCCTCGATCGACGGTATCAGCCATGATTTTGCAGAAGATACGGCAGAGGTCGATTTGATTGCCGGGCTCGAAGTTCTGGTGCGTGCGGTGCGGTCCCTCTCTGTCTGAACGTCACTTTGCGCCGAGAAATCCCGAAGAAGGTATGTATCGACGGTGAAATCCTTCCCTCTGGTATCCGGTCGGACGCCAGGGAATTCACGCGATGGAAACAAGGATTGTTGCCTAACGGAAAAAAGTTTCCTATAGGAACATTCATGGTGCATGCGTCTGTATACCGCCTCTTCTACGGATCGGTGTTTCACTAAAAACCGGGTGGAATCATTGCATTCTATGCGGCTTGGGGCAGACTGACGGTTATGCATTTTGACCTTTGGATAATCGGAAGTTGACCGGATCATGACCACACCGAAGCGCACGCCCTTGTATGACCTTCACGTCGAGCTTGGCGGCAAGATGGTTGATTTTGCGGGTTGGGAGATGCCTGTTCAGTATCCTTTGGGGATCATGGGAGAGCATAAGCAGTGCCGGGGGAAGGCGGCGTTGTTTGATGTGTCTCACATGGGTCAGGTGATCCTGCGCGGTGAGAATGTGGGTGAGAAGCTGGAAGCTCTGTGCCCGCAGGCCTATGCGACGCTGAAGGAAGGCAAGGCGCGGTACGGGTTCTTCACCAATGCCGAAGGCGGGATCATGGACGATTTGATCGTGTCGAATGCGGGGGATCACTACTTTGTGGTGGTGAACGCGGCGCTGCGCCATCAGGACATTCCGCATATGCGCGACAATCTGGACGGGGTTGAGGTGACCGAGATCTTCGACCGCGCGCTGGTGGCCGTGCAAGGCCCCAAGGCCGAAGATGTAGTCGGGGAACTCTGCCCCGCTGCCCGCGATCTGAAGTTCATGGAAACCACCGTGGCCGATATCAACGGCGTTGAATGCCGTATCTCGCGCCTGGGCTATACCGGCGAGGACGGGTACGAGATCTCGATCCCCGAGGATAAGGCGATCGAGATCACACGGGCCTTCCTGGCGCATGAGGAGTGCGAACCGGCGGGTCTGGGCGCGCGCGACAGCCTGCGGCTTGAGGCCGGGCTGTGCCTCTATGGCAATGACATCGACCAGAGCACCTCGCCGGTCGAGGCCTCGTTGGCTTGGGCGATGCAGAAGCGCCGCAAGGAAGAAGGTG
>NZ_WVQV01000007.1:0-186096 GCF_013110585.1 Ruegeria sp. HKCCD6119 | reverse complement strand
CCGTTTTTCGAACCGTGAGTCACGCAACCCCGCTGAAATCAATGGGTCCTGACCCCAATGG
Organism: Ruegeria sp. HKCCD6119; assembly: GCF_013110585.1. NCBI lineage: Bacteria > Pseudomonadati > Pseudomonadota > Alphaproteobacteria > Rhodobacterales > Roseobacteraceae > Ruegeria > Ruegeria sp. HKCCD6119. Next base: position 186,035 of record NZ_WVQV01000007.1, on the reverse strand, counting down.
ACAGGATGACGACCAAGGTTTCGTTAAATCCTCACTATGCGATGAAACCTCCTGAAGTTTTATAGAACAAACTTGCAATCGTGACCTCAAGCGTAGTCACTTAAGAGTGACTGCTGGAGGAAACCGATGAAGTCATGGACTATAGTTCTTTGTGCCTGCTGCACGCTTGTTCTCGTCGCTTGCGCTCCTAAAGTTCGCATTTATGAAAAAACGGTAACGACTTCGTTACCCGCTGCCACAACCACTGAATTGGCTCTAGCAGCCAATCGGCTGGGAGATCCCAAAGACGGCCGTTCAGGCGTCAAATTAATCAGTGACGGTGAGCAAGCTCTGGTGTCACGACTTTTGTTGGCTGCTGCGGCTGAGCGAACGATTGACGCTCAATACTACCTTTTGCACAACGACCCGACAGGTCACCTTTTTGCGGCTAGCCTTTTGCAGGCTGCGGATCGAGGCGTGCGGGTGCGGCTGCTGTTGGATGACATAGATACATCCGGTTATGACGCGATGACAGCCGCGTTGGATCACCATGAGAATATTGAAATCCGCCTGTTCAATCCTTTCTGGCGTGACCAAGGCCTAGTCGTTGCCGGACTAACGGATTTCAAACGCATCAATCGCAGAATGCATAACAAGTCGATGACCGCAGACAACGTGTTCACGATTGTGGGCGGTCGCAATATCGGGGCCGAATACTTTCTGGCACGGGAAGAAATGAACTATGCAGATTTGGACGTATTAGCCGTCGGTCCCGTCGTGAATGAAGTATCGCAGAGCTTTGACGCATACTGGAACAGTGAATTCGCTGTTCCGGCCCGCGTGGTTGTCGGGGAACCCGAAGACTTCACACTTAGCGAAGCGAGAAACAGGTTGAGTGAATTGGTAGAGGAAGCAAAACAAACCCGGTACGGCGCGGCCCTGAGAAAATCGGCGAGGGAAAACTTTGCAGACGGCGCGCTGTCACTAGATTGGGTGCCCGCAAAACTCTACGTCGATCCACCTTCCAAGGCCGCGGGGCTTGAGAACTCAGGTCCAATTCTTGCGTCGCAACTGTTGCCGTATTTCGAAAGCGCTGAAAGTGAGGTGAATATCGTTTCTGCTTACTTCGTGCCACGCAACAATGGCGTGAGGTGGTTGAACGAACTAGAAAACCGCGGTGTCGACGTCAAAGTCGTAACCAACTCACTGGCTTCAAACGATGTCGCACCAGTCTACGCGCACTACGCAAAGAAACGCCGAGCATTGCTGCGTAGCGGGGTTGAGCTTTATGAATTGCGGCCGGACGCCTATCAGGTCCAACGTCGTGGTATTAACTGGGCTCAGTCTCGGTCTGGCCTGCATTCTAAAGCGTTTGCTGTGGACGACCGGTATCTGTTCATCGGTTCGTTCAATTGGGACCCTCGCTCGGTCAACATCAATACAGAAATGGGCATTTTGATCGACTCGCCAGCTCTGACCATTCAAACCTTAGGCGCTTTGGACGAAGCACTGTCGGCATATACCTATCGCGTGACGCTGGAGGAGGCAGGGCAGCTAAAATGGAGCACACGGAACGCAAATGGCAAAGTCCTCGAATATAGCTCAGAACCGACGGGTTCTGCCTGGGATCACATAGTCGCCGGCTTTCTAGGTATTCTGCCCATCGGTTCTCAGCTTTAGAGTTTTTGAAGAGGGCTTGGGACACACATCAAACTTGTTCTGGCCTTTTCCAATGTGCACTCGGTGCAAATCCTCGCGCGTATTCACGACGATGATAAATCTGAACTGGAAGCGCAGAGGGAAATGACCCATCACACATCGGATTGATCGCTCACCTGATACCTTTCATAAGATGAACGCGTTTTGGAATTCTCAGTGTTCAATGCGCCTTGTTCTGCCCGTAACCAATAGTGGCATAGGTCGCTAAACCATTTATGGTCCGTCCAGTTAAGGGAATTGTCCGCGCGCAGTCTTTGGCATGCATTGGCTTCCCAATCGACGCAAAATAGGATCGCCAATGAACACACAAACAGTCACTCCCATCTGTGCGTTTGATATAGTAGCGGGCCAAGCAGTCCCTGTCTCTTCAGATTGGCCAGAACCCTTCGCAAGGCAGCAAAACGGCTACCGCTGGATTCATTTCGACCTCGCCGACAGCGGCTTGAGGCAATGGGCATCCGAACAACTGCCAAACATAGCCGCGCAAGCATTGCTTCAATCCGAAACGCGACCACGATGTGATCTGCACGAGGATGGCATCATCCTGAACCTACGCGGCGTTAACTTGAACCCTGACGCGTCTCCGGAGGATATGGTTTCACTAAGGCTCTGGGCCACAGAAAGAACTATCGTATCTGCCCGTGTGCGCAAAGTCTGGGCAGCAGACAATTTTCGTCTAAGAGCCGAAAGCGGTTCGGGGCCGGAAAGTGTCGGTGCATTTTTGGCAGAACTTGCTGCGGGGCTCACAAAGCGGATTGAGGCGGTTTCCCTTGAACTTGAAGACGAGACAGACTCTCTCGAAGAGGTTGGACTTTCAGGAAATGAAATCAAACCAGAGAGCATTGCGCGATTGCGGCAAACGGTGATCAAACTTCGGCGCTATATCAGCCCGCAACGCGATGCGCTCGACGCTTTGTCCTCATTGAAAAGTAGCGTAATTCACAGCGACGCATCCGTATTGGTCAATGAAACCGCGAACCGCACTCGCCGTACACTTGAGGAACTGGACGCAAGTCGGGATCGCTTGACAGCCCTTCAGGAGCAAATGGACGCCGAACACGCGAATGCGCTTGCTCGAAACGGCTATCTCTTGTCTGTCGTGGCCGCGATCTTTCTGCCACTTGGATTTCTGACTGGTCTATTTGGCGTGAATGTTGCTGGCATGCCCGGCTTGAGTGCGCCCTTTGCGTTTTGGGCGCTGACACTGGCGTCGGTTGCCATCGGAATTGCACTTTACGTCGTATTCAAACTCTCGAAGTGGTTGTAGCGAAAGTAGATTGCCAAAGGTTGACCAAACTGCTGTACAGAAAGCCTTGATCACCTTCGCCAAATCGCTATTGCGAGCAAAATAGCTTCTCATTTCTCAGTTTGACATTAGGCTGGACCCGATGTTCCGACAGCTCTTACCGATATCAGCGTTACTTCTTGGTTCGGGGCTTCTTCTGTTCGCAGGTGGTGTCCATGGTCTGATACTTCCCGTTCGTGGCTCTTTCGAGGGTTTTTCCGCCAGCTCTCTGGGCCTTTTGGGAACGGGGTGGGCAGTTGGCTATGTCGCAGGATGCCTTGTTGCACCAAGGCTTGTTGGAGCAGTAGGACATATTCGAACCTTCGGCGTAATGTGTGCTCTTGCCGCCGTAACGATCCTTTTCCAGGCTGTGGTAGTAGAATCGTGGGCTTGGATACCGTCGCGCGCAGTTTCAGGATTTTGTTTTGCTGGCGCGGCAATGATCGTCGAGTCCTGGCTCAACGATAAGGTTGAACCCAATACGCGTGGTACAGTCTTTGGCGTCTACACGATGGTTAACCTGGGTGCGGTGACAGCCGGTCAGATGGCTATCTCACTGGGAGATGCAACAGGTTTCATCTTCTTTGCCATTGGTGCGATGGTCTATTGTTTGGCGCTTATACCAACAGCCCTGTCAACCTCTGAGTCGCCCGCACCCCTGACATCTGTGCGTCTCGACCTGCCGGCGTTGTGGCGAAACTCACCAGTTGCGGTTGCCGCGGTCTTTCTTGTTGGTATTTCAAATGCAGCATTTGGGACGCTTGCTGCGGTGTATGCGGATCGCGTCGGGCTATCACTTACTGCAATTGCTTTGTTCGCGAGTATTCCGGTTTTAGCCGGAGCCTTTGCGCAAGTCCCGATTGGTTTTGCAAGTGATCGAATGGACCGGCGTAAAGTCTTGCTGTTTACAGCGGGTGTGGCTCTCGCTTCGGACCTGGCTTTCGTCCTTCTTGCGCCGGAGTCGCGCGTCATGAACCTTGCTTTGGTCGGGATGTTCGGCGCTGCAATTTTTGCGATGTATCCAATCATCGTTGCGCACGCGAACGACCATGCTACGCCGGGCACCTCGATTCAGGTTTCAGGTGGGTTGCTGATGGTCTACGGGCTGGGATCGATTGTCGGGCCGCTGATAGCAGGTGTAGCAATGACTGGATTAGGGCCACAGGGCCTGTTCATGACAACTGTGGCAGCGCATTGCCTGATGATTGTATTTACGTTCTGGCGGATTATGGCCAAGTCAGCCGTACCTGAAAGTGACAAGACCGCATTTCGCGTCAGCGCTCCGGCAAGGGTGGTTACGCCTGAAACTGCCGTCCTTGCTGTCGGTGAAGATGAGGCAATTTCGCTTGCTGACGCCGAGAGCGGGCTGGGCGCCAGCCCCGATGTGAAGGATAGTCTGGCGCCAAGAACTAATTCTGAAGACAGCCCTTCCTAGTCGTCCCCAATGTGTTCGCGGCGCGCTAGGCTGGTCAACTACCGGCGCGAAGGTGAGAATTGAACATCACCTTAATCAAAAATGGTTTTCGCGCGGGGCTCTGTGAATGTTCCTGTCATTCATCCACAACACGAAACTCGCCGGAAGGCGCATCAGTCGGTGGTTCTTCAAACTCATTGGAAATCAGACCGCGACGGATGAGTTCTCGAATGGCGGCCGCTCTGGAGGGCAGTCTGTTCTCGAACCGCCAATCATCGATGACTTTAAGCTCTTCGAGGTCGAGCATCAGTTGCAGTTTTTCGGTGCGCTTTGGTGGTCGATTTTGATCAGACACTGGCATGACCTCAGTAGCTTACGTCAGTTACTCCAAGCATGTATGGCATTGGGCCTGCGTGTCTACATCAATATTGGCATGTGGGGCAGGATACCCAGGATCATGAAGCACCCCATGATGCGTCGGATACCCATAATAAGTATATGTTTTTATTTGTAATTTTTTGTGTCCCCCTTAGTTTTTACTCCATAAGCAACGAAACGGAGTGAATATGATACAGCAAGTATTGAAGTCTGAAGTTCAGGAAGAAACGAACGATACAGGCATCGACAAAAATGCGTGGATCGCCAACGCGGTGACGGAAATACTGGCCGATACAATGATCCTGATGGTGAAAACCCAAGGCACACATTGGAACGTTGTGGGCCCACTATTCCTGCCGATCCATGAGCTGACAGAGCGTCAGTATCGTGACCTGTTCGAGGCCGCTGATGAATTGGCCGAGCGTGTGCGCGCGTTGGGTCAGGTGGCACCGATTTCGTTCACTGACATGGTTAGTCAGGCAAAGTTGACCGAAGAAGAGACGGTCAAAGATGCGGAGGGCATGATCAAACAATTGGTTGCAGACCACGAAGCGATTGCCCGGAACCTGCGTGAGACTGCCGCGACCGCCGCCCGTTATGGCGATGGGGCTACAGAGGATCTGATGAACGCCAGGATGGCGAAGCATGAAGAAGCAGTCTGGATGCTCAAGGCGATTGTTGCGGCCAAGAGGGCGGCTCCCGTCGATCTGAACCACAGTTTGCGAAGAAAGGAAAAACGATGACACGCGTTGGGTACGAGAAAAAGGCACAGCTGCAACTGGATAGTTGGAATGCCCAGATTGATGTTCTTGAAGCCAAGCTGAAAGTGGCGGAAGCGGATGCCAAGATCGAGCTCGAGGAACAACTCAGCATGCTCTACAAGGTAAGGTCTGACGCAGAAGCTCAGCTGAAAGAGTTGAAGTCGACCAGCGACGAGGCCTGGGAAGACGTCAAAGAGGGCTACGAGGCTGCATGGAATGACATGCAGAGTGCTTTGAAAAAAGCGGCCGACCGGTTCGCGTAAAGCAGGGTTCGTCAAGAAAGCGCGTGTTGTGAATGGGGACTGGAATGCAAACACCCAGAGAATTAGTGAGATACTTTCGCGGGTTCCTAACCATCCCTGCTGCCATAAGTCTTTCAGGGCTTTTGGTGGCTGGGATTGTCTTCAAGACCGAGCAAGCGCTCGTACGTTGGGGTTGGTCCGCTTCCGATTGGCTCAGCGTTTCCAATCGCACTGCGAGCGATGTACTGAGCGCAATCTCGGCAGCATCCATGTCCGCGTTGGTCATGGTCTATTCCATTGTTCTGCTGGTCTACACTTTGGCAGCAGGATCTATTGGCCCCAGGCTCTTGCAGCGTTTTGGCGAAGACAGGGTAAACCAGATTGCAGTTGGTTCACTTGGAGCAACGTTTTTATACAGCTTGATGATCTTGTGGTTGGTACGCGATGACACATCAGTGAACCTAGCCGTGGTGGTTGGCATAATCTATTCGATCGTCTCAGTTCTATTGCTGCTGCTCTTCGTCCATACAGTATCGACGCGCGTAACCATTGATCAGGAGGCGGCGCGGATTTCTGAAGCCTTGGATCGCCAAGTAAGCACCGCGATCGAAAACAGTGCAGATATTCCATCCTCAGAGGCAATTCCTGAGAAGGGAGACAAGCGCCCGGTTCTGGCTTCGGGCACCGGATATGTGAACTCGATCAACACCGAAGAACTGGTGCATGCGGCCAAAGAAGCAGGAGCAGTCGTCGTTTTTGATGTGCAGCCTGGTGACTTTATGGTTCCATCGGACATTTTGGCCAATGTTTATGGTGATATTGATGAGAACCTCAATGATCTGGTGCCGGCGGCAGCTCCGTTGATTCCCGCGCGAGACCCTAACGGAGATATCCGTTTTTCTGTCCATCTTCTCGTTGAAATCGCACTTCGGGCATTGTCGCCGGGTGTCAACGACACGTTCACCGCAATTGTCTGCATCGACCGTCTGTCGGCCTCTCTGGCCCGTGCGTGGTCGTCCAAGCTCTGCACGGGTGTGTATCGAGATGACGACGGAGCCGTGCGGGTGGTTTACCCATCCATCACGGCAGAGTCGTTGTTTAACGACTCGATGCCAGCTCTAAGACGCGCCGCTCGGGGCAATGGCCTCGTGACGGCCGCCCTTATTCGAGCTTTGGTGCGCATTGCTGAAGCGGCTCCAGAAAAGAAAGCGCGGGCTGTTGTAGATGAACTATCCGCAGTCAGAGATGAGACCCGAGAAAGCGATATGCTGGAGCGCGATATTGATAAGTTTTGTGGTCAAATCGAAACTGCAATTAAAAGGGTTTAGTCAACCGTCCTGGACATTTGCAGTCCAGTTCGGCTCTTTCGCAAACACTGTTCCCACCTGTCAGATCAAGCGTCGTTTTGGTAGCGCGTGCTCAAAATGACAGGAGCAAACCATGACGATCTCATTCAAGGGCGCGCATTTTCCGAAAGAGGGGATTTTGTATGCTGTTTTCTTCTATCTCTGATACGGTGTTCATACCGGGATCTGGAAGAAATCATGGCGGAACGTGGCGTTGAACTGGATCACGCACCTCTGAACCGATGGGTGAACCAATATGCCGGTCTTGTAGCGGATGCGTCGCGGTACAAAAAGCGCCGCTGATCGTTCATGGCGCATGGATGAAACCTATGTGAAAGTGAAGGGTGAGTGGGTTTATCTCTATCGGGCCATCAACAAACACGGCAAGACCCTGGACCTCATGCTATCTAAGCGCCGCAATAAGACCGCTGCGACAGAGTTTTTCTCTTGGGCGCTTGAGGTGAACGGTTTGCCACGGAAGATTGTCATCGACAAAAGCGGGCCAACACTGCCGGTATCAAAGCAATCAACAAAATGCTGAAAAGGTTTTGGCTGCCCGATCCCAATCGAGATGATCAGGCGGAAGTGTTTGAATAACATCGTGGAACAGGACCATCGAGTCATCAAACGTCGCATCAGGCCCATGTTGGGTTTCAGGTCTTTCTCTTCAGCTGCATCTGCCCTAGCCGGCATCGAGCTGGTTAACATGATCCGCAAGGATCAATTCACGCCCGGAACCTGCCCGGTTCAGCAGGTTGCTCAGCTGGTGGGCTTAAAGGATCGTTATTCCCATCCAGGCGGATTTAAAAGAATTTTGCGAGAGTCCCGTATCCCGGATAGAATGCGCGTCACTTTGAGAGGGGCTGAATGCGGTATCTGTTGTTGCAAGTATTGGCGATTGTCGCTTTTGCAGGCGCGCTTTGTGCAGAAAAGAGCGATTATATCGAACTTGCACAAAGAGGATGGGGGTATGAACTGCGGTCCACGATGCTGGGGCGCGACATGGCGATCCCCGTTCACATCAATGGCCGCGATCAGGCCGGTGCAGCCTTGTGCCTGGTCGGTGAAAAACCACATCCGCAAACGCTTGTCGTTCTTGATACCTTTCGGGCGTTGCTGAAACACAGCTTCGGCCACCCGACACCCATGCGCTACGCTGGCCCATCTGCGCGCGATTGTGGAACCGGTCGAACCGTAGTTTTGCGATTGTATTCCGGGTACCCTCCCAATCGGGACCTTTCGTCAGATATCGACTGGCTCAGCGAACTCCACCAGCTTGGTTTGCCTGCGGGTCGAAACTATGTGGTGACATCACCGGCGATGGCACAGACCTTTTTTGGTCATCGGGGGCAGGGGACCCATATTGTGGTGAAACAACCGGCGCATGATCGGCCCAGCAAGCTTGAAAGGGATTTTCACAAATCGATCCTGCTGGAAGAGCTGTTTCAGTCCTTCACCTTTGGCATGGACATCCTGTTATATGACAAATCGTCAGGGTTCTTGTCGAAATTGCAGGAAACGCCGGTAAACTTGCAGCGCCTGCCTTGGAGTTCGCACGACTTCATGCGCGCATTGCTGGCTTCGAACCCAAGCGGTCTTTGTGCGTTTGACGTCTTTATGATGCATGCTGTCGCGCAATCCCCGGTGGATCAAACCATAGACCCCGGCTTTATCGAATACATTGACACCCAATATGATCGGCTATGGGCGCAGGCGGACGAAACCCTCGCCAATCCCAGATTTGCAGCCCTTTTTGATGAAGGCTGCACCAATTCGGTTCGTGTGCCCAGGTAATACCATCTGACGTGTTTTGTCGGGCGGGTGACTCCGGGTAGCCTGAGCGCAGGCAATGCGCCCTCAGAGGCTATGGGAGGACATATGGATACGAGGCCTGAAAACCCGCCACGCGCCATTGCGGGATTGTCCGCGTATCTGTCGCAGGGGCTTATCGGTCACGCGCATCTGGTGGACTCCCTTTTGATCGCGCTGCTGGAAGGTGGCCATCTTCTTGTAGAAGGTCCGCCCGGGCTGGCGAAGACACGGGCGGTCAAATGGCTGTCAAACGCTGTCGAGGGCGGCTTTGCCCGTATTCAATGCACACCTGACCTGATGCCCTCTGATCTGACCGGAACACCAGTTTACCAGCCTCAGGAAGGCCGCTTTGAATTTGTTCCGGGGCCGGTGTTTCACACGCTGGTGCTGGTTGACGAGATCAACCGCGCGCCACCAAAGGTGCAGTCTGCCTTGCTGGAGGCCATGGCAGAACACCAGGTTACGGTTGGCAATGAAACATATGCCCTGCCGGATCCCTTTCTGGTCGTGGCGACCCAGAACCCCATTGAACATGATGGAACCTTTCCCTTGCCCGAGGCGCAGTTGGACAGGTTTCTGCTGCATGTCGTACTGACATTGCCGGATCTGGAAACGGAACGTGAGATCCTTGATCTGGTCATCGCCGAAACCCGGAATGGGCCTCCGGACGCGCAGCGGATGACGCTTGAGGAGCTGAAGATTGCCCGTGCCGAAGCCCAGTCGGTTCACGTCGCGCCAGAGCTTAGGGACTATATCGTACGGCTTGTGCTTGCGACCCGTGAAGGTCCGTTTTCCGAATATATTGAACACGCTGTCTCGCCGCGTGGGTCATTGGCCCTGGCCTCGGCATCGCGCGCGCGCGCCTATCTGCGGGGCCGGGATTTCGCCCTGCCTGAAGATGTCGCCGCTGTTGCGCCCGATGCGCTGGCCCATCGTATGGTGCTGACCTGGAGAGCCGTTGCAGATGGGAAAAGACCGCGCGAATTGGTGGCCGACATTCTGAATGCGGTCGAGCCGCTGTGACGGGGGTGCTGGCACATGCGGGGGTTCGCCTGACGACCGAGGCCTTGATTGCATTGCGGCATATCGCATTGACCGACCGTGGCAACCCGACAATGACGGCCCTGCCCGGAGGATTTCTGACCCGAAAGCGCGGGCAGGGCGTCGAGGTTGCAGATGTACGCGAATATGTGGACGGGGATGACATTCGTCATTTGGATCGCGGAACAACCGCCCGCACGGGGCGTATGCATATCCGGCAGTTTCAGGAGGAACAGGACCGCGTCGCCCTGTTGGTTGCGGATTTTCGTGCGCCGATGTTCTGGGGCATCCAGCGGGCGTTTCTGTCAGTCGCTGCCGCCGAAGCCTTGACCCTGATCGGGTGGTTCATGGTTGAAAGCGGCGGGCGTGTCGGTCTGTTGGCGCTTACCCCTGGCGCACCCGTCATCGTACCGTTGCGAGGGAAAACGCGCGGAATGCTGGACGTGATCGGTGGCCTGGTTCAGGCTCATGCGCGCAGTCTGACCGCGCTGCAAAAAGGTGAGGATGAAAGCTGGACGCTGGAACAGGCACTTGCCGGCGTTGAGCGCCTGACGCCGACGGGCGCCGAGATTATCATCGCGTCTGGCTTTGATCAGCAGGGAGAGGGCTTTTCGGACGTGCTGGACCGGCTCAATCATCGCCGCACCCCCAGACTGCTGCTTGTGACTGAAAGCAAAGCGCATGAGATGCCAAGAGGCTGGTATCCGATCCGCCTTTCAGATGGGCGGCAAAAGCGGGTCTATCTGGCCCGGGCAGAGCCTGCCGGCGAACTTGCGTTTCAGAAGGTGGCAACACATCCTGCGCTTGTCCTGAATGCCAGTGACCCGGTCGAACAAACCTCTCGTCGCATTTCGTCGGTTTTCGCGGCAAGATATGTGGCATGAGTGAGAAAGCACTCTCTGAAGCCACGATGCTGGCCAGCCTGCGGGATATCCATTTGCCCGCCGAGGCCGCAGGTGGGGCGGTTGCGGAATTCGCGGCTGTTCTTGGTATCGCGGCGCTGGCTTCGGTCGGCTGTGTCGCCATCTTGCGGTTGCTGAGTGTCAAGACCGCAGCAAACAGGCGGCCGGATCCACCGGATCGATCTGTTGAACAACCGGGGTGGTCCGTGGATCGCCGCAGGGTGGCTCTATTGCACAAACTGCGCGCTCAGAATCCGACGCGTTATGCAGAGTTGACGGGTGATCTTTATCGACCCGGTGGTGAACCGGATCTGGCGACCCTGCAAAAGGAGGTCGCTAGTCGTGTTTGAGCTTGCTGACCCCTGGATCTTGTTAGCGCTGCCATTGCCTCTTGTCATCACACGTTTGGTCAAGCCGCGGCCGGTTTTCGAGCGGGGGTTCCCAGTTCCGGACCGCATAGGCGGAATGCTTATGGCGGCCAGCCCACAGGCTCAGGCCAGGACCCGGACTTTGGCGGACCTCCTGATTTTGTGGATCATTTGGGGGCTCATGATTTTTGCACTGTCCGGTCCGCGCCAACTGCAACCCGTCAGCGCCCTGAAAGTGTCCGGACGGGACCTTGCGATTGTTCTGGATCTTTCGGGATCGATGGTGCGGGAGGATTTTTATCTCGATGGGCGCCAGATCACCCGTTTGCAGGCGGTGACACGCGTTGGATCCGAGTTCGCCCGACGCCGCGCCGGCGACCGGGTGGCCTTGATTGTTTTCGGGTCCGAAGCCTATTTCGCCACGCCTTTCACTTTCGATACCGAGGCTGTCGCGCGACGGATCCAAGAGGCCACGATCGGTATCTCGGGCCGTGCGACAAACATATCCGATGGTCTGGGCCTTGCTTTGAAGCGCCTGGCCAACAGCCAGGCGGTGTCGCGGGTCGTCATTCTGTTGTCGGATGGAGTGAACAACGCGGGCGCCACGAACCCCGGTGGCGTGGCCGAACTGGCGGCCGAGATGGGGGTGCGGGTCCATACGATTGCTCTGGGCCCGAAAGACCTGCAAAGCGCTGAACCTGGTGAGCGCGGCGTCGTCGATGCGACAACCCTGCGCGCCATTGCCGAAATTTCAGGCGGCGAAGCGTTTCGCGTCAAAACCACCGATGATCTTGTCGACGTGACTCAGGCCTTGGATCGGCTGGAAGCGACGGACAGCGCGGGCCTTACGGCCGAGGTCTACCGATCATTCTGGACCTGGCCCGCAGCAATGGCGGCCGCACTTGCCCTGTTGGCGGCGTGGAGGCAAGCGTGATGATTGAGCTGGATGTCACTTTACTCAGACCGGTCTGGGGGCTTTTGCTGCCTGTCATCTGCGGGGCAGGGTGGTGGTTGCTTTCCCGTGCCGGAGGGTTCGGAGCCTGGGACAAGATCACCGACCCGCAGCTTGTCCAGGCGATGGCCGCGATCGGCCTGATCGAAGGCGGCTCCTTCCCGCTCAAACCCGCCGCCTTGCTTCTGACCGCGGGGATCGTCGCAATTGCCCTGACCGGCCCGGCAATCGAACGGCGCGACGCGCAGACCTATCGCAATCTGGATGGCGTATTGTTCCTTGTGGATGCATCTGACAGCGTGGTGGAAGACGACCGCTGGCCGCAACTGCTGAGCATGGGGCGTTTGGGTGTCAGTGCGCTTGGGTCCCGCCCCGGCGGCATCATCGTTTACGCGGGTGATGCCTATGTCGCCACGGATATGACCACCGATCACCGCCAATTGGGTCAAACGCTGTCGCTCATCGATGGACAGACCGTTCCGGACAAGGGATCGCGACCCGAACGCGCGCTGGCTTTGGCTTTGCAGCGGATGGAAGGGGCGGGCATCCTGGCCGGGGACGTCGTCCTGTTCACTGACGGGGACGGGCTGGGATCACCCTCATTGCAGCGGGTCGCATTGCTTGCCGCACGAGGGGTGCGCGTGTCCTTGGTGTCGGCTCACCGCACGACTGCGCAAATCCAAACCCACGCCGCGCTCGGCGGTGGCGCTGTCTTCACTTTGGACCAGTCAGATGATCTGGCCAATTGGCTGGCAGATGATGCCGCAACCCGCTTGATACGGGCGGACTATCCGGTGCTGTTCTGGCATGATCTGGGGCGGTACTTGCTGTATTTCGCATTGCTCCCCCTGCTGTTTTTGTTCTGGAGGGAAGGGGCATGAGGTGGTTCGCGATTGCAGGTGCCACTTGTATTGCCGTTGCCTTTGCGCTGGGCGGCGCTGCCCCTTTTGGCCGCGTCGCATTGGCAATCGGTCTGTATCCAATGGCTGCAAAGCTGTTTTCCGACCCTGACTGGCAAGGTGTTGCCTTCTACCGTGCGGGCGTTTTTGACAAAGCAGCCAGTGCTTTCGAGCACGCCGGGAACCAGTACAACCTCGGCAATGCTTACGCCCGGACCGGCCAATTGGCCGCTGCGCTGGAAGCCTATGATCAGGCCATGGCCAGGGGAAACCTGGATGCCCAGGCGAATTTCGATGTGCTGGCCGCCTATTACGCAGGGCAGCAGATCACCCCAGAGGCGTTGAGCCTTTTCCCCGAACGGAAATCCGGCCCCAAGGCCGACAGTTTTGTCGCGCGCGGGAATGCGCGGGCGGCGGGAACCGGCAGTGAGGTCACGAACGCGAACACGATGCTGGGACTGGCGGAATTGGACAGTCGCGGGCAACTGGGCGTGCGCCGCATCTTTGATGACAAGTTCATGGTTGCCGATCTGCGCTGGCTCAATCAGCTTTCCGATGTTCCGGGTGAGTTCATGGCGGCACGGATCGCACACGAACACAAGCGCCGGGAAAAGCTTGGTCTTTCGCCTCCGGAAGCGGAGAACCCGGAATGAAGTGGCTGTTTCTGCTTCTTATTGCACTTCCGATGCAGGTTTTGGCGCAGTCGAAAACAGTGCTGCCCTCCGAGGCGTTGATCGAAGTTGCCATCGAAGACAATGCCCCGGTTCCGTTCACCCAAGAGATGGTGCTGTTGACGATCCGCGGTGTCTATCGTCGGCACATCACGCGCGAAGAACTTATCCAACCCCGCTTGGATGGGTTCAGCTGGGCGCAACTGGGTCCGGACAGCTGGTCGGAACAAAGGATCAATGGCCGGAAATACAAAGTGTTCACCCGACGGATGGCGATCTATCCTGTCGAGGCAGGCAAGCTTACAATTGGTCCGTTTTTGCACAGGTTGACCCTGACAGACGAAAATGACGACTGGTTCGAACACGAGATTCAATCAGAGCCGCTGACCATTCAGGTGGCGCAAGCCCCGGCCACCAAGGAGTGGTGGTTTCCGGTTCGCAAATTGCAGATTTCGGATCAGTGGTCGAATGCGCCGGATCAACTTGCGCCGGGTGAGGGGGTCTTGCGCGTCATTCGACTGGAAGCTCTGGGCGCGACGCCCGAGATGATCCCGCCCATGCCCGAGTTGACTTCGCCTTCGGCCCTGATCTTCCCGCATCCTGAGAAACGGCTTGTCGAACTGACCCCGGAAGGGCCGGTCACCCATGCGTTCTGGCGCTGGACCATACGCCCTTCAAACGACACATCCGGCATCGTTGAACCCTTGCAATTCAGTTACTTTGATACCGTGGCCCGTGAAACCCGAGAGGTTGTCATCTCACCACAACGCATTGCCTATGGCACGGCCATCGAAGACGTAAACCTTGGCGGCGCAGAGGCAGATGCGCCAGCAGCAACGCTGTTGGGTTGGCCAATGGCCGCAACCGCCATTGTAGTTTTTTTGGCCGGTTTGGGGTTTGGAATGTCCGGTCACAAACTGGCCGTTTCAAGGGCACTGCGTCGCTTTGGGGTTTTTGATCCGTTGGCCCGGGAATTGCGACGCAGTGCCAGGGCTGGCCGCGCAGACAGGCTGCGGCAAGCGGCTTCTGCCATCCTGCGCCGCGACGGCCCTTCATCCAGTCGACTCAAACACATGCAAGACTTTGACAGGCAGTATTTTGATCCCAATGCTGCGGCGCCCGATTTGAAGGCGTTTGCCAGGGTCTTCCTCGGGAACCAGACCGGCTGAGTCATCAAGCATTTGTTATCTATGGTATCTTTCGCGTGTCTCAAAATGAAACAGTTGAACTGATCGGGAAATGCTGTACCTTTCCTGTCGGAGGAGAAGCAATGCACATTGCGGGATGCCCTAAACCGGTGGACCAGGTGTCCAGCGTGCTTATCGTGGATGATCATCCGCTGTTCAGCGATGCCTTGGCCGCGGCGTTGCAGCTGAGCTTCGAGAACTGCCGAATTGAAAAAGCCAACACGCTGAAGCAGACACTTGAAATACTTGGCGCAGGCTTCAAGCCCGATCTGATCATGTTCGATCTGAAATTGCCGGACGTAACGGGTATCTCGGGTTTTCAGCAGCTACGGCAGCGCTGTCCGAATGCGCCGGTTCTGGTGATATCGTCACTGGCATCCGGAGAGTTGGTAAGATCTTTGCTGGACCACGGTGCGATGGGATTTCTGCCGAAAGATACGCCGGCGCAAACCCTGAAACACGCCATTCAGGAGATCAGCTCTGGGCGGAGATACGTACCCACCGAATACAACCGCGTCGAAGAGCTGAAGCCCTCCGAAAGCACCGTCTACCAATCCAGCCCCGAGCTTTCATCACTGACGCCGCAGCAGGTTAAAATTCTCAAGCTTATCTGCGTGGGCCAATCCAACAAACAGATTGCATATGAGCTGTCGTTGGCCGAGGCGACGGTCAAGGCACATATCACCGCTTTGCTGCGCCGCCTTGGGGTGCGCAACCGGACCCAGGCCGCTGTTCTGGTCGACTCGGTTGTCGCCAGACAGTCGCGACACGAACCGGAGGTCAAATCCTTTCTTCAACACTAGGGGGGACACATGCGGGATCTGGAGCATGAACCAAATTTCATTGCGATTGGCCGTTCCGATGATTTGGACCCGACGACCGCCGTTGAAGAAGCCTGCGCGGAAATCGACAGTCTGTCGTCCTGCTTTGTCCTGGCCTTTATTCCCAGCACTCTTGACCCGGCAGAGGTGTCATGTTGCCTGAACAGAAGACTTGCGGGTGTTCCAGTATTTGGCTGCACTACCGCAGGTCAAATCACGCGATCGGGTTATGAATCCCATGCGCTTTTGCTGTTGGCCTTTCCAAAGTCCAACTTTCGGTGTTCGTCCATTTTGTTCGAGTCGCTCAGGCCGCTCAATTCAATGGAGATCGCTGCCGCAGCGCAGCGGTTGGCCGAAAGATTCCGCCACACGGCGGGGTGGAACAGGCTGGCGCTGGTGTTTACGGATGGATTGTCCAAGCAGGAAGACTTGCTGGTTTCAACGCTGGAAACCGTTCTGGATGGATTGCCGATATTTGGCGGCTCTGCCGGGGATGGCCTTCAATATGAAGAGACGTTCGTTTTTCACGGTGGCAGCGCGCACAACAATGCTGCCGTCCTGTTGTTGATTGAAACCAACCTTGGTTTTCAGGGTATCGGTTTTGATCATTTCCTGCCCATCGGGTCAGAGATCATCATCACCGACGCCAACCCGGAAGAACGGGTGGTGTATGAGATCAACGGGGCGCCGGCAGCGCAGGAATATGCACGACTGGTCGGGTGCGCGGCCGAAGATCTTTCGCCACTGGTATTCGCGGAAAACCCGCTGCTTCTCAGACAGAACCTCAATTACTATGTACGTGCCATTCGTGAACCGATGGAGGGGGGATCCCTGTCTTTTCTAGCGGCGATCGATGACGGCCTTATCATGACACTGGGGCGCGGGAAGGAGATTATTGAAACGCTCGAAGCTGGGTTGAATGTGCGCGACAACACCGGGACGGCCCCGGATTTCATTCTTGGATTCGACTGTATTCTGCGGAAACTCGAAATCGAACAGAAGCAGTTGAGCAAACAGGTTTCGGATGTTTTGCAATCCCACCGGGTGGTTGGCTTCAACACCTACGGCGAACAGCAATCCGGCGTTCACATGAACCAGACCTTTGTAGGGGTCGCTTTCTTTGAACCCGAAAAGCGGGAACTGAGCTGATCATGCTTAATCCTGACGACCCGCCAGAGATCCAGATATCCAAACAGGCCAAGATCATTGATGCGCTGATGCGGCGCGCCAACCGTCAGAAAGATGTAGGCCCGTCCGCCTTTCTGGCGTTTCAATCGGCGATAGAGTTGCAGCAGCAGGTGATGAAGCAGAGTCGCGATCTGGAACGCGCGACCACCGAACTTGAAAGCGCCAGATACGAACGCGAACAAACCCGCAAGAGCCTCGTCAAGGCCCTGTCTTCCATGGAAGAAGGGTTTGCGCTGTTCACGGATGGTGATTTGAACCTGTGCAACGAGCTGTTTCAGGCGATCTTCCCGGATATGTCTGATGTTGTCGGGCCCGGCCTCAGCCTGGGTCGGTTTTTTCTGTTGGTGCAGAACAGTCCTGAATTCGTATCGTCCGATAATGGCATATCGAAAATGCTGGATGCGCTTGAGCGCAATTGCCATACCGGGATGGTGTCCAGCGACGTGATCGAACTGCGTAGGGATCGTTGGTATCAACTCAGCGCACAATACACGTCGCCTCAGAATGTGGTCATTCTGTTGACCGATATCACATCCGTTGTTCGCAGAAACCGTGATGAGAAAGAAACCCTTATTGACCGTCAGGAGGACTACCTTAAGGCGGTTTTCCAAAACATGAGCTCAGGCGTTTGCACGTTTTCGTCAGATACGAAGATCATGATGCACAATGCGCGGTTCCGGGAAATACTGAACCTGCCGCTATCCGTCTTGCAGGCAAATATGCCAGTGCAAACGCTTTTGGATCTGATGCGGGCGCGTGGGCTGATCAAGGCCGATGATGAACTCAGGATCGGCAAGTGGCAACACGAGCTGAAAAGCCGTGGCTGGTTGCGCAAACGTGTGCGCGACGGATCAGACCGCGTATTGGACATTCAGGTCAACCAGCTACCGGATGGTGGTTTTCTGGTCGAGCTGAAAGACGTAACGTTCGAAGCACGCGCGACCGAAACCCTGGAAAACCGGGTTATGGAACGCACGGCAGAGTTGACCCATGCCAACGCCAAGCTGGTTCAGGAATACGAAGAAAAAGCGCGGGTGGAAGAGGCGCTGCGGATCGCAAAGGAACGCGCCGAAGCTGCGGTTTCTTCCAAGACACGATTTCTTGCGGCCGCCAGCCACGACCTGCTTCAACCGATCAATGCCGCAAAACTCATGATCTCGACCCTGCTGGAGATCACGCGTGAGACAGAGCTTCATGAGATGATGGAGCGGTTGGACGGTGCGTTTGGATCTGCTGAACAACTGTTGCACTCATTGCTGGATATATCGCGGCTTGAAACCGCTGACCCGGACACGGTCTCACCCACAGAAGTTAGCCTTGCTACGATGATTGCAGGGATACAGGGCGACCAAACGCTGGTGGCCGAGAGCAAGAATGTGACGCTTGATGTGGTTCCGTGTTCGGAAATCGTGAAATCCGACCCGGTCTATCTGTTGCGCTCGATCCAGAATTTAGTCGTGAATGCCATCCAGTATACCGAACCGGGTGGTCGGGTTCTGGTGGGGTGCCGCAGGCGCGGCGACAAGGTCATTTTGCAGGTCTGGGATACGGGTATCGGTATCGCACGCAAAGACCAGGAACGCGTGTTCGAGGAATTCACTCGGGCCGAAAACGTGCCATTGGGGTCCGGCATGGGGCTGGGTTTGTCCGTCGTGGACCGCGCCTGCCGGCTGTTGGGTCACAAGCTGTCGCTGCGGTCCAAACCTGGCATTGGTTCAGTGTTCAGCATAGAAATGGACAGGGTCGAAAGTTGGCCAAGCACCATCGAACCCTTGGATCTTCTGGCCAATACGGGCGACGTGCCGTTGGATTTCATCATTCTGGTGATTGAAAACGACCGCGATGTTCTTTTTGGAACAACCCAGTGGCTGGAACAGAACGGCGCCAGTGTTCTGCCGGCTCGGTCGCCGAAGGAAGCGCTGCAATTCATAAAAGACATAGGAATGCCCCCGGATATCATTCTGGCCGACTATCAATTGGATGATGGGGAAACTGGCGTGATGGCCATTCACCGGATCCGAGAGATGACGCAGACTCAAGTTCCGGCGATTCTGATCACGGCTGATCGCAGCGAAGCGTTGCGCAAAGACGGATTGCGGCATGAAATTTCGGTTATGGCGAAACCGGTCAAGCTGCCTCGGCTGCGGTCCTTGATCTTTTGGAAGATACAGAATGCCCTGCACGCGCAAACGCTCAACACCGACAAAAGTCGGCGATGACATGGGGCGATTTGCCCATACTCTCATCCTTGGGAGGGCCAGGATATGAGAAGGCTTCTTTGCGGCATCGCCGTTTTGTTTCTGAGTTTGAAAGCCGTTTCCGCGGCATCGGTTGATGCCGAGCAAGCCTATGATTTGCTGTTCCAAAATGGCGTTCTGGACACAATCGAACGTGATAAGGAATTGATCTATCAGCGTACCGTCACAAACCGGCTAAGACCCGATGCGGCGGAACGCGATACCGGTCTTATCTCTCTCAGTTTTTTGGATGACGGGAACGAGATGGCCCATCTGGAATTTCGCCAAGATGACAAACACCGCGCCATGGGTGTTTTTCCGGCCAGCGTCGGCAATCCGATGATCATGGTTTTCTATGAAAGCGCCATCCGGGATATGGCCGAGTCCGCCGGAGGCAGCCCGTTTTACATCCGAAACCGTATCAAGGATGCGCTGGTTCAACCTGCCGAGATCGTCGAAGGCGAGGCGGCGATTGGTGGCAGAACCATCCCCGTTCGGACCATTTTCATGCGTCCTTTCGCCGAGGATCCGAACCGCGACCGGATGCAAGGGTTCGGAGACCTGGTTCTTCGCGTCACGGTGTCAGAAGAGGTTCCGGGCTGGTATCTGAGCCTTGTGGCGGAAGCTGTTTCCGAACGTGACGGCACGGCCGTTTATCGATCGGAAATGCGGTTTGAAGGAATGCAGGAGGGTCGCGAATGAAAACGTCAGGCCAAATTCGGGAACGCAGCCGCATGACCTTTACGGCCCTGGTCGCGGGCATTCTGGCCGCGCCCATTGCAGCGTCAGCACAAAGCGTTGCGGATCGGCTCAATGACTACCCGACCGCGGCGCGCGCGGATTACGTGTTTGCATGTATGGTCACCAACGGTCAAACCCGCGAGATGCTGGATAGGTGTTCATGCTCGATCGATTTGATCGCTTCGATCCTGCCGTATGAGCATTATGAACAGGCGGAAACTGTTCTGTCTATGCGTCGGGTCGGGGGAGAGCGTATGGCGTTTTTCAAAAGCGCGGTACTGGCCGAAAACATGGTGGCTGACCTGCGCCGGGCGCAGGCAGAAGCCGAGGTTGTCTGTTTCCGATAAACGCAGGCCCGTCCGTCAGCTGGCCGCTGCTTTGGGCAGGTCTTTTTCGAACGTGTTGCCCTCGGTATCCGTTGCCTTGACCGTCAACATGGTCGAGCCGTTGTCATTGTAGGCAAAACGGAAAGCCGGGTTTTCCGAGATCGAGATGCCGCCATCCATCGTGAACAGCAACTCATCGCCCTGCCAGACTTCGATATGGTCGATGAAATGCGCGGGGATGAACAGTTGCGTGACCTGATCGCGTTGCAGGCCGGAATAGTTCGGATGGCGGATCATGATCTGAGCTTCTCGGCGTGAAGTGGAAATCTGCGCCTCTTCCCCAAAGCTGCGCAGCTTCATCTTGCCCATGGACGCCAATGCGACCTCTGGGTCTTTGCTGGCCGGTGCCGAACAGCCGCCCGATGCTTTGACAAACCGGCCTGTCATATGAAGCCCGTCCGGCGTTTCAGCGATCACGCGAACATTCGAATATTGGTTCACGCGAACGCGCATCTCGAAATCCAACTGACCCATGGCCGGTGAAAAGCTGAAGACGCCGGCGATCGGGGCCGGGTTTTCGTCGATCACGACGGTGGCAGCAGAAATCTGGGCATCGGGATCAAGCTGTTTCAAAACGATCGGCACCGTTGCGGCATCATGCGCCCGGTATGGGGCGTCCAGCGAAAGCAGCGTGTCCGCGTTCCCGATCTGGGCGTCGCCCACGACATCGTATTGCAGGTCCTTCCAGGTTTCGCTGTCGACCAGCGGATTTTTGATCGGCTGCTGTGCCCATGCAGGCAGGGACAGCGCAAGAGAAAGGATCGCTGCGGGTGCTAGTGCTCTGGCCATGGTGTCTCCTCCGGCAACCGGTGGCCAAGAATGTGCCACAAAATGCGGGGAAAATACATGCCGACGAAAGGCGCGGTGGTTCGGGCAGAGATCTGTGCCAATGTTCCGGTCGGAGGGCTGCCATGTTTGAAGCCGTAATTTTGCTATGCGCGCAGGTCGCGGCAGAGCCTTGCAGAGAACAATTTTTGCCGGGTTACGAAGCCCGATCCCAGGCTGAATGCGAGCAGAAGCTGAAATCAACTCCTCCGCCGCTGTCCGATCGGCGCAGCGGCGCGCCTTATTGCCAACCCATTGGCCAGGCTCTGGAATTTGAAGAAGCTGCGCCGGGTCTGTTCGTGCATCGCGGCTTGATAGCGGAACCCGACGCGGACAATCTGGGCGACGTGTCCAATATCGGGTTTGTCATTGGCCAGGACAGTGTCGCAGTGATTGACACGGGAACGGCACCATGGATAGGCGAGGCTGTCTGGCGGGCCATTCGGGCCGAGACGGACAAGCCAGTCAGTCACGTAATTTTGACTCACATGCATCCCGATCACACATTGGGTACAGAGCCTTTGGTCCTTTCAGGTGCGCAGGTTGTTGGCCATGTGGGGCTGGAGAGAGCGTTGCTGGACCGGTTGGGCAACTATGTCGAAAGCCTGAGCGCCGCGATCGGCGAAAGCGCCTATGTGGGCATTGGGCCGATTTCCGTCGACATCGCCGTCGAAACCACGCACGAGATTGATCTGGGTGGGCGCAAACTGATCCTGCGGGCCTGGCCCCGGGCACATACCGGGAATGACTTGACCGTGATGGATGCAAACACCGGCGTCATGTTCACCGGCGATCTTGTATTTCACCGGCACACCCCGGCATTGGATGGTCAACTGATAGGCTGGCAACGCGTCTTGAAACAGTTGACCGGGCTTGAGGTCACCCAAATCGTACCGGGCCATGGTGGGCCGATCCTGGCGTGGCCTGAAGGGGCCGAGGATATCATGCGCTATTTGAACGTGCTGGAAAGCGACACACGCAAAGCAATCGACAGTGGCCAGCGGTTGGGGGATGCGGTTGAAACGATCGCTCAGGAAGAAGCAGTGCACTGGGACTTGTTTGACACCTACAACCCGCGCAATGCAACGGTCGCATTCACTGAACTCGAATGGGAATAGCCCGGTCAGCGAATGGCCCGATCCACGTTTTTCGCTTCGTTCAGATTGGCCTGATCTGCGCCTTGAACATCAGTCAGCCGCGTTGCCGTCAAATCGGCGTTCGTAAAATCGGCACCGGACAAAGTGGCTCCTGTCAGGTCAGCCCCGCCCAATGTGGCCATCGACAAATCGGCATTGGTGAAATTGGCGTTAGGCAATTTGGCAAATTCCAGATCGGCGCGGGACATTTGCGCATCAGTGAAATCCACGTCCGATCCACGAGCCGAGGACAGAACACCGCGCATAAGCCCCATGGATTGGTTGCGCATGTCGGCCGAAAAATCCGCCCCTTTGAATACCGCCCGGTTCAGATTGGCCTTGGTGAAATCGGCGGCTGTTCTGGCGTTTGTGAAATCCGTATCGCTCAGATCCGCCCGGCTGAGCTGGGTCTGGAACAGCTCGGCCCCGACAAGAGATGCGCCTGAAAGGTTGGCGCCGATCATCCAGGATTGGCTAAGAATCGCCCCGTCCAGAGTGGATCCCGACAAATTGGTGCCGTTCAATGACGTCGCCCGCAGGATTGCGTTGCTGAAATCCAACCCGGACAAGTCGAGATTGTTCAGCCAGACCCGGGTGAAATCGGCAGGGGCGTCGGCCGTTGCAGCCGCAAGCTGGGCCACGACATCGGCGCGGGTCATTTGCGCTTGGGTCATTTTGGGCAGGGTCATGTCAACGCCGCTGAGCGGGGACTGGCCCAGGGCCGAGAGGGGCGACAGCGTCAGAAAGATGATCAATACGTGTTTCATGTGTCCCTCCTTGCCCCCGAGGGCGCTGCGTCAACCCTGGTCTGAGGTCAATTGTTGCAGCATTTGCGAAATCGCGAACAGGCGCCGCTCG
The DNA here is from genome assembly GCF_013110585.1 of Ruegeria sp. HKCCD6119. Taxonomy (NCBI): domain Bacteria; kingdom Pseudomonadati; phylum Pseudomonadota; class Alphaproteobacteria; order Rhodobacterales; family Roseobacteraceae; genus Ruegeria; species Ruegeria sp. HKCCD6119. The sequence continues at coordinate 162,887 of NZ_WVQV01000007.1, read as the reverse complement.
ATGATTTGCGGCGTTTCACACAGATAGGTGATCGAGCGTTGACGGTCAGAATAGATAAGCTGATCCCAATCCAGCTGCTCTTCCAGGGCGTCAACGCGGTCATGGTCGGGCGGGTCGGAAGACAGGGCTTGGTCCATTTCCACCCTGGCCAGATCAATCTTTTCTGCCAGATCGATCTGCTTGAGCGAAAACTCTCCGATCCCCGCGATGATGTGCTTGCGCCTTTTGGACAAGGTGTCAAAGACGCGCTGGAACACCTGACCCAGAATATCCGGATCCCCATTGTACCGCGCGGCGAACTCTGCAACCTGGGGCCGAAGGTCTTCCAGTTCGATCCGCCTCAGGGCCAACAGCCCGGCGATTTCGTCGATGTCGGCAGTGTTTTTAGCGGTTTCGCCGTCAACAACCTGATACGGCCACATGAGGCCCAGCGAAAGGTCCTCGACCTTGCGCTGAATGCACGGCCATGTTGGATCGGAGAAATCCGCAGCCAAGCCAGGGCCAGCCGCACCCAGACAGGCCAGCGCCAAAACAATCAGCTTGCCGTTTGACATCACAGCTTTCCTCCACGCGGACATCATGCATGAAATGTGCGCGCGAAGTCCATTCAGCCCAATACACACCATTGTCTTAATTGTTTGCACGTGGTGCTCGCCCCCATACTCGACCCAAGCTGCCGGACTGCGGTTGATTCCGGTGCCATGGGAGGACAGACGGAGATGAGAACACGCGCGGCGGTTGCTGTGGCGGCAGGCCAACCTCTGGAAATCATGGAGGTTGAGCTGGACGGCCCGAAAGCAGGTGAAGTCCTGATCGAGGTCAAGGCGACCGGTCTATGTCATACGGATGAGTTTACCCGTTCCGGAGATGACCCCGAAGGGATTTTCCCTGCAATTTTGGGCCATGAGGGTGCCGGGGTTGTTCTGGAGATCGGGGAAGGCGTTACCAGCCTAACCGTCGGCGATCACGTGATACCGCTGTACACACCCGAGTGCCGCGAATGCGAATATTGCCTGAACCCCAAGACAAACCTGTGTCAGAAAGTGCGGGCGACTCAGGGTGCCGGTCTGTTGCCGGATGGAACGACCCGGTTCAGCATGTTGGATGGCACACCGATCCACCACTACATGGGCTGTTCGACTTTTGCCAATCACACCGTGGTGCCCGAGATTGCGCTGGCCAAGGTGCGCAAGGATGCGCCGTTTGACAAGATTTGTTACATCGGCTGCGGCGTGACCACCGGCATCGGGGCCGTTATCAACACCGCCAAGGTCGAAATTGGTTCGCGTTGCGTGGTCTTTGGTCTGGGCGGGATCGGCCTGAACGTCATTCAGGGCTGTCGCATGGCGGGCTGTGATCAGATCGTTGGTGTCGACCTGAATGACGGCAAGGCCGAAATGGCGACTCATTTCGGTATGACCGATTTCGTGAACCCCTCGAACGTCAGCGGTGATATCGTGGCGCATCTGGTCGAACTGACCGGCGGCGGTGCGGATTATAGCTTTGATGCGACCGGCAATGTCGGCGTGATGCGGACCGCTTTGGAATGCGCACACAAAGGTTGGGGTGAAAGCATCATCATCGGGGTGGCACCCGCTGGCGCCGAGATTTCAACGCGTCCGTTCCAGCTGGTCACCGGCCGGTCATGGCGCGGAACCGCGTTCGGCGGTGCCAAGGGCCGGACGGATGTTCCGAAGATCGTGGATTGGTACATGGCCGGGAAGATCGAGATCGACCCCATGATCACGCACAAGCTGACGCTTGATGAAATCAACCACGGCTTTGACCTGATGCATCAGGGTAAATCGATCCGCGCGGTCGTGGAGTACTGACATGGGTTTGAAAACCATCTCGCAAAACCGCAGTTTCGGAGGGGAGCAGACCGTGTACTCCCACGCGTCCGAGACCTGTGATTGCGAGATGACCTTTGCCGTCTACCTGCCGCCTCAGGCCAAATCCGGCCCGGTGCCGGTGTTGTGGTACTTGTCCGGCCTGACCTGCACCCATGAAAACGCGATGACCAAAGGCGGATTTCAGGAGGCGGCCGCGGATTACGGTGTTGCGGTTGTGTTTCCCGATACGTCCCCGCGTGGTGACAATGTTGCCGATGATGACGCCTATGATCTGGGGCAGGGGGCCGGGTTTTACGTGAACGCCACCCGGGACCCGTGGCGGGCCCATTTCAGGATGTATGACTACATCGTCGACGAACTGCGCGACATCGTACTAAAGAATTTCCCTGTGCAGGATCGTCACGGGATCACGGGCCATTCCATGGGTGGGCACGGTGCGATTACGATCGCGATACGCAACTCCGACAAATTCGGGTCTCTTTCGGCATTTGCGCCGATTGCGCACCCGACGCGGTCGGATTGGGGCCGTAAACAGCTCAGCAGCTATCTGGGTGACGACGAAAACACCTGGGTCGCGCATGACGCCACCCTGCTGCTGGAAGAGCACGGCTGGAAAGGTGACCTGCTGATTGATCAGGGCGCGGATGATCAGTTCCTTGATCTGCTCAAACCCGAAGCGTTGGCAAACATGATGGCAAAGCGCCGCCAGCCCGGACAGATCAGAATTCAGGAAGGGTATGACCATTCGTATTTCTTCGTGAACAGTTTTGCGCGCGACCATGTCGAATGGCACGCGGAACGTCTCAGCCAATGAAAATAGCAAGGAAAGATTGATAGTGATCAGAACGGTATTCGCAGCAACCTGCCTCATGCTTTCCCCCGCCTTCGCAAGTGCCGAAGGCGACCCCGAAGCGGGTGAGAAAGTCTTTCGCAAGTGCAAGGCCTGCCATGCGGTGGGCGAGGGGGCTGAAAACAAGGTGGGGCCGATGCTGAACGGCATTGTTGGACGTCAGGCCGCAACCGTAGAAGGATTTGGCTATTCACCGGTGTTGATTTCGCTGTCCGAAGAAGGGCTGGTTTGGACACCCGAAGAACTGGACGCGTTTCTGACGAAACCGCGCGACTACGCGAAGGGGATCAAGATGACCTTCGCCGGGCTGCGAAAAGAGGACGATCGGGCCAACATCATAGCATATCTTGCGACCTTTGAGGACAGCGGGTCGTAGGAGATCGCATTGCTCTCCCACCTAAGCGACCGGAAAACCGTCGGTCGGGGCGAGCATCAACAGACACCGTAATCCGACCTGGGTGAGGTGTTGCAATGCAGAGAGAGATCGCTGCACGAAAGGGAGGAGATTGAATGAAAAATCTATCGCTTTGGACCTCCGGGATTGCCATTGCACTGGCCACCACGGCCTATGCAAATGACGACCTGGTTGCCCAGATGGAGAACGCAAAACAATGGGCGATCCAGACGGGTGACTACAAAAATCAGCGCTATTCCGAACTGGATCAGATCAACGCAGACAATGTAGGTGATCTGCAAGTGGCGTGGACCTTCTCGACCGGTGTTCTGCGCGGGCACGAGGGTTCACCGCTGGTGATTGGTGACATGATGTATGTCCACACGCCGTTCCCGAACATTGTCTATGCTTTGGATCTGGCAAATGAGGGCAAAATCGTCTGGAAGTATGAGCCCAAGCAGGATCCGGACGTGATTCCGGTTATGTGCTGTGACACGGTGAACCGCGGTGTGGCTTATGCGGATGGCAAGATCTTCCTGCATCAGGCCGACACCAAGGTTGTGGCGCTTGATGCCAAATCCGGCGATGTCGTCTGGGAAGTCCAGAATGGCGACCCGGCGATTGGTGAAACCAACACGGCCACGGTGTTGCCAATCAAGGACAAGGTCATCGTCGGTATCTCGGGTGGCGAATTCGGTGTGCGCGGGTCTGTTACGGCCTATGATATGAACTCGGGCGAGCAGGTCTGGCGGGCCTATTCCATGGGGCCGGATTCGGACATTCTTGTTGATCCGGAAAAGACCACCCATCTGGGTAAGCCGGTTGGCGCGGACTCGGGTACAAACACCTGGGAAGGCGATCAGTGGAAGATCGGCGGCGGCACCACATGGGGCTGGTATTCCGCGGATCTGGACGAGAACCTGATGTACTATGGCACCGGGAACCCGTCGACCTGGAACCCGGCGCAGCGTCCGGGCGACAACCGCTGGTCGATGACCATCATGGCGCGTGACATCGACACCGGCGTGGCAAGATGGTTCTACCAGATGACGCCGCATGATGAATGGGACTATGACGGCATCAATGAAATGATCCTTACGGAACAGGAAATTGATGGCGAGCAGCGCAAGTTGCTGACCCATTTCGACCGCAACGGTCTTGGTTACACCATGGACCGCGTGACGGGCGAGCTGCTGGTGGCCGAAAAATTCGACCCGGTTGTGAACTGGACAACTGGCGTCGACATGGATCCCAACAGCGAAACCTATGGCCGCCCAGCCGTGGTTGCGCAGTATTCGACGGAACAGAACGGCGAGGACGTGAACTCGACCGGTATCTGCCCGGCGGCTTTGGGCACCAAGGACCAACAGCCTGCGGCCTATTCGCCGAAGACTCAGTTGATGTATGTGCCAACCAACCATGTCTGCATGGATTATGAGCCGTTCCGCGTGTCCTATACCGCTGGTCAGCCCTATGTGGGTGCAACTCTGGCGATGTATCCGGCACCAGACAGCCATGGTGGCATGGGCAACTTCATTGCCTGGGACAACACTGATGGAAGCATCAAGTGGTCACTGCCAGAGCAGTTCTCGGTCTGGTCGGGTGCGCTGGCGACAGCGGGTGACGTTGTCTTCTATGGAACGCTCGAAGGGTATCTGAAGGCTGTTCATGCAGAAACAGGTGAAGAACTGTACAAGTTCAAAACGCCCTCTGGCATCATCGGCAACGTGATGACGTACGAGCAAGGTGGCAAGCAGTATATCGGCATCCTGTCCGGTGTCGGTGGCTGGGCCGGTATCGGTCTGGCGGCTGGTTTGACCAACCCGAATGACGGTCTGGGCGCCGTGGGTGGCTATGCCGCACTCAGCGACTATACCGCGCTGGGCGGTCAGCTGACCGTGTTCGCATTGCCGAACTAAGCCAAAGATCTGGCCGGCGCGGTTCAATCGGGCCGCGCCGGTATTCACTTGAAAAGAAACGAGCGTTCCATGAACCATTCTGTACGTCTTCTGGCTTCAATTCTTGCATTGTGCCTTCCTGTTGCCGCGATCGCTGACAATCTGGCAGTCGCGTATTCCGAAGATGGACGGTATTACACCGAAGACGATATCCCGACATTCAACGTGGCCGAGGATGGAACCGTGGACTGGATGACATTTTCGGGCTTCCGGCGCTATCACGCGGAATGCCATGTCTGTCACGGCCCGGATGGCGAGGGCTCGACCTATGCGCCGGCTCTGAAGGAGTCTGCGTTGGAAATGGATTATTACGACTTCGTTGATGTCGTCACCAATGGCCGCCAAGTGGTGAACGCCGCTGAAAACTCGGTAATGCCGGGATTTGGCGACAACCCGAATGTGATGTGCTTTCTGGATGACATCTATGTATACTTGAAGGCTCATGGATCGGGCGCGATCCCGCGTGGCCGCCCGCCCAAGAAAGAGGCGAAATCCGACGTGATCCGCGAGGATGAAGATGCGTGTATGGGCTAAGGCCTGCCTGCCGATTTTCGGACTTTGCGTCTGGCTTTGTCAGGCAGTGCCCGTGTCGGCGCAGACGTCTGACCTGGTTTCAAGAACGGCTTTTCGCGTCTGTGCGGATCCAGCCAACTATCCCATGTCATCCGAGGATGGATCGGGATTTGAAAACAAACTGGCCGAATTGATTGCCGCAAAGCTGGAATTGCCCGTGCAATATGTCTGGTTTCCGCAGGCAACGGGCTTCATACGGAACACGCTGGCCGCCAAACGTTGCGATGTGGTGATCGGTTATGCGCAAGGTCATGAGCTGGTGCAGAACACCAACCACTACTACACGTCCGCCTATGCGCTGATCGTGCCGATGGACAGTGATCTGGCCCAGGTGAACAGGCTGAACGCTCCCCTGCTCAAAGGGAAACGGATCGGGATCGTGGCGGGTACACCACCCGCGGCTCATATGGCGCGGAACGGGCTGATCGGGCAAGCCAAGCCTTATAACCTCTTCGTTGACCGACGTGTGGAAAGCCCGGCCATCGACATGCTGGATGACCTGCAAACAGGTGAGATTGATGCGGCCATTCTTTGGGGTCCGCTGGGCGGACCACTGGTCAAGGCAGACTATCCTGATTTCAAGGTGATCCCGCTGGTCAAGGAAGAGCTGCCACCGCGCCTGTTCTATCGCATCACCATGGGCGTGCGGCAGGGTGAGAAGGTATGGCAAAGACAGCTGAATTCCCTGATCCGGCGTAACCAGGGCGGGATCAATTCGTTATTGGCCGAGGCCGGTGTTCCCTTGGTGAATGATCTGGGGACCGAGGTTCTGGACCTGTCGCAATGATGCGCGCATCGGTGGCAATTGCGTTGATCTCGACTGCCGCAATAGCGCAGACAGTTCCCGAACCAGGTGATTATCGCATGGACCACTACCGCGCGCCGGTGCCGGATCAGATAACCGGCGGGACGGTCATCGGCCCGGAAGAGGCGTACGGCCTATGGCAGGAACAAAGCGTCGCGTTCATCGACGTTTTGCCGCAGCCGCCCAAACCGGCCAATCTGCCTGAAGGCACGATCTGGCGCGACAAGCCGCGCGACAGCATTCCGGGATCACTGTGGTTGCCCAATGTCGGCTACGGCGCAATTGCCGATGTTACGACAGACTATTTTCGTACCGGTCTAGAGGCCAGCACCGATGGCGATATCAACCACGGTCTCGTGTTCTTTTGTCTGGAAGATTGCTGGATGAGCTGGAATGCCGCCCGACGCGCAATCGAATGGGGATACACCAAAGTCTATTGGTTCCCGGAAGGTACCGACGGCTGGGCCTTGTGGGGCTATCCGCTGGAACGGGTAAAGCCAGCCCCGGGCCAGCCCGTTGCCGGAGGCGGCTGATCTAAAAACCCGCCAGTTTTTTGTGTAAGTGACTGACCGTGCCGTCCGTATCCGTCATGGTCACGTCAACCGCTTGCGCCCTGCTTGGAACGGAAATGCCGACCCTTGGGTTTTCGGACAGTGAAATCGACCCCGTCATCTGGACATACCCCGCGCCATCAAGATCTATATCCACGGTCTCTACATATCGCATCGGGATGAACAGCAGGGAAATCTGATCCATCTGCATTCCGGAATGCGACGGGTGATCAATGTTCAGATCCATCTTGTTGGCCCGGTTCGCCCCCAGGCTGGACAATCGTGCCCGCGTGTTCAACGCAGGGACGCGGCCCACCAGTTCGGCCTCCATCGTTCCAAGGTTTGCCAACGCCAGTTCCGGATCAGTTCCGGGAGGTGCCGCGCAAGCGCCAAGGCCCGAGGTTTTGACGAAAGTTTCCGATACCCAAAGGCGGCCATCCGTGGTTTCGGCGATGACATGCATCGGGGTCGGGCCGTTCACGCGCATGGTCACGTCGAAGTAGAAACCCGGCAATGGTTCTTCCAACTCGAACACGGCAGAAACCGGCATCGGGTTTTCGTCCAGCACCAACGTCACCTTGGCCACTTTCGTCCCCTGAGGGGCCGCAACCTGAGCCGCCAGTTGAGCCCGCGCATCATCGGGCGTGCGATAGGGGGCATCAATCGCGATGAACGCATCTCCGTTTTGCATCAGTCGGTCGCCATACAACATCGCTCGGACATTTTCCCATGCCTCGTTGGATGCCCAAACCGGAGCCGCCAGCACACAGAACAGGACTGCAATCAGATGAGAAACTTTCATGGTCGTCCTCCTTGCAGGAACCTGCCAAAGGAACGGGGCCCATCACAGGTTTCCATAGTTTCTACCACTGACAGTGCCTGCGGGTCCACGATGCTGACGGTGTTGTCGAACCAGTTTGCGATGACCAGAAGATCTTCGCCCGCCGTCGCATCAATGCCTTCGGGGTATTCTCCAACATCAACCACGCCTTCATGTTCGAGCGTCTCCAGAGATATGACGCTGAGCGTATTGGCATATTGGTTCGTGACGAACGCCCGGCCGTGGGCGAAAGCGATACCGTACGGGCGTTCCCCGACCGGGACCGTTGCGAGAACGGCGCCGGTTTCCGCATCGACCACGCTGACATCATTGTTGCCGACATTGCCGACGAACAGACGCCCATCCGGGTCAAAACGCAGCCCGAAGGGGCGTGATCCAACCGGGCTGCGGTGCAGAGGCTGAAGAGTGTCGGCATCGAAAACCGACACCTGGTCCGCGTCCTTGTCGGCCGACGCCAGAAAACGCCCGTCTTTCGACATCGCAATACCCGCCGGGGCGGCTCCGGTGGGCAACTCGGATTGAACTTTCAGAGTTTCACTGTCCAGCACCCACAGTCGGGCGTTGTACCAGTCCGAGACGAAAACCCGCCCGCGATCCTGATCCAGTGCGATTCCAATCGGCCCCCCTTCAAGCGTAACTTGTGCGATCGTTTCACCGGTCTCGGCAGACAAACGCCTGACCATCTTGCTGTCCGGGGACACGGTGAACAGCGTCTCATCCAGACCAACCGCCACACCCGCAGGCTTGCCAGGAAGGGGCCAGCGGGCCGTTTCCTGCATCCGCGCAAGATCCATCCGGCTTAGTTCCTCACCGTTCTGACAGGTGATGAATGCTGTCTGTGCCAGTGTCGGGCTGCCAGAGAGCGCCAAAAACAACATCAGCAGTTGGCTAACTTGCCGCACCGAACCGCTCGATCAACGCGTCGAGACCCGCCTGATAGACGCCGGTCACGGCGGCAATGGCGGCTTCGTCATTCAACTCGGCCGGAGGATCGTTGTTTGGATACCCGCGATAGAAGGCACCGCGCCATTCGATGATCGAACCACCTCCGTCGCGCGGTTTTACCGTCAGATGCGACGAATAGTTGGTGACAGGCAGCACCTCTACCGCGACCTCGGTGATCCGGTAGGAGTAGCTCATTTTTTCCGCGCTGTACTTGTACAGAATTTCATTGATCGTCGGACCGCCTTCCTGGCCAAGTGTCAGCAATCGGGTCGCATCGACCTCGTTGCCGCCGTTTCCTTCGGTCGCAAACACAGCCGGATGCCACGACATGTCATCAAAGTTCCCGACAACGGCCCAGACTTCCTCTGGTGAGGCTGCGACCTCGGCAGTCAGCGTGACTTTCTGCCGGGTCGGCCCGTGGGCCCAAACCAGACCCGGAACCAGCAGAGCGGCGGTTGCGGCAAGAAGAAATCGTCGATGCATTCCATGTCCTCCCTGAATGCGCAGAGCGTTGGCAGACGCTGCGCGCTCGCGGCGTTTCTTCTGTCAGACCTGACGGCCGGGCGCACCTCGCCAGTCACCCGTCACACTCCCTGAAAAATCGGCGGGTGTCGCGGGAAACCGCAGTAAGATCAACCGTATACGCGCATTCTTATAAAATAAGAATCGAGCTCAATGATGAAGCTGATAGGCTTTGTTTTACAACACGGCCAAAAGTATCGGTTCCGTTTTTCGGGGCGCTATGCTCCGGGTGTTTCAATCTGAACTCTGACTTTCAGGCAACGGGAGGACATCTTGAATACTCGCCTGCTGCCGCTGCTTGCGGCGCTTCTTTGGTGTGCATCCGCGATGAACGCCGCGGCGCTGGATGTGAAGGCTGCAGTGCTGCGAATCGACTATCCGTCGCTTCTGCCGATCTCGCGATATGATCTGAAACCGGACGACCTGGGGTTTACCGGTGCCGCGCTTGGGGATGAGGATAACGGAACCACGGGCGGATTTCTGGGACATACCTACGAGACCATCACGATGGCCGTTCTGCCGGAAGAGGCTGACGCCGCAATGGACCAGATCCTTGCCGGAGGCGTGCGCCTGATCGTCCTTTTGGCCAAAGCGCCTGACATGTTGCGCCTGACGGACAAGGCGGCAGAGTCCGGGGCGCTTGTTTTCAACGTGTCTGCACCTGATGTCGATCTTCGCGACGCAAACTGCCGGGGCAACCTGCTTCATATCGCCCCGTCCCGCGCCATGAAGGCCGATGCGGTTGCACAGTTTGCCGTCTGGAAGAAATGGGGCGACTGGTTCCTGTTGGCCGGATCCAACCCCGAGGATGTCCAGCTTGCAGACGCGTATCGCCGCGCAGCCAAAAAGTTCGGCGCGAAGATTGCAGAAGATCGAACCTTTGCGGATACCGGTGGGTCTCGTAGAACGGATTCAGGTCATGTCCTTGTTCAGCGCCAATTGCCACTGGACACGCAAGATGCGCGAGACCATGACGTTGTGATTGCCGCAGACGAAACTGATTATTTCGCGCGCTATCTGTCCTATCACCTTTGGACTCCGCGCCCGGTGATGGGGTCAGGCGGCTTGCGTCCGACGACGTTTCACGGCGCGCATGAGGCATGGGGCGCGACCCAGTTCCAGACCCGTTTCGAGGATCTGACAGGCCGTTATGTCCGCCCCGAAGACTACAACACCTGGCTTGCACTGCGCGTGATCGGCGAGGCCGTGACCCGCGCCAGTACGGCAGAGCCCGAAGGTGTTCGGGATTATGCTCTGTCGGACGAGTTTGAGCTTGCCGCATTCAAAGGACAGAAAGTGACATTCCGCGAATGGAACGGGCAGTTGCGTCAGCCGATCCTTCTGTATGACGGGTCGATCACTGTCAGCGTCAGTCCGCAAGAGGGGTTTCTGCACCAGGTCTCACCGCTCGATACGATGGGATTGGATCGGGCGGAATCCAGCTGTCGCGCATTTGAGTAACCGGAGGTATTGATGAAACGACTTTTGTTGACTGTTGCCTGTGCTGCGCTGACCGCGGGTCCCGTGTTTGCGGGCAAGGCTTTTGTCTCGAACGAGCGGGGCAATACGATTACCGTGGTTGATACCGAAACCTGGGAGGTGATCACCGAATTTCCAGGCGGCAACCGACCGCGCGGGATCACCGTCAGTCCGGATGGCGGCACGCTGTATGTCTGTGCCTCGGATGACAATATCATCCGGGTATTTGATACGGAAACCTATGAAGAACTTCCCAGTTTGCCCTCTGGTCCGGACCCCGAGCTTTTCATTCTCGAACCCTCGGGCAAGCGGCTCTATATCGCCAATGAGGACGACAATCTGGTGACGGTCACGGACACTGAAACACGCACCATTCTGGCCGAGGTTCCGGTCGGCGTCGAGCCCGAGGGCATGGGGATCAGCCCCGATGCCAAGTTCGTGGTCAACACGTCCGAGACCACGAACATGGCGCATTTCATTTCCACCGAGGATTATTCCATCAAGCATAATGTCCTGGTCGACCAGCGCCCGCGCTATGCCCAGTATACAGCGGATGGAAAGCGCCTGTTCGTGACATCGGAAATCGGCGGAACCGTCACGGTCATGGATATTGCAGAAGACGGAACGCCGACGGTTGTCGGCAAGATCAGCTTCGAAGTAGCGGGCGTGCAGCCGGAATGGTTGCAGCCTGTCGGTGCCAAGGTGACATCGGATGGCAAACGCCTGTTCGTTGCTTTGGGGCCCGCAAACCGGGTTGCCGTCGTTGACGCGCAAAGTCTTGAAGTGCTGGACTATATCTTGGTGGGGCAGCGGGTCTGGCAGTTGGACTTCACACCGGACGAAAAATATCTGCTGACCACGAATGGCAATTCAAACGACATCACCATCATCGATGTCGCCTCTGAAAAGGCGATCAAATCGGTGCAGGTCGGGCAACAGCCCTGGGGTGTGGTGACCATTGACTGAAGTTCTGGGAGGGACAGGAATGAAGAAACTTATGATCGCGGCCATGGTCGCGGCGCTCGGTGGGCCGATATCGGCGGCACCTCTTTGCGATGATCTGGGATTTGCCGGGCTTCTGGCGAAATGCAACCGCGGGGAAACCATCAAGCTGACGCTTGCTTCGGGGCAACCGTTGGGTGAGGACGTGGTTCTGCAATCCGGCGCGTATTACAAGCTTGAGATCACCGCTGACGGTTCGGCGGAATTGGCCATCGAGGGGCCGTCTTTCTTTCGCGCGATCTGGATGAATGAGATCGTGATAAACAAGATCGAGATCCGTCCTATGGCGGTGGACAGCATCGAGTTTGACAAGGCCGGCGTCGCCGAATTGTCGTTTATCGCGATCAAACCCGGCAGTCATGAAATTCGCATCCCCGGTTCCACCGGTGACACGCAACGCATTACGGTGAGTATTCAGTAACGGAGAGATAACGTCATGAAAAGATTTGGAATGTTGATAACCGTCGGGCTTCTGGCGGCCCCGGCTTTCGCCGACGACATTGACGCCGAAACGGTGGCAAAGATCGAGGCCTATCTTGTCTCTGTCGAGTGTCAGATGGACCCGGATGACATCGAGGTTGAAGATGATGGTTATGATCTGGACGATGTCATCTGCAAGGGCGGCAACCAGTTCGACATCAAACTGGACAAAGACTTGAATGAAATCAGCCGAAAGGCGGAATAGCGATTAAACGGGATCGGGTCATGTTAAAACTTCTTGCCGCGGGCCTTGCATTTGCACTCAGTTCGGGGGCTTTGGCCGCCGAGACCCTGCCGACCATTCGCGCGGCCGTACTCAAGATCGGAACGGTGAATTGGGAGCTTGAGACCATTCGCCGGAACGGTCTGGATCGGAAACATGGCTTTGTCCTTGATGTTCAACCGTTTGCCGACAATGGCGCGACGCGTATCGCGGTCGAGGGGGATGAGGCTGATTTGGCAGTTGCCGACTGGATTTGGGTTGCGCGTCAAAGGGCTGCCGGCAAGGACTATGTGTTCATCCCTTATTCCAAAGCCGTGGGCGGGGTGGTTGTGCCCGCTGACAGCCCGGCAACCAGTTTGAAGGACCTGTCGGGCGGCAAGATCGGCATCGCGGGTGGACCGCTGGATAAATCCTGGCTGATCCTGCGCGCCTATGCAGCAAAGGAATACGGGATGGACTTGAAAGCCGACACCGAACAGGTGTTCGGTGCGCCGCCTCTGATCTTCAAATCTGCTTTGAACGGCGATTATGCCGGGGCGATCAATTTCTGGCATTTCCTGGCCAAGATGAAAGCGTCCGGCATGAAAGAACTGATCTCGGTTGAGGATGCCGGGCAGGCCTTGGGGCTCGACACCAATACGCCCTTGCTGGGCTATTACCTGAAAGAGAGTTTTCTGAACGAACACCCCGACCTTGCGCAAAGCCTGTTTGCCGCCAGCCGCGACGCCAAGGACCTGCTGGCCAATTCGCCCAAGGCATGGGAGGCGATCAGACCGCGGATGAACGTCAAGTCCGATGCACAGTTTGAACAAGTCAAGCTCGATTGGATCGCCGGTATTCCCGATCGCCGCCCGGTAGATGCGGTCGCGGCCAACAGGATGCTGGAACTTATGGCCGAATTGGGCGGGGCTGAACTGGTGGGCGCTGCGACGACAGTGCCACAGGGTCTTTTTGCTGACGTGGAATAGGATCAGATGCAAAACGCGCGCCTCACGCCGCTTTTGTCTATCGCAGGCCTTGTGGCGCTGTGGATTGTTGCGGCGTCGCTGACCGCAGACCCTCAGATACTGCCGCAACCCTGGGACCTGATCCCCCGGTTTCATCAAGAGCTTGCATCAGGAGAGTTGCTGCGCAGCCTTGGCGCGACCCTGTCCCGCGTGATCTGGGCCTTCGTGCTGGCGATGACATTGGGAACGATCATTGGCCTGGCCATGGGGCGATCGGATGCGCTGAACCGCTGGCTTGATCCATGGCTGGTTGTCTTCCTGAACCTGCCCGCGCTGGTTCTGATCGTGCTGTGCTACCTCTGGATCGGATTGACCGAGGCTGCGGCGATCACGGCGGTTACGCTGAACAAAATCCCCAATGTCGCAACGATCCTCCGAGAGGGCGGCCGGGCGCTGAGCCCGGATCTGGATGCGTTGGCACGGGTCTACCGGATGCCGTGGCAAAGGCGACAGCGCCATGTGATCCTGCCGCAGCTTGCCCCGTTTATCGCAGCTGCCGCACGGTCCGGGCTTTCTCTGATCTGGAAAATCGTCCTCGTGGTCGAGTTTCTTGGGCGCTCATCCGGTGTCGGGTTTCAGATCCATTTGTATTTTCAGCTGTTCGATGTGGCAATGGTGCTGGTCTACGCGTTTTCGTTCATTGCTGTCATGCTGGTTGTCGAATGGCTGGTTCTTCAACCTTTGGAGCGCAATGCTCGACGGTGGAGAACTGCATGATCCGAATTGACATCCAAAGGAAGCGCTTTGAACACCACGCCGTTCTGGGCCCCATTGCATTTGACATCGCCGCTGGGGAAACGGTCGCGCTGACCGGACCATCGGGCATCGGAAAGACGACGCTGCTGCGATTGGTGGCAGGCATTGACCCGGATTTCGAAGGCCAAATCGTGCGGCCGGATCGGCTTGCCATTGTGTTTCAGGAACCCACTTTGCTGCCATGGCGTTCGGCTTTCGATAATCTCGCCCTGATCCATGGTGACCTGTCGAAGGCTGACATTGACGCCGCGCTGTCAGACGTCGGCCTGGACGGAAAGGGGGATTTGTTTCCCGGTCAATTGTCATTGGGTCAGCAGCGCCGGCTTTCTCTGGCGCGCGCCTTTGCCGGGCAGCCTGAATTTCTGATTATGGACGAGCCTTTTGTATCACTGGATACCGAAACGGCCGAGACGATGCTGACTCTGACCGAGGACCTCATCACGCGGCATCGCCCGGCGACCCTGTTCGTGACGCATTCCAAACCCGAAGCACGGCGGCTTTCCGACCGGATCCTGACCCTGGTACCCGGGCCCAGCGGTGCGGTTCTTGGATAGGGTCATTCCGCAGGCTCTCTCGCCGCACCGGGTGCGGTACGATATGTGAAGGGTGCATCCGATTTGGCGGCATGTTCGTTTGCCTGGTTTTGCAGGGTCTGATGGTGGGGTGATTTGATGCAAACCGGATCAGTGGCGCTTGCGTCTCCGATAACGGCCATGGCCTGACAGCGGCAGCCACCAAAATCAATGGTTTTGCGTTCGCAGGTTTTGCACGGGTCCGACATCCAATCCGTTCCGCGATAGGCATTGAACGCGCTGCCATGGAACCAGATATCCGCAAGCGGTTTGTCCTGTACCCGGTCAAATGTCAGATGCGGGATGGACTGAGCCGCATGGCAGGGCAGAACCTGACCGTCTGGCGCCACGTTCAGCCCGGTTGTCCCCCAGCCGCCCATGCATCGCTTGGGGTAGTCGTCGTGATAGTCTGCTGGAACATAATCGATGACCAGTTGCCCCTTGAGGTCTTTCCTGGCCTCGGCCACCTGTCGCGTCACCTGTTGCGCCTGTTCCCGCGTCGGCATCAACGCATCCCTGTTCCGCAAGGCCCAGCCGTGGAACTGCACTGTTGCAACTTCGATCCGCCGGGCACCCATCTCCTGTGCCAGTTCCAGCGCCCGCGGCAGTTGGTGGGCGTTGTGACGGTGCAGCACGAAGTTCAGGGTCAGCGGAAACCCGATCTTCTTGATCCATTCGACCGTTTTCATCTTGCGGTCAAACCCGCCGCGATAGCCGCCTACCTTATCCGCCATCGCGGCGTCGGTGCCCTGAAGAGAAAGCTGGATATGGTCCAGGCCGACTTCGTCCAGCTCATACAGGCGTCGCTCGGACAGGCCGATCGCCGACGTGATCAGGTTGGTGTACAACCCGGCCTCACGCGCGGCATTGACCAGCGCAACCAGATCGCGGCGGGATGCGGGTTCGCCACCGGACAGATGCAATTGCAAGACACCAAGTGCCGCCGCTTCTCTGAAAACACGTGCCCAGCTTTCGGTATCCATTTCATTGTCGAGTTTGGCCATTTCGACTGGGTTGGAGCAATAGGGGCAGGACAACGGACATCTGTGCGTCAGCTCGGCCAGCATGGCAATGGGGGGAGGGGGTTTTACCTGCATCAGATGACATCCAGAAAGCGACGGGCCCGAAGGGCATCCAGAAACCCCGAGCTGTCTTCGACAATCTGTTCTTCCGGGGCGTTGTATTTCCTGGACAGTCTCGCGGTGATCTGACCAAAGCTGCGTTGGCCGTCAACTTCGCTCAGAATCGCATGTCCGATCTGATCCAACGTCACGGCCCGTTCAGGTGCCAGCAGAACCCATTGTTCTCGCACGGAATCGAAATGGATGCGGACACCACGCGGTAGCAAGGGGACCTCCTGCGCCAACATTACGACGCCTGCCGCATCCGTAAACCGGTGTCCGGCTTCCATGCCCCCGGAGGAATTCGGGCAGGTTCGACATAGGCGCCCCACAGGGCATCCAGCTGCGACCAGAGGACATCGGTTTTGAATATCAGTGCCTTGGCTGCCGCGTCCTGTTTTTCAGCGGTGTCGGCATGATCCAATACCCATGCCAGACCAAAGGCCACATCCTTGGGGGCTTCTTTCAGGCGGTTGCGGAAATAGGCAAGCGAGCTGTCATCCGCAAAATCGTAATGCCGAAGCAGGCCTTCGATCCTGTTGGCATGAATCTTGGGAGCAAACAATTCAGTGAGTGAGGCCGCAACCGCTTCCAGCAACGATTTTTCGCGGACGTATCGCACGTAAGCGTCCACCGCAAATCTGGTGGCAGGCAATACGCCGTCGCATGAGGCGACATAGCCCGGATCCAGACCGACGGCTTCGGCCAGTCGCAACCAGCGCCGGATACCACCTTCGTTGTCTTCCGTGCCGTCATGATCTTCGATCCGCGACCGCCAGGCTCGGCGCAGCGCAGGATCTTCTACACGCGACATGAAGGCGGCGTCCTTCATCGGGATGGAATGCTGATAATAGTAGCGGTTGATCACCCAAGCCCGCACTTCGTCAGGCGTGCATTGACCACCGTGCAGGCGATGATGAAACGGATGAAGGTCGTGGTAACGCTCGGCTCCGATCTGACGAAGTCGGGCCTCGAACTCTTTTCGGCTTTGGGTCATAGCGTTATCTCCATGCCATCCTGGCCTATCGTCCAGCCTTTCGCCCTTGCCCGGGCGTTCTCGGCGCTGTCGGGGCGCAGAACCGGATTGGTGTTGTTCATGTGGATGAACACTTTCCGGCCGATTTTCATATCGGCGAAACCAGCGATCGATCCATCGGGGCCGTCCATCGACATATGGCCCATGCGCTTGCCCGTTTTCTGACCCAACCCGGCCTGCACCATTTCCGTGTCGTGCCAAAGCGTGCCGTCGAAAAACAAAAGATCGGCCTCGTCAAGTCGGGCGCGCAGCTCGGGCGTCAATGCGGCACAGCCCGGTATGTAATATGCCGTCTTCCCCTGCGCGCTCAGCGCCACTCCGACGGTTTGTTCGCCAACCAATTCGGTTTCGACATGTTCCCCTTCCAGATACAGAGGCACTTTGCCGGGCACCGGAAACAATGTTGCCTGCAAGCCGGGAACCAGATCGAACGTCTGATTCAACGAGATCGACGCGCGAGTCACGACCGAGGCGTTCAAGGCGTCGAAAATCGGGTTCTGCGCGATGACGTCCTGAATGCTCTGGGTTGCAAACAGCGTGAATGGCTGCATCTCGCGCAGCGTCAGCAAGCCGGCCACATGGTCGATGTCACCATTTGTCACCAGCACCGATTGAATCGGCACCTCTCGCAACCCGGACGGATACAGGACAGGCGTATTGCCGATCTGCGTTCGAATATCCGGAGACGCGTTCAGGATGGCCCAGTTCTGGCCATCGGGTGAGACCGCGAGTGATGATTGCGTCTGCGCCGGGATATGTCCGCTTCGGGCCAGATTGCAGTTTTCACATCCGCAATTCCATTGCGGAAGGCCGCCGCCAGCAGCGGCCCCAAGTATTATTGCGCGCAACGTCATTTAATGTTGGCGCTTGCAGCTGATCAAATCAGGCCGCCACCGCGCTCATCGTCATGATCGGGGCCGTACATGTTGATTTCCATGCCGCATTCGATTTCGCGAATAACAGGTCTGTTCCAAGCCATATCAGGGTCCTCCTCCTAGAATGTGCTTGCGAGCAATGTGGCAGGTCTCATGCGCCCGTGCGACTCTTAATTCATAAGAAGGATTTAGACTTTGGTCGGTACTCAGGCGTCATCTGACAGTGGAGCAGTTCCCTGAAGGCAGAAGCCTTGATTGCGTATGGTTTTGATTTCAAATCCAAAATCATCCGACCCCAATTTCTTTCTCAGATATCCGATGTAGACGTCCACCACGTTTTCGTTACTGGACCCGTCCTGTGACCAGAGCGTGTCAAACAGTTCTCCTCGGGATATTGGCGATCCGGCCTTGCTGTTGAGCAGTGTGAGCAGTTCGAATTCACGTTCGGTGAGCGCAATGCGTGTCTCGCGGATCGAAAGTGTTCTGTCCCGCGACGACAGGCGCGCGGGGTCCGGGCGCTGAGACAGCACGCGTTGTTCCTGTACCTGCAACCGGGCGACAAGCTCATCAAAGCTGAACGGCTTAATGACGTAATCATCGGCCCCGGCTTCAAGCCCGGCGGCACGATGATCGACATCGGAAAGGGCAGACAACATCAATATCGGGATTCCGACCCCGGCAAGACGCGCGGCCCGGACCAGTTCGATACCACTGTCGGTTCCCAGCATGACATCGACAATCGCGCCCGAGAATACACCGCTTTTCAACCGCTCCAACCCTTGGTCGGCGCGGTTTTCAGCCTCGGCTGAGTAGCCGTGCAGCGACAGGCCCCGGACAAGGGCCGACGTGATTCTGGGGTCGTCATCTATGATCAGCAGTCTGGAGACCATTTTTCTATGCCTCCGCCAGAGGTAGTCGAATGCAGACATTTGTACCGGCATTTGATCCCAAGGCGTCTTCACGCGGAACCGGGCTTGCCACCGAAATGGTTCCTTCATGGGCCTCTATAACCCACCTGGCCAGTGCCAGCCCGACACCGAAACCCTGACTGTTTGCTGCCCCTCCTTGTACAAACCGCTCGAAGATCCGGGTTTGGGCACCGTCGGGAATTCCGGGGCCGTTATCGGTCAGCTGTATTTGAACGCCACCATCAACCGATTGACCGGAGAGCAACAACGCCTTTCCGTCCCGCGCATGTCGGATCGCATTGCGTATCAGACTGAGCAGGACCTGACGAATCCAGTTCAGGTCACAGTGCAACGAACAATCCGGGAAGTCGCCCGTTTCAAGCTGCATGTCGGCGCCGTCGATTTCAGGTTGAATGTCGCTCACAACTGTTTGCATCAGATCGCATAGTGCAACGTTGGTTGGTTCCAGAGCCAGCTCACCGGTTTCGGAACGGGCGACGCGCAGCAAATCATCGATTCTCTGGTTCAGTTTTGCGGCGCTGCTTTCGATTGTTGCCAACGCCTCTGGCGCGGTCTGGTTATCCCTCTGGCCTATCTGAGCTTCCATCATGATGACCGTCAGCGGTGTGCGCAGTTCGTGACTGACATCAGCAAAAAAGCGGCGCCGGTTTTCGTCGATCTTGGACAGGGACTCATTTGCAGCGCTCAGTTCGCGGGTTCGCTGGGCAATGGTCTCGTTCAACCGGGCCCATTCTGCGTCAACCTCGGCCTGGCGTTTTCTCAATGCAGCGGCCATGCGGTTGGTCTCGCCATATAACTGGCCGATCTCATCATTGCGGGTTTGAGGCAGCGAAATTGCGAATTCGGATCGGCCGACCTGAACCGCCGCGTTGCGCAGCCGATCCAGACGAGAGAACTGCGGTCGCACCAGGCCAAAATAGAACCACGCCGTGCTGAGCAAGGCGAACAGTGCCAGTGCCAGTGCCGCCCAGGTCAGAACCCAGCGGGTCCTTTCGATTCCCGCCATGACGGAGTTTCGAAACAGTACCTCGGTATTCACCGCCTGGCTGAGAAGGGGATCAAACGCCGACGCAAACGAGTCGACATAGGCACGGAGCTGGGCCTGATCGGCGTCTGCGTCGGCTAGCCCTTCCAGCGTGCTGGCCAGCAGCGCCTCCATTCTGGCCAGACCCAGGGATTGGGTTCCGTATCGCGATTGTTCGTCCAGCCCCAGGGATTGAACCGCGGCAACGGCATCTTCCACATCGGAACGAAGGTTCAGAAACGTTGCCCCAATTTGGTCTTGGATCGGCGAAAGGCGATCGAGTCGAGACTCGACCGTTTGGCCGGTCTGTATCGACTCGGTTGCGATCACAAGAAATGTGGCCGCCTGGGTCGACAGAGCAGCATATCGTGCCATGCGGGTTTCCGATGCCAGTGCCGTTTCCAGGCGGCTGGCGACGGTCTGCATCCCGAAGTAAAGGATTGCTGCCGCCAGCAGGGTGCCTGATCCCAGCACAACGGCCCCAAGGCCCAAGCGTGTTTTCAGAAGCAGACTCCGCTTTGCGGTTTGTGGCGCGGCCGTCATGATTTCCGCCTCATCAGGCCCCGGGCCGGTTCGTACCCCCAAACGGCGATCGCGCTCAGTATCGCGGTTGACGCCAGAACCCACAGCAGGGCCCCCCAGTTGATCTGCAAGTAAAGCAGAAACCGGATCAACTCGACCACATGCGTGAAAGGATTGAGCGCACAGATATCACGCAGCAATGGCGAGCTTTCAGCCATTTTCCACAGCGGATAAAGGGCGGAGGACAGGAAGAACATCGGGAAGATGACAAAGTTCATCACCCCGGCAAAATTCTCCAGCTGCTTGATGAAACTGGACAGCACCAGCCCCAGCGCGCCCAGCATCAGACCACCCAGAACCAGCCCCGGCAAAACCGCGACATAACCGGGTAACGGCAGTACAATGCCGAACACAGCGGCCAATGCGAGAAACGTATAGACTTGCAGGATGGATATCGCCGTTGATCCCAGCAGACGGCAGAACAAAAGCCACCAGCGCGGGAACGAGCTGGTCAGCAGAAGGCGCATCGAGCCCATCTCGCGGTCGTAGACAAGGCTGAGCGAGCTTTGCATCCCATTGAACAACAGAACCATAGCACACAGGCCGGGGACGATATAGGTCTCGTAAGTGATATAGGTCTGGTAGGGTGGAATGATCGACAGGCCGAGGGCCGCGCGAAACCCTGCTGCGAAGATCAAAAGCCAAACCATTGGCCGGACCAGGGCTGCCAGAAATCGTTCGCGTTGATGGATGAAACGCAGAAACTCGCGTCCGATGATGGCGCGGGCGACTCCCAGGAATCCGTTCATGTCGGGACCTCGGTTCGGGACAGGAACCAATCGGACAGTGTTTGATCCCCCCGCAGGCGGCCCACCTGCCCACTGGCAAGAATCTGACCGCGATGAAGAACCAGCAGCTGGTCGTCGTCGCGCATTTCATCTGTCAGATGCGTGGCCCACAAGACGCACAGCCCCTGTTCCGCCAGGTCGTGCACATGGTCGGTTATCGCGTGCCGAGCCGCGGCATCAAGCCCAACGGTCGGTTCGTCCAACAGCAACACCGAAGGTTCGTGCAGCAGGGCACGAGCCAGTTCCATCCGGCGGCGATGACCGCCATTGAGATCGCGCACTCGTTCCCCGGCGCGGTCGCGCATGTTCAGCCGATCCAGCGCCGCATCGATACGGCCAGGGACTTCGGATCGCGACAACCCATGCAGAGCTGCGAAATAGGCCATGTTCTGGCGCACCGTCAAACCCAGATCCAGTGTCGGTTGCTGAAAGACCACGCCAAGCTTTGCCAGCGCCTTGCGTGGGGATTGGCGCAGATCATGGCCCGCGACCGTGATTTCACCGTCCGGCGCCACAAGCAATCGCGTGAGCAGCGACACCAGTGTAGATTTTCCGGCCCCATTCGGACCGAGCAGACCGCAGAACATCCCCGCCGACACGTCAAAAGAGACAGCATCCAAAGCCGCCTTGGCGCCATAATGAAAGCTCAGGTCGCGTACGGCGAGACCAGGATCGGTTTCCGCCGAGGGGCGCGCGTCTGACATTCTTCCTCCGTCCCGAACCATGGTTCTTGACAGCAGCTTGCATCGTCGGGGCGCGTTTCTCAACCTTCCAGTCCGAGGCCGGACCACGACTTAAGTATGTGAAGCTTCACGGATTTGATGGTATCGCCCGAAGGATTCGTCGCCAAATTTGGCCAGCCGAGACTGTCAGGGGAAGGCGGGCCTGATCGGCGCGAACACCCCGTTTTGCGGGTACCGCTTTTCAGTTTGCGTTCAGCAAAAACGATCTGAACTCTTTAAATACGGGGGATCTGCTGAAAGAGGGTGTGAATTTGGCCACCATTGCGCGAGGAAGCTTCAACGAGGCCGAAAACGGGCGAACCAGATCGCCATTGTCCAGCAAGTTCTGAACCAGAACTTCGTGCGCCATCAACACGCCACCGCCATGACGCGCCTCTTCCAGCGCGACGGAATACAACGAGTGCACGGTTCCCGTCTTCGGTACACGTGCGCCATCTGGTTGGCTGTTCAGCCAATTGTCCCAATCATTTGCCCATGCCCCGTCATGGAGAAGGGTTTCCTGCGAAAGATCTGAAACAGATTTCAATCGATCCGCGACCGAGGGGGCGCAAACCGGGAAAATCACATCTTCGGCTATTTTGATTTCGTTGATTCTGATCGGTTCACCGGAAAAGAACAAAGTCATGTCAAATGGTTCACGCGTAAGGTTTGGCGGCGTTTCAAGGGCCACAACAGACACGGACAAATCCGGGGCAATTTGTCTGAGCGTTCCAAGTCTGGGCGCCAGCCACAATTGCGCGATCGACGGCAGCGCGGCGACCTTGACCTTGCGCGGCAGGGCCTTGGTTCGAAGTTCCTGCACGGCCATTCCCAATTGATCAAACGCCTGGGTGAACCCGGGCAAAAGCTCTTCGGCAAGCGCCGTCATCTCGACCCCGCGGGCATTTCGGACAAAAAGTTGGGTGCCGGCCCAGGCTTCAAGGGCCTTGACGTGCTGAGTTATCGCGCCCGGTGTAACGGATAGCTCGTCTGCCGCAGCGGCAAAACTTCCAAGCCGAGCCGCCGCTTCGAATGCTCGTAAAGCATTGAGATGTGGGCCTTTCGGGCGACGAGGGGAAAGTGACATCCATTTAAGCCTTAGTTTTTCTGCGGCAAATAAATAGCAATACTGATTTGCTTCGGCCAGTGGAACTCTGGAATTTTGGAGAAATCGCAATCGCATCGGAGGAGCCCAGATGTCGCGGCACTTTGAAAACCCAGTTGGGATGACCGACCCCGTCGTCGCAGAAGCTCTTGCAAACGAGAAAAAGCGCCAGCAGGACCAAATTGAGCTGATCGCGTCCGAAAATATCGTCAGCCGCGCGGTGCTGGATGCTCTCGGGCATGAGATGACCAACAAGACGCTTGAAGGGTATCCGGGAAACCGGTTCCACGGGGGCGGTCAGTTTGTCGACGTCGTCGAGCAGGCGGCAATTGACCGCGCCAGGGAACTGTTCGGATGCGACTATGCCAATGTTCAGCCCCATTCCGGCAGCCAGGCGAACCTTGCTGTTTTCTTTCTGCTGCTCAAGCCTAGCGACAGGGTTTTGTCGCTGGATCTGGCTGCCGGCGGTCATCTGAGTCACGGCCTGAAGGCCAACCTGTCGGGTCGCTGGTTCGAACCGCATCATTATGGTGTCGATGCCGAATCCGAGGTCATTGACTGCGATGCGCTGGAAAAACTGGCCGAGGAAATCCGGCCAAAGCTGCTGATCGCGGGTGGGTCTGCCTATCCACGGGAAATCGACTTCGGGCGCATGGGGCAAATCGCCAGGAAGGTTGGTGCGCATTTTCATGTGGACATGGCCCATATTGCCGGACTGGTCGCCGCGGGCGTGCATCCTTCGCCTTTTCCGCATGCGGACATTGTGACGTGCACCACGACAAAAACACTGCGTGGTCCTCGTGGCGGGCTGATCCTCACCAACAACGAGGACTGGTTCAAGAGGCTGCAATCTGCGGTTTTCCCCGGCGTTCAGGGTTCGATCCACAGCCAGGTTCTGGCGGCCAAAGCGGTTTGCCTTGCCGAAGCGCTTACGGATGAGTTCAAGGACTACGGAGCGCAGGTCAAAGCCAACGCCGCCAAACTTGCAGAAACCTTGCAGTCCCGGGGGTTGCGTATCGTGTCCGGTGGTACTGACACGCATCTGGTGCTCGTGGATCTCAGCCCCAAGGGTATCACAGGCAAACGCGCCGAGGCCGTTCTGGAAAAGGCCAATATCACGACCAACAAAAACGCGATCCCCAATGACAGCACGCGACCGTCAGAATGGGTTGGATTGCGCCTGGGCGTGAGCGCGGCAACGACCCGCGGCATGAAAGAGGCCGAGTTCGACCAGTTGGCAAACGTGATTGCGGATTTGATCGAAGCTGAGGCCGCGGGTGATACCGACGCGACAATTCCGCGCTGCAAAGCCTCGGTCGCAACGTTGTGCAAATCGTTCCCCATCTATCCAGCGTAGTCACTGCGTGCCCGGTGGCAGGTTCCATTGACCGCTTTGGACCATTGGTGTGAGCGCGTCACCGCTGCGCCATGGCAACGCATGCCTGATTGGGTGTTTGGGCTGTACCATGTTTGCAAATTTTGGCATATTCGTGCAATCCAAAACCAAAGGGCCGGCCAATGCTCGCACCTGAACGCCACGCCATCATACTGGAAGAAGTCTCGCGCCAGCCAGCGGTCTCGATCCGTTCGCTGACGGAACGGCTTGGTGTGTCACGGGAAACCGTGCGCAAGGATATTGAACAGTTGGCACTGGAGAACAAGCTTCATCAGGTGCGGGGCGGCGCGACCAGTGTTCGCAGGCGGGAACCTCCGATGGCCGACCGGGCTCAAACCAACCCGCAAGGCAAGGAACGGATTGGAGTCTATGTGGCAAGCGTGATTCCGGACGGGGCCAGCGTGATAATCGACAGCGGGTCAACGACAGTGGCGGCGGCGCAGGCTCTGGCTGCTGTGCGACAAAACCTTACAATATATACCAATGATTTGACGATTGCATCTGTGCTGGCGTCGGCGGCCGCCGAAGTCACGCTGCTGGGCGGACGGCTGGATTTTTCAGAGAATGTCACATTGGGTTTGGACACGCTCGACCACCTGTCGCGATACAATACGGAATATGCGTTGATCGGGGTCGGCGGTGTGAGCTCTCGGGCATTGTTTACGGATTTCTCACTGGAAGG
The DNA here is from genome assembly GCF_013110585.1 of Ruegeria sp. HKCCD6119. Taxonomy (NCBI): domain Bacteria; kingdom Pseudomonadati; phylum Pseudomonadota; class Alphaproteobacteria; order Rhodobacterales; family Roseobacteraceae; genus Ruegeria; species Ruegeria sp. HKCCD6119. The sequence continues at coordinate 137,816 of NZ_WVQV01000007.1, read as the reverse complement.
CGCCAACCTGCGTCATATGATGATGCAACGGGCTCAGCGGCCGCTGATCCTGGCTGATAGCAGCAAGTTCGACGTGGTTGGTCCGATTGTGATGAAACCTCTGCCGGTGAAAGCGACTCTGGTTGTGGATGAGGAGTTGCCAAACAGCATAGCTGGCGCGCTGCAAAGCCAACCCGTAGATATTGTGAAAGCATAACGCAAAGACAGGAAAGCAATTGCCAAATTTTGCAAAGTACAAATAGGGTGAAGGGAAATCCGAATCCCTGAGTACGGAGCGACCCGATGGCTGACACCAAACTTTCGCACAGCGCAGCATGTCATTGTCGGAGGCATCATCATTGGCTGCACGGTTGCGTATCATCTGACCGGAAAGTGGCAACGTGAAGTGGTGCTTATTGAGCAGGGGCAACCAAGCCGTGGCACCACATGGCATGTGGCTGGTCTGGTTGGTCCGTTGTGCAACCAACCCGCGATGACCAACCTGATCCGCCCCTCGCCGGGGTCGCATTGCCCAGCGGGATTGAGCCCCCTAAACCGTTGCTGCCGCGATACAGATCAAGCTTTGGTCAAGTCACTGCATGCGCGCGCAAACAAGCGCGCTGAAAGTCGAAATCTGACGCAAGACAAATATTCAGTTCATATCGTCGGGCCACAATGACACTACAGGCAGTTCTCATCGTATTGACCGCAGCCGTGTTGCACGCGCTCTGGAATGCGGTTGTCAAAGGCGCGCCCGACAAAGCGGTTGTTTTGGGGTTGGTGGCGCTTGGCCACGCCGTGCCTGCGCTGATTGCGTTGCCTTTTATCGGCTTGCCGGTTTGGGCGGCGTTCCCCTTTATCATCGGCTCGACCCTGATCCACTGGGGGTACTATTGGTTTCTCAACACCGCGTACAAACATGGGGATCTGTCGGTGGTGTACCCGATCTCACGCGGGATGACGCCCATCCTGGTCACGGTGGGTGCCATTCTTTTCGCGGGTGAGTTTCTGCCGCCGATCGCGTGGGTCGGCATTGTCTGCATCTCGGCTGGGATTGGGTGCCTGTCCCTGGTCGGGCTGGGCCGAAACACAAGCTGGGTCGCCGTGGCGGCGTCGTTTGGCACGGGCCTGATGATAGCGTCCTATTCGATTGTGGACGGCATTGGTATCCGGCTGTCCGGGAATATACTGGGATACATTGCGGCATTGTTCGTTGCGGAAATTTTTGTCGCCGGATTTATCTTCGCAACCAGATGGCAGCGTTTCGTCGCACTGCCTAGGCGTTATGTCTGGGCGGGTCTGACAGGCGGCGTCATCTCTGGCGTGGCGTATGGGCTGGTGCTGTATGCGAAGACGGTCGCGCCCTTGGGCGTTGTATCCGCGCTTAGGGAAAGTTCGGTTATCTTTGCATCGCTTATTGGTGTGATGTGGTTCGGCGAAGGGCCGAAATCCAACAGGCTTCTTGCAGCGACTATTGTCGCGATCGGGATCGGACTCCTTGCGATGACACGTTGAGCGTTCTTGCGCCGCCGCGGGAAAGTTTTGAGAATTAAGCTCCTTTGACATGCCTTGATGATCTGTTGATCGTCATGGCCAGTTCCGCGCTGATCTTCCGGGGCGAGCGGATTTCATCTATAGGAGATGCTTATGACATCGAAGATATAATCGATTTTTATTGGCGTTTTTATCTGTCAAACTGCTGTCAAACAATCGGTGCACAATAATCGAGTTCTAACGCCGCGCAAGAATGGCGAAAACAACATAATTACCAACAGAGGATCACAATGAAACACAAAGCATCACTTCTCGCAGCTCTGACTATCGGTGCGCTGACGGCGACGGCGGCGGCATCGGAAACGGAACTTACAGTTTATACCGCAGTCGAGGCGGAAGACTTGGCCCGGTATGCCGAGACGTTCAATCAAAGCCACCCTGATATCAAGATCAATTGGGTTCGCGACTCGACCGGGATCATTACGGCGAAATTGCTGGCAGAACGTGATAATCCGCAGGCAGACGTTGTTTGGGGCCTGGCCGCCACGTCGCTGCTGCTGCTGAAATCAGAAGGTATGTTGGAGCCTTATGCGCCGGCCGGTGTGGAAAAGCTGGACAAAAAATTTGTTGATGGCGACAACCCCCCTGCCTGGGTCGGCATGGACGCCTGGGTTGCATCCGTCTGCTACAATACCGTCGAGGCCGAAAAGGCCGGGTTGACCCCGCCGACATCCTGGAAGGATCTCACCGATCCGATGTACAAAGATCAGGTGATCATGCCCAATCCGAACTCATCGGGCACCGGTTTCCTTGACGTGTCCAGCTGGTTGCAGATGTTCGGTGAAGAAGGTGGTTGGGAATACATGGATGCGCTGCACGAGAATATCGCGCGGTACACCCATTCAGGTTCAAAACCCTGCAAACTGGCCGCAGCAGGCGAAATCCCGATTGGCATTTCCTTTGCGTTCCGCGGGGCAAAGTCCAAAGCCGACGGCGCGCCGCTTGAGATCATCGTGCCTTCCGAGGGCGTCGGATGGGACATGGAAGCCACCGCAATTGTTGCTGGCACCGCCAATTTGGAGGCCGCGCAAAAGCTGGTGGATTTCACCGTCACCAAAGAAGCCAACGAGATGTACAACACCGGCTATGCAGTTGTCGCCTATCCGGGCGTTGCAAAACCGGTTGAGCACTTCCCAGAGGGTCTTCTGGATGCAATGATCGAAAATGATTTTGAGTTTGCCGCCAACAATCGCGCGGCAATCCTGAAGGAATGGCAGTCTCGCTATGACGGAAAGTCCGAAGCGAAGTAACCCCATTGGCAGGAGAGGTTTTCGTGCCTCTCCTGCACACCAGTCTCTTGTTCCCCGAAAAACAACTTACTCACCCGGTTTCAACCGGCCAGGACCGGCCGCGCCCGAGGTGCAGATGTGAGGACTTCTCCCGTGCTTCAGAAAACACCACCCGGTGAACTGTATCTCAGCATCCAGAATTTGTGGAAAGCGTTCGGAAGCTTTCTGGCGCTCAAGGACATCTCTTTGGAAATCAACGAGGGCGAGTTTGTCTGTTTCCTCGGCCCGTCCGGGTGCGGCAAGACCACTCTTTTGCGGGCAATCGCCGGATTGGATTTGCAGACCAAGGGTACGGTCATGCAGGATGGCAAGGACGTGTCCAATCTGCCCCCGTCCGAGCGTGATTTCGGGATCGTGTTTCAGTCCTACGCGTTGTTCCCAAATCTGACGATTGAAAAGAACATCGCTTTTGGCCTTGAAAACACCGGCCGCAGCAAATCGGATATCGCTGTTCGCGTAAACGAACTCTTGACCCTGGTTGGTCTGCCGGATCAGGGCAAGAAATATCCGGCGCAATTGTCAGGTGGTCAGCAGCAACGGATTGCGCTGGCGCGTGCCATTGCGACTAACCCCGGACTTTTGCTGCTGGACGAACCCCTGTCGGCGCTGGACGCCAAAGTGCGTGTTCATCTGCGGCACGAGATCAAGGAGTTGCAGCGCAAGCTGGGTGTGACCACCGTGATGGTGACTCACGATCAGGAAGAAGCGCTGGCGATGGCAGACCGCATCGTGGTCATGAATCATGGTGTGATCGAACAGGTGGGGCCCCCTACCGAAATCTACCGGGATCCGGCCAATCTGTTCGTTGCCGACTTTATCGGTGAAATGAACCAGATCCGGTCGCAGGTCACCAAAGGCGGACGTCTGAGCGTCGGGGAAAAGACCTTTGCCTGCCTCAGCCACAAGTTCAACGATGGAACTCCGATCATCGCGGCCATTCGACCCGAAGACATCATCCCTCATGAAGCTGGTTATCTCGACACGGGCGGCAATCGGAACTGCATAGAGGTGACGCTGGATGAGATGGAGTTCCTGGGTTCGTTCTGGCGCTGCCGCTTGAACAACGAGAAGTTCGGATCATCGGAACTGATCGCGGATTTCTCGATCAATGCCGTGCGTCGTCTGGAACTGGAAGAGGGGCGCAGCGTGGTGATTGAGCTTCCCGAGAACCGCCTTATGGCGTTTGAAGCGCCGGAGGCCAAGGCATGAGCTCGGTTTCTACCAATCAGGACAGCCTGCCTGTCGGGCCGGACATCAAGCCCAAGCTCAGCCGTGATGATATCCTGATGCGCGGCAGCATGATGGTGATCGCGCTGTATCTGGTCGTGACATTGGCGTTGCCGCTTTACACGATGCTGTCCAAGTCGTTTTCGACCTATCGGGTCGAGCTGTCCCAGTACGAGTTTCAGGTAAGTGACGACGCAGGCGTCTTCGACGGAACGATCCTGTCGGCAGACGAGTTGAACAGGCAATTGGGGGTCTATTCCGACTCTGATCTGGTGACGGGTTCGGACGGGCGCTTGCCTGTGACCGGATTCTTTCCTGATTTCAGCTTTCGCAGCCCGGTGATGTACAAGATCCGCAACACGACGGATACCGGGCGCTTTCTGGTCGGATCGACATTGAATGAACGCACCGATTGGGTCGAGCTTGATTCCAACACGTTCCGCCGGGTGCAAATGCGGCCGGTCCAGTCGCGAGGGTTGGACAATTTCATCAACTATTTCTCGACACCGGCACTGTTCAATTCGATCAAGAACTCGCTTTGGATCTCGGTCGTCAGCACCATTGTGACGGTGACACTGGCGTTTTGGTTCGCCTATGCGCTGAACCGAAGCTGCATGCGGTTCAAGGGTGTTTTTCGCCTTATCGCGATGGCACCGATCCTGGTTCCGTCGCTCTTGCCGGGCATCGCGTTGGTCTACCTGTTCGGCAATCAGGGCATGATCAAGGAGTTGCTGTTCGGTGCCAGCATTTACGGCCCCATAGGCATCGTGATCGGATCGGTTTTCTTTACCTTTCCGCACGCGTTTCTGATCATATCGACCGCGCTCGCGATATCTGACGCGCGCCTGTATGAAGCTGCGGCCAGCTTGCGGTCGACGCCATGGCGGACCTTCTGGACCGTAACCATCCCCGGGGCCCGCTATGGCCTGATCTCGGCGGCCTTTGTCGTGTTCAACCTGGTGATCACTGATTTCGGATTGCCAAAGGTCATCGGTGGTCAATTCAACGTGCTTGCTGTGGATATCTACAAACAGGTGATCGGCCAGCAGAACTTTGAAATGGGCGCCGTGGTCTCTGTGGTTCTGGTCATTCCGGCCATTCTGGCTTTTGCCATCGACCGGATGGTTCAGTCCAAGCAGGTTGCGCTGCTTTCGGCGCGTTCCGTGCCATATCAGGCGACGCCAAACCCGAAAGCTGACCGCATATTCCTGATCTATTGCAGCCTGATCGGCCTGTTCATCGTTGGTCTTCTGGCTGTGTGTCAGTTTGCGGCGCTGATCAAGTTCTGGCCCTACGACCTGAGTCTGAGCCTCAAGAACTATCAGTTCAACAGAATGGACGGCGGCGGCTGGGGGTCGTATTTCAACTCGATCAAACTGGCGTTGCTGACGGCAGTCATCGGCACGACGGTTGTGTTCTTCGGGGCCTATCTGGTTGAAAAATCAAACGGGTTCAGAACCGGCCGGTCTATTTTCCAGATGTTCGCGATGCTACCCATGGCGATCCCGGGAATGGTATTGGGGCTGTCCTACATCTTCTTCTTCAACAACCCGTCCAATCCGCTGAACGGGATTTACGGCACGATGGCGATTTTGGTGATTTGCACTGTGACGCATTTCTACACCGTATCGCACCTGACGGCCGTCACCGCGCTCAAGCAAATGGACAGAGAATTTGAGTCAGTGTCTGCCTCGCTCAAACAGCCGACAATGAAGCTGTTTGCACGGGTAACGGTTCCGGTTTGTCTGCCAGCGGTGTTGGACATCTCAATCTATCTGTTCGTCAATGCGATGACGACCGTGTCGGCAGTGGTATTCCTCTATTCTCCCAAAACGACGCTTGCGTCCATCGCGGTGCTGAACATGGATGATGCCGGGGATATCGCGCCTGCGGCGGCGATGGGCATGATGATCTTTTACACCAACGCCGCTGCCCGGATCGTTCACCTGATTGCTTCAAAAGGCATCCTGAAGCGCACTCAGGCTTGGCGAAGCCGGTAGCCAAAGGAACCGTGCCCCCGCCGGTCAGGTATCGGCGCGGGGGCTTTTTTCTTCCAGCGCGCGCTGGGCAAAGTCCATGAAGGCCCGGATGATCTTTACGTTGCGCCGTTGCGACAGCGAAATCATGCTTTCACCCATTTGCAACTTCACGTCCTTGAGCTTGATTTGTCGCAACCGATCATCATGCCCATACTCTGCCTGAGAGACAAATCCGATGCCTGCCCCCGAGGCCACAAGCTCGCGCACGGCCTCGCGCCCTTCCGCAACGATTGCAGGATTCAACGTGATACCGCGCCTTTCGGCTTCTTCTTCCAATTTCTGACGTGTTTTTGACCCGTGCTCTCTGAAAACCAGCGGCAGATCGGCCAGTTCTTCCAAAGAAAGCGAGGGTTTGGATGCCAAAAGCACGCCTTGGGCGGCAAAGGCCACGATTTCAGTGGACCCTAGGTTCAACACATCCATGTCCTTGCCGGGGGACAGGCTGCCGACAACACCAATCTCGGCATTGTACGACCGAAGTTCTTCCAAAATTTCTTCGGTGTTTCCGGACCGCACGGTGATGGTGATTTTGGGGTACTTCTTTTGAAACGACCCCAGGAAAGACGTCATGTGATGCGCTGAATCGGCGATGATCCGCAATTCCCCGTCGATTGCGGCCTTGGTTTCCGAAAGGTAGTCCTCGATCTGATCTTCGATCTCAAAATACTGCTTTGTGAACCGGTAAAGCTGTTCGCCTTCGGGGGTGAGGTTCACGCGTTTTCGTTCGCGCTGAAACAACAACAGATCGTGATCCTGTTCCAGCTTTCGAACCTGTTCGGAAATTGCCGGCTGCGTCAGAAAAAGCGCCTCGGCCGCGCGGGAAAACCCGCCATGTTTGGCCACGTAATGAAAGGCTTTGAGCTGGCTGTGTCGCATCACCGGTCCCCAATGATTTGTGCATAGGCTGCACTTATAATTAGATTGATATTTGCAATTTCACATATAGCAACCGTTGCTGCAATGGTGTTTGTGAAAACGCTGTTCTGGAGCCCGGTAATGACGCCATCCCATCCAAAAATCGAGCAACCGCGCCTCGGCGAACCGTACCTTTTGACACCCGGTCCTTTGACAACGTCCTATGCCGTAAAAGAGGCCATGCTGAAGGACTGGGGCAGCTGGGACGACGACTTTCGCGCCATGACAAAAGAGCTGCGGTCAAGCCTGCTGGACCTGCTTGGTGAAGGTGCCGACGCCTTCGATTGCGTGCCAATGCAGGGCAGCGGCTCCTTCTCGGTCGAAGCAATGCTGGCGTCGTTTATTCCGCCGGAAGGAAAGGCGCTGGTACTGGCCAATGGCGCCTATGGGCAACGTTCTGCGCAGACGCTACAGTATCTGGGCCGGGACCATATCGTGCTGGACAAGGGCGATTACCTGCCGCCACGGGGCGACGAGGTTGCGCGCATTCTCGCGGATGACCCGGCCATCACGCATGTTGTTGCCATTCACTGCGAAACCAGTTCGGGTATCTTGAACCCCGTCGAGGAAATATCCGAGGCCACATATGCAGCCGGTCGCAAGCTGTTGATCGACTCGATGTCTGCCTTTGGCGCGATCGAGCTCAGGCCCTCGGATATTCGATATGAAGCCATGGTGTCTTCGGCGAACAAGTGCATCGAGGGCGTTCCTGGCTTTGGCTTCATTGTGGCGCGCAAGAACGAGCTGAAAGCCGCAAAGGGTAACAGTCATTCCCTGTCTCTGGATGTGCACGCCCAATGGGCGCACATGAACAAGACCGGTCAGTGGCGCTTTACCCCGCCGACGCACGTGGTCGCCGCCTTCATCGAAGCGCTTCGGGCGCATGCCGCTGAAGGCGGTGTTGCCGGCCGCGGCGCACGTTACACCCGCAACCGGGACGTCATGGTTGCGGGCATGCGTGAACTGGGTTTCGAAACGCTGTTGGACAATCGTTGGCTCAGCCCGATCATCGTCACGTTCTTCTGCCCCGCCGATGAGAAATTCGTATTCGATCAGTTCTACAACCTGATGAAGGACAAAGGGTTCATTATTTACCCGGGCAAGCTGACCGTCGTCGACAGTTTCCGCGTCGGATGCATCGGTCAGATGGACGAAGACGTCATGCGCAATGTCGTGCGCGCAGCAAAGGAATCCCTGGAAGAAATGGGCGTGACAAACGCCGCTCCTCCTCTTCGGGCACTGGAAGAACGCGCCAAGCTGGCCGCTTAATCATCAAGGAAAATACAGATGACCATTCAAACCCCTGTCGAAGCAAATGAGCGCGTCTATCCGACGCCGAAGGTGCCTGCCATTGCCATCTGCCTTGATGGATGCGAGCCCGAATATCTTGATGTCGCGATTGCGAAAGGGCTGATGCCCAATCTCAAGCGGATACGCGAAGAGGGCACGGACCGACTGGCCCATTCCGTTATCCCGTCCTTCACCAACCCCAACAATCTTTCGATTGCCACCGGGCGCCCTCCGATCGTGCATGGCATCTGCGGCAACTACCTCATCGACCCCGACAGCGGTGAGGAAGTGATGATGAATGATGTCCGCTTCCTGCGTGCGCCGACCATTTTTTCCCAATTCTACGACGCAGGTTTCCGCGTGGCGATGGTAACCGCCAAGGACAAGCTGCGCGCGCTGTTGGGGGCCGGGCTGAAATTTGACGAGGGCAGGGCGGTTGCGTTTTCTTCCGAACGGTCGGGTGAAACGACGCTGGCGGAACATGGCATCGACAACGCCAGCGAATGGCTGGGCATGGACGTCCCCGAGGTCTACTCGGCAGAGCTTTCCGAATTTGTCTTTGCCGCTGGCGTCAAGCTGCTGAAAGAGTTCAAGCCCGACGTGATGTATTTGTCGACGACCGACTATATCCAGCACAAGTTTGCACCCGATCAAAAAGGCGCACTCGATTTCTATGCCATGTTCGACCGGTATCTTGGCGAGTTGGATGAATTGGGTGCGGCCATCGTGGTGACCGCGGATCACGGCATGAAGCCAAAGCATTTGGCGGATGGATCCCCCTCGGTGGTGTACGTGCAAGACCTGATGGACGAATGGCTGGGCAAGGATGCGGCGCGGGTCATTCTTCCGATTACCGATCCATACGTCGTGCATCATGGCGCGTTGGGGTCTTTTGCAACCGCTTATTTGCCTGACGGAGCAGACCAGGACGACATCATCAGCAAGCTCAAGGCGACCAGCGGCATCACTCATGTGCTGACCAAGGCCGAGGCGATCGAGCAATTCGAATTGCCAGGCGACCGCATTGGCGACATCGTGATGGTTTCCGGTGAAAACATCTGCATCGGCACGTCCGAGCATCGCCACGATCTGGCAGCACTCAAAGAACCGTTGCGCAGCCATGGTGGTTTGACCGAGCAGGAAGTTCCCTTCATCGTGAACCGTGTCATCGACCTGCCAAACCAACCCGTGCTGCGCAATTTCGATGCCTTCTTCTACGCAACAACAGCGGCGGCACAGTAAGCTATGAAAGATCAGACCATGTCGAAAATCGAAGTACGCAACGAGGGAATGCGGATCGGCGGCGAAATAGTCTTTACCGATGACACCGTTCCCGTTCTCTACCCGTACACAAACGAGGTTGTGGGTCACGTTCCAGCCGGTACAGCCGAACATGCGCGCCGGGCGTTTGAGATTGCGGCGAATTACAAACCCAAGCTGACCCGATACGAGCGCAGCCAGATCCTGCAACGGGCAGGCGAGCTGATCGGCGAAAAGCGCGACTATCTTGCGAAATGGCTGACGCTGGAGTTGGGGATCTGTCACCAGCATGCGATCTACGAAACCAAGCGCGCGCAAGACGTGTATCAATTCGCGGCGGCCGAGGCACTGAAGGATGATGGTGAGATCTTCTCCTGCGACCTGACCCACAATGGCAAGGCCCGCAAGATTTTCACCACCCGAGAACCGGTGAAAGCAATCAGCGCGATCACGCCGTTCAACCACCCGCTGAACATGGTCAGCCACAAGATCGCGCCGTCGATTGCCACCAACAATTGCATGGTTTGCAAACCGACCGAGCTGACGCCGCTGACCGCATTGACACTGGCGGACATTCTCTACGAGGCCGGCTTGCCGCCCGAGATGTTCCAGGTCGTGACAGGTTGGCCCGCCGACATTGGCGACGAAATGATCACCAATGAGCACATCGATATCATCACCTTCACCGGCGGTGTGCCCGTCGGCAAGATGATCGCCGAAAAGGGCGTCTACAAGCGTCAGGCGCTGGAACTTGGCGGCAACGACCCTCTGATCGTTCTGAATGACCTGAGTGAGGCCGATCTGGACAAGGCGGCAGCCATTGCGGTGGCGGGGGCTACCGGAAATTCCGGCCAGCGGTGTACGGCGGTCAAGCGCATTCTCGTGCAGGAAAGTGTGGCCGATACATTCGTGCCGCTGGTTCTTGAAAAGGCCAAGAAGATCAAGTTCGGCGATCCGCAAGACCCGGAAACCGAATTGGGATGCGTGATCCATGACAAGGCCGCCGAAATTTTTGAAAACCGCGTTTTTCAGGCGGAAAAAGAGGGTGCTGAAATTCTGTACCACCCCGGTCGTCAGGGGGCGCTGCTGCCGCCAATCGTCGTCGACAAGGTTCCCCATGACAGCGAGCTGGTGATGGAGGAAACCTTTGGTCCCATCGTGCCGATCGTTCGTGTGCCGGACAACGACGAAGAGGTGATGGCAATTTCAAACGGAACCGAGTTCGGCCTGTCTTCGGGTGTCTGCACCAATGATCTGAACCGGGCGATTGCCTTCATCAACGGGTTGAACGTCGGCACCTGCAACATCTGGGAACAGCCGGGTTACCGCATTGAAATGTCGCCCTTTGGCGGCATCAAGGACAGTGGAAACGGGGTGAAGGAAGGCGTCATCGAAGCGATGAAGTTTTTCACCAACGTCAAAACCTATTCGCTGCCGTGGCCTAACTGAGTCTGTTGCCCTTACTCCTTTTGCGGAAAGGGCAACACAGTTCCTCCCTGGTACTGGCGGGCCTTGCGGGGTCCGCATCTTTTGATGACGGCAAAGAGGAGCGGCGATGCCACAAATTGTCCACACTGAAGGGGAATCAAACACGTCCGAGGCGCGCAAGGCGTGGCTGCAAAAATCGATGGGGCCGAAATCATCGCCATTGCTCAAACGCGATGCGAACGTTTTCCTGCATCAATCTCTGTCCTCACCCTGCGTCAGCACCATTGCAAAGGCCGAAGGGCTCTGGATCGAAGATATCGAGGGCCGCCGGTACATGGATTTCCACGGCAACTCGGTACACCACATCGGGTATGGCCATCCCCGCTTGGTAGCCGCCATAAAGGCACAGCTTGACGATCTGCCCTTTGCGCCCCGCCGCTTTACCAATGATCCGGCGGTGGAGCTGGCTGAAAAACTGGCAGAGATCGTGCCTGGTGATCTGGGCAAAATGCTCTTTACCACTGGCGGATCCGACGCCAACGAGGTTGCCCTCAGGATCGCGCGTGCCGCCACCGGTCGTTTCAAAACAATCAGCTTCTGGGATGCCTTCCATGGCGCGGGTTTCGGCGCCGCAAGTGTCGGCGGAGAGGCGACCTTTCGCAGTCACATTGCGGGGCCCCTTTTGTCCGGTACCGAACATGTCGCCCCTTTTGCCTGCTATCGATGCCCGTACAATCATGCGGGCCCCGAAACCTGCGGGCTGGCTTGTGCGAAAATGGTCGAATATGTCCTCGAGCGCGAAGGAGATGTGGCGGCAGTCATTGCGGAACCGATGCGTGCCGTGCCCTATGTCCCTCCGCCGGGGTTCTGGAAGACGGTGCGCGAGGCATGCAACCGTCACGGGGCGCTGTTGATCATGGATGAAATCCCGACGGGTCTTGGCAAGACGGGCAGGATGTTCGCCTTTGAACATGACGAGATCATCCCGGACATCGTGACACTTGGGAAGGCGCTTGGCGGCGGCATCCTGCCTATTGCCGCCTGTGTCGCCCGTAAGCAACTAGATGTCTGCGGAGATTTTGCCATCGGGCATTACACGCACGAAAAAAACCCGGTCACCGCCCGTGCCGCTTTGACGACAATTCAGATCATCGAAGACGAAGGCCTGGTTCGTCGGTCAGCCGAACTGGGTGAACATGCCATTGGTCGCTTGATGGATGAACTTCAGAACGTTCCGATTGTCGGAGACATCCGGGGAAGGGGCCTGATGTTCGGGATCGAAATCGTCGATGATCGCGCCGACAAAACACCGGGGAACGCGTGCGCCGAACGGATCTATTATGCCTGTCTCGAGGCCGGTCTGAGCTATAAGATCAGCCAGGGGTGCGTTCTGACACTGTCACCGCCGCTGACGATCTCGCGTTTGGAACTGGACCGTGCAATCGACATCGTAATTGCTGCAATCAAGGCCGAGAGTTGACGCCCCTTACCGATCTCGTGTCACAATAGAGGATCAGGGGCCGCGCCCTTCCAGGGGCCTTGGCCAAGTTCATAGGTGACGGATGTTCCGTCAAAGCGCGGTCAAGTGCTTGCGGTGAAGCTCACAGGAGTTTACGCCTTGTAGGCCAAAATGGGATGTATCCCTTCCCTATCGCGGCCGGTAACATGAATAATTCAATGCGCCGCGACAAGCTGGGCCAAAAAGAATAACGGGGTAGAGTATGGCAATTGTCAGCTTCCTTATCAGCCTTGCCGGGGCGACGATGCTGCTGCTTTACGCGGTTCGTATGGTGCGAACCGGGATCGAGCGCAGCTATGGGGCGTCTTTCCAGCGGGTAATGACCCAACAACGCAGCTACCTTCAGGCCTCGGTGGTTGGGCTGACGATGGCGGTCGTGTTGCAAAGCTCGGCGGCTGTTGCTCTGTTGACCTCGGGGTTTGCGGCCAGTGGAATGCTCAGTTTTCCTGCTGGCCTTGCGATTGTGCTTGGCGGCGATCTGGGGTCGGCGCTGATCATCCAGATTCTTTCGTTCCGGCTGGACTGGCTTGTTCCGATGCTGTTGGCGGTTGGGGGGTATCTGTTCGTAAAGACCGACGCAAAAAAAACCCGGCAAATGGGGCGCATCCTGATGGGCGTGGCCTTTATCCTGATCTCGCTTCGGTTCCTTCGCGAGGCAATGGATCCCATTCGGGACAGCGCGTTTCTGCCCGCGGTGGCGGATTATCTGGCGCGCGACTATATCACCGCGTTTCTGGTCGGGGGCGCCTTGGCTTTCGTCATGCATTCCTCGGTGGCGGCCATCCTCATGTGTGTCACCCTTGTGCAGATCGGAGCGATCCCGTTCGCCGCCGGGATGTCTTTGGTGTTTGGCGCGAATTTCGGCTCTGCCTTCATTCCGGTCTGGCTCACCCGCGCCATGCCAGTCCAGTCCCGGCGCATTCCATATGCCAACCTGGCATTGCGTGGCAGTTGGGCTTTGGTGAGTTTGTTTGCCGCCAACATGGCTTTGCGGACCGGGTTGTTAGGAGACCCGCAAGGCGGGCAGATGCTGGTCAATGTGCATGTTTTGTTCAACCTGTCACTGCTGCTTCTGGCCTTGCCATTTTGCGGGAGATTGAAAGTTCTGTTCGAAAGGTTTTTGCCGGATCAGAAGAAGGAACTGGTTCCGCAACCGGCACGACCGGCCAGCGCATTGGACATAGGCAATGTGGCAAATCCCAGCCAGGCCCTACCAAGCCTCAAACGTGAGCTGCTGCGGATGAGCGACCTTGTCGAAACCATGTTCCGGCCTTGCCTGGAATTGTATCGCAGTGGCGACAAACAACAGATTCGAGCGGTACAGGCCATCGACGAGGACGTGAACAATTGCCTGTCCGGGATCAGGGCATTCGTTTCGGCGATTCCACCGGATGTATATGAAAAAAAAGATGAAAAATCCGCACGCGACCTGATGGAGTTCGCTATCCGGCTGGAGACGGCCGGTGATGTCGTGGCCAAGCGTTTGACCGTGTTGGCGGGTGAAATGCGGGCCAAAGGCTCGAGTTTCTCGCAGGAAGGCTGGTCGGAACTCGTTCAGATGCACGAGGGCATTCTGGCCAACATGAAGCTGGCATCAAACGTGCTTATTTCAGACGATCTGGAAAGCGCGCGCCTGCTGAGCCTTGAGAAGACCGAAATCAAACGGGTGGAACGTGAAAGCCGAAAACGACATCTGCGCCGATTGCAGCACGGGTCACGGGAAAGCTTCGAAACCAGTGATATTCATCTTGAGACGTTGCGGGCGTTCCGGGAGTTCAACAGCCATATCGCATCTATTGCTTACCCGGTGCTGTACCAGAATGGCCAGCTCCTCGAGACGCGGCTGATCGACGAAATTGCGAAATAGTCGTAAGGTTCTCTGATAAAAATCTGAAAAAGCAAAGGAACGATGCTACACTCGGGATGACGGCAGCGAACAGGAGCCGGACTCGATGCAAGCACAGGAAAAGAAAACAGGAAAATCGAAACGCGAAGCAAAAAAATGGCTTCAGTTTCGAAATTCGGTTTTGCGGCTGTTCGGCGTCGATGGAAGCTTCCGCCCAGAGGGCGGCGCAGAAGGCGGAATCCAAAAGGTTGCGGTCGAAAAGGCAACCACGTTTTACCTGCCTTGAAGCTGAATTGCGCGACGGTTTTTGGGGGCGCTCCCAGACCTGATGCGTGAAAAATTCTATGAACATCAATTCCGTGGAGTTTGGCGGGCCAAATCGTAGCTTGGGAACGGGTTCGAGTGGATCTTTCGCTTGGTGCGTTCAAAGCTTTGCAACAAAGCCGATACCAGCCGGAAAGCCCCACCCGGGAACCGATCTCAACAGGAAGGAATGGGCAGGGCGTTGCTGCGTTTGATTTCGCGCAGAACGACATTTGTTTGCGCGCTTTCCACCGCCGGCAGGCGAAACAGGAATTCTTCAAGAAAAACGTTGTAAGCCCCGATATCCTTGCAGATCACCCGCATGTGGTAATCTGCCTGCCCGGTCGTTGCGTAGCATTCCATGACTTCCGGGCGCTTCTCGATCGCTGCAATGAACCGTTCAAGATGTTCCGGATTGTGCCGGGTCAGATGAACATGCACCAGGGCCTGAAACGAAAGCCCGGCGTGTTCAGGCGACAATTCGGCACGGTACTGCGAAATCAGGCCGGCCTCTTCAAACACACGGACTCGACGCCAGCAAGCAGAGGATGACATGCCCACCCGTTGTGCAAGGTCAGCATTTGAGATGCGACAGTCCTTTTGAAGCAGCGCGAGAAGTTGGCAGTCACGTGAGTCGAGAAGCATCCGAGAAAAATACCCCAAATCGCGACAAAAGAAGAGATGATTTTTCAAGAATTCTAGGAAACGTCGGGAAGACAGAACAGATTCTTCAAAAATTTCCGGTAAAATATCCAAAAAAAGGCGAGGTGTTCATGACTGACCAGTCCCTGAAATTCGATACTTACGCCCTGTCGGACCGATACAAAGCCTCAAAGGGTCGTGTTTTCCTGACGGGAACGCAAGCTCTGGTGCGCATCATGTTAGACCAGGCCCGCAGGGACGCAGCAGCAGGAAACAACACGGCCGGGTTCATTTCCGGATATCGGGGGTCTCCTCTTGGTGGGTTGGATCTGGAGCTGTGGCGAGCGAAAGAGGAAACCGAGGCGGCCAGGATCACATTCATGCCGGCCGTAAACGAAGACCTCGGCGCAACAGCGGTTCTTGGTGCCCAGCAGGCCTCGCTTGATCCCGATTGTGAGGTCGAGGGCGTGTTTTCGATGTGGTACGGGAAGGGCCCCGGAGTTGACCGTTCAGGGGACGCGTTGCGCCATGGCAATGCATATGGCTCGTCGCCGAAGGGCGGGGTACTGGTTGTCGCGGGTGACGATCATGGCTGCGTGTCTTCTTCAATGCCGCATCAGTCCGACGTCGCCTTCATGACCTGGTTCATGCCAACGCTGAACCCGGCCAACGTGGCTGAATACCTGGAGTTCGGTGAATACGGGATCGCGCTGAGCCGATACTCGGGCACCTGGGTCGGGTTCAAGGCGATTTCGGAAACCGTGGAAAGCGGGCAATCCGTGCGGTTGAAGCCGGACCGTAAATTTACCTTGCCGGAAATAGATCTGCCGCCGGGCGGCTTGCACGTGCGCAGCGCCGATTTGCCAAGCCCGGCCATCGAGACGCGGATCGAACACAAGTTGCGGGCAGTCGAGGCTTTTGTCGAGGCGAACCCGATCGACCGGCGCATCTATGACATCAAGGATGCCCCATTCGGGATTGTCACAACGGGCAAAAGCCATCTGGACCTGATGGAAGTGCTGCGCCTTCTGGGGCTCGACGAAAGCGGATGCCGCCGTTTGGGCATCGACATCTACAAGGTCGGGATGGTTTGGCCTTTGGCGCGGCGCGATGCGCTGTCTTTCGTCCGTGGTAAAAAAGAGGTGCTGGTCGTCGAGGAAAAACGCGGGATCATCGAAAGCCAGTTCAAGGAATATTTCTATGACTGGCCGGGGGACAAACCCGAAAAGATGGTCGGAAAACACCGCGCAGCGGGCGATCCGTTGATTCCCTGGACCGGAGAGTTGAGCCCGTTGAACCTGATCCCAGTCGTTGCAGAGCGACTCGACCGTTTTTTCCCGGAAGAGGGCTTCCTTGAAAAGGCGAAGGCGCTGACGGACGAACCGCCATCCGTTCTGAATGTTCCGGGTGCGGTCAGGGCTCCGTATTTTTGCTCGGGTTGTCCCCACAACACATCCACCAAAGTCCCCGATGGAAGCATGGCTGCGTCAGGCATCGGCTGTCACGTGATGGCAAGTTGGATGAATCGCAACACGGTCGGTTATGCGCAGATGGGTGGGGAAGGTGTGCCGCATGTTGTTGCCTCGAAATTCAATGGCAACAAACATATCTTTCAAAACCTTGGCGAGGGCACTTGGTATCATTCCGGGTCGCTTGCCATTCGCCAAGCCGTGGCGGCGGGTACGAACATCACCTACAAGATCCTTTACAATGACGCAGTGGCAATGACGGGGGGGCAGCCTGTTGATGGCCCTATCAGCGTTTCCGGGATCGCCCAGACCTGTCGCGCAGAAGGTGTGGACCGGATCGCGTTGGTTTCAGACGATATTACGAAATTCGATTCCAGCGATTTTCCGGCACGAACGAGCTTTCACCCCCGGGAAGAGATGGATGCCGTGCAGCGTGAGTTGCGTGACATCCAAGGTGTGACGGTTTTAATCTACGAGCAGACCTGCGCCACCGAGAAACGTCGTCGCCGCAAGCGTGGCAAAACAGAAGACCCCAAGCGGTTTGCTTTCATCAACCCCGCGGTGTGCGAAGGCTGCGGCGATTGCTCGGTCGAAAGCAACTGTCTGAGTATCGAACCCCTGGAAACCCCATTGGGCCGCAAGCGGAAGGTCAACCTGAACTCGTGCAACAAGGACTTTTCCTGCCTGAACGGGTTTTGCCCCAGTTTCATTACCGTGGAAGGGGCAATGCGGCGAAAGGAACCCAAGCAGAAACTGGATATCCCGTCGCTTCTTGCCAAGGTTCCCGACCCGCAGCTTCCTGACCTGCACGCGCCGTACGATCTTTTGGTCGGTGGGGTCGGCGGCACCGGTGTCGTAACGGTGGGCGCCGTTCTGACGATGGCGGCGCATTTGGAAGGCAAAGGCACCAGCGTGCTGGATTTCACCGGGTTCGCCCAGAAATTCGGCACGGTTGTCGGCTATGTTCGCATTGCCCGCACGCCCGAAGAAATCAATCAGGTCCGAATTGAGGCCAATAGCGCCGACGCCGTCATCGGGTGTGACGTGGTCGTGTCTTCGGCGCCCAAAGCCTCGGTTCACTATCGCAAGGGCACAAAGGTCGTACTGAACCGTGCGGAAATGCCAACAGGCGACCTTGTTCTGCACCGCGATGCCCAGCTCAAGGTCGACGAAAGAGAAGCGTTGATACGCCGGACCGTCGGCGAAGAAAATGTCTTCGCGTTGGATGCAAACCAGTTGGCTGTGGATTTGCTGGGGGATTCGGTCTTTGCCAATACCTTGCTGTTTGGTGTCGCGTGGCAGCTGGGGAACATTCCAATCAGTGAGGTTGCAATCAAACAGGCGATCAAGCTCAATGGAACCGCGATCGAGGCCAACATAATGGCCTTTGATCTGGGGCGGGTGATCGCTGCAAACCCGCAGATGCTGAATGCGAGGGAAAAGAGCTTTTCGCAAGAAACATCGCAGCAGATAATCGATTACCGGTCCGATGAATTGGCGACCTATCACGATGACGGTTATGCGCAAAAGTACCGGGATCGCCTGGCCCGTCTGTCCGCAGCACTGCCTGACCAGATACGCGAGGAAGCGCTTTCGCTTGCGGCAAAATCCCTGTTTCGCCTCATGGCAATCAAAGACGAATACGAGGTTGCTCGGTTGCTGACATCGAAACAATTCGAGAAACAACTGCGGTCCGAGTTCGAAGGGGATTTTCGGATCAAGTACCACCTCGCGCCACCGGTTCTGAGCGGTCGCAAGGATGAACGCGGGCGACCGCGCAAGCGAAGCTTTGGTGGTTGGATGACCCCCGTTCTGAGGCTCCTTTCGCGTGCACGCAGGCTTCGCGGCGGCTGGCTTGATCCATTCCGGTTTTCAAGGGACCGCAAGCTTGAAAACGAAACCCTGGCCTGGTTTCTGGCTGTCTTGGATCGCATTGAAAAAGTCAGCCCCGAGCTGGAGGCGGAAACCTGCCTGAAAATCCTGTCAGCCCCGCTGGATATCCGCGGTTTTGGCCCGGTGCGCGAAGCGGCAACACAAACCGTACGTGCAGATGTAGATGCCATGCTGAACGTGATCGGAGAACAGCGAAGGGATGCGCAGGGCGCCGCTTTTCACAAGGTTTGATTGTTCTTTCCGGAACCTGTCTGGAAACGCGGATTGTACACGGGGCTGAACGGATCTGAACCCCCTTACACTCCGGTGTAATGGACTTCTATCTGAAACGGTCCGGTTTGCGTTCGGGCGTCACCAGCAGCGGCGCGACGCGGCCACCGGACAGACGGATGTGGGTAACACTTCGTCACGGGCATTGCGTTGGCAGAGGCCGTCTTGCTCTGGGTTGACGAGAAAGGGACTTGTAAGTGCTTTTCACCCAGCCGGCTTTCATTGTTTCCGACCCCTGCGATCAGACCCTTGCTTTTTCAAAGGCGGCCCAGGCGGTTTCGAATGCTTCGAAATCAAACGCGGGCTCGCGGGCTGCGTCCAGAACAATACGTTCTGTCGCCAAAAGTTTTTGGATGGCACCTTCCAATTGATCAACGACATCATTCGGTATGACCAATGCACCATGACGATCGGCGTGAACCAGATCACCGGGGTCAACTGTCAGACCAAAAATCGAAACCTGAGTGTCAATCTCGCGGACGTGGACGAAACCATGGCTCGGGCCGATGGAACCAGCGACAACCGGGAACCCTGAAGGCAAATCCCCGAGATCCCGCATGACACCGTTGGTCAGAGCGCCAGACATGCCGAAACCCTTGTGAACCGTCGTATTGATCTCACCCCAATATGCGCCGATGCAATCGGGATAATCCAGATCCTCGATCACGGCGATTGAATGGCCGGGTGCCTCGGCCATGTACCTGTAATAGGCCATACGTCGGGCTTTGATGACTTCGGGCGGCTCGGTCGGGGGATTGACCGCAGCAATTTTGGCGGTGCGCGCATAGCCGACGATGGCAGGCCCTTCGGGGGCCGAGCTTAGCATGGTGCCACGTGTGAACCTGTCGAACCCGCGCCTGCCCTGTGCCACCTCGATGGCATTGCAGACAGTTGGCGTATCGACTTTGCGAAGCAAAGACAAAAGGGACGGTGTCATGTGTCCTCCAGCCAGCGGGACAGCGCCGCTGTTGTTTTTTCAGGTTGTTCCAATGTCGGGAGATGGCCCGCGTCGCCGATGATCTCAAGCGCGCTTCGTGGCAACAGGTCATGCATAAGTCGGTGGCGTTCAACTGGGCAAAGCCGGTCTTCATGCCCGCACAAAACCAGAGCCCGTCCGGCATAGGCCGTCAGTGTCTCGCTTTGGTCCGGTCGGTTCATAAGTGCCTTGGACTGACGTATGAAAACGTCTGGGCCCAGGTCGGTGGCCATTGCCATGCACAGATCCAGGATCGCCCCCCGGTTCGGTCCGTCAGCCAGATACCCGGGCTTCATCTCGTCACGCATCACGGTCCTCAGCTGACCCTTGCGAACGGCGGACATCTGCGGCGTACGACGCGCTTTTACCTCTGGCTTTTCCGCCAGTGGATTAGTGTCAAGCAAGGCCAGACGGGAAACACGTTCGGGGGCTTGGCGCGTGACCTCCATCGCCACGATACCCCCCATGGACAGCCCGGCCAGCGCGAAGACCGGCGGCGCATTTCCAAGGATATCCTGGGCCATGGCCTCTATGCTGTCGTGATGAGACAACGGAAAGGTCATTACGGGCATTCTGCCCGACAGAGCATTGATCTGGGGGCCAAAAAGCCGGGCATCACACATCATGCCCGGCAACAAGATCAGAGGTTTCATGCCGAAGCCAGCTTTGCCCCTTCGGACAACGCCGCCAGCTTGGCATAGGCGATCTGGGGATCGACGGCGCCGAAACCCGCAAAAGTGCCAAAGCCGCAATCGCTGCCCGCGATCACCCGGTCCGGTCCCACGATTTCCGTGAACCGGTCAATCCGTTGGGCCACAAGTTCGGGATGTTCGACGAAATTGGTCGTGGTATCGACCACGCCGGGCACCAGAACCTTGTCATCGGGAATCTCGGCCTTGCGGTCCCGGAAGACAGTCCATTCATGGGCATGCCGCGGATTGGACGTTTCGAACAGGACATAGCGCGACTTGGTTGCCATCAGGGTGCTGAAGACCTTGTCCATGGCGATGTCGCAGCAATGAGGGCCTTCGTAGTTGCCCCAGCAAATATGTACCCGTACCCGATCCTGCGGGACGTTCTGAAGCGCGTGGTTCAGGGCCTCGACATGCATGTCGGCAATCTTGATGAACGCCTCATCCGACAGGTCGGTGAACAGCATGTGGCGTGACAGGGCAAGATCGGGGCAATCCAGTTGCAGGTCCAACCCGGCGGCGACGATGGTTTCGTATTCGTCCTTCATCGCGTCGGCCAACGCTGCCAGATAAGCCTCACGCGTAGGGTAGAAATCATTCTGCAAAAACAGCGAGATCACTCCGGGAGACGCGGCATTCATGAAACCGCGCTCGGCCCCGTGCCGCGCCATGGCCGCCTTGAGGTTGGCGATGTCCTTTTGCAACTCGCCTTGCCCTTTTGATCGCACCTCGCCCGTGCACATCGGCCTTGCGTATTGTGGCGTACCGCCGTCATCGGCCAGTCTTTGCAGAAAGCCGGGGAACATTTTCAAGTCTGCCGGCGCGTTACGAGGGCTGTCGCCCGAAAACCCGGTGTAGCGATCCTTGACATAGGTCGCATAGGAGATTTTCGAAGTTTCGCCGTCGCTGACGATATCAACACCGGCTTCGACCTGTTTGCGCACCGTTTCGGCCACGGCGTTGGCCATGCAGGCATCAAAGGCGCCTGTGTCATAGGGTTCATCGTTTTCGCGGGCAAAAATAAAATCCACGACGTCCTGCGTTCGGGGCAGAGAGCCAACATGTGTTGTTTTTACGGTCATGGGGACCTCCTTAAATTTTTCGTGCCATCAGGATCGTGTGGCTTTGGGCTTCTGGGTCCTCGGCCAGGTATCCGGTCATTTGCAGCCCGTTTTCCTCGAGACACCCGGCGTAACCGGCCGGGGACAGCGAGGCGTGGTAGACAAGCTCTGATCCCACTGTTCCGCTGACCTCTCCGGCACGAGGTCCGACGGTCAGCATGAGCATTCCCTTAGGCCGCAAATGGCGCGCCATCCGGGCGATACAGTCTTTCTGCTCATCCGCCGTAAGGTGGAAAAAGCTGTTCCAGGCGATGATGCCGTCGAACTGTTGATCCAGTTCAAAGTTCCGCATATCCGCGTTGCGCCAGTCCCCATCGGGCCAACGGTCGCGTGCAATGGCAAGCATTGCGTCGGAAAAATCGATACCCGTGACGTCAAACCCTTCGGCCATGAACCAACGTGCGATGGGGTCGCCCGAACCACAGCCCAGGTCCAATACGCGGTCACCCGGTTTCAGGCTGGCCGTGAAGCGCGCCAGCCAGCGCGCTTCGAACAGGGCTTTGGAACGGCGCCTGTCATATTCGGTGGCCTGCCGTTCATAAACCGCGTGGGTGTCATTCGGGTCCGCGTTCATCCTGTCCAGGTCGCTCCTGCCGGGTCATCGGTTGCGGTGATGCGGTACAGGCCCGCCTGTCCGGTCATCGACGGTTGAATGCCGTAGGTTTCGCCGGGAAGAACCAAGGCCGTGTCGCCCACCGAGATTGTTGTCTCGTACCCGTCGATCGCAACACGCCAGTGACCGCTGGCCGGCATCAGAACCACTGGTTTCTCGGCAGCGATCGGTTGGGTCACCGCGGACCCGCGCCCCAGAAAATCGACCTCGAATCCGGGTTTGTCCTTGATCAACGCGTTTTCGCCAATCACCTTCGCGGGCTTATTGGCCGACAACGCCATCAGATCCCAATACCGCGCAACGTATTTGCCAACCACGTCCTCGACAGGAACTTCGGGATAGCTTTTCAGTTGTTCTTCGGTCAGCACAGGCATCGGGCGGACATTATGGGGCAGGTCCTGGCCCAGTTTGGAGTCGTACAGAACGCCATTGTCGCCCAGCATCAGACCATGTGCCTGCGCATCTTCGATCACCTGAGGCGCCCATGTGACGCCGCCGCCCGCATCGTCTCCGCCTAGGATCGACATGATCATTCCGTAATCCTGTCCGACATTCTCAAAGCCCCGGAAAATCCCGGTTGGAATGTTGAAGATGTCTCCTTCCTCGGCGATGAATTCCCCGGCCGTGCCATAGCGGCCCCAGAAAAACCGCCAACGACCCTTGGCAACGAAAAAGACCTCGGCCGTGGTGTGGCTGTGCAGTGAGTTGCGGCATTTCGGCGGCTGCCCGGCCGCTCCGATGTTGAAGCCGATCTTGTCGGTGATGTGGACATGCTGGTCCGGAGATTCCGAGACGCCGCCGCCGATTATCGTGAAATTCTCTTTCTGATCGCTGCCGGGAGTATGGGCATCGATGAAAGCGGTTTTACAGGGTTGAAGCTCGCCATAGCGGACGATGCGGGAAGGGATGGGTGATTTTGTCATGACGTAGGATCCGATATTACGTTTTTGGAAAGAAAGCTCGTGTGCCCAAACAGGACACGCCCTTGCTTTCCGGGCGGGCGCAGGTTCAGTCGCCGCGCCCTCAGGCTTTGACGGTACATATGGAAACGCCGAATGGCCCGCGGCTCGGACAGACCGCCCGACAGGATGCGATATGAGACCGGGCGGCCCACTCAGACCTCGCCGTTCTGCAACAGGATCTGCTTCCAGACCGAGGTTTCATCGAACAGGGCGTATTCACGGCGCAACTGCGGCTGCCCCGTTATAAGCGCGCCGAATTCAGCGTGGCTGATCCCGAGGACATAAACCTGTGCACCAGTCGGCGCCCCGAACACACCCCAGCCGTCATGCTTGCCCCAAAGGCTCCAGCGAATGGCCGCGCGCGGAGGCATATCAGGGTCATCTCGCCCGATCTGATGCTCGATCTTGAATTCTGCATTCGGAAAACTCGCCCGCAGACCCATCCAGAAACGGTCGACGGCATCCCGGCCATGCCCTGTTACGCCGCCCACATATTCTGACTGAACAGCGCGGTCATATTCTGAACCGATCACGCCCATATCTGCGTTCATGATCCGCGTCAGAATGTCGGCGTAGCGCTGCCCCCATTCATTCTCGTTGCCGCGACCCTTGTAGGGACCAGGCTGATCGATTTCGGGGGTCAGGGGTTTGACGCAGTTTTCCTTGCCGCCTTCCCGGGCAATCAGATCGGCGGCGTATTCCTTGGGGTCCCAGCCCATCTGGCGCACAATCGCGCCCTGATCGCGGATCAGCCATTCATCGTTGATCTGATTGTCGAGGGCGTGGCAATCCGCAAGAATCCGGTAACGCAGCTTGGTGCCGGTGGGCTTGCCATAGACGCCCTCGGCCAAATGCGTGGCCGTTGAAATGATGCGGTGAGAGCTCAGCATGCCCTTTTCCGGCGTGCCGGACCAGATCACGTCTTCGCCTAGCAGCTGCCGGTCCGGAAACTCGGCCAGCGTTGCCATGGTAGCGCCGATCACATTCTGATTGCCCAACACCACCGAACCGGGTGAGCGTACCACAATGTCTTCGCTGTAATACTCATGCAGCGTGGCGATACCCCGATCTTCCCAGATCTCTTTGGTGATGCCGATGATATAGTCGGGGAAATCCCGGAACTTGGGATCGAAACCTTTCATGAATTCATCCTTTGAGGTGTCCAGCCTTTGGGCAGACGTGCCGATGTGCGCACGATCAGCGGCCCATCAATGGCGACTTTGCGTGCCGAAGCAGCTGTCGGGTTTTCGATATGATCCAGCAGGGCATCAACGGTCTCAGCAACCATCAAATTTGCCCGCTGG
Organism: Ruegeria sp. HKCCD6119; assembly: GCF_013110585.1. Lineage (NCBI taxonomy): Bacteria > Pseudomonadati > Pseudomonadota > Alphaproteobacteria > Rhodobacterales > Roseobacteraceae > Ruegeria > Ruegeria sp. HKCCD6119. The sequence continues at coordinate 113,225 of NZ_WVQV01000007.1, read as the reverse complement.
CGAATGGTCGTAAGGTTGTAGGCAAGCCATCCGGCCTGAGGGACGTCATCGTAACCAACGACAGACACGTCTTCGGGCACGCGCAATCCCAACTCGAACCGAATGACGTCCATGACCGCAAGCGCCATGTGATCATTGGCGACAAACACGGCGTCAGGTCGTTTCTGCGGTTCGACATCAAACATCCGGCGGGCAGCTAAACGCGCTTTCTCGGTGTGAAAATCTCCGATGTCGTGCGCATACAATTCCTGGCCCGCATCGTTGAGCGCGGCGCGGAATCCGGCCTCGCGGTCCCGCTGGGTTGAGGCACCCGGCCAACCGGCAATGTAGGCGATACGACTGTGCCCGGCGGTGATCAGAAATTCCGCAACTTTGCGACCACCGGCATAGTTGTCAGAAGTAACAGATGTGATCCCGTCGAGGTCCTGGCTGCGGTTGAACAAAACCACCGGCACACCCGCCTGCTGGCACCGGGTGGCAATGTCTGAAGACATCGCAACGGATGCCAGAACGACGCCATCGACTTGATAATCAAGGATTTCCTCCATCACGTCGTCTATGTTTCCAGCGGTTCTGGAGGCCATGAAAATCAGAACGTGATAGCCCTGTTCCTGCAAGGCATTGGACAGTTTCTCGAGCGCCTCGGGGTAGAAGTAATTGTCCAGATAGGCGACCACCAAACCGATGATCCTGCTTTTGCCGGACACCATCGCGCGTGCCAGCACGTTGGGGCGATAGCCCAGTTCAGACGCAGCCTTGCGCACTTTTTCTTCGGTCTTTTTGCTGACCGAGGCACCGGGCGTGAAGACGCGGCTAACGGCAGACTGGCTAACGCCGGCCAATTGGGCAACCTGGAGGGATGTTACTTTCTCAGCCATCAGTCTGCCGTCCAACCTCCGTCAATCAACATTGAGGTGCCGGTAACCAGTGCCGAGGCGTCCGAGGCGAGATAGCGTACCGCGCCCATGATGTCTTCGACTTCGCCCACGCGATCCAGTTTGATCTTCTCCATGATCCACGCGGCACGTTCAGGATTGTCGAATGTGGACTGGGTCAACGGCGTTCGGATGAAAGTCGGACAGACCGTATTGATCCGAATGCCCTGTTTGCCCCATTCGATGGCCATGGATTTGACCATGCCTTCCAACCCATGCTTGGTCGCGCAATAAAGCGCCCGATCAACCCCGCCAACATGCCCCATCTGGCTGGATATATGGATGATCGAACCCGGCTTTCCTGCCTTGATCAAAGCGCGGGCGGCGTAGGCCGACAAGAAGTAGGCCGAACGCAAATTGACGTTGGTGACAACATCAAAGTCATCGGGTGTTGTCTCGATAGCCGGGCTGTGGCGCGCCACGCCCGCCGAATTCACCACGATATCGAAGGCGCGGTGATCGAAAAGCTGTTTCAGGGCGTCCAAATCACCCTGATCCATCACAAGCGCTTCGGCTGACCATCCCTTCTCTTTCAGAGCGGAAACTGTCTCATTCAACCGATCCGCTCCTCTGGCCGCGCAAACTACATGTGCACCCGCCTCGGCCAGCGCTACCGCGCATCCTTGCCCGATACCAGAGGAGGCTCCGGTCACAAGGGCGGTTTTTCCACTCAGAGAAAATGAAGGGGTGCGCGGCAGTTTAGTCATCAGCTCATTCCATCCGGTATTTCAATACGACCCATATTTCGGGCTTTATTGAATTCACGCAGACGGGCAAAGACGTCAACGCCAAGCTGCCGGTACGCATCCAGCAAATCAACGAGCACCCAGTTTTCCCGGATTCTGCCGTTTTCCAAACGCCAGAAATCGAGGCTGCGCATGGTGATCTTCTTGCCTGACGGAGCGATGCCCATCCAACCATCGTCTGTGACGGTCTGGATCATGTTGGGCCAGCCCGTCACAGCTGCATATTCCCCGTCACCGAAGAAGTGATAGGTGATGTCGTCCACGAACTGCCCGCGATCCGGCATACCGTTCAGGAACGGGATCTGATGCCAGTTGCGGAACCCCGCAAACCCGCGCCCGGTGCCGATGCCCGAAGGACCGTACCAGTTCATGCGCGGGTGCCAGAACCGTTCCATCTCCATCACTTCGGGGCCGCCTTGAGACGGGTGTTTCTTGAGATGCTCCAGCATGTCGATGATGTGCTGGCAGGTCTGTTTTCCCTTGGTTTCATCATAAGGGCCGGGGACAAACCCGTCCTGGGTGGCGGGGCCTGGGACGTGCCATTCTCGGCCCAGACTTGGCGCCATCGGCCAGGCATTCGCCTGCATCATGACTTCGGGGATGTCCCACAGGGCCTGCATCTCGACGATCTTGCCGTTTTCGATGCGGAAGAATTCATGAAACCGCATCGTGACCTGATGACCCGTCGGCGGGATGTCCAGCCAGGGGCCGGTGAAAACACCGGTGTAATAGCCACCACATCCGACCCAATCTGCGCCGAACTCATCCGGGCCGGCCATGACGATATAGTCCCGCCGTTCAAGATCGGGCCAGGCCGCCAGCAAGTCTTTGTAGCCAGTGTCATAGAAAGCATCGCTGCCGACGCTGTCCCCAAAGGGATGACACAGACGGAACACGGCATCCGGTGACGTGACCTCCGCCAAAGCCCGGCGTACGCCTGCCTCATTGAAATCGTACATCGCAGCCCTGAGCGGTTCGATCAGGGCCTTGTGATGTGTGTGTTTGTCACTCATTCAGCAGCGTCCCGGTAAGGGGCGGGCGCACCGTAGGGCACATTGATTCCGCCATATCGGCGCACGCGAACGTTGCACTGTTCCGCGTGGCCAACGAACCCTTCGAGCATGCACAGGCGCGAGCCATACTCGCCGATCAGCGTCGCGGCCTCATCCGTCAGAACTTTTTGATAGCTGTGCGTCTTCAGGTATTTACCAACCCAAAGACCACCTGTGTAACGCCCGGCCTTCTTGGTGGGCAGCGTGTGGTTTGTGCCAATCACCTTGTCCCCGTTCGAAACATTGGTGCGCGGCCCAAGGAACAACGCCCCATAGCAGGTCATGTTCTCAAGGAACCAGTCGTCGCGGTCAGTCATCACCTGCACATGTTCCGAGGCAATGTCATCGGCAACCTGCAACATCTCGTCATAGGTGTCGCAAACGATCACCTCACCATATTCGTCCCACGACACCTTCGCGGTATCCGCGGTTGGCAGGATGCCCAGCAGCCGGTCGACCTCGGCCAGGGTGTCATTGGCCAGATTGCGTGAGTTGGTCAGCAGAACGCAGGGGCTGTTGTATCCATGCTCGGCCTGCCCCAGCAGATCGGTTGCGCACAGCTCCGCATCTGCGGCGGTCTCGTCGGCAATGACCATCGTTTCGGTCGGCCCTGCAAAAAGATCGATCCCGACACGACCGAACAACTGACGTTTGGCTTCCGCGACAAAGGCGTTTCCGGGGCCAACAAGCATGTGAACCGGATCGATTGTTTCGGTGCCCAATGCCATGGCCCCGATGGCCTGAATGCCGCCCATGACATAGATCTCATGCGCGCCACCCAAGTGCATGGCGGCAATTACCGCTGCATTGGGTTTGCCCTGAAACGGGGGCGTGCAGGCGATGATGCGCGGAACACCGGCGACCGAAGCGGTCGCCACCGACATATGCGCCGAGGCGACCATCGGGAATTTGCCGCCCGGAACATAGCAACCCACGGATTGCACCGGGATGTTCTTATGCCCCAGGATGACACCGGGCAGGGTTTCGACCTCGATGTCCAGCATTGAATCCCGCTGCGCCTGCGCAAAGTTGCGCACCTGTTCCTGCGCGAATTTGATATCGGCCAGCTCACGATCGGACAATTGCCCGATCAGGTCATCAATTTCCTGCTGGCTCAGGCGGAACGAGGCAGGTGAGTAGTTGTCGAACTTCTCACTCAACTCTCGCACCGCGGCATCCCCACGGGTTTCGATGTCTTTCAGCGTCGCTTCAACCACGGCGCGGGTCTTGGCATCATCTTCCGCCCGATCCGCATCGGATTTGCCGCGTTTAAGATACTCGATTGCCATCTTTCCAATCCTCAGTTTTCCGGCCGTGGCGGAGTCTTCTCGCCGCGGTCAAATGCTTCCCAGCCTTCGCCGTTGAACAGGTCCACGCCCAGCTGAGCCGCAACGTGGGCAAAGTCGACATTCACCCAGTTGTCGACAATTTTGCCGTCGACCACTTTCCAGAAGTCCATGTACCTGATTTCGACACGCTTGCCTGTGGGGGCAATGCCCAGAAATTCGCCGGAATGCGTGGCTTCCTGGCGGCCGAAGGCGGCGGCCCATTCACCCATGTAAAGGCGCGCTTCGTCAACGCAGACCTTATCCGAAAACGCGGCTTGAAACGGGCGCTGCCAGTTATCCTGAAATTCCTGCAGGCCGGTCTTGGTGCCGCAGCCCTGATTGCCCATCCAGCGAAAACCTTCGGCGAAGAATTCACCGATGTCATCAATGCGGTGATCATTCAGACCATCAACCATCGTTTCGATCACGCGGCGCGTGTCTTCCGTCTTGCTCATGTCCGTTTCGCGGGTCAGAACCGCTTGTTCGGGACGGGAACCTTTCATTTTTCTATCCTTTGAGGTTGCCGAAGGGAGGGATTGGGACGTGCGGCCCCAATGCTCAGAAAGTCCCTCGGCATCCTGTTCAGCGCCGGGTGGCGCGACATGGCGTTATGTCGGGCGTTCTTGCTCATCAGCCTTTCACTGCCCCGGCTGTCAGACCGCTGACAATCTGGCGCTGGAAAATCAGCACAAGGAAGATCAGAGGCGCGGTGATCGACACGGCAGCGGCAACCGCAACGACCTGATCGGTTGTCGTCGTCTCGCGATTGAACATGCCGACGATGGCGGGAACCATGGTCTGGTTCTGCGCATCAAGCAGCAGCGCGGTGACCAGAAAATCGTTGTACGCCAGCAAGAAGCTGAACAGCCCCGTAGTGATCACACCTGGCCACATCACCGGCATGATGACACGGCGGAAGGCCTGAAAGTGGCTACACCCATCCACGCGGGCGGCCTCATCCAGCTCGGCCGGGATGTTCTGGAAGAACGAGCGCAACATCCAGATCGTGAAGGGTTGATTGATCGCAACCAGAACAGCGATCACCGCAAAAGGCTTGCCGTACAAGGTTGGTGCGTTTTCACCCAAGATCGGGCTGAGCCATTCGGCCGAGTTGATGAACACCGGCAGATAGCCTGCTACCAGAACCGAATGGGGCAATGCCCGGAACACCAGTGCGACGATCAGGATCCAGAAGGCCAAAGTTGATCCTGACCGCGCCAGACCGTAGCCCGCCAATGTGCCCACGGTCAGCGACACCGTCACCACGCCCGTCGTTACGATCAGCGAGTTCTTGAAGTTGTTTGAAAAGCCCCGGTCGATCCAGACGGTTTTGTAATGCTCGGTCGTCAGACCAAGCACATCCCGTCCCAGTGGGCCAAACAGCGGGTTCAACACGTTCAGGATTGCAGGCAGGACCACGAAGAACACCAGCAGGAAACCCACCAGCAAGACCAGAACACCGATCAGCCAGCCGAACCATTCCTGACCGGGCTTGGTGTAGGACTTTATCATCGATGGCAGTGTTTTGGTGGCAGCGAAGATCGTGCCCCAGATAACCGCGATGCCCAGAATGATATCCAGCAGCGACAAGCCCTTTCCGACGCTCAGCGTGGCCGGCCCGAAGATCACGTTCAGCGCATTGCTGTCGAACGCATCGACGGGTGACTTGAAGCTCATGACCACGATCCAGAAGATCGGAAAGGCCGCGATCAGGCACCAGAGCGCAAGGAAGATGTTCGAGGTCAACCGCAGGCTGAAGGGCTGGCGAAGCGCACGCGAGGACATGTCAGTGACCTCCTTTATGGTCGCGCCACGTACGGCGCAGCGGCAGGATAAGCAGGATGACGACACCGATCATGGTCAGCATCGAGTTGGCGGACGCCCGGCTGATCGACCGGTTGCCGGCCTGATCAGGCGTCAGATAATCGAAGGTCAGCCACTGTAGCGAGATGACGTAGCCCTGGCTCGAAAAACCAACGATCTCTTCGAACACGCGGTAGCTGTCCATCAGGTGGATCATCGACACGAAAATGATCAGCGGCATCAGGTGTGGAATGACGATGTATTTCAGGCGCTGCCAACGGGTCGCACCGTCAATCACGGCACTTTCAAGACTGTCCTGATTGACCGTTTGCAGCCCGGCGTAGAAGACGATTGCGGCAAAGGGTGCCACGTGCCAGACGCGGTAGAGCATCATCAGTATTTCGATGGTCCAGGCTTGGGCGAACAGGGCGATGTCCCGGTTCAGCCACCATTCCATCATTGCGGTCAGGATGCCGTCGCCCCGGAACAGCCAGTTGATCGACAGTACTCCGATCACCGGTGTGATGATGAAGGGCAGCAGGGACACAAAGATCACCGGGCCGCGGATGGACCGCGCCGCGTTGTTGATCAGTATTGCGATCCCAAGCCCGCACCCGACCACAAGCGGCAGAGTGATCAATGTGAAGGTCAGGGTGAACCGAAGCGCCTTCCAGAAGTTGATCGTAGACAGCACATGCCAACTGCCGTCGCTTATGGCGCGCCATGCGCGTTCAGGCTCCAATACGTTGCGATAGCTTTGCAAGCCGACATATTGGGTTTGGGTAATGACCTCGCCATGTTCGTCGAGCCTTGGCTGCGAAACCATCTCGGTCACGCAGGTCTGTGTCAGGAAACCGGGCGTGCAGGTTTCCTTTTCGACCGTCTCATAGATCGGCTGTGTCACGTAAAAACTCTGCTTGAACACGCTGACCAGAGGAAACGCGATAAAGAGAAGCATCATAAAGACAGAGGGGCCGACAAATGCGGCAAATGTCCGGAAATTCATGGCTCTGCCTTTCTCATGACTCTCGAAGGGAAGGGGCGGGAGGGCCGTAGCCCTCCCACGGGAGGATCAGTTGCTGATCAGACCGGCTTCTTTCGCGGCAGTGATGTAATCTGCCTCGATATCCGCCAGCGTCGTCTGAGCATCCTTGGCGCCGGTCAGGTAGTCGGCCAGACCGTTGCCCAGGGCGGTGTGCATGATGCCCATCGGACCAGATGCCGGGTACGCCTTTGCGCCCGCTTCAGCCGAAGCGGCTGCTCCTGCCGCCAAAGCACCCGCTGAATAGGCAGGGCTCAGCCAAACAGCGACGTCGTTGTTTGCGCTGACCATTTCGCCGTCCATGCCCTCAAGCGCGACACGGAATGCGGCGTCGGCCTCTTCGTCGCTCATGTTCGAAGCAAGAACGATGCCATCCCACCAGATAGTGGTTGCCGGTGCTGCCGAACCCATAGGAGCGGCTGCCATGGTGACTTTGCCGACGACCTGGCTTTCGGCCTCATCATTCATCGCGGCGGCACGGCTGGCCCAAAGGTTTGCCATGGCGATCTTGCCCTGCTGGAATTGTTGCTGAACGTATGTCGAGTCGGAAACCAGATATTCCGGATCCATGTAATCGGTCATGGCTTTCAGTGTTTCCAGCGCAGCGACGCCCTGCTCGTTGTTGATCGTTGGAACGTTGCCGTCGCCAAAGAACGAGCCGCCTTCGCCAAGGTACATGTTGACGAATTCCTGGCCGAGGTTCCAACCGGTCTTGAACGTTCCCCCGATCGGATAATCCATGACACCGGCTTCTTTGATCTTGGCGGCCGCTGCCAGGACGTCATCATAGGTTTTTGGTTCTTCGATGCCCAGTTCAGCCAGAACATCATCGCGATACATCAGGTGCTGCGCATTCACCATCATCGCAATGGCCATGGTCTTGCCATCAACCTTGATCAACTGGTTGGGCAGCAGGTCCTGGCCGTATTTTTCGACCAGATCATCCAGCGGACGGATCGTGCCTGCGTTCAGCAACGGCACCAGGGTCGCGTTTGAAACACCGCCGATCTGATAAAGCGCGGGATCCGCAGCAAATGCTTCGGGCTGCTTTTCGCGGAATTCCTGATCCAGCGATGCGCTGAAATTGCCGCATTCTGCCATCGCATCGGTGACCGCCTTCCAGGCTTCAAAACCGGCGGACAGCGATTTTAGCGGCACTTCGTTTTCAAAGGCGCAATCTGCCCACGCGCCGGTGGCGGCGATGGACATGGCACCGGCCATGAGGATCGTCTTGAGTTTCATAGGTTTCTCCCTGTCAGGATCGGTCCGTCGTCGACGTCCGGACCGGTGTTATGCCCTTGCGGGCCGTTTGTGGGGTTAGCCCCCGATCCGCGCACCGCTTCCAGCTTCGAAGAGGTGACAGATTTCCGTCGGCACCGAGAACGAGACCATTTCGCCAATCTCGGCGCGGAATGCTTTGTCTGCTTTCACCGACACCAGAGCTCCGCCGACCCGAACCGAGATCATGGTCGCGTCGCCCAGTAGTTCCAGCGTATAGATCGGAGCGGTGATCTGACCTTTGCCATCGGCAAGGCTGGCATCTTCGGCCCTGAAACCCAGTGTCATTGGGCCATCCGGTGCATCCACCGCAATTTCGACATGTTCGGCGCGGAATATTCCGCTCGCCACGTCGCCGTCCATCAAATTCATGGCAGGTGAACCGATGAAACTGGCGACAAAAGTATTCGCGGGACGGTCATAAATTTCGGTCGGGCTTCCGACCTGCTGAACCACGCCCTGTTTCATCACGACAACGCGGTCGGCAAGGGTCATGGCCTCGATCTGGTCGTGTGTGACGTAAATGGTGGTGACGGCCAGCTCATGGCTCAGGTTCTTGATCTGGGCCCGGGTGGAAACCCGCAGCTTGGCGTCAAGATTGGACAACGGCTCGTCCATCAGGAACACGTTGGGTTCGCGCACGATGGCACGTGCCAGTGCCACACGCTGTCTCTGACCACCCGACAACTCGGCTGGCTTGCGATGCAGGAAATCGTCCAGTTCCACCATGGCGCTGGCGCGACGCACTTTGTCGTCGTGGGTTGCCGGGTCGATACCGCGCACTTTCAGCGGAAAGCGGATGTTCTCGTAAACGTTCATGTTGGGATACAGAGCGTAGCTCTGGAACACCATCGCCACGTCGCGGTCCTTGGGTTCCAGATCATTGACCACTTTGCCGTCGACAAGGATTTCGCCTTCCGTCACGTCTTCGAGGCCGGCGATCATGCGCATGGTGGTTGTCTTGCCGCAGCCTGATGGGCCGAGCAGCACCAGAAACTCACGATCTGCAATCGTCAGGTCAAAATTGTGAACCCCAACGAATGAGCCCCATCGCTTGCCGACGTTCCGCAATTGAATTTCCGCCATGGTGCCCCCTGCAAGGAATCGTTTTGCATACGTTTGCAAAACTGTAATTCGCATGTATCAAATCAGGCAAGACTTTTTTGCATACGTATGCAAAAATTGCGGAGAAATCCGACTCAACCTGGCTTCGCGCCGCTCGCAAAACTTTGACTACAATGGTAAATACCATGAACTTTCAGACAGAAAAAAAACTGGTCTCTGCGTTTCACACCGCATTGGACTCCGCCGCAGTGACGGAAACTCCGAAGGTGATGAGCCAATTCTGCGCTTCGGAATCGAGGTGGCGCGGCTTTCATCCGTTCAACGAAATCAACGGCGCCGAACAGGTTGCCCGGCAATTCTGGCAGCCGCTGAAGGGCAGCCTTGCTCATTTGCAGAACCGAGTGGATATTCTGTTTGCGGGGCAAAACGCGTTGCAGAAAGAAACCGACGTTTGGGTTGTCGCCATGGGCCATCTGATGGGGCTGTTCGACCGACCGTGGTTGGGTATTCGCCCGACCGGCAAGATGGCGTTCCTGCGATATTGCGCGTTCTACAAGGTGGCCGGTGACAGAATTGTCGAAACGGCGATGTATTTCGACATCCCGCACCTGATGGTTCAGGCTGGCCAGAATCCGTTCCCCCCGCAGACTGCGGCACATCTGGTGCAGCCCGGACCAAGGTCTCATGATGGATTGCTGCATGATGAGCAGCCCGCACACGAAGGCGAAAAAACGCTGGCGGTCATCAATGCGATGATCGCGGATCTGGGCCGTTGGGACAGCGGGTTGTCGCTGGAAGAAGAATTGGCGCGCACGTGGCACCAGGACATGATCTGGTGGGGCCCCGAAGGAATTGGCGCGACCTACACGATCGAACGCTATGCCAGGCAACACTCCGGACCGTTTCGCGCTGCCTTCACGGACCGGTCAAAGACCAATCATGTCTGCCGTCTGGCCGAAGGGCATTACGGTGGCTTCTTTGGATGGCCCAACTTTACTGCCACGCCCACAGGGGGTTTTATGGGGATGCCAGCCACCGGAAAACCCGGCGAATTCAGGGTGATCGATATCTATCGCCGCGTCGAAGACAAGCTGGCCGAAAACTGGATCTTCATCGACTTGCTGCATTTCTGGAAAGGACAGGGTGTGGATATTCTGGCGCGCACCACCGGGATTGAAGCATCATGAGGATAGATGCGCATCACCACCTGTGGGACCTTTCGGCCGTGCACTACCCCTGGCTTACAGAGAAAGGTATCGTTCGGTTTTTCGGCGATCCGTCTTCCATCCAGCGGGACTATTTGCTCCCGGAGTTTCGCGCGGACGCCGAAGCCATGGGGTTCGGCGCTTCGGTTCACATTCAGGTCGGCGCCGCTGACCCCTGGGCCGAGGCGCGGTGGGTACACTCCGTTGCCGACCAGTTCCCTGACTGGCCGTTGGTGCAGGTGGCATTCTGCGATCTGACCTCGGATGATCTGGATGCACAGCTCGACCGTCTTCAAACCCTGCCTTCGGTGCGCGGCGTTCGTCAGATTATTGGCCGCGCTCCGGGTGAAGACGCCTCAACTGGCACGAACGCGTTACTTGAAGACCCAAAGTTCTTGGCTGGTCTGAAGCAACTGGGCGCGCGTGGTCTTTCCTTTGATCTTCAGCTGCTGCCAGAGCTGATGGGTCAAACCGCGAATGTCCTTGCACAGGCGCCGGAGACCCGGATCGCTCTTTGCCACGCAGGTTCGCCATACGACCGGACCCCGCAAGGGTTGCGACGGTGGGCAGATGAATTGACGGCCTTGTCAAACCTGCCACATGTCTTTTGCAAACTCTCCGGCCTGGGAATGTTCGACCACGATTGGAATGCTGAAAAAGTCTCGCCGATCGTTTCAACCTGCCTGTCGCATTTTGGTGCCGATCGCTGCATGTTCGGGTCGAATTTCCCGGTCGACAGCCTTACCTCGACCTACAAGGAAACCGTTTCCCGGCATGAGACGCTCATCCCGGGGTCGATGCTGGACGACGTCTTTCGCGGCACGTCAGAACGTTTCTATCGCATTGAATAGCGCCGGACACGACAAACCGGACTACCTGCACCGGTTTTCTGAAACGGCTTGGCAACCTCGGCGCGCCGGCTCTGAGGCTGACCGGTGGGCGCACAGGTTCATGTCACCTGTTTCCTTTGATCAACCATTCCCATCGAACACAGAATCGGGCTGTTTCTTTGGCGAGACTGAAATGTCGACTTGTCCGACAGCCCGGACCAATTGGTCAGGATCAGGCTTTGCGCGACGGCACCGCCCAGCGTGGTGCCGGGACCCGTAACAATGAAAAAATCCGGTGCGAACTCATGCGCGGCCTGTGCGATGGCATGGGTGAAATCATAAGTTTCGGTCACTTGATGGCCAAGGGTGTAATCCCAAAGTGCATTCGGGTCGCAAGCTCCGGGCCACCATATCCGGCCACGCCCGTCGATCAGGGGCAGGTCCGGTTGTCGAAACAGGCCAGCGCTCAGTTTCGTGCGGCCCTGCGCCGAGACCGGAGCCTGAAGATGCGAATGGAACCCGGCATGGTTGGCCAATCGCATGGGAAAACGTTCCTGAACCACCGGTACTGCCTTTTCGAACGCGGCCAAACCGGCGTCGTCGCCTGCAAGCACCAACATGCCACCCAGATCAATCGACAGGGTCAACGTTGCATCGGTTCGGTCAATGTCATCCACCAAGGCAAGCAGCTCTGCCTTGCGGGTCTGGTCAGGATGCCAGTCGGAATCCATGAAAGGATAAATCAGTTGTCCACCGATCATGTTTTCCTGCATCAGAGTGCCCATAGTGTTGACCACCTCGAACCCTCCTTCGGCGGAAAGCGCACCGCCGCAGGCCAGCGCCGAATACCAGCCCATCGAATTTCCCGTCACCGCAACCACTTCGATTTTGTCAGGATTGATGGCGCGGAAATCACCCAAAGTCGCTGCATAGATCAAAGCAGATGCATTGTCGCCGCGGGTGTGCTTGGCAATGGAATATCGGGCCGCACCGTCCAGTTCGCTGAGCGTTTCTTGCCCCTGGGCGCGCCGCATGTCATCAAAGCGTCGCAACACGGCCTTGTCGCTGAATTGCCGGCCCAGGACACCCAGTTCGGGTTTGTTGTAAGTACCGCGGCCAGGGCAGATGACGACGGCAGTCTGTTTGGCGGAACTCATGTGCCGGCCTCCATCAAGGATCGCGCGGCGGCTTCGATACTGTCCTTCGATGGCATGGTCGCAGCATAGGCCGGGCCCGTGGCGATAAAGCTGTCTTCTGCGGTGATACGGGCCAGCGGCACATCGCATGTTTCATGAAAATGCGCCATCAGAGCTTCGGCCACGCCGCCATGGTGGCGGGTTTCGTCGACGATCAGGATGCGTTTGGCCCCGGTCACGGCCTGTGTCAGTGCCGCTTTGGGCAAAGGGGACAACCAGCGCATATCGATGATCCGTGTCCTGATCCCGTAGGCCTGCAAGGCCGTGCGCGCCTGATGGCTGAGATAGACGCCATTTCCAAAGGTGACGATGGCCAGATCGTCGCCGTCACCGTCCACGCCCACCTCGCCGAAGCCGATCTTTTCAGAAGGGTCGGGATAGGTTTGCATCCAGCCGCCGTCTCCGGCCTCGTGCAGGTCCCGCATCGGGTAGAGGGCGATCGGTTCGAGGAAAACGACCAGCCGCTGTTCTTCACGCGCGAGGCGCACGCATTCACGCAGCATCCGCGCGGCGTCGGCACCGTTCGACGGGCAGGCCAGGATTAGGCCCGGAATGTCGCGCAATACAGCAACCGAGTTGTCATTGTGGAAGTGTCCGCCAAACCCTTTTTGATACCCCAGTCCGGCAATGCGCACGACCATCGGGTTGGTGTATTGACCGTTCGAGAAAAAGGGCAGGGTGGCGGCCTCACCTCGCAGCTGGTCCTCGGCATTGTGAAGATAGGCCAGAAACTGGATTTCCGGCATTGGCGTGAACCCGTTCTGGGCCATGCCGATCGCCAGGCCCAGGATCGACTGTTCGTCCAGCAACGTGTCGATCATCCGGTCAGGGCCAAACCGTGTTTGCAGCTTTTGGGTCACGCCGTAAACGCCACCTTTGCGCCCGACATCTTCGCCCATCATGACGATCTCGCCGTGTTCCAGCATCAGATCGGTCAGTGCCCAGTTGATCAATCGCGACATGATCTGCGGTTCGGAATGGGCCTTGAGATCGCCGCCGAAAATCTCGGCCCGACGCTCGGGTGTTGGGCCATTGGTCGGCGCGCAGGGGCGTGCGGGCGGGATCAGGCTGGCCATCACCTCTGTTGCGTTTTGCAGGCGAGGGCGCGTGATGGCCTGTTCGGCCACGCGGGCGACCCGGGCGCAGGTATCATTGTAGACGCTCAGCGCATGTTCCGGGCTCATCGCGCCGCACTGATCCAACAGGCGCACGGAATGCAGCAGCGGGTCGTTGGCTTCTTCGGCCTCAACCTCGGCTTTTGGCATATAGGTGGTTGGCATATCGGCCCCGGCGTGACCGTACAGGCGAACAGTCCGAACATGTAGGAAAGCAGGTTTCCTTCGGCTGCGCACATAGTCGGCCGCCTGTTGCGCAACGCGATAGGTGTCGAACAGATCCAACCCGTCGCACGAGAAATACTTCAGGCCCGGACGGTTGGCGAAAGTGGCCGCGATCCAGCCTTTCGGCGTTTTGGTCGAGATACCGATCCCGTTGTCTTCGCAGCAGAACAGAAGGGGCAGAGGCACAGATTGAAAGGACGTCCACTGCGCCGTGTTGAAAGCGCCCTGTGCGGTGGAATGGTTGGCCGAGGCATCCCCGAACGAGCAATAGACGATGGCATCCTCGGGCATGTCTGCATGTTCAGGGCGATGACGCCGTGCAGCGGCGACGGCATATGCCGCGCCGACCGCCTTCGGCAGATGGCTGGCGATGGTCGAGGTCTGCGGCGGAATGCACAGCGCTTTCGATCCCAGAACCTTGTGACGCCCGCCACTGATTGGGTCCTCGGAAGACGAGGCAAAGGACAGCAGAATATCCCATGTCGGGCGTTGGCCCGGCACCTGATCCGAGCGGGCAATCTGAAAGGCCGCATCGCGGTAGTGCAGAAACGCCGGATCGGTCGGGCGCAGGGCCGCGGCAACGGCCGCCATGCCCTCATGTCCGGATGACCCGATCGTATAGAACCCCTGACCCGCCTTCTGCATCGCGCGGCTTTGCCGGTCCAGCGCCCGGCTCAGGCATTGCGCCCTGTAAAGTGCGACGGCTTCATGACCGCTCAGCGGTCCGGCCGGTGCGGGCCCTTCGGGAAAGTCCCGCGCCGCAACACGGCGCAGGAAATTGTCATGCACGATTGCGGCGCGATCCATTTCAGATGTCCTTAGGCGAAGGCTTGCAGGCCTGTCTGCGCACGGCCCAGGATCAGGGCATGCACATCATGGGTGCCTTCATAGGTGTTGACGGTTTCAAGGTTCACCATGTGCCGGATCACGTGGAAGTCCTGACTGATCCCGTTGCCACCATGCATGTCGCGGGCATGGCGGGCGATCTCAAGCGCCTTGCCGCAATTGTTCCGTTTGATCAGGCTGACCATCTCGGGCGCGGCGCGGGCTTCGTCCATCAGGCGACCCACGCGCAGCGCGGCTTGCAGGCCCAGCGTGATTTCGGTCTGCATGTTGGCAAGCTTCAGCTGGAACAGTTGTGTCTGCGCCAGCGGACGACCAAACTGTTTGCGGTCCAGCCCATATTGCCGGGCCGCGTGCCAGCACGCCTCGGCGGCGCCCATCGATCCCCAGGCAATGCCGTAACGCGCACGGTTCAGACAGCCGAACGGGCCTTTCAAACCTTCGACATTGGGCAGCAGGGCGTCCTCGCCGACCTCGACATTGTTCATCACGATCTCACCGGTGAT
The DNA here is from genome assembly GCF_013110585.1 of Ruegeria sp. HKCCD6119. Lineage (NCBI taxonomy): Bacteria > Pseudomonadati > Pseudomonadota > Alphaproteobacteria > Rhodobacterales > Roseobacteraceae > Ruegeria > Ruegeria sp. HKCCD6119. The sequence goes on along the minus strand of NZ_WVQV01000007.1, from coordinate 98,056 downwards.
CGAGGCGCGCAGAGACAGCTTGCCTTCGATCTTGGGGGCCGACAGTCCAGCCGTTCCCTTGTCCAGGACAAAGCCCTTGATCTTGCCGCCATGCGCTTCGGATTTGGCCCAAACGACGAACACATCGGCGATCGGGGCGTTCGAGATCCACATTTTCGACCCGTTCAGCACATAGCCGCCCTCGGTTTTCTTCGCGACAGTCTTCATCGAGCCGGGGTCCGAACCGGCATCGGGTTCCGTCAGCCCGAAGCAGCCGATAAATTCGCCGGTTGCCAGTTTGGGCAGGTATTTCTGGCGCTGCTCTTCGGTGCCGTATGCGTAGATCGGATACATCACCAGGCTGGACTGCACCGACATCATCGAACGATAGCCGCTGTCCACACGCTCGACCTCGCGCGCGACCAGACCATAGGTCACATAGCTGGACCCAATACCGCCGTATTCCTCGGGAATGGTTGTTCCCAGCAAACCCATCTCACCCATCTCGCGAAAGATGGCCGGGTCGGTTTCTTCATTGGCAAACGCGGCAGTTACCCGAGACAGCAGTTTGTCCTGCGCGTAGGCATGTGCGGCATCACGAACCATGCGTTCGTCTTCGGCCAGCTGGTCTTCCAGCAGGAACGGATCGTCCCAGGTGAAGGGGCCAAGGTGCGGGGCGGATTGAGGTTTCATGCAAGTTTCCTTTCCACAGCGGTTTTCAGACGCGCAAGGCCCGCTGCAATTGTATCTTCAGCATAAGCGAACGACAGGCGAAGATGGCCCGGCATCCCAAAGGCGCGGCCGGGCACCAGGGCAACGCCGGCATCTTCCAGCAACCACGTGCAGAATTCCGCGTCACTGTCAAATGGCCCGCCTTGTTCTTTCAGCAGGCCAGTGCAGGACGGAAAGGCATAAAACGCCCCGTCCGGGGTGGAACAGTGCAGCCCGGGTACTGCGTTCAACCCGTCGACGACCAGATCGCGGCGCGCGGCAAAGAGGGCGCGACGCACCTCCAGCAACTCGGGGTCGCAAGTGATCGCGGCCAGCGACGCCCATTGCGAGATCGAGCATGCCCCCGATGTGACCTGACCCTGAACAGCGACCATGGCGCTTATCAGATCGGACGGTCCGATCCCCCAGCCGATGCGCCATCCGGTCATCGACCACGCCTTGGCCACACCGTTGACGATCAACATGCGATGGGTCAGCGCCGGGGCGGCCTCGGCCGCGGACGTGAAAGGTGCAAAGCTGAGATGGCGATAAATCTCATCGGCCAGAACCCAGACCTGCGGGTGGCGCTCCAGCACTTCTGCCAGCCCCGCAAGTTCTGCCTTAGCGTAAATCGCGCCCGACGGGTTCGAGGGTGAATTCAGCATCAGCCAGCGCGTGCGCGGTGTGATGGCGGCCTGCAATTGTTCAGGCAGCAGTTTGAAGCCCTGTTCCATCGGGCAGGGCAGAACAACCGGCACCCCACCTGCCATCCGGACAATATCGGAATAGCTGGTCCAATAGGGGGCGGGCATGATGACCTCGTCGCCGGGGTTCAGGCTGGCCAGCATCGCATTTGCGATCACCTGTTTCGCGCCTGTTGATACGATGACCTGGGTCATCTCGGCACCTGCTTGTCGGGCGATTTCCGCGCGTAGTTCAGGCACACCGGCAGTGGGCGGGTACTTGGTTTTGCCCTCCAGTGCCGCTGAATGCGCAGCTTCGACCACACGGGGCGGCGTCGGCAGGTCCGGTTCGCCGGTTGACAGCGCCAGAATATTACGCCCTTGGGCGCGCAGGCGGGCGGCGGCCTCTGAGATCTGGACGATTTCCGACAATTCGATACCGTTCAACCGGTCAGCGCGCTGGAACACCATGAACCTTCCTCTGCAATCAAGTTCGGTTTTAGCCACAAAGTTACTTGAGAAAAATACGCCAATGAGTATCTTTTCAGTGACTAAAACTCATGAGTTCCATGCCCCGGATCAACTCACTGCCATCTCTGGCCCTAATGCGCAGTTTCGAAGCCGCCGCGCGCCATGAAAGCTATACCATGGCGGCCGAAGAGCTTGGCGTGACGCAAAGCGCGATCAGCCGTCAGGTCCGAGAGCTTGAGGCCGCGATTGGCGTTACGTTGTTTCGGCGGGTTGGACGCGCAGTGCGCCTTTCCAAAGCGGGGCGGGCCTTGCGGGACGAGCTGGCAGGTGATCTTGAACGTCTCAGTGGCACGATCAGCCGTGCGATTGCAGCCGGAGACGGTGCGTCGCTTTTGACATTGGCCGTCCTGCCCACCTTTGCGACACGGTGGCTGGTGCCGCGCCTGCCGGATTTCAAAACGCGCCATCCCGGAATCGAACTGGATCTGCACTCTTACACGACGCCTTTCAGCCTTGAAGAACGACGTATGGATCTGGCCATCCATTTCGGGCAGGAGGATTGGCCGGGCGCGCAATTGCGCAGGTTGTTCCCCGAGCATCTGGTGGTCACGGCAGCACCCGCGCTGCTGAGACGTCACAGGCTGGACACCCGTGCGCAAACCTTTGAACTGCCGCTTTTGCATCTGACCTCGCGCCCCGAGCTGTGGTCTACCTATCACTCTCAACTCGGGCTGGATCCGGGGGCGGTTTTTCCGGGGATGCGGTTTGACCAGTTCTCGATGCTGATCGAGGCCGCCGTCGTCGGTTTGGGTGCCGCCATTCTGCCCTCGTATTTGATTGAAGAAGAGCTGGCGTCCGGCGTTCTGACCGAAATCGGCCAGATCGCCAACACGTCGAACAGCGCCTATTACATCGCGACGCCAACAGGTCAGAAGAACGACGCCGTTCAAGTTTTTGCAAACTGGATCAGCAAGCAGACGCGGGCACGCGCGTAACTGGTCAAATACAGAAGATCGAATTCATCGCCCACAGGCACATCTCAGGCGAAAATCTGTTTGAGCCAGGTTTCAAACATCTGTTTGGCAGCAGAGTTCGCGTTCGATCCCTGGCCATCGACAAGGAAATGGCTTTGTTCGATTGGAATGGCGTCCCCGACTATCGCGATGGACCTTCCGGCCTTGATTGCGGTTCTGGCAAAGCGCTCAAGGATTACTGAGTAACCTCCCCCTTCCGCCACGATGTCCACGGCGGCAATTGTCGTGTCCACGGTGAAGCAAGACGCCGCAGGAGAATACTCTGTGCCGAAAGCGGAAAAATACCGGTGCCACATGTCCTGAAATCCCAAAATCTGTATCTGGGGTTTGACCAGCAGTTGTTCCGTCGAAGGCCATTTCCGATCTCGTGATCCGGCTGCAACCGGAACGATACGTTCGTCCGAGATCTTGCTGAACGGCCCGTCGTTCCATTCCCCGTTTCCCAAACGCAGCTCGACATCGACGTTTTCCCTGCCTGCGGATTCTGCCCAGATATTTGAAACCAACCTGATCGATACACCCGGGTGCGCGCGTGAAAACTCAGGCAATCTGCCGGCAAGGAACAAGCTGGCCGTGGAAATCGGCACACGCACGACCAGCTCGTGCTTGTGGCTGGAGCCAAACAGGCTTGCGGTCGACAGGTCGATGTCGCCCAAGGCGCGCCGAACTGAAAACGCATACGCCTGCCCGACCTCTGTCAAGCTGAGGTTGCGCGCGGCACGAAAGAACAAAGGGCAGCCCAGCTGTGCTTCCAATGAGCGGACGTGCAGGCTCAAGGCCGTCTGGGTGATGCCAAGCTCTTCTGCCGCAGCAGTAAAGCTCATATGCCGTGCGGCACAGTCAAAAGACCGCAGCCAGACCAGATTGGGCGATTTTGACATTTCCAGCACCAAAAAATTTAATGGATACCGGCGATATTTATTCGTTTTACACGCTGCATTCAACGCCCGTAGATTTCATCAGGGAAAAACAGCGCTGGTCCTCTGATTGGCCACCGGAAAGGGAACGCAGGTATGAAAGTTGGATTTATCGGCCTTGGAAATGTCGGCGGGAAACTCAGCGGCAGTTTGCTGCGCAATGGCGTTGATCTGACCGTACATGATCTGAACTCTGACCTGGTGTCAGGTTTCGTCGACCGCGGGGCAAAGGCCGCCGAGAATCCGGCACAACTGATGCGGGATTGTGATGCGGTGATCACCTGCCTGCCTTCTCCGGCGGCTTCGGACGCTGTGATGCAGGACATGCTGCCCGAAGTGACCGAGGGCAAAATCTGGATGGAGATGTCCACCACGGATGAAGCTGAGGTCAAGCGTCTAGGTGCGATGGTGAAGGAACGCGGTGGCGCTGCCGTCGATTGTCCGGTCTCGGGCGGGTGTCATCGGGCGGATACCGGCAACATTTCGATTTTTGCCGGATGTGATCGCGCCACGTTCGAACGTATTCTGCCCTTTCTGACCACGATGGGGCGTCGCATCCTTCATACCGGTGAACTGGGATCTGCTTCGGTACTGAAAGTGCTGACCAACTATCTGGCCACTGCAAACCTGATCACCTGTTCAGAGGCGCTTGTGGTCGCCAAGGCCGCTGGAATGGATTTGAATACGGCGTATGAGGCAATGAAGATCAGTTCGGGAACATCCTTCGTGCATGAAACCGAAAGTCAGGTCATCCTAAACGGATCTCGTGATATCTCGTTCACGATGGACCTGGTGTTGAAGGATATCGGCCTGTTTCAGGAGGTGGCGGATCGCGCCGGGGTGCCGCTGGAGATCAATCCGCTGATGATCGAGATTTTCAAGGACGGGATCGAGAAATATGGCCCTCGTGAGTTTTCCCCCAACATCATCCGCCGGCTCGAAGACAAAACCGGGCTGGATATCCGCGCGCCGGGGTTCCCATCGGAAATGCTGGACGATGAACCCGAAGAGCCAGGTTACGAAGTGATCCCGCAAGGATCTGACCTGAAGGCCGCCGAATAGGGCGGTGCGCGGCGGGCAGGAAACGGATCTACAGTATGGCGGATCATCATTCTTGCGCCGTTGCATTCACCGACTAGGGCGGATCCTGCATCACGCCTGAAGCAAATCGGCTGAAACGTCTGGCCGTTTTTCGTGGCCCCAAGAAACCAGATCGGCGGGGCAGGTCGCGCAAGGCGCTCGGTAACCACCGCCCGTTCCACGAATAGGTCACATCATGTATCGTCGGCCGTCCCGCAAATATCCTTACGAGCCGCCACCGGCCTGGTCCTGAAAAAGGTGACTTTAATCAGGAAAGGACAATCACGTGACGATCCAAGATGCGAACCCTCAGGACACCACCAACGCACCGCCCGAGCCCGGCCCCATGAGCCGCGAATGGCATTGGCACCCGGACTTGCCGGTGAAATACGCCCCGTACTGGAACTGGCCGCCGAAAATCGGCGTCCTGGCGAAATGGGTTTGGCAGAACTGGCTTCAGTTTTCGGACCGCTCGATCTTTCTGGCCTTGGCCTTCCTTGTGGCCTTCTTGGTACAACCCGTAGATGCCGGGCAGGCTTCGTTTGCCCCGGGCTGGATGTCATGGGTGTTCATTCGGAACTGGGTGCTGCTGTTGATCGTCGCCGGTGGTCTGCACATGTGGTTTTACGGGGTCGACGGGCAGGGAAAGCTGCTGAAATACGACCCACGGCCTTACATGAAGCGCAAGAATGCTTTGTATAAGTTCGGCTTTCAGACCTGGGACAACATCTACCATTCGATGGTCTTTGGCGCGACGTTCCTGTCGATGCTGGAGTGTTTTCTGCGCTGGATGTACGCCAACAATTATATCGCCACGCTCAGCTTCACGGCGCATCCGGTCTGGTTCGTGCTGCTGTTTCCGATCCTGGCGATCTGGCAGAGCTTTCATTTCTACGTCGTGCATCTGTTTCTGCACCAGCCATTCATCTACAGACATGTTCACGCCGTACATCACCGCAACGTCAACACCGGCCCATGGTCGGGCATGTCGATGCATCCGGTCGAGGCCTTGGGGTATCTCAGTGCCATCCTGATCGTGCTGGTACTGCCCAGCAACCCGGTGCACATGATCTTTCTGGGGTATTGGCTGATGTTGGGCGCCGCCTCGTCTCATTCCGGGTACGAGGCCATCTGGGCGCGAGACCGTCAGGCGTTGTTGATCGGGGCGTTTTTCCACCAGTTGCATCACCGGTATTACGAATGCAATTACGGCAACGCAGAAATGCCCTGGGACAAGTGGTTCGGAACCTATCATGATGGCTCGGACGAGGCCACGAAACGGACTCGCAACCGCAAACGTGACATGTATTCCAAATAGAGCGGCACGCAACGCGGGCCGCGCGCAGCTGGCGCTGCCTCGGCCGATCATTTGTCTTGCCCGATAACGCTTGACTGAACCGATCCCGTTGCCGAAATCCTGGCCCTGTACGAAACCGGGCGCGCGGGGCCGGATGGCAATTCCCTCGGGCCTGATTATACTGTCCAAATGAAAGATACCGCTCCAGACTGGTTTGAAACCTGTGTCAGCCGGCTGACCACGACAAGCACCCAGCGGGTGTGGTCTGTTCTGGTCACGATTTTCGGCGATCTGGCGCAGGATGGATCAGATCAGATCAGTGGATCACTGATCACCGCGCTTACGCGTCTGGCGGGGATCAGGGCCGAGGCCACGCGTGTTGCCCTGCATCGGTTGCGCAAGGAAGGCTGGATTGAAAGCACGCGGGTTGGTCGGAACAGTGTGCACAGGCTGACCAGCTTTGGCCGCCGTCAAAGCGTTGCAGCCGCACCGCGTATCTATTCCCGCGACCCGAACATGCCGGATATCTGGCATGTCCTCATCGCCAGCAACTCGGAAAGTTCCCGAAAGGAATTGTCGGACCTGATGCTGACGGGGGATTACTTCTCGCTGAATGCGTCCACGGCCATGGCGCCCGGGCCGATGCCGGATGATCTTGAAGAGCTTCTGGGTTTCGAGAGCGACACGATGTCCGTCCCGAACTGGCTTCGCGACCTGTGCGGGCCGGAGCCATTGAAAACCGCCTATGATCAATTCTGGGATGCCATTCAGGTTGTTGAGCGGCTTTTGCCCGCAGAGGGGGCGGGTGACCCGATGCGTTCGGCGGTTCTGCGCGTACTGGTGGTGCACGCCTGGCGACGTATCGTTCTGCGCCACCCAAGCCTGCCACCGGTTTTCCTGCCGGACGACTGGAAAGGCGCCGCATGCAGAGAAGCTGTCTCGCACTTGTTGGACAGGCTACCGCGCCCTTCGCTATCGAGCTTGGAAGCCGAGCTGATGGACTGACCCACAGCCGGGCAAAGTTCGGGCGAGCTGTCGGATTTCCTGCCATTGTTAAGAGTGGCTGCGTCGTCTTTTTAGCAGTCTAGAAAACCACTTTGGCCAGCAGTCAACTTTAATGTTACAAGATGTGCGACACATGAGAAGATTGAGTAACATAAGACTTGCATCGAATCAGGGGAAGATTTATTAACCGACCAGACGGTAGATATTGTTCCATGGGAACAGGAGTACTCTAAGATGGACGCTTTCATTTGTGACGCGACGCGCACTCCGATCGGACGCTACGGAGGAGCGCTTTCGACGGTCCGCACAGATGATCTGGCTGCTTTGCCGTTGGCGGCATTGAAGGCGCGCAACCCTCAGGTCGACTGGGCCAGTGTTGACGACGTGATCTATGGCGATGCCAATCAGGCGGGCGAGAGCAACCGAAACGTTGCGCGTATGGCGGCGCTGTTGGCGGGTTTGCCGATTGATGTGCCGGGAACGACGGTGAACCGTCTGTGTGCCAGTGGCATGGATGCCGTGGGAATGGCGGCGCGCGGCATCAAGGCGGGCGACTATGATTTGGCCATTGCGGGTGGCGTGGAAAGCATGTCCCGTGCGCCGTTCGTGATGCCCAAGGCAAGTTCGGCGTTCACCCGCAGCAACGCGGTGTACGATACCACGATCGGATGGCGTTTCGTGAACCCGAAGATGAAGCAGGCATACGGCGTCGATTCCATGCCGCAAACGGCCGACAATGTCGCCGAAGATTATGGTATCAGCCGGGAAGACCAGGATGCCTTTGCCGCGCGCAGCCAGTCCCGCTGGGCCGCCGCGCATGCGGCTGGGGTGTTCAAGGACGAAATCACCCCAGTTTCGGTTCCCCAGCGCAAGGGTGATCCGATTGTCGTTGATACGGACGAGCACCCGCGCCCGGGAACTACGGCAGAAAAACTCGCGGGTCTGAAAGGTGTGAACGGGCCCGACAAAACCGTGACGGCGGGAAATGCGTCCGGTGTGAATGATGGCGCGGCGGCGATCCTGATGGCGAATGAGGCCGCAGCAGCCAAGAACGGCCTGACCCCGATGGCCCGTGTGGTTGGCATGTCGGTTGCGGGTGTTGCACCACGTGTGATGGGCATCGGCCCGGTGCCGGCCAGCCGCAAGGTGTTGGCCCGCGCAGGACTGAGCGTGGATCAGATGGACGTGATCGAACTGAACGAGGCGTTTGCGTCTCAGGGCCTTGCCACCTTGCGCGAGCTGGGTCTTCCCGACGACGCGCCCCACGTGAACCCCAACGGTGGCGCAATAGCGCTGGGCCATCCCCTTGGCATGAGCGGTGCGCGTCTTGTGCTGACCGCGGCCTATCAATTGAAACGTACCGGCGGGCGCTATGCCCTGTGCACCATGTGTGTGGGTGTCGGGCAGGGTGCGGCCCTTATACTTGAACGCGTGTAACGGAGGAGACGGGACATGTATGCTCAGATGGTAGAATCCGAAGCGTCGAATGAAGATCCGGACAAGCTTGCTGAATTCCAGGCGCGGATCGACGCGGACATCAAGATCGAGCCAAAGGACTGGATGCCGCACGGGTATCGCAAGACGCTGATCCGTCAGATTGGACAGCACGCTCATTCCGAGATTGTGGGCCAATTGCCGGAAGGCAACTGGATCACGCGCGCGCCGACGCTGGAGCGGAAGGCGATCCTTCTCGCCAAGGTGCAGGACGAGGCCGGGCACGGTCTTTACCTGTATTGTGCCGCCGAAACGTTGGGTGTCAGCCGCGATGAACTGACCGAGATGCTGCTGGATGGCCGCATGAAATATTCGTCGATTTTCAATTACCCGACCTTGAACTGGGCCGATATCGGTGCCGTCGGGTGGCTGGTTGACGGGGCGGCGATCATGAACCAGGTGCCGCTGCAAAGAACGTCCTACGGGCCGTATTCGCGAGCTATGATCCGCATCTGCAAGGAAGAGAGCTTTCACCAGCGTCAGGGTTACGATGCCATTCGCAAGATGGCCGAAGGTACGCCCGAGCAACGCAAGATGGCGCAGGATGCGATGAACCGCTTCTGGTACCCGTCACTGATGATGTTCGGTCCGTCCGACAAGGACTCGGTGCATTCGGCCCAGTCGATGGCGTGGAAGATCAAGATCAACACCAATGACGAGCTGCGCCAGAAATTCGTCGACCAGACCGTGCCGCAGGCTGAATATCTGGGTCTGACAATCCCTGATCCGGATCTGAAGTGGAACGAAGAGCGGGGGCATTACGACTTTACGGAACCCGACTGGTCGGAATTCTTTGACGTGATCAAGGGCAACGGCCCGTGCAACGTGGATCGGCTGGCCGCGCGCAACAAGGCATGGGACGACGGCAAGTGGGTCCGTGACGGGCTGTTGGCCCACGCCCGCAAGAAACAGGCCGGCAATCTGGCTGCTGAATAAGCTTACCCTGAGGAGGATACCCGATGAATACCGAATGGCCCCTGTGGGAAATCTTCATCCGCGGTCAGCATGGGATGAGCCACCGACATGTCGGTTCGCTACATGCCCCTGACGCGGAAATGGCAATCAAGAACGCGCGCGATGTTTACACCCGCCGTAACGAAGGCGTCTCGATCTGGGTGGTCGAAGCCAACAACATCTCGGCTTCGTCGCCCAGCGACAAAGGCCCGCTGTACGAACCAAGCCAAAGCAAAGTGTACCGCCACCCGACTTTCTTCGACATTCCCGATGAAGTGGGGGCAATGTGATGACCCGGGACGAGGCATTTCTGCAATTCCTGCTGCGGATTGGGGACAACACCCTGATCCTCGGCCATCGTGTCAGTGAGTGGTGCGGCCATGCGCCGGTTCTGGAAGAAGACATAGCGCTGGCCAACACCGCGCTGGATCTGATTGGTCAGACCCAGATGTGGCTGGGCCTTGCCGGAGAGGCCGATGGTGGCAAAAGCGCCGACGATCTGGCCTTCCTGCGCGACGCCTGGGATTTCCGCAACGTGTTGCTGGTCGAGGTGCCGAACGGCGATTTCGGCCGTACGCTGATGCGTCAATTCCTGTTCGATGCGTGGCACTCGATCATGCTGGGGCGGCTGATGGCTTCCTCGGACGAGCGGGTCGCGGCAATCGCCGCCAAGGCCAGCAAGGAAGTGACCTACCATCTGGAACGTTCGGGCGACACGGTTGTCGGGCTTGGCGACGGAACCGAGGAAAGTCATGCACGGATGCAGGACGCACTGGATTACCTGTGGCCCTATGTGGGCGAGATGTTTGCCGGCGACGAGGTGGACGCCCAGATGGTCGCCGCAGGGATCGCGCCGAACCCGGCGGATTTGCGAGAGGAATACGACGCTCTGGTTGAGCGGGTCCTCAATCAGGCGACGCTGACCATTCCGGAAAGCCGTTTTGCCCATAAAGGCGGCCGCAACGGGCGCATGCATACCGAACATCTGGGCCATCTGCTGACGCAGATGCAATGGCTGCAACGCGCCTATCCCGGAGCAAAGTGGTAAAAGCGGATGCGGGTCTCGACTGACCAGATATGGAGCTGGCTGGATGCCGTGCCCGATCCCGAAATCCCGGTGATTTCCGTCGTGGATTTGGGCATTGTGCGCGATGTGCGCTGGGACGCTGATACGCTGGTCGTAACCGTCACGCCAACGTATTCCGGTTGCCCGGCGACATCCATCATCAGTATGGATATCGAAACCGCCCTGCGCGATCACGGCATCGGGGATCTGCGCATAGAAACCAGCATTTCACCCGCCTGGACCACCGATTGGCTCAGCGAAAAAGGCCGCGCCAAGCTGGAAGATTATGGAATTGCGCCGCCGCAACCCGCGGGCGGCCCGGATCGCTGCCCCCATTGCGGCAGTAAAGCAGTCGAAAAGGTCAGCCAGTTCGGCTCGACCCCGTGCAAGGCCCATTGGCGCTGCGCGGACTGTCTGGAACCCTTTGACTATTTCAAGTGCATCTGAGGAGGAGCACCGGATGGCACGTTTTCACGACTTGAAAGTCACCGACATCCACAAAACCATCCGCGATGCGGTTGTCGTTACGCTTGAACCTGTTAACGGCGCAGCGGAACAGTTCGACTTCGCCGCCGGCCAGTACCTGACGTTCCGGCGCGAATTCGACGGTGAAGAACTGCGCCGCTCCTACTCCATCTGTGCCGGCAAGGATGACGGTGTTCTTCAGGTTGGCATAAAACGCGTCGAGGGTGGCGCGTTCTCAAGCTGGGCAAATGAAGAGCTCAACATAGGTGACGTCGTGCAGGCGATGCCGCCCATGGGCAATTTTTACGTGCCCATCGATGCGGATGCGGAAAAACAATACGTTGGCTTAGCCGGCGGATCGGGGATCACGCCTGTTTTGTCGATCCTCAAAACCACGTTGGCACGCGAACCCAAATCCCGATTTACGCTGATCTATGCCAACAAGGGCATCAACACGATCATGTTCCGCGAGGAACTGGAGGATCTGAAAAACCTCTATATGGGCCGGCTGAACGTCATCCACATTCTGGAAACCGACGCGCAGGAGATTGATCTGTTCACCGGTCTGGTGACGCAGGAAAAATGCCGCGAGCTGTTCAAGCACTGGATCGATGTCAAGAATGCAGACACCGCATTCATCTGCGGACCAGAGCCGATGATGCTGGGTATTGCCGCCGCTCTGCGGGAACACGGTCTTGAGGACAGCCAGATCAAGTTCGAACTCTTCGCCAGCGCCCAGCCGGGTCGGGCCAGACGCAAGGCAGACGCGGCCGACGCAGGCACGCAGGCAAACCAGACCAGTGCTTCGATCACACTGGACGGCGCGACGCAGACCGTCACCTTGCCGAAGGATCAGTCCATTCTGGATGCCGCCCTGGAAAATGCCATGGACGCACCTTACGCCTGCAAGGCCGGGGTCTGTTCAACCTGCCGCTGCCGTGTTCTTGAGGGCGAAGTCGAGATGCTCGCCAACCACGCGCTGGAAGATTACGAGGTCGAAAAAGGTTACGTGCTGAGTTGTCAGGCTTATCCGGTGACCGACCGCGTGGTCGTGGACTACGACCAGTAAAGGGAGAGGATCAATGACCGACGCCATGACACTTGACAGCTATCTGGCCGCAGGCGGAGTGCTGACCAATCCGACCAACGTACCCCCGCGTTACCGCGCCGAGCTGATGAAACTGATGGCTACGTTTGTGGACAGCGAACTCGCAGGTGCCGCAGGCTTTGCTGATGTCATCAACCAGGGCCCCGGCATAAAGGAACGCATCGCGGCGGCGAAGATCGTGCTGGAAAAGACGGACCATGCGGACCGGGTTCTGAAAATCATGGGTGAGTTCGGCGCCGACACGGATCGTTATGCCACGCATCACCCGTGGACTGCCCGGTTGGATCGAAAAGCGGATATCGGCGCAACCCGCAGCGAACATGACATGCGGCTTGCGGTGTTCAATTATCCGATTTCCGGTTGGACTGATGCCGTCGTCATGAACCTGCTGATGAGCCGTGCCGTGGCAGAGCAACTGGCCGAGTTCTCGACGGTCTCTTACCAGCCACTGGCCGAGGCTTTCCGGCGGATTGCACCGATCGAGGCGCATCACGGAGAACTGGCGTTGGAAGGTGCCGTGAAGCTGGCTGAAAACGGAGAGTCGCAAGACATGCAAGACGCAGCGGACTATTGGTGGCCACGCGTAGCGGTGTCTTTCGGGAAGGATGACCCGAAACGATTTGAGCATCTGAGATCACTTGGCCTGCGCCACAGCACCAACGCTGCCCTACGGGAACGGTGGACGCGGGCCGCGGAGGCAGCCCTGAAAAGGTTGGGTTTGAAATCACCTTCCTGAAAGAACTTCTCAAGGCGCGAGACCAATCAGTTTCCGAGGCGATCCGACAAGCACGTTGGTGATTGCGACGTGTTCCTGAAGGTTTGTTTGGTTGCAACACGCTTGGTCGGAGAGGCGGCAGTGCCCGGTTTCCTTGGCACCGCCGTTGAGCATGAAGAGGTTGCCGTTTTTTTCGGTCGCCGAGTTGATCCGCCCCGTCTCCTGAAAGGTTGAACCCGGCCAGTTTCTCAACCTGAGCCGGGTTTGCAACAGGGCTAGAGACACTCGGCCAAGGTTCTCGCCATGTTAAGAATGACTTGCGGGTAGAGATCGGCTCCGGGTTCCAGATCAGAGCCCAGCGGATCGATTACGCCCGTTTTGGCCTCGGTCCCGTCCAGCACGGTTTTGACGATGCCGGGGTTGAACTGCGGCTCGGCGAGAACGCATTTGATACCTTCTTCGCGGATACGGCTTTGAATCTCGGCGATACGAGCCGGGCTCGGGTCCGCGGCGTCGGCGATGGAAATCGCACCTGCGGCCGGAAAGTCAAATGCATCCTCGAAATACTGGTAGGCGTCGTGGAATACGACGAAGCTTCCTCCGCGAACCGGTCCAAGCGTCTCGGCCACTTGTTCAGACAGCGCGGCCATTTCAGCGCGCGCGGCTGTGGCATTGGAAAAATATGCACCAGCATTGTCCGGGTCGGCAGACGACAGCTGCGCGGCGATCAGGTTCAGCCAGGTTTCTGCATTCGCCGGTGAAAGCCACGCATGTGGGTCGTGCGCGCCATGCGCGTGATCATGATGCTCATCGTGCTTTTCGTGATCTGCATGTTCTTCGTGACCGTGATCATCATCCTTGGCGTGGTCGTCGTGATCATGCTCGTGGTCATCATCCTTTGCATGGTCGTCGTGACCATGTTCATGATCATCGTGATCGTGGCCGTCGTCTTCGATGTGCTCATCATCATGATCATGTTCGTCTTCGCTGCCATGATCGTGTGCCTCGAAAACAGCGCTTTCGCGGAACTCCAGAAGAACCGTACCATCCGCGTCAAGAAGGGACGTGACCGTCGCACTGTCGGCAAGGGTTTCGATGGCACTTTCCATCCAAGGTGTCAGGTCTTCTCCTACCCAGAACACCAGATCGGCATCCTGCAATGCGGCCGCCTCGGACGGGCGCAGGTTGTATTCATGGGGCGAGGCACCGGGTGCGACGATCAGGGCCGGTGTTCCGACGCCGTCCATAACCCGGGAAACGAGCGAGTGGATCGGTGCGATATCAACCGCGACGTTCGGAACGTCCGCGATGGCCGTTCCTCCCATCAATGCAACCGTGATCGAAACTGGAAGAAGCTTTCTGGACATCAGACCCTCTGTGTGATTTTATAACGTTACGAGTGGCAATACATGATATGAAATAACATGACAAGCGATACGAATCCTGTCTCTGTCGATGAGGCGGCCCCGGTCGGGTTTCAGGAACATGACCATCAGAGTTGCGTCAAAACTGCGTTGGTATCCGCCGAGGCGCGCTGCAAGGGCGAGGGGCTGCGCCTGACGCCGGTTCGCCGCAAGGTCTTGGAAATGCTGCTGCAAGAGCATCGGGCCCTTGGTGCCTATGCAATTCTTGACCGCCTGCGAGAGGAAGGGTTCGGGTCTCAACCTCCGGTCGCCTATCGGGCGCTTGATTTCCTTGTTCAAAACGGGTTCGTTCACAAGATCGAGCGGCTGAATGCATTTGTTGCCTGCTCTCATCCCGGCGCGTCGCATTCGCCGGCATTCATGATTTGCAGAAAATGCGATGCTGTTGCCGAGGCGCAGTCCACGCCGGCCAAAGGTGTTCTGGGTGCCGCTGCGCGCGCAGCGGGTTTCGAGATCGAGCGAACGGTTGTAGAAGCCGAGGGACTTTGCCCCGACTGCACCGAAAAGGCCTGAAAATGACGCTCGTCTCAGTCGAGAATCTCAGTGTTCGCTATGGTTCAAACATTGTTCTCAGCCATGTGGACATGGCTGTCGAACCCGGCGAGATCGTCACCATCGTCGGGCCGAACGGGTCGGGCAAAACCAGCCTGTTGCGCGCCATCATCGGTGCGACCAGGCCAAGTGCCGGGCATGTATCGCTGAAACCCGGATTGAAGATCGGGTACGTGCCGCAGAAACTGCACGTGGATCCCACGTTGCCAATCTCGGTCGAGAGATTCATGCGACTGACCGACCGTGTCTCCGGCCGTCAGTGCGTCGAGGCATTGGAAAAAGCGGGCGTCCCGGATCTGTTGAAACGTCAGATGTCGCAACTGTCCGGCGGGCAGTTTCAGCGTGTGTTGCTGGCGCGGGCGTTGATCAACCAGCCTGACCTCCTGCTGCTGGATGAGGCAACCCAGGGGCTGGACCAGCGCGGATCGGCGAGTTTCTATCAGCAGATTGAGGCCGTGCGCCGCGAAACCGGATGTGCAATCCTGATGATCAGTCACGAATTGCACGTGGTCATGAGCGCCTCGGACCGGGTGATTTGTCTGAACGGCCATGTGTGCTGTGAAGGATCGCCGGCGGTGGTCGCTTCGGCACCCGAATACCGGGCCTTGTTCGGAACGGGAACAGGCGGTGCGCTTGCCCTGTACCGGCACGAGCATGATCACCACCACGACCATGATGCAGATCCTCAGGAAGCGGCGGAATGATGCTTGACGATTTCATGATGCGTGCAACGCTTGCAGGTATTGGCGTTGCGTTTGCGGCGGCACCTCTTGGATGTTTCGTAGTGTGGCGCCGCATGGCGTATTTCGGTGATGCAACCGCACATGCCGCGATTCTGGGCGTGGCCCTGTCACTGACCTTTCAGATGTCGATCTTCACCGGTGCGCTGGCTGTTGCGTTGATTATGGCGCTGACGGTCACTTTGTTGGCGGGTCGTGGCTATGCGATGGACACGCTGCTGGGGGTTATGGCGCATTCCGCCTTGGCTTTCGGTCTGGTCGCCGTTTCGTTTTTGTCCGGCGTCCGTATTGATTTGATGGCATATCTGTTCGGCGATATTCTTGCGGTATCCCGTTCGGATCTGCTTGTGATCTGGGGCGGCGCGGCGCTTGTCGTGGCGCTGATCGCTTGGCGATGGGCTCAGCTTTTGACGGCCACATTGAATGAGGAACTGGCCTATGCCAGTGGGTTCGACCCGAGGCGGGAACAGTTGATTCTGACTCTGTCTCTGGCGGTAACCGTGGCTGTTGCGATCAAGGTCGTGGGGGTATTGCTGATTGCGGCGATGCTGATCATTCCCGCGGGAGCGGCACGAAATCTGGCCCGATCGCCCGAATCAATGGCGTTGATAGCAGCAGCAATAGGCGCGATTTCCTCAGTTGCGGGGTTACGGGCAGCTTATGTGTTCGATACTCCGGCGGGGCCATCGATTGTCTGCGTCGCCGCAGTCTTGTTTGCCTGTCTCAGCGTGGTGGGGTGGCGAAGGCAGGGCAGGGCGTGATGGATCTGAGCTCGATTGCGCTGACGAGGTAAACTCATTCGTTGTTCGGCACTTCAGGTGCGCACAGCACAAAAAAGGGCCCGCACACGGATTGCGGGCCCTTTCCGTTCCTTAACGATACAGCTTACTGCGGAATTTCGCCTTCCAGCCCTTCGACATAGAAGTTCATGCCTGCCAGCGTGCCGTCGTCAGCGGTTTCGCCTTCAGCCAACCAGTCGCTGCCGTCCTGCTTCTTCAGCGGACCGGTGAACGCGTGATAGCTGCCATCTGCAAGCGCCGCCTTCAGGGCCAGCGCCTCTTCCTTGACATCTGCGGGAACCGCGTCCGAAATCTCACCAATTTCAACCATTCCTGCTCCGATACCGTCCCAGGTGTTGGAAGACGTCCAGGTCCCGTCCATTACCGCTTTTGTCCGCGCGATGTAATAGGGGGCCCAGTTGTCGATGATCGATGACACACGCGGAAGCGGTGCGTACTCGCTCATGTCCGACGCCTGACCGAAGGTGATCACATTGCCGGCTTCTTGCGCTGCTGCCTGCGGCGCTGTCGAATCGGTGTGTTGCAGGATTACGTCCGCGCCCTGTTCGATCAAAACAGTGGCGGCGTCAGCTTCTTTCGCCGGGTCGAACCACGTGTAGGCCCAGACGATCTTGAACTCGACATCCGGGTTCACCTTCTTGGCGTGGATATAGGCCGAGTTGATGCCGCGGATCACCTCGGGGATCGGGTAGGAGCCGATATAGCCGATGATGTTCGACTTGGTCATTTTACCGGCGATGTGGCCCTGAACCGCGCGACCTTCGTAGAAACGGGCCGAGTAGACCGAGACGTTGTCGGCGGTTTTATAGCCGGTTGCGTGCTCGAACTTCACGTCCGGGAATTTCTTGGCCACGTTGATGGTCGGGTCCATGTAGCCAAACGAGGTGGTAAAGATCAGATCCGCGCCTTCCAGCGCCATCTGGGTCATCACACGCTCGGCATCCGGGCCTTCGGGAACGGATTCAACGAATACGGTTTCAACCTTGTCGCCGAACTCTTTTTCAACGGCCTGCCGGCCCTTGTCATGTTCATAGGTCCAGCCGCCATCGCCGACCGGGCCGACATAGACGAAACCGACCTTGGTCTTGTCTTCGGCCATGGCCCCCGAGGCCAGACCCAGCGCCATGGCGGCGCTCGTCAGAAGTGCAGTGAATTTCATGTGTTACTCCCCAAGTTGGTACTGTTGGCCCCTAGTGTGAGGCATGGAAGGTCCGGCCCAGCGAGGCAGGTGCGCTGCTCTTGTCGGCCGAAAGGATCACAAGCACAAGGATCGTGATGATATAGGGCGACATTGCCAGATACTCGACGGGAATGGCAACGCCTGCCGCCTGCAAATTAAGCTGCAACACGGTAATGCCGCCGAACAAATAGGCACCCAGCAGGACACGCCACGGCTTCCAGCTTGCAAAGACAACAAGGGCCAATGCGATCCAGCCGACACCGGCGGTCATGCCCTCGGTCCACTGCGGCACGCGGATCAGGCTGATATAGGCCCCGCCCAGACCAGCGCAGGCGCCGCCAAACATGATGGCCAGAATGCGGATCTTGATCACCTTGTAGCCCAGCGCATGCGCGGCATCGTGGTTTTCACCGACTGCCCGCAGGATCAGGCCAAGACGGGTGTATTTCAGCACCGCCCAGACGGCTGCCGTGATTGCGATGCCCACGTACAGGATCGGGTCATGTTGAAACAGGATCGGACCGACAACCGGAATATCGCTGATCAGCGGAATATGGATGTCGCCCATACTGGGGGGTTTGATCCCCACATAGCTTTGCCCCATCAACGCGCTGAACCCCAGACCAAACAGGGTCAGTGCCAGACCACTGGCCACCTGATTGGCCAGCGCAAACTGCGTGAGCAAGACGAACAGCAGCGATAGAACAGCGCCGCCGATCGCAGCAGCAACAAAGCCCAGCCAGGGCGAGCCGGTCTCGACCGAAATCGCGAAGCCGCTGATCGCACCAACAATCATCATGCCTTCGACGCCGAGGTTCAGAACGCCTGCTTTCTCAACGACCAGCTCTCCGATCGCGGCAAGCAGCAAGGGGGTCGCGGCCACCATCAGTGAAGCGACCAGAAGTACGGGATTGATTTCACCAAGGTCCATGGGTCACGCCACCTCGTTACGGGCCGCACGGATGCGGTAGTTGGTCAATAGGTCGAAGGCCAGCAGGAAGAACAGCAGCATGCCCTGGAACACCTGAATGGCAGCGGCAGGCAGGCCCAGCTGAGACTGCGCGATTTCACCACCGATATAGGTCAGCGCCATCAGTCCACCGGCCAGCAGAATGCCCACTGGGTGCAGACGGCCCAAAAAAGCCACGATGATGGCAGTGAAACCGTAGCCCACGTTGAAATCGATGCTGACCACGCCTGAAGGGCCGGAAACCTCGAACATGCCTGCAAGTCCTGCAAGCGCGCCGGACAAACCCAGACAGAACAGGATCAACCGGGCCGGGTTCACACCCGCAAATTTCGCGGCGCGCGGTGCTTCGCCGGTCAGGCGGATGTGAAAGCCCAGCATGTGCCGGTTCAGCAGGACATAGGCAAAGATCACTGCGATCAACGCGGTCACAACACCCCAGTGCATGCCGGATCCAGCGATCAGTTCTGCATTGTGCGCACTGTCATAGGATTGCAGATTGCGGGACCCCGGAAAGCCGAACCCTTCGGGGTTCTTCAGCAAACCCAGAGAAACCGAGGCCAGCATCTGCTCGGCCACGTAGACCAGCATCAACGAGACGAGAATTTCGTTGGTGCCGAAACGCACCTTCAGGAAGGCGGGGATCATCGCCCACAACCAGCCGCCGAAGGCGCCGGCAATCACCATGATCGGAAAGATATAGAAGGCGTCCAAAGGGTAAAAGGCCAGCCCGGCACCCGCCCCGAAGATGGCGCCCATGATATACTGTCCCTCGGCCCCGATGTTCCAGATGCCTGCACGAAAGCCCAGCGACAGACCGATGGCGATAAGCACCAGCGGAGCGCCTTTCACCAGCAGCTGCGGGCGGTAATAAAAGGCGAATTCACCAAAAAGAGGTTCCCAGAAGATGGTGCCGATGGCTTCAACCGGATTCTTGCCCAGTATGGCGAACAGTACTCCGCCAAAAAACATCGTCGCCAAAACTGCAATCAACGGCGTCGCATAAGACCAGACCCTGGAAGGCTGAGGACGTTTCTCCAGCACAATCATCAGCTCGTTCCCCTGACTTCTTCATCTTTTCTCAAATACTCTCGCCGAAGGCGGCCCAACAGATCACACATGCGCCACCTCCATTCCGTGGGCACCGCCCATCATCAGCCCGATTTCGTCCACTGTCAGTCCGGTTGTCGGACGTGGTGCACTCAGGCGGCCCTCGTTCAGCGCAGCAAAGCTGTCCGAGATTTCCATCAACTCATCCAGATCCTGAGAGATGCAGACAACCGCCGTTCCCTTTGCCGCCAGGTCGAGAATGGCTTGCCGGATGGCCGCCGCCGCTGCGGCATCCACGCCCCAGGTTGGCTGGTTCACCACCAGCACATCCGGGTTTTGCAGCACTTCGCGTCCGATCACGAATTTCTGCAGGTTCCCCCCGGACAAGGACCGCGCCGCGTTGTCCGGGCCGGGTGTCCGGACGTCAAAAATCTCGATGATCTTCTCCGCAAAGCTCTTGGTCTCGGCCCATTTCAGAAAGCCGTTGCTTTCCAGACCCTCTCGAACCGACCCGGTCAACAGGGCGTTTTCGGTCAGGCTCATATTCGGGGCGGCGGCATGGCCCAGCCGCTCTTCGGGCGCGGTCAACACGCCAAGTTTGCGTCGCGCGGTCGGACCCAGCTTGCCGATCGCCTGACCGTTGAACTTGATCGCGTCGGCAGATGTCAGGATTTCGCCGGACAGAACGCCCAGCAATTCATCCTGCCCGTTGCCCGCAACGCCGCCAATGCCAAGAACCTCGCCCTTGCGGACGGTCAAATGAACGTTGCGCAATGCGGTCCCGAATTCTGACGGAGAAGGCACCGACAGCCCGCTGACATCCAGCGTCACTGCGCCAAATTCACGCCCCGAACGTTCCGGGGTTTGCAGGGCCGTTCCCACCATCAGCTCGGCCATGTCGCGGGCCGAGGTCTCAGAGGGGACACACTCGCCCACATTCTTGCCCAGACGCAGGATCGTGGCGTGATCACACAGGGTCCGTATCTCTTCCAGCTTGTGCGAGATATACAGGATCGATGTGCCCTCGGACCGCAACTTGTTCAGCGTCTCGAACAGGATCTCGACCTCCTGCGGGGTCAACACCGAGGTCGGTTCGTCCATGATCAGCAGTTTCGGGTCTTGCAGGAGGCAACGGATAATTTCAACACGCTGGCGTTCCCCGGCGGACAGATCGCCGACAGTGCGGAACGGATCCAGCGGCAGGCCATAGGTTTCGGACACTTCGCGGATGCGCGAGGCCAGATCACCCATGGCCGGCGGGTTTTCCATCCCCAAGGCGATGTTCTCCGCCACGTTCAGCGCGTCAAACAGTGAAAAATGCTGGAACACCATCGCAATTCCGTCAGCCCGCGCGGCGCGGGGTTCAGGCGGCGCAAAGGGCTGACCGCGTAACAGCATGGTGCCACTGTCAGGTTTCACCAGCCCATAGATCATCTTGACCAACGTGGATTTCCCGGCCCCGTTTTCCCCCAACAAGGCGTGAACTTCGCCCTCACCGATATCAAAGGACACCTGGTCATTGGCCACGACACCGGGATAGGCTTTGGTCAACCCTTGCAGGCTCAGCAATGGAGTGGTCACGCGCTCAGGTCCTTCTTCAACTCATTCTGCCGGGCCGGGCGCAGCAGTTGCGCTGCGACGCCCACGGCGATCATCTGCGGGTGTTTGCCCAGCGACGGGTCACCAATCGGGCAGGTAATCCGGCTTATCCGGTCGGGCGGATGCCCAAGAGCCGCCAGCCGCGATCTGAACCGCGCCCATTTGGTAGCCGAGCCGATCAGTCCCGCAAAGCGGAAATCGTGCAAAAGCAGCCTGTTGCACAATTCTAAATCCAGATTGTGTGAATAAGTCAGCACAAGGTGCTCGGCATTGGGCGGTGCATGTCGCACAAGTTCGACCGGTTTCGTCGCTGGCAGATCGGTCACGCCTGCAGGAATCACGTCCGGAAAGCGCTCGGGGCCGGTATCGACCCAAGTGATCGCAAGATCGGGCAGGGGGGACAGAACATCCACCAGCGCCCGTCCGACGTGACCTGCGCCCCAGATCCACAGGTTTCGCGCCGGTTTATGCACCGGTTCGATCATCCAGCCGTCGATCAGGCGTGTTTCGGGTGTAATACCCTGACTGCGTGCTGCCGCCAGCACTCGCTTGACCGAAAGAGGCACGGCACCACCGGATGCTGATCGTGCAATGATCGTATCATCCAGCGTTTCAACCTTCTTGAGATCATAGACTTCGCTGAACAACGAGACCGCTCCGCCGCAACATTGGCCCATGTCCGGTCCCAGCGTGTGATGCGTCAGGCGCGTGGCGACTGTTTGCGATCGTGCGGCCTCTGCGGCCTGGTATTCCAGCGTACCACCACCGATGGTTCCGCTTTGCCCGTCCTTCCAGACCAGCATCGCAGCACCCACCTCGCGCGGGGACGACCCTTTGATCCCGGCGATGACCACCCGAACCACTTTCCCGTGGGTTTTGACCGCCTCCCTCAAAGCCTCAAGGTCAAATCCCATCAGGTGCCTCCCTTCATCCTCTGGACCCCGCGCCAAACCTCTTCGGCCGTGGCCGGAGCGTTCAGGGCCGGGTATCTGTCTCCGCAGGCGGCAACCGCGTTCGACAGCGCCAGCCAGGCCGAGATCCCCAGCATGAAAGGCGGCTCGCCCACAGCTTTCGAACGATAGATGGTGTCCTCGCGGTTTTCGCCATCCCAAAGCCTGACGTTGAAGATGTCCGGCCGGTCCGAGCAGGCCGGAATCTTGTAGGTCGAAGGCGCGTGCGTGCGCAGGTTGCCCGTGTCATCCCAGACCAGCTCTTCGGTCGTCAGCCACCCTGCACCCTGTACATAGCCGCCCTCAACCTGACCTATGTCCAAAGCCGGATTCAGCGACGCGCCCGCGTCATGCAGGATATCCGTTCGCAGAATTCGGTTTTCACCGGTCAGAGTGTCCACCGCCACCTCGGTAACGGAAGCGCCGTAGGCAAAGTAAAAGAAAGGGCGACCGCGCCCGGCGATCCTGTCCCATTCGATCTTGGGCGTCTTGTAGAACCCGGTCGTCGACAGGCTGACGCGCCCCTGATAGGCCAGTGCGGTGGCTTCGGCGAAGGTGTAGCGTTCTTCTGAGACCGAGACATGCCCATCCGAGAACGTGACCGTTGATGGATCGGCCTGATGACGTTCCGCAAGATAGGCGGCCATCCGGTCGCGGATCGTGTCGCATGCGGCCTTCACCGCCATACCGTTCAGGTCACTTCCCGAAGATGCCGCCGTCGCAGACGTGTTCGGTACTTTCGCCGTGTCGGTTGCGGTGATTTTCACCATCTCCAACGGTATGCCAAAGCGCGACGCTGCGACCTGTGCGACCTTCTGGAACAGGCCCTGGCCCATCTCGGTGCCACCGTGATTCAGGTGGACTGATCCGTCCTGATAGACATGCACCAGCGCACCCGCCTGATTGAGGTGGGTCAGCGTGAACGAGATACCAAACTTGACCGGGGAAAAGGCGATGCCCTTTTTGATTACACTGTTCTCGGCATTCCATTTCGCGACAGCGGCCTTGCGCGCGGCATAGTCGCTGGATTTCAGCAACGCCTCGGTCATGCCGTGCAGTTCGAAATCGCTGACCTCCATCCCATAGGGTGTGGTGTTGCCGCCGGCGGGCAGAGGACGCACCGGTGCGTCACCCATTTCAACGGCGCCGCGGCTGGTCAGGTCTTCGTGCGGATCGGGATGCCCCAGTGGTTTTTCTGTCGGTGTGCTCTCGGCCATGGCGTGCGCGGGTGCATAGTAATTCCGGCGGCGCAGCTCGACGGGATCTAAACCCAGCGTATGCGCGGCATGGTCCATGACCCGTTCGATGCCGACCATGCCTTGCGGGCCGCCGAACCCGCGATAGGCGGTGGCAGATTGGGTGTTGGTCTTCAAGCGGTGGCTTTCGATCCGGGCGTTCGGCAAAAGGTAGGCGTTGTCCGAGTGCAGCATCGCCCGGTCGGCCACGGGCAACGACAGGTCCTGCGCCCAGCCGCAGATCGCATAGTGGTGGAATGAGACGCCCTGAATATGGCCATGCTCATCGAACCCGGCCTTGTACG
This sequence comes from Ruegeria sp. HKCCD6119, assembly GCF_013110585.1. Lineage (NCBI taxonomy): Bacteria > Pseudomonadati > Pseudomonadota > Alphaproteobacteria > Rhodobacterales > Roseobacteraceae > Ruegeria > Ruegeria sp. HKCCD6119. The sequence goes on along the minus strand of NZ_WVQV01000007.1, from coordinate 74,275 downwards.
AAATGCGGAAAGCGTGGCGCTTGCCGGTGATGATCATGTCATCGTCACGGTCATAGCGCATCTTGCAGGCCTTGCCGGTTGCGCGGGCGGCCACGGCGCAGGCCACTGCCAAAGCGTTGCCCTGACTTTCCTTGCCGCCAAACCCTCCGCCCATGCGGCGGGTCTCGACCCGGACGGCGTGCATCGGAACACCCAGTGCGTCGGCCACCTTGTGCTGAATCTCGGTCGGGTGCTGGGTCGAGGAATGCACCAGCATATCCGCACCTTCATTCGGAACGGCCAGCGCGGCCTGACCTTCCAGATAGAAATGCTCCTGCCCGCCCAATTCGAACGAACCTTCGATCACATGCGGCGCACTGGCAATGGCCGCATCCGTATCACCCTTGGCATAGATGCGTGGACCGTCTTCAAACCGGCTGTCGGCGGCCAAGGCGTCCGCGATCGTCAGGATCGGCGTTTCCTCGGCATAGTCGACCTTGCCCAATCGCGCCGCTTTGCGGGCGGCCAGATGGCTGGTGGCGACAACCAGGAACACGGGCTGGCCTATATAGTGCACCGTGCCGTCCGACAGCAGCGGCTCATCGTGGATCGAGGGCGAGACATCGTTGGCGAAAGGCAGGTCCTCTGCCGTCATAACCATCACGACACCCTCGGCGTTTTTGACAGCCGACAGATCCATTGCGGTGATCTTGCCCTTGGCGATCGGGCTCAGGCCAAAGGCCAGGTGCAGCGTGCCCTTGGGTGTCGGGATGTCATCCACGTACCGCGCCGCGCCCGAAACGTGCAAAGGGGCGGCGTCGTGGGGCAGGGCTTGCGTCACACTCATGCTGACACCTCCAGCACATTGGTGATCTCGCCCTGATCTTCCAGGAAATACCGTTGCAGCATCGCCTTGGCGGTTTCCAGTCGATACAGGGCCGAGGCGCGCATATCCGTGAGTGGCGAAAAGTCGTCGGCAAAGGATGGCAGCGCGGCGTCAACGGTCTTGCGCGTCCACGGTTTGCCGACCAAAGCGGCCTCGACATGGGTTGCCCGTTTCGGAATAGCAGCCATGCCACCATAGGCGATGCGCGCCTGTGTGACGCTGCCCTCCGAAACGGTTATGTTGAAACAGCCGCAGACGGCCGAAATATCCTGATCGAACCGTTTGCTGAGCTTGTAAGCCTTCAGGCGATCTGGCTGGCGGGGGAAGCTGACGGCTTCCACAAACTCGCCCGGAACCCGATCCTGTTTGCCGTAGTCGATGAAGAACTCTTCCAGCGGGATCGACCGCCGCTCGTCGCCCTTGCGCAGATGCAGCGTCGCCCCCAGCGCGATCAGCGCGGGCGGGTTGTCCCCGATGGGCGAACCGTTTGCGATATTGCCGCCCACGGTGGCCGCATGGCGCACTTGCACGCTGGCATAGCGGCGGATCATCTCGGCATAGGACGGATGCAGATCGGCCATCGCCGCGCCCATGCGATTCATGTCGACCATTGAGCCAAAGCGGACTTCTTCACCGCTGAGCGTGATCTTCTTCAAATCATCACAGCGGTTAAGGAAGATCACCGGGTCCAGTTCGCGCAGTTGCTTGGTGACCCAAAGGCCCACATCGGTCGCACCAGCGATCAGAGTCGCATTCGGGTTCTCGGCATACACGGCGGCCAATTCGTCGGATGAGGTTGGCAGCATGCGCGAAGCGGCAATCGTTGCAGGTGGTTTATCTTTGACCCAAACCGGAACGGGCTGTTCCTCGGCCGCTTTCGCTGCGCGAATGATCGGCGCATAGCCGGTGCAGCGGCACAGGTTGCCTGCTAGCAAAGTGTCATGGTCCGTTGCACCGTTCGTGTGCCCGGCCACCATCGACATGACGAAACCGGGTGTGCAGAAGCCGCATTGCGAACCGTGCAGATCAACCATTGCCTGCTGAACCGGGTGCGCTTCGCCATTCGGGCCGCTGGCGCCTTCAACCGTGCGCACCGCTTTGCCGTGCAGCTGCGGCAGAAACAGAATGCACGAGTTCAGTGCCTTGGCGCCTTCGTCATCCGTCACCATCACGGTGCAAGCCCCGCAATCGCCTTCGTTGCAGCCTTCCTTGGTGCCGGTCAGGCCGCGATCTTCGCGCAGCCAATCCAGCAGGGTGGCTGTCGGATCGATATCAGCCAACTCCACTGTCTCTCCGTTCAGAAGAAACGTGATGTTCATTCGAGAAACCCGTCGCCTTACCCGGTTGCGCCCTTGTGGCCCTCCTTCGATGCGACGTAGAAAGAGTGGCGGGCGAATTGCTTGCCATGAGATGTTAGAAACAGCGCGGCTTGTCTGGCAAGAAAAACCGCCTCTGTTATACGCCATTAGACGTATACGGCCTGAGACCGCCTTTTCTGATTAATGGGCAGCCACTTGTAAATAAAGCGGTTTTTGATTGCGACGCCCAGTCAATCCCGAAGCACCTTCTGAAAAAGCCGAATAATCAACGGCGATTTTTTTGCGGCAAACGTAACGCGGTTCAGTCTTTTGCCGCGCAGCCGGCTGGGGTAGCTTGGGCGTCATGAGCAGTTCTCCACGATTCATCCACCTCCGCGTTCACACTGAATATTCCCTTCTGGAAGGCGCCGTGCGGCTGAAAAAGCTGCCGGGCCTGTGCGAGAAGATGGAAATGCCGGCGGTCGCCGTGACGGATACCAATTCGATGTTTTCGGCGCTGGAATTCGCGGTCACCGCAAGCGGCGCTGGGGTACAGCCGATCATGGGGTGCCAGGTCGATCTGACCTATGTCCAGGCCCAGCCGGGCGAGAAGCCGAAGATGCCCGCGCCTCTGGTGCTGCTGGCGCAGTCCGAGACCGGGTACGAAAACCTGATGAAACTCAGCACGTGTCTCTACGTGGACAAGGGCGGGCAACTGCCTCAGGTCACTTTGGAAGAACTGGCCGACCGATCTGAAGGGTTGATCTGCCTGTCCGGTGGACCTGACGGCCCGGTGGGAATGCTGCTGCAACAGGGTCAGCGCCCGGCGGCCGAAGCGTTGGTCGATCGGCTGGCGGCAATGTTCCCCAACCGGTTTTATATCGAGCTTCAGCGCCATCCGGGTGAAGATGGCCAACCCGAGGCCGAACGCCTGACAGAACGCGGCCATGTCGAGATGGCCTATGCCAAGAACCTGCCGCTGGTCGCCACGAATGACGTCTATTTCCCGACGCCGGACATGTACGAAGCGCATGACGCGCTGATCTGCATATCGGAAGGGGCCTATGTCGACCAGCAGGAAGGCCGCCGTCGTCTGACGGCGCAGCACTACTTCAAGTCACAACAAGAGATGGCGACCCTGTTCGCCGACTTGCCCGAGGCCATCGAAAACACCGTCGAGATCGCCAGACGCTGCGCGTTCATGGCCTATCGACGCGACCCGATCCTGCCGAAATTCGCGGATGACGAGGTGGCCGAGCTGCGGCGCATCGCCAATGAGGGCTTGCAGAAACGTCTGGCCGTGATCCCGCATGCGGTGACGCCCGAGGAATATCAGGAACGTCTGGATTTCGAACTGGGCATCATCGAAAGCATGGGTTTCCCCGGCTACTTTCTGATCGTCGCGGATTTCATCCAATGGGCCAAGGATCACGACATTCCGGTCGGGCCGGGGCGGGGCTCGGGCGCGGGCTCGCTGGTGGCCTATGCGCTGACGATCACCGACCTTGACCCGCTGCGCTACAGCCTGCTGTTCGAACGCTTCCTGAACCCCGAACGGGTCTCGATGCCCGACTTCGACATCGACTTCTGCATGGATCGCCGCGAAGAAGTGATCCGTTACGTGCAGCAGAAATACGGCCGCGACAAAGTGGGTCAGATCATCACCTTCGGCGCGCTCTTGTCCAAGGCCGCAGTGCGCGACATCGGGCGGGTGCTTCAAATGCCATATGGGCAGGTGGACCGCCTGTCCAAGATGATCCCGGTTGAGGGGGTGAAACCTGTTTCCATCGAAAAGGCGCTGAAAGACGAACCCCGCCTGCGCGAGGCCGCGCGCGAGGAAGAGGTGGTCGACCGCCTGCTGACCTATGGCCAGCAGGTCGAGGGGCTGTTGCGGAATGCTTCGACCCACGCGGCAGGCGTGGTGATCGGCGACCGTCCTCTGGATGCGCTGGTGCCGATCTATCAGGACCCGCGTTCGGACATGCCCGCGACCCAGTTCAACATGAAATGGGTGGAACAGGCCGGGCTGGTAAAGTTCGACTTTCTGGGTCTGAAGACCCTGACCGTTATCCAGAACGCGATGGACCTGATTTTCAAATCCGGGCGCCCATTGCACATCGCCGCCGATGGCACCGAACTTTATGAGCCCGCCGAGGGGGCTGAAAACCAGATCAACGCCATCCCGCTGGATGATGAGGCGACGTACAAGCTTTATTCCGCGGCCAAGACCGTGGCGGTGTTCCAAGTGGAAAGCTCGGGCATGATGGACGCGCTCAAGCGCATGAAACCCACCTGCATCGAGGATATCGTGGCGCTTGTGGCGCTCTACCGCCCCGGCCCGATGGAAAACATCCCCACCTATTGCGAGGTCAAGAACGGCCAGCGCGAGATCACCTCGGTCCACCCGCTGATCGATCATATCCTGGAAGAAACGCAGGGCATCATCGTCTATCAGGAGCAGGTGATGCAGATCGCGCAGGTCATGGCGGGATACAGCCTTGGCGGCGCCGACCTGCTGCGCCGCGCGATGGGCAAGAAGATCAAAGAGGCGATGGACGCCGAACGTCCGAAATTCGAGGCCGGCGCGGCCAAGAACGGCGTGGACGCCAAGAAGGCCTCCGAGGTGTTCGACCTCTTGGAGAAATTCGCCAACTACGGCTTCAACAAGTCCCACGCGGCGGCCTATGCGGTGGTCAGCTATCAGACCGGCTGGCTCAAGGCGAACCACCCGGTCGAGTTCATGGCCGGGGTCATGAACTGCGATATCCACCTGACCGACAAGCTGGCGGTGTATTTCGAAGAGGTCCGCAAGGGGCTGGGCCTGCCCTACGTGCCGCCCTGCGTGAACCGCTCGCTGGCGACCTTCGACGTGGTGAATGGCCAACTGGTCTATGCGCTGGGCGCGCTGAAAAACGTGGGCGTCGAGGCGATGAATCTGGTGGTGCAGGGCAGGGGAGACAAACCGTTCGTCAACCTCTTTGACTTCGCCCGCCGGGTCGACCTGAAGAAGGTCGGCAAACGTCCGCTGGAAATGCTGGCGCGTGCCGGCGCTTTTGATGAGCTCGACAAGAACCGTCGCCGCGTGTTCGAAAGCCTTGACCGTCTGGTGCAGTATTCGGCGGCGATCCATGAACAGAAAAACTCCAATCAGGTGTCTCTGTTCGGCGAGGCAGGCGACGACCTGCCCGAACCGCGCCTGTCGCCGACGCCGGACTGGCTGCCGGCCGAACGCCTCAGCGAAGAATTCAAGGCCATCGGCTTCTATCTCTCGGGGCATCCGCTGGACGATTACATGCCCGCGCTGAAGCGCAAACAGGTGATGACGCTGGACGAGGTGACGGAAAAGGCCCGGTCTGGTCCGTTCATCGCCAAGATGGCCGGGGTTGTCGCCGGGCGGCAGGAGCGGAAATCGGCCAAGGGCAACCGCTTTGCTTTCGTTCAAATGTCTGATCCCACCGGCGCCTATGAGGTCACGCTGTTTTCGGACACGTTGGAGAAGTGCCGCGAGTTTCTGGAAACCGGCGCGCAGGTGGTTCTGACCGCCGAGGCGACGATGGAAGCCGATCAGCTCAAGCTGCTGGGCCGCTCGGTTGGCCCTGCGGATTCCCTTGTGGCCGAAGCCGGAGCAACCGGGTTGCGCATCTTTGTTGACGAAGCGCAGGTCGTACCAACGGTCGCCAAGGTGCTCGAGGACGCCGCCGGGGCGGCGCGCGGGGCCTCGAAGGGGCCGATCCAGCTCTGCCTGATGGCGCCGGGGTTGCCGGGCGATGTCGAGATGGATCTGGGCCAGGACTTTCCGATCAACCCGCAGATCAAGGGCGCGATCAAGTCGCTGGACGGGGTGCTGTCGGTCGAGGAACTGTAGCAGGAAGCCGGGGCTTCGCATTCAGTCGCCGGGATGGCGGCTTGCGGACACCTCTGGCTGGCCGAAAAATCTTGCAATGCGTGTCTGTCGGGCAATACGCTTTAGCCACGATAGACACGACCATTATTCAGTCGTTTGTCTTCCGATGTATTTGAGAGGGTATTCCTGATGTCACGTTTGCTGAATCTTGTCTGGCTGGCGGGTTTTGCCATGTCAACCAGCGCCGCGACCGCGCAGGAGGCCGCCGACACGATCTATACTGGCGGACCGATCCTCACGATCAACGATGTGCAGCCGACCGCCGAGGCCGTCGCGGTTAAGAACGGGCGTATCCTCGCCGTCGGCGCGCTTGCGGATATCATGGCGCACCGGGGCGACGCGACGGAATTGTTCGATCTTGACGGCCGGGCGATGCTGCCGGGCTTTGTCGACAGTCACGGGCACGTGGTTTTCGGTGGCCTGCAAGCCTTGTCGGCGAACCTTCTTTCGCCGCCGGACGGCGGGGTCACGGACATTGCCAGCCTGCAACAGGCGCTGCGCGACTGGATCGATGCAAACAGGGATGCGGTCGAGAAGGCGGGAGTGATCATCGGCTTCGGCTATGACAATGCCCAGCTAGCCGAGAAGCGCCACCCGACCCGCGAAGACCTTGACGCGATCTCTCAGGAGCTTCCCATCGTGATTGTCCACCAGTCCGGCCATCTCGGCGTGGCGAACTCGAAGACGCTTGAGATTGTCGGCTACGATGCATCGACGCAGGACCCGGCCGGTGGCAAGATTCGGCGGGAAGCCGATGGCGCGCCGAACGGGGTTCTCGAGGAATACGCGTTTTTCGGGACGCTCGTCCCCGTCCTGAAGCAACTCGGTCCGGACGCCTTCGCGGAATTCGCGGTTGCCGGGTCCAAACTCTGGGCGCGTTTTGGCTACACCACGGGGCAGGACGGCCGGTCCTCGGGGTTTGCCGTCGAGTCGCTGAAGGCCATGGCGGCCGACGGCAGGATACCGATTGACGTCGTGGCCTATCCCGATGTGTTGGAAGCCAGGGATTATATTGGCGACAATGTTTCGAAAGAATATGAAAACGGTATTCGCGTGGGCGGTTGCAAGTTGACGATCGACGGCTCGCCGCAAGGCTTTACCGCGCTCCGCGACCGTCCCTACTATGACCCGGTTGGCGACTATCCTGCAGGCTACAAGGGGTACTCGGCGGTGACCATCGAGCAGGTGCAGGATGCCGTGAACTGGTGTTACGAGAATGGCATCCAGATCATCACCCATTCCAATGGCGAAGGCGCGTCGGACATGCTCATTGCTGCGCTTCAGGCTGCGCAGGACAAGTATGGCGATCCGGGCAACCGCCCCGCACTGATACACGGCCAGTTCCTGCGCGAGGACCAGGTCGACGCCTACAAGCGGCTGGGCGTGTTCATGTCCCTTTTCCCGATGCACACCTTCTATTGGGGCGACTGGCACCGCGACCACACCGTGGGCCCGGTCAATGCCGAGAACATTTCGCCCACTGGTTGGCTGCTCGAGCGGGGCATGATATTCGGCTCGCATCACGACGCGCCGGTCGCCTTGCCTGACAGTATGCGCATACTGGATGCCACCGTGACCCGGCGCACGAGATCGGGTGACATTCTTGGCCCCCGTCACCGGGTCGACGTCGCGACCGCGCTCAAGGCGCTGACGATCTGGCCCGCCTGGCAGCATTTCGAGGAGAACGACAAGGGGTCGATCGAGGCGGGCAAGCTTGCCGATTTCGTGCTCCTCTCCGAAGATCCCACCGCCATCGACCCTGAGACGCTGGACGCCGTCAGGATCATGGCGACGATCAAGGAAGACACGGTGATCTACGAGGCGCGCGACGAGGTGAAGAAGGGCGAAATCCGCTCTTCGCCCTTCATGAGCGACCCGGTGTCAGCGCACAACTTTCTTCACGCGATGTATCAGGCAACCGGTGTGGAGAGGCCGTGGCTTCAGCAGCTGATGTTCCGGTTGGAATGAATTCGGGAATCGAGCTGGACCGGGTGTAGTCGGTCGAGGATCCGTAGCGAGAAGCGGGGGCTTTGCCTTCAATCGCCGGGATGGCAGCTATGAGCCCATTGTGCGCATGCGTATTTTGTGCAGCATCAGCGCGAAGGGCGGACATCGGCTGTTCACGGCGTTCGGATCATAGGTCCCGAATGCGGAAAACGGCCTCGATCCGCTGAGACTTGACAACGTCCATTTTCTTACGTTTTTCAATATGGGCGAGCGGCTTCAAAGCGTCTCTCCAAGCCACTCGCCCCCTCCTTTCAGCGATCCATTTTTCTCATTCCGAACCAAGATGCTCTTCTAGGAACACAGCGACGCGGCGAACAGCTTCAGCGGATTCCGGTGTCTCGGAATGACCGTGGAAGCAGTGTTGCATGGCGTCGTGAACATCCAGAATTGCCTCGTGGCCCGCACTACGCAGGACTCCGTACATGCGTATGCCGTCGCTCATCTGAATTTCCTTAGACCCAGTCTGTACCATCGTCGGAGGGAAATCTCGCCCCTCGAAATTGTCGTACACAGTAGAGTAGCGCGGATCTTGTGCTTTCTCTTCAGTAATTCCCAGCATCGGCCAGACTGAGTCGATCAAGTGATCTACGTTAGTGCGTGGATCGTCGTACCGCAGCGTCCATGTCGAATCGCTATTGAACGAGAAATCAGTCTGCGGGCTTTGCATTACGGCCGCACCAGGCAGCGCTCCTCCGCGATGCGACATGGCATTTGTCGCCATTGCCACCAATCCACCGCCCGCGGAACAACCGTAAATTCCGACGTTCTCTGGTTTATAGCCACCGCCCTCTCCGGTCAGTGCATCAAAAACGGCGATCACCTGATCCCGCTGGTCCAAAATGTCCCAGTCGGGGGCTGGCATCAATTTGTAATCGACGGAGGCAATGTCGATGCCCATATGATTGGCAAGTGGTGCTGTCCGGTCAAACGTTGTTTCCGGAGTGTTTCCGTAAAAGGCACCACCATGTGCATGAATGAGTATCTTTCCCGGATGGCGGTTTTCGCTCGGACTGATAATGACCGTTCTAACACCACCTATCTCACGTTCCTCGGTCGACAAGTTGTAAGTCTTTAAAAGTTGTTTGCCGGCGGCCTCCATCGGATCGATCAATTCATCGTGCAACGACTGCCATGCACCGTAGTCCGTTGGGTCTGGGTAGCCTTCCCAACTGCTGGTGAGCCAATTGGGCGTCCAGTTAACCATCACCTCACGCATCTCCGGGCTGACAAAATCGGGAATATGCGTTGGAAATGTCTTGTTTCGATTTGGATCATTGGGGTCAGCGTTGAAGGTCGCAATGGAAAGAAGACGCCGTACATCTTCGTGACATGGCGCGTTCTGACTTTTCACTTCCAACTTATCGCACGCCTCTTTCAGCGCGGACAATTCTTCGTTCAAGCGCTTGACGGCAGTGGTGCCTTCCTCAGATTTCAGAATCTCGCCGACGCGAGCATAAGCGTCAGACATCAAATTCCAGTGCGATCCGTGGTCTGCTGCTTCAGAAGCGGCAACCGTAGCAAGTCCCGCCAATGCAGCTGAAGCCAGAAACGGAGATGTCCAAGTTTTCATTTGATATCCCTTTCTTTGGATCATTTCGAGTTTTCATAAGACGTGACCAATACCTTCATGCCGGGGCGCAATAGGAATTCAGGATTGGGGAATTCGGCGATGCTGTAGCCAATCCCTGTCTCCGGATCGAATTCAAACGGCGTTGAGATAAGGCGTCCGTGATGTGGAAATTCACTCCCTCCCGGCAGTTCCAGCACCAGAGTCAGGCTGCCCATTACACTGTCGTGGCTTTCGCCCGCGAGGATGAGTTCCTGATGCTTCTCGTACGTTCCCTCCACGCGAACGTGGATCGGATCCAGTTGATACAGGGTTCCGATTTCGGGCGAGTCGGCGACGACGTTTGCATTATCGCGAAACCGCGGCGCACTCATCTGGCCGTCGAACGGTGCGTGGATGAGCTGGAGATCTGAGATAGCCTTGGCCTTTTCCGCATTGAGCCTCTTTGTCTCAACGGTCGCTTCGGCGATTTTGACACGCGCTTCAGCTTGCGCAATCTCAACTTCAGACACAGAATTGGTGCCCAACCGCTTCTTTCTGGACAGGTCAGCCTGGGCCAACTCCAGTTCAGCCACGGCCTGCTGGTGAGCCAACTCACCGATTTTGGCATCCCATTGCTTGAAGACCTGGTCGAAAGTCACCAGTAGATCACCTTCTTTGACGAATTGACCTTCAATAAAGTGGACAGTGTCGATCTGGTTTTCGGCGGCTGCCGACACATCCCAGCTTTTGGCTGGCACAACCACTCCTTCTCCTTCCGCACTGAAAACCCCCGGACCACTGCTCTGTGCGTTCACTACGGCCGCGCAAAGCAAGGTTGTGATCAGTGTGGCTTGCAAAAGCTTTCTTGCCACGGGTCTCTTTCTCCTATGTCCGTTTTTTGGTTCCTCTAATGGTTTTTACAAACGGGCGGGATGGACGAGGTGAACCATCCCGCCCATCGCTCAGTTCAGCGTGTTCTTGTAGATCACGCCGTCCTTCATGATGATTTTTAGATTTGTGTCCGGATCCTTCATGATCTCGATGTTTTCCAGAGGATTGCCATCGACCAGCAATAGGTCTGCATAGGCGCCTTCTTGAATGACGCCCAACGGGCCTTCTGGGTATGGATTCATCTGGCCGGTCAGAGCATTCAGTTCTCCGGCTGTCGAGGTAAACGACTTTAGTGTCCGGAAGTTGCCAATAGCTTCTGAGAAAAACTCGAACTCATCTAGCGCGCGATCATCATATTCGCGACCAGTATTCCATTGGGGAATATGATCTGATGCAAGAACCACTTTCAGGTCAGGGTTGTTTTTCATGACTTCCAGCAAGTTTGCCGATGCGTCCCGAATAACGCTCCACTTTGCAAAGCTTTCTGGTGGATAAGCCTTTTCAGCTTGTTCCACTGAGATTGAAAACACTGGCGAAAACGCAGTGGACAGAAACATGCCGTTTTCAATCATCGTCTTGGCCTGCTCATCGGTCAGATAGGGTGCGTGCTCAATCGACATCACGCCATTGTCGATAGCCTGCTGAAGCGCAGCAGCGGTGTGTGCATGAGACGCGACATAGGTATCCCAGCGCTCCGCCACCTCAACGACTGCTTGGACCTCTTCATCAAGAGGGCCCGAATGAAGTGGATCAAACAAACTTGTTACACCGCCTCCGGTGAACAGTTTGAGCTGTACCGCACCGCGACGGAATGCTTCACGCGCCGCGCGCAGGGTTTCCGCCCGCCCGTCAGCGATAATCGTAACATAATCTTCGTAGAAATGTTGCCGTCCGCCAGCGATATTCGGGTGGGAGTCATTCAATTCACGGAAATCTCCATGACCGGATGTTGTGGTGATCCAGTTTTCCGTGGGATAGATGCGAGGCCCCACCATGACGCCCTCGTCGATGATTAGACGCATGAAATTTGACGGACCACCCAGATCCCGTACTGTGGTAAATCCGTTCATCAGCATCCCTTCGGCACGATCTGCGGCCAACGCACCATGAGCGTAGGGATGCAGCCCGTCGCGCGATTGCGTTTGCACGGGCCCGAAGGTCGAGATATGAACGTGCATATCCAACATACCTGGCATCAGTGTGCGCCCGCCACCGTCAATAACCGTAGCATCCGGCGCGTCGATGGTCTCTGCCGAGACCTGCTTGATAAGGTTGGCCTCGACCAGAACGCTGGCATTCTCGATCCGCGCCTCGTTCATGCCGTCAAAGACATGAACATTGGTGAACAGGGTCCGTGGCGGCGCGTCGTCCTGCGCAAGAGCGGCAGAGCAGGTCAGCGACAAGGCCAGTACTGCTCTCAGGGAAGTCATTGTTTTGATCTTCATCACAACTCTTTCTCTTAACAATGGAAGGCAGGGCCGAAGCCCCGCCTCCCGAGGGATTATTGCAGAGTGTTCTTGTAGATCACGCCATCCTTCATGATGAGGTTGATGGTCTTGATGCCACGCGGACGCGGTTCTGCGTTGAACCATGAAGGGTTTCCGCCCAGAACAGTGATGTCCTCAAGCGGATTTCCATCGACAAGCAGAATGTCGGCGTATGCGCCTTCCTCGATGACACCAAGAGGTGCGGGGTAAGGGTTACTGCCACCGGTCAAGGCGGCAAGCTTGCCGCCAGTGGACGTCATTGCTTTCAGTGTTTCATAGTTGCCAAATGTATCTGCGAATATCCATTTCTCATGGTCCCGGTGGTGTCTTGCGGCCATGCCATTGGTACTCACGATGTCGATTGAGAACACAATGTTCGGCTTCACCTTTTTGATGACTTCAGCGAAGTTTTTTGTTCCCTCTTTCATCATAAGTGTTCTGGCGTACTCAAATGTTGAAGGATTGCCATAGACCGGATGGGTCAGGATGTCTTCGCTCATGACGGCTGCAATGTAAGGAGAAATGAAGGCACCTTTTTCCTTCATCAACATGGCCGTGTCTTCCTGTAGGAACTGTCCATGTTCAATCGACATGACACCCAAAACGAGCGCACGGCGAATGGCTTCATCAAGATAAAGGTGCGCTGCAACATAGGTTCCACGCGTTGCAGCTTCTTCTACTGCGGCGATAATTTCAGCGTCGGTGTATTGAGAGGCCTCAAAGGGACCTTTGTTGCTGGCAACACCACCGGCCATCATGATTTTCATATGGGTGGCGCCCGCATTAAAGTTCCTGCGAACGGCTGCTCGAACTTCATCAGGGCTGTTTGCAATGTGGTATATGCCATTGCGCCAGGTGCTACTCTGTTGGGGACTTGTCTGGCTTTCAAACAAGAGATCACCGTGACCAGCGCTTTGGCTGATCATCCCGGCAGCGCTGTAGATGCGAGGTCCTTCCATTAGGCCGTTGTCGATGACACGTCGCAATCCGTCGGCCATGCCCCCCATATCACGCACTGTCGTGAAGCCATCGTAGAACCACTCCAATGCGGCAGACGAGGCATGTCCCGCCATATAGTCCCACCTGGCTATTTCCATGCCCGGACGCCCGCCGTCCATAGAAAGGTTAAAATGCGTATGGCTATCAATCATGCCCGGCATCAAGGTGCGTCCCCCGCCGTCAATGACATTGGGCGACAGTTCGACTGTCTGCGTCCCTTCTTCGCCCTCGATGATGAAAGTGTAGCCACTGCTGCCGCTATGAATTTCTGAATACAATGGCCCACTCGGACCAGCTTGCACTTCCCATGTACCGGTCTCTGGAATGTCTTCGGCGACCTTGTGGATCTTGTTGCCGACAACAAGAACATCCAGGTCCAGAAGACCATCGGTGTTCCCATCAAAAACTTTCACGTTTTTGAACAAGGTGACTGATGGCGCTTCCTGCTGAGCAAATGCAGTCGAGGTGGACAGCGTCAGCGTTACAAATGTCAAGGCAGCGAAAACTCTTTTGCAATATCTTGCCATGTCAAATCCCTAGTTGCGTGATCGATGTCGACTAGTTCATTTCATTTTATGAATATGACACCTTCATTTGGAAAATGCTTGACCGTATCCTAAGGTTAGAGATTTTTCGGTTAGAATTTGGTCAGGTTGTTGAACTTTTTTCTGGAAAGCACGCCGTGGCGCAGGCACGAGTCCCAGTAGAGGGAGCAAATATGTTCGGGAATCGCAAAACACCAAAAGACTCTGATCTGCCATTGGTGCGGGCAACAGTACTGGCGCCGGTCGTCGCGGCGTTACGCGCGCGGGGGCAGGATGCTGATGATGTCTTCGCACATCTGAGTTTTGACGCGGCAACTATGATCGCACCTGAGCAATTTCTGTCACATGAAACCGTATATGCAGCCTTCAATGCCGCATCTGAAGCCGAAGGAGCAGATTTTTGCACTCGGGTTGGCCAGTCTGTTGATCTCAAGCGCTTCCTTCCAAAAGGGCAGGAGCTTGCAAAGGCCTATACGCTGGGTGACTTGTTCACACGTTTCACCCAGATTGTTTCGAAGGAGTCAAATGCAGTCACTCAGTCCTTAGTCGTAGAAGACGAATATGCTTACTTTGCGGCCCGACGGCATTTTCGCTCGTCAGTGTCACCTGCCCAAGCCGATGGCTTCATGATCGGGATCTGGATTTCTTTGCTGCACCGAGTGATCGATTTCCGTTGGGATCCGCGTGAGATCGTACTGCAACTGGCCAACCCTAACGTTTTGCCCAAACAGTTTTACGGGGTCACTGGCATTCCCTGCGACGATCGAGGGTTTTCGATACGCTTCCCATCCATCTGGCTGAACCATCGCCTCTCAGAGGACATGATGGAGAACAACCCCGAGTATCACCCATCAGTCATGGAACTTGCGGCCCCGCTCGATTTTTTGGCCGGGTTCGAAGACATCGTCCGGTCTCGACTGGCTGATCCGGCGTTTACAGCGGTAGAGGCCGCGCGCACGGTCGGTTTGCATCCAAATACCCTGAATGCGCGTCTGTCGGAACGTGGCGAGACAACATCCAAGGTAATTGCACGCATGAAACGAGAGAAAGCGATTGAACTGTTGGGTGTGAAATCCTGCTCGGTCACTGACACCGCTCAGCAACTCGGGTTTTCCGACCCGACTGCATTCTCACGGGCGTTCCGGAGGTGGACTGGTCAGTCCCCACAGGCTTTCAAGCGCTCTTACACGGAACCAGAAGAATGACCTTAACGATAGTCATTGCGCTCCTGTCAGCGTTCTTCCTGCTCGCGAGCTCAATCAAACTTGCGGGTTGGCAAAGGAAGATCTTCGAAACACAGCTCGCAATGTTCGAAAGCTATGGCCTCAATCGGCAGGCCATGTTCTTGGTGGGTCTCATTGAATTGTTCGGAGCCGTCACAATCTGGTTCCAACAGTCCTGGCTGGGTCCGCTCGGAGCAGCAGCACTTTTGGCAACATCCGTCGGAGCCATCTTCTGTCACCTGATATTTGACTCCTGGAAAGACGGAATCCCCGCAATGATAACCGCTGCTGTTTCTGCATCTGTGCTTTGGCACGGTTGGAGCAGCATAAGTTCGGTCTTCACGTGAACCGCAGGGTCTATTTGGTTGTCCCAAGCAGACTGTTCGGAAGGTTTTAATGCAGAAAGCTGCCGTTCATGGATGTCCATGGAAATAGCAATTAAGCGCCGGAAGCGCCAATTGACGCCATTGGGCCGGGCGGCGGGTTTGTCCGCACTACTGACAACTGACTCATACCCGGCGCCGTTACCCAACGCGGTTTCTGTCCGAGTGTGACGGTTCGGCCCTGAGACGTTTCGTACAAAACGGACTACCAAGCCCCAAGCGCCTGTACAAAACGGAAGAAACGGCCTCCCGGCCACTCAATAATGCGGCGGGCGTTCGTCACCAAAGACAACGCCGCCTGATCCTTCCTGCGCCCGTTCTGCTTCGCGCTGCAATAGCATTTCAACCCGTTGGGTCAGCCGGTCGATTTCCGACTGTTGTCTGGTGACGACCGTGTTCAGCTCGTCCACGGTACGGGTCAGATGGGCGATCTCTTCTTCCAGATGCTGCATGGGGAACTCCTGTCTTGCGCTGGTCATAGCGACACAGTCGGCCCAAGGCCAGAGAAAGCGCGCCTTGCCCCGATGCGGACCATGGGATAGACCGCGCGCGGAACAAGGACACTCCCAAGGACGCCCCACATGGCCAAGCCCAAGAAACAGCCCCGCCCCAAGGCCGTCACGCCGAAAGGGTTCCGTGACTATTTCGGCGAGGAAGTCACGCAGCGCACCGAGATGCTGCGGACGATTGCGGGCGTGTATCATCGTTACGGGTTCGACGCACTTGAAAGCAGTGCGGTCGAGACCGTCGAGGCGCTGGGCAAGTTCCTGCCCGACGTGGACCGCCCGAACGAGGGCGTCTTTGCGTGGCAGGAGTTTGACGAGGGCGGCAACGGCGATTGGATGGCGCTGCGCTATGATCTGACAGCACCTTTGGCCCGGGTCTATGCCCAGCACCGCAACGATTTGCCCACGCCCTATCGCCGCTATGCGATGGGTCCGGTCTGGCGCAACGAAAAGCCGGGGCCAGGGCGGTATCGCCAATTCTATCAGTGTGATGCGGATACGGTGGGGACGGCCAGCATGGCTGCGGACGCCGAAATCTGCGCCATGCTGTCGGATACGCTGGAAACCGTGGGCATTCCACGCGGCGATTATCTGGTCCGGGTCAACAACCGCAAGGTTTTGAACGGCGTGCTCGAAGCGATGGGTTTGGGTGAAGACACGGCAGCGCGCGACGACGTTCTGCGCACTATCGACAAATTCGACAAAGTTGGCGGGCAGGGCGTGCGCGAGTTGCTGACCAAGGGCCGGCTGGATGCCTCGGGCGCGTTCATCGACGGTGTGGGCCTGTCCGACGATCAGGCCGAGCCGGTGATCGCCTTCCTGACCTCCAAAGCCAATGATGCCGCTGGAACGCTGGCCAACCTGCGAGCGGCCGTGGGTGACAGCAAAATCGGCGCCGAAGGCATTTCGGAATTGGAACAGATCGGCGAGTTGCTGGCCGCGGGCGGCTATGGCGCTGATCGCATCCAGATCGATCCCTCGGTCGTGCGCGGTCTGGGTTATTATACCGGGCCGGTCTATGAGGCCGAACTGACCTTTGAGATCTTCGACGAGAAAGGCCGCAATCGGCAGTTCGGGTCCGTATCGGGCGGCGGGCGCTATGACGATCTGGTGAAGCGTTTCACCGGACAGGAAGTGCCCGCGACCGGCGTTTCCATCGGTGTTGACCGCCTGCTGGCGGCCCTGCGCGAAAAGGGTCGGATCAGCGCCCAGGCCAAAGGCCCTGTGGTCGTCACCGTCATGGATCGCGACAGGATGGCCGATTACCAGGCGATGGTGGCCGAGCTGCGCAACGCGGGCATCCGGGCCGAGGTCTATCTGGGCAATCCCAAGAATTTCGGCAATCAGTTGAAATACGCGGACAAGCGCAACTCTCCGGTTGCGGTGATCGAAGGCGGGGACGAAAAGGCAAAAGGCATCGTGCAGATCAAGGACCTGATCCTTGGAACCAAAATCGCCGAAAGCGCCACGCTGGAGGAATGGAAAGAACGCCCCAGCCAGTTCGAAGTATCGCGCGCTGATTTGGTCGCGAAAGTGCGTGAAATTCTGGACAGTCAGGACTGACCCATGCCCAACCGTTCCCAAATACAGGCCCGTGCCGCGATGATGCGTGTTCGGTTCGAGGCTGCGGGCGCGCAGGTGGTGGATACGCCTCTGTTGCAACCCGCTGAAATGTTGCTGGACCTTTATGGCGAGGATATCCGCGCCCGTGCCTACGTCACCTCGGATGCGCTGCGGGGCGAGCAGATGCTGCGCCCGGACTTCACCCTGCCTGTTGTTCAGATGCACATGCGAGACGGGGCCGAGCCTGCACGCTATACCTATTCCGGTGAGGTGTTCCGCCGTCAGGAACACGACCCGGACCGCTCGAACGAGTATATTCAGGTGGGGTATGAGGTGTTTGACCGCGAAGATCCCGCTGGTGCCGATGCCGAAGTGTTTTCGCTGATGGCGCTGCAACTGCGCGGGCTGCCCTTGCGTGCGGCAACCGGGGATATCGGTATCCTCACCGCCGCGGTCGAAGGGCTGCGTACGACCGAGCGCCGCAAGGCCGCTCTTATGCGGCACCTGTGGAGACCGCGCCGATTCCGTATCTTGCTGGATCGGTTTGCAGGTCGCAAGGCGCCCTCGGAAGGGCGCACCGCGCTGCTGGACGCTGCCAATCCGATGGCCTTTGATGCCCCTATGATCGGCAAGCGCCGCAAGGCCGAAATCGCAGCGCGCATTGAAGCCCTGCGCGAAGACCGTGATACGCCGCCGATTTCCGACAATGAGCTGGCCGGGCTGGAAACGTTGCTGAATGTGCGCGAGACCATGCCATTTGCGCTGGAACAGCTGCGCGACGTGGCGGTGGATCTGCCGCAGGTCACGCCCGCCCTGGACCGGCTGGAGGCGCGTGTGGCTGCACTGCAAGCACGTGGAGTCGATGTCGAGCGGTTGGATTTCGAGGCCGCCTATGGTCGGACATCAATGGAATATTACGATGGTTTCGTTTTTGGGTTTTATGCGGAAGGTCGGCCTGATCTGCCTCCGATCGCCACGGGCGGGCGCTATGACGCGCTGACACGGCAATTGGGCCGTGGAGACGAAATCCCGGCTGTCGGCGGCGTGTTGCGCCCCGACCTGATGCTGGAGATCGAGGAGGGTGCTGTATGAGCCTGAAACTGGGTGTGCCCTCGAAGGGCCGGTTGATGGAAAAGACCTTCTCGTGGTTCGAAAAACGCGGCATCACCTTGTCACGCAGCGGATCGGACCGGGAATATGCGGGCAAGGTCGAAGGGATCGACGGTGTCTCTCTGATCCTGCTGTCGGCGGGGGAAATCCCGCGTGAACTGGCGGCGGGGCGGATTCATCTGGGCGTCACCGGGATCGATCTGGTGCACGAGAAACTGCCGCGCTGGGAACAGCAGGTTGAAGAGGTTTCGCAGCTTGGATTCGGCAAGGCTGATCTGATCGTCGCAATCCCGGCATGTTGGGTCGATGTCGATACGCTTGATGATCTGGACGCGGCAGCAGCCGCGTTTCGCAAAACCCATGGCCACCGGCTGCGGATTGCCACCAAGTACCACCGTCTGGTTCGGGAATTCCTGACAGAAGCGGGCGTGGCCGATTACACGCTGGTCGACAGTCAGGGCGCGACTGAAGGCACGGTGATGAATGAAACCGCTGAAGCAATTGCCGACATCACCTCGACCGGAGAGACCCTGCGCGCGAACCACCTGAAGATCCTCTCGGACGGTCTGATCCTGCAATCGCAGGCCACGCTGTGGCGTAGTCGGGTGGCCAGTTATTTGCCTGATGACAAGCGGGTGCTTGCGGAAGTAATGGACCGGGTGAGCAAAACTTAATCAGGGGCAGCGGTCACTGATTTGCTGATGTCAAAACGTTTTGACCTGCACGTCCCTTTCCATTTTTTGAACACGACATTCTTTCTCAGGTCGAATGTCATGGTGCCGGTGTTGCCGCCTCCGCAGTTCGCGCTGTCGAAGTTGAAACTGATGGATTGCTTTTTGCTGTTCCCCGAAACGCTGGCGCCGTTGATATTTTGCAGCGTTGAGGATGTGATGCCTGCAATGTTGCCGCCGGTAATTGTAACCGACACCGGGAACGGATTTTTGGACGGCACGGTCAGGCTATAGGTTCCATCCTTTGGGGCGGCGAGAACGCTTGTTCCACCTGCTACAAATACAGCCGCCAATACGATTGTTCGAAATTGTCCAATCATCATAGATTGCCCTCGTTAACTTAATAAAATCAAGTAAACATTCTATGCGATTTTGTTGGCATCCTCAAAGCATCACATTGCGGATGGTCTGGTGCCGGCCTTTATAGAACCCCGATTTCCGCCAGGGCGCGGTTCAGATCATCGGGTAGGGCATCGTCCTGCTCGCGGTTTTTCGGCAAATCGGCAGGGGTATCTTCAGGCTTGAGATAACGCCATCCCTGAAACGGGCGTTTCAGGGCGTTCTGTGTGCGGTGCAGCTTGGGGTCCAGCACAATGGCACAGCGGCGGATACCATCGTCTCCGATCACTTCATCCAGCCGCAGGATCCGTTGGCGACACTGGATTACGCCCTTGATGACCCAATAGATCGATCCGCCGTTCAGAATTTCGGCTTCGCGCTTGGGCCACATGCGGGTGACGTGGCGTGGCAGGCCATCTGCGAACCGCTGGCGATAGCTGTCCTGCCAGGCCATCAGCGTGTCGACGCTTTCCGAACCAACGGACAGTTTTATGAGGTTTACGTAATTATCCACAGCTTTCCCACAGAGTCGTCCCTAGGATCATCTTTATATTGTAGCTTGGTTCCAGATGTCATCAAGGTGTTGTGGTGCGCATGTGATTTGAGGTAGTCTGGATACCTCTTTCAGCACAGGGAATCACCAATGAGCCGCTTTGCCGCCCCCATCGCCGAGCAGATCTGGGATATGAAGTACCGCTTTAAACAGGCGGATGGCACCCCCATCGATCAGACGGTTGAAGACAGTTGGCGGCGCATCGCCCGTGATCTGGCGCGGGTGGAAAACGACCCGGGGCACTGGGAAGAGAAATTCTATGAGGCGCTGGAAGATTTCAAATACCTGCCTGCCGGGCGGATCACAGCAGGTGCCGGCACCGCGCGTCAGGTGACCCTGTTCAACTGTTTTGTCATGGGTACGGTGCCCGACAGCATGGGCGGCATTTTCGACATGCTGAAAGAGGCCGCGCTGACCATGCAGCAGGGCGGGGGGATCGGCTATGATTTCTCGACCATCCGCCCGCGTGGCGCTGACGTGAAAGGCGTCGCGGCGGATGCGTCGGGGCCGTTGAGCTTTATGGATGTCTGGGACGCCATGTGCCGCACGATCATGTCGGCGGGCTCGCGCCGGGGCGCTATGATGGCGACCATGCGCTGTGACCACCCGGACATAGAACAGTTCATCACCGCCAAATCCGACCCGGCCCGCCTGCGCATGTTCAACATGTCGGTTCTGGTGACCGATCCTTTCATGGAAGCGGTCAAGGCCGATGCCTCATGGGATCTGATCTTTGACGGCAAGGTCTATCACACGGTTCAGGCGCGTGATCTGTGGAACAAGATAATGCAGGCCACCTATGACTATGCCGAACCGGGCGTGATCTTCATCGACCGGATCAACCAGGCCAACAACCTTAGCTATGTTGAAACCATCGCGGCCACGAACCCGTGCGGCGAACAGCCATTGCCGCCCTATGGCGCCTGCCTGTTGGGTTCGATCAATCTGGCGCGTTTGGTGGTTGAACCGTTTGAGGCAAAAGCCCATTTGAATGAAAAGGCCCTGCAAGAACTTGTCGCCACGGCTGTCCGGATGATGGACAATGTCGTTGATGTGTCAAAATTCCCACTGGCCGAACAAGAGGCTGAAGCGCAGGACAAACGCCGCATCGGGCTGGGCGTGACCGGACTGGCGGATGCGCTGTTGATGCTGGGCCTGCGTTATGGGTCCGACGAGGCGGCGCGTCAGACCGAGCGCTGGTTGCACGCGATCGCCCGCGCCGCGTATCTGGCGTCGGTCGACTTGGCCAAGGAAAAAGGGGCGTTCCCCCTGTTCGATGCCGAGAAATATCTGGCCAGCGGCACGATGCAGCAGATGGATGACGATGTCCGCGAAGCCATCCGTGCACACGGTATCCGCAACGCGCTGCTGACCTCGATCGCGCCCACTGGGACGATCTCTCTGTACGCGGGGAACGTGTCGTCGGGGATCGAGCCTGTTTTTGCCTATGCCTACACCCGCAAGGTTTTGCAGAAGGATGGCTCGCGGACCGAGGAAGAGGTGGTGGACTATGCCGTTCAGATGTGGCGCGACAAGTTCGGCGATGTCGAGCTGCCCGACTTTTTCGTGAACGCCCAGACCTTGACCCCGGCCGAGCACGTCAAGATGCAGGCCGCGGCACAGAAATGGATCGACAGCTCGATCTCGAAGACGATCAACTGCCCCGAGGACATCTCGTTCGACGCCTTCAAGGACGTGTATATGCAGGCCTGGGATCAGGGCTGCAAGGGCTGCACCACCTATCGCCCGAACGACGTGACCGGCTCGGTTCTGACCGTCTCGGAAAGCGACGACAAGGTGCCGGGTGAAAGCGCGGATGCCCCGCACGAGGTGGATGGCGGCGATGTCATCTACATGTCCGAACCGCTGGATCGGCCGCAATCGCTTGAGGGTTCGACCTACAAGCTGAAATGGCCCGACAGCGAGCACGCGATCTATTTGACCATCAACGACATCGTCATCGGTGGCCGCCGCCGTCCGTTCGAGGTTTTCATCAACTCGAAGAACATGGAGCATTACGCCTGGACGCTGGCCCTGACCAGGATGATCTCGGCCGTGTTCCGGCGCGGTGGTGACGTGTCTTTCGTGGTCGAGGAACTGAAGGCCGTGTTCGATCCGCGCGGCGGGGCTTGGGTGCAGGGCAAGTATATCCCCTCGATCCTGGCGGCAATCGGCGGCGTGATCGAGCAGCACATGATCGCGATCGGGTTCCTCGAAGGCGAAGGGATGGGGCTGAAATCCGACCCGCAGGCGCAGGTGGTCAACATGGACGCCCCCCGCGGCAGGGCCTGCCCGTCCTGCGGCCAGTATGACATGGTGATGATTGAGGGCTGCATGACCTGCCGCAGCTGCGGGCATTCGAAATGTGGTTGACGCTGGGGGTGGGTGCTTTGATGTTGTGGCGTTTCATGCGACATGACCTAAACGTTTCAATAGATCATTTTGGCTGGTGATATGAGAAAACGGCCTCGGATTTCTCCCGGGGCCGTTCCCAAGTCTGACAGGGACAGACGAATGAGATGGCGCTGGGCGGAAGGCATTATCAGGCTTTGATACGAGGGGCGGAAAGCGAAAGTTTGCGGCATGTGCGACGAGTGTTTCCATCAGACGCAAAGCAGACTTACAGCAGGTTGCCTGAGGCAGCTTGCAGGCCCTTCAACTTGATAAATATGCATCAGTAAACCGCTCATAGGTGTTTGATGCCTGAAGTCGTGGAGTCGCTTACGCACTATCGGAATCCGATAGTGCGATGATCGTTGGATTGCTAAGGTCTCTCCCAGCAACCAGAAAAACGAGCCTCCGGTCCCACGTGAAGAACAACCCAAATTTTAGAGTTTATAATAATGCAAATTCAAAGATTAAAGATCAGAAACTTTCGCTCAATTAAGTGTTCGGACATAGACTTCCAAAACTACAATGTTTTTGTCGGCCCTAAGGCACCTTCGCCCCCTCAACCTATGCCAACCACGCGAATGCCGACCGGGGCGTTCTCGATAGAGAATGCCAGATTGAAACTCATGCAGTGATACTTCTTCCGAAAACAAAGGGAAGGAGATCGACATGCGATTTGGATTTGTCGGTTTGGGTCAGATGGGTGCGCCAATGGCGGCGAACCTTGCCAGCTCAAACAACGTAATGGTCTTTGATCTCAGCGAAGACGCCATGAATGCCGCCGCTGAAGCCGGCGCCAAGAAGGCCGGTAGTGCTGCAGATTTCTCAGAAGTGGACGTGCTGATCACTTGTTTGCCAAGTGGTGGGATCGTGGAAAAGTCACTGTTCGACCCTGAACATGGGATTGCACAGCATCTTTCAGCCGACACGGTTGTCATCGATACCTCAACCATAGAATACGGACTGACGCTCAGTATTAGCGAGCGTCTTTCAGCCCTCGGGTTGCGTTTTCTCGATGCGCCCGTCTCTGGCATGTGGAAGCGAGCCCAGGAGGGCACGTTGACGATGATGATCGGAGGTGACGGTGAGATTGTCGAGGCGCTGCGGCCAGCTCTGGCAAAAATGTCGAACCGCATCCTGCACACTGGCGCTGTTGGCTCAGGCCAGCTCACCAAGCTGATCAATCAGCTTCTCTTCGATATCAACGTGGCGGCTCTGGCCGAAATCCTGCCGATGGCAAAGAAGCTGGGCCTTGATCCGGAAAACACCGCCGAGGTTGTGAATTCAGGGACCGGCCGCAGCTATGCGTCGGAATATTTCATTCCCCAGGTCCTCGAAGGCAAGTTTGACACCGGCTACCCGCTACAAGCGGCCTACAAGGATCTGATCAGCGGTGCTGAAATCTCAGCCCGTTATCAGATCCCGGCACCTGTGTTGGCTGCCGCGACAACCACCTATCAGCAGGCACTTCTTGAGGGCCATGGGGACAAAGACAAGGGCGCGATGGTGCTCGTCTATGAACGACTGCTTGGTGTCGATTGCCGGAAGGAGGAACAGAATGTCTGAAGGAAAAGGTATTCAGGGTGGGCTGACAAATTACGGAGATAAGGACTTCGCATCTTATCTACGCCGTTCATTCGCCCGCTCTATGGGGCTATCACGTGAAATGCTTGACAAACCGATTGTCGGGATCGCGATGACCCCTTCGGGCTTCAACAACTGCCACAGAGCGATGCCTGAGCTCGTCGAAGCTGTCTCGCGCGGTGTGCTGGCTGCAGGAGCTTTGCCGCGACCGTTTCCAACAGTGTCACTTGGCGAGGTCTTTCTGAACCCGACCAGCATGGTCTACCGGAACCTCATGTCCATGGACACTGAGGAGATGGTTCGCGCGCAGCCAATGGACGCGGTGGTTTTGATCGGTGGTTGCGACAAGACAGTTCCAGCCCAGCTGATGGGTGCGGCGTCCGCTGACATTCCCGCCGTGCAACTTGTGACTGGCCCGATGATGACCGGTCGCCACAAGGGTGAACGTCTGGGCGCCTGCACTGACTGCCGCCGTTTTTGGGGTAAGTTTCGCGCTGGTGAGGTCGAAGGGGAAGAGATAGCCGATATCGAGGGCCGATTGGCGACAACGGCCGGCACCTGTGCTGTCATGGGAACAGCGAGCACTATGGCGTGCATTGCCGAAACACTTGGCATGTCTTTGCCTGGTACAGCAGCAATTCCATCTGTTCACGCTGACAGGCTGGTCGCAGCTGAGGAATGCGGCAAACTGGCTGTTGATCTGATCCAGAACCCTCGCAAACCAAGCGAGGTCATCACCGAGAAGTCGGTAGAGAACGCTTTCCGCGTGCTGATGGCCGTCAGCGGGTCCACCAATGCCATCGTTCACCTTACAGCTGTTGCGGGTCGTCTCGGCATCCGGATATCACCCGAACGCCTCAACGAAATCTCGGACGAAACGCCGGTTTTGGTTGATCTGAAGCCAGTAGGTGAAGGGTACATGGAAGATTTCTATGCCGCTGGCGGTGTCGGAGCAGTCTTGCGCGAGATCCGCCACCTACTGCACCTCGAAACGGTGGATGTAACAGGTCAAACCCTAGCGGAGCGTCTGGACGACGAACCTGATTGGGTTGATCGCCGGGTAATCCGGTCGTTTGATGATCCTGTTTCAAACGAGGGCGGATTGATCAGCCTTTATGGGAACATCGCGCCTCAGGGGGCCATTTTCAAACGCGCTGCGGCGACACCAGAGCTTTTTGAAGTAGAAGGCCGTGCCGTCGTCTTCGACAGTCTCGAAGATCTCGCCAAACGAATTGATGACCCGGACCTCGACATTGAGGCCGACGACATCATGGTTTTGAAAAACGCGGGACCAGTGGCTGCGGGAATGCCGGAGGCCGGGTATCTGCCGATCCCAAAGAAACTGGCACGGAAAGGTATCAAGGATATCGTGCGAATTTCAGACGCGCGGATGTCTGGAACGGCTTTCGGAACCATCGTTCTTCATATGTCACCCGAGTCCGCGGTTGGCGGGCCATTGGCTGCTGTCGAGAATGGAGATCGTGTACGTCTCTCGGTCGCTGACAAGCGTATCGATCTGCTGGTCGATGACGCCGAGATCGCCCGCCGTCTTGAACAGCACAAACGCCCGGAGTTGCAAAGTCGCGGGTATCGCGGGCTTTACAGCCGGACGGTTCTGCAGGCCGACGAAGGCTGCGATTTTGATTTCCTCACGCAAGAAGGCTGGTCCAAGGAGAACGCCGAATGAACCTCTTTACGAAACTTCAGGAGCGCGCAGCGAGTGGCCAGCCGGTTCGTGTTGGAATGATCGGTGCGGGTAAGTTTGGCACGATGTTTCTTGCACAGTCACTTCGATTGAAGGGGATTCATATCGTTGGTGTCGTTGATCTGCGTCCTGATGCTGCCAAATCCAATATGAAGCTCGTTGGCTGGGATGCTGCGGCTTACGCAGCATCCAGCCTGGATGATGCGGCAACATCAGGCGCAACCTTCGTCGGCGATGATTGGGAAGCGCTGACATCGCATCCGGAAATTGAAATCATCATTGAATGCACAGGGAACCCGATCGCAGCCGTCACGCACTGCCTCAAGGCGTTCGAGAACGGCAAGCACATCATCAATGTAACAGTTGAAGCAGATGCTTTTGTCGGGCCCGGTCTGGCCAACAAAGCTCGGGAAGCGGGACTAATCTACAGCATGGCATATGGAGATCAACCTGCGCTTGCCAGTGACCTGGTTGATTGGGCGCGGGGCTGCGGTTTCAGCGTCGTTGCGGCTGGTCGCGGCCACAAATGGATGCCGCATTACCGGCAATCGACGCCTGACACCGTGTGGGATCATTGGGGTTTAACGAAGGAGCAAGCGGAACGCGGGCGGCTGAACCCCAAAATGTTCAATGCGTTTTTGGACGGCTCGAAGCCAGCCATTGAAAGTGCGGCCATCGCCAATGTGTGCGGGTTGGACGCCCCTGAAAATGGCCTGGTCTTCCCTTCGGGTGGGATCGATGACATTCCAAATCTGGCGCGGCCGCGCTCAGAGGGCGGGGTGCTGGATCACAAGGGCATGGTGGATGTTATCTCTTGCCTCACACCTGCAGGCGAGCAGATTCCGCATGACATTCGGAAAGGCGTTTGGGTCTGCTTTGAGGGGGACACCGAGTACCTGCGCAACTGCTTTGAAGAGTACAAAGTCGTGACCGACGACAGCGGACGCTACATGTGCAACTACAAGCGCTGGCACCTGATCGGGCTGGAGCTCGGGATCTCGGTTGCATCAGTGGGTATTCGCAAGGAGCCTACAGGGGCGGCGCATGAATTCCGCGCCGATGTTGCGGCTGTCTCGAAGCGCCAGTTGAAGAAGGGCGAAATCCTTGATGGCGAGGGTGGATACACCGTGGCCGGTGGTCTTCGCCCAGCATCGATTTCTGTTGCTGAGGGCTACGTCCCACTCGGCCTTGCCCACAATGTCACGTTGATCAGAGATGTTCCTGAAGGTCAGCCGGTAAAATGGAGTGACGTGCAAGCAGATACGAACACGGACGCCTATCGTTTGCGGCGTGAAGTCGAAGCGAGTATTTCGAAGAACCTCGCGGCATGACCCACGAACCAAGCATATCCTATATCGGAAAAGGTTTAAGCCGTCCGGAATGTGTGCTTGCGACCCGTTCTGGCGATATTTTTTGCTCGCATAAAGGCGCTGGCGTCATGCGGATTCTTCCAGATGGTCGCCAGTTCCTGTTGCAAGACGACACTGAGTTTGGCGGAATGCCGATCGTGCCAAACGGGATTGCGCTGCGGCAAGACGGCTCGTTCCTCATTGCCAACATCTCTGATGCAGGGGGGATCTTGGAGCTGGATACGGATGGTGTGAGACCACATGCCATCGCTGCCAAGGAAGACGCGCTTCCACCGGCGAACTTTGTCTATGTCGATGAACTTGGCAAAACCTGGGTAACGGTCTCATCGAAGCTGCGGCCGCGCTCACGGGCCTATCGGCGTAATGTGAAGAACGGCTATGTCGGACTGATCAATTCCGACAATTCCTTTTCGATTGTCTTGCAAGGGCTGCACTACACCAATGAACTGCGTCCCGACTATGGAAACGGGTGGCTCTACATCGCGGAAACCTTTGGTCAGAAGATCACGCGCGTGCGCCTTGATGAAAAGGGTGTGCATGGTGAGCCGGAACTCTTCCTCCAGTTCGGGCCTGGCACGTTCGTGGATGGTATCGAACTGGACGGCGCTGGCGGACTTTACGCGGCCTGTATTGTATCGAGCGAACTTTATCACATTGATCCCGAAGCAGCTCCTACCCTGGTAGTCGGGGAACGCGACAACGCTTGGATAGAAAGTGTTGAAGCAGCACTCGATGATCACACGATGGATCGAACGCACTTTGATAGTTCGCCTGCCGAGAGGCTTAAGAACATATCTAGTCTGGCTTTTACGGGAGAGAACCGCGACCGGATTGTTTGCGGAAACTTGTTGGGGGATTCACTACCAGTTCTTGATGCTCCCCATAGTGGCCCCGAGCCACCATACTGGAATGTAGAGGTTCCAATTTGGGGCACACAAGTTTCCTGATCTTCCCGATAAGGGGCTTCCACCGGACCAAGAGTTAGTCCTTCTATTTCCTCAGAAAAACTAAGGGCTCGCGCTTGAAGCAGAGTTTTCCATCATCAATCTCTCACCACCTGGACTCGACTCAACCAACATATCAACGAGCGCGCGTGCTGCGGGCGGTAAGTTGGTCCGATCTCTAACGAGGACAGATCGGGTACGGATTGACCAGTCATCTTGCAGATTCAACAAGGCGATGTTCATCGTTTTTCTGTGGCGATTGGCTGCGGATTCCGGAACGATACCTATCCCAACTCCGGCCTCGATAAGCCGACACATCGCTTCAAAGCTCCGGACTTGTAAGCGAAGGTGCTTTTCATATCCACTACGTCGAAATTGCCGCCTTAAAAAGTCAAGGAGTGTACTGCCCTCGTGCAGCGAAATATGCTCAAAACTCAAGGTATCTTTGAACATTACGCCATCGGATTTGGTCAATGGATGATGAGCTGACGTTGCGAGCATCAATCTATCAGTTGAGAATGGAATGATGTCGAGGTCATCCGTCTTTGGGTCACCGGAAATTACTCCGAGATCGGATGTGCCATCTGCAACTGAGCGAACAATGTCACGTGTCAGACGTTCCTGTAAATCTACCGTAACTCCCGGCCATCTTGACAAAAAATGCGCCAGCGTTTCTGGTAAGAACTCAGTCAATGCAGTGGTGTTTGCCGAGATTCGAATATGGCCGGAATCCGGGTTGATCATTTCCTCGATCAGAAAGTCGACTTGACGGAGAACCAAACGCGCCTGACGTAAGAACACCTTGCCTGCATCGGTCAGCGTGACGCCTTTGTTGCTTCGTAAGAACAATTGCTGCCCGGTTTCCTGTTCGAGCGATTTTATACGGGCGCTGGCTGCCGGTGGCGACAGAAATGCTTTTTCGGCTCCATGTGTAAGATTTCCACATTCGGCAATGCATACAAAGAGCTTCAGATCGATGAGTTCAAGGTTCATGGCGTTCACCTAACACGAACGCGGGATTATTTATATGCGAATTTTCTGAAGGCAAGAACTGTGTAACCCTGTCTTTGAAGCTGACTGTCGAGGGTGCCATGGAACAGGAACAACTCCAGGAATGGGTGGGGAAAACGGAACAAAGGATTGAGCGTATCGCGCCATTCCCGGCGAACGCGTTGGCCGCGACACTCGATCGTGACGACCCGGTCTACAGCAACGAGACCGCACTGCCACCACTTTGGCACTGGTTGCATTTCCTGCCGGTCTTCAAACTGTGTGATGCCGGGTATGATGGTCATGCTGCCCTTGGTGGTTTCCTTCCCCCGGTGCCTTTGCCGCGTCGGATGTGGGCAGGTAGTAGACTGAATTTCCATGCTCCAATGCAAATTGGACAAGAACTAAAGAAAGTTTCGACAATCAAATCGGTGAAGGCGAAAACCGGGCGGTCCGGTCAATTGGTCTTCGTAACTGTTGGCCACCAGGTTTTTGACGGCGGCACGCTTGGCGTCGACGAAGAGCATGACATCGTCTATCGCGAAGAGCCGAGCGCGGACGCGCCTGCGCCCGTGCCACCTCAAGCCCCCGACATCTGGGAGTTTAGTCGTGACATCGATCCCGACCCGGTTCTTCTGTTCCGCTATTCTGCGCTGACCTTTAACGGGCACCGGATTCACTACGATCAGCCGTTCTGCGTGAACTCGGAAGGATACAATGGGCTGGTTGTGCATGGCCCTCTGCTCGCCACACTCCTGCTCGATCTGCTGCGCCGCGAAAAACCAGATGCGACCGTGAAGAGTTTTGAATTCCGGGCGATCTCAACAATCTTCGACTATGAAACCTTCTCGGTTCATGGCGCTGCGGAAGAGGATGGAAAGACCTTCCGTCTCTGGGCGCGTCGGCAGGATGGCGCGCTTGCCATGAACGCCAAAGCAATGATTGCGTGAGGTGTGGTATGGAATTCGACCACATAGAAATCCGGGAAGCCGTTCAGGCACTTTGCGCGACGTTCCCACCTGAATATCACCGGGAAATCGACGAACAACGTGGCTATCCGGAAGCTTTTGTAAAGGCCCTGACGGAGGCTGGTTGGCTAGCCGCGATGATCCCGGAAGAATATGGCGGCTCGGGTCTTGGCCTCACCGAGGCGAGCGTCATCATGGAAGAGATCAACAGGTCAGGAGGCAACTCCGGCGCTTGTCACGGCCAGATGTACAATATGGGTACCTTGCTGCGTCACGGCTCGGACGCGCAAAAGCAGCGATATCTGCCCCGGATCGCCAGTGGCGAATTGCGACTGCAATCTATGGGGGTGACAGAACCCACAACCGGGACTGATACCACCAAGATCAAGACGACCGCGGTTAAGAAGGGGGACCGCTATGTTGTAAACGGCCAAAAGGTCTGGATCAGTCGCGTTCAACATTCCGATCTGATGATCCTGCTGGCCCGCACCACCCCGATAGATCAGGTCAAAAAGAAGTCGCTCGGCATGTCGATCTTCATGGTCGATCTCAAAGATGCCATGGGTAGTGGGATGGATGTGAACCCCATCCCGAACATGGTCAATCACGAGACCAATGAGCTCTTCTTTGACGATCTGGAAATCCCCGCTGAGAACCTGATCGGAGAAGAGGGCATGGGCTTCCGCTATATATTGGACGGGCTCAATGCAGAACGCACACTGATCGCGTCTGAGTGTATCGGAGACGGCTATTGGTTCGTCGAAAAGGTGAGCGCCTATGTCAAAGAGCGCGAGGTTTTTGGCAGGCCCATCGGTCAGAACCAGGGTGTTCAGTTCCCGATTGCCGAAGCCAAGATCGAGCTGGAAGCCGCCAATCTTATGCGGTTCCAAGCCTGCCAGCTCTTTGACACGGGCCAGTCCTGTGGGGCTGAAGCCAACATGGCCAAATATCTGGCAGCGAAGGCCAGCTGGGAAGCGGCCAATGCCTGCCTTCAATTTCATGGCGGGTTCGGTTTTGCCAACGAATACGACGTGGAGCGAAAATTCCGCGAAACCCGGCTTTATCAGGTCGCTCCAATCTCCACCAATCTCATTCTGTCTTACATCGCCGAGCATGTCCTCGGCCTGCCGAGGTCATTCTAATGCTCCCACTTGAAGGAATTACAGTCGTCAGTCTTGAACATGCGATTGCCGCACCTTTTGCGACCCGCCAGCTTGCCGACTTGGGCGCGCGCGTGATCAAGGTTGAGCGACCTGGCGTTGGAGATTTCGCGCGCAGCTACGACACGCGCGTGAACGGGATGGCTTCGCATTTCGTCTGGACAAACCGGTCCAAAGAAAGCCTGACGCTGGATGTCAAACACCCTGACGGGGCCGAGATTCTGCAAAAGCTGGTCGCGAAAGCGGATGTTGTTGTTCAAAACCTCGCCCCAGGTGCAGCGGCGCGGCTTGGTCTTGGATATGAAGAGCTGTCCAAGGTTAACCCCGGTGTCATCGTCTGCAATATCTCTGGATACGGCAAAGGTGGGCCGGACGAAAACCGCAAGGCCTACGATCTTCTGATCCAGTCGGAAGCCGGTTTTATGAGCACCACCGGAACGCCGGATGATCCAAGCAAAGCCGGGATCTCAATCGCGGATATTTCGGCCGGAATGTACGCTTATACGAACATCCTGACAGCGCTCATGCAACGTGAAAAAGCCGGCCAGGGCTGCGAGATCGATCTGTCCATGCTGGATGCGATGACCGAATGGATGAGCTATCCGCTCTACTACGCCTATAAGGGGGCTGAACCTCCTGCGCGTGCCGGGGCCAGCCATGCCACTATTTTCCCTTATGGCCCCTTTTCTGTCGGGGACGGGCGCACGGTCATTCTGGGCCTTCAAAATGAACGCGAATGGAAAGCCTTCTGTGAACTGGTGCTTGAAGCACCTGGGCTTGCAGCAGACTCGCGATTTTCATCGAACAGCCTGCGCGCTGAGAACAAGATCGCACTTACCCAGATCATCACAACCAGTTTCGATGATCTGACAACCGAAACGGTGATCGAGCGGCTGGACCGGGCCGGTATCGCCAATGCGAATATGAATGACATGTCCGACGTCTGGCATCATGTGCAATTTGAAGCCCGCAATCGTTGGCGTGAGGTGCAAACACCAAAAGGGTCAATTCATGCGCTGCTTCCGCCAGGTGGAATTGGATCAGAGCCTCGTATGGATGCCGTGCCTGCGCTAGGTGAACATTCCACTGATCTCCTTGCAGAGCTTGGCTACTCAGGCAGTGAAATCTCAAGATTGCAAAATGAAAGGGTGATCTGATGCCTAATCTAAAGTCAGCCCACAGCTTTCTCTTCGTTCCCGGGGACCGGCCAGAGCGTTTTGCCAAAGCGGCAGCCGCAGGTGCACATGCCATTATTATTGACCTTGAGGATGCGGTGTCACCCGAGACCAAAGTGAAAGCACGATATCATGCGCGAAGCTTTCTGGACAAAATAGTCGGCCAAGACATACTGATCCGGATCAATGGCATTGACAGCGAGTTCCACGATGAAGATCTTTCACTGGCAAGTCACAAAAACCTGGCAGGCGTAATACTTCCCAAAGCCGATGCAAAGAGCTGTTCGGAATTGGTACGAAGGTCAGGAACGCCTGTCTGGCCACTCATCGAAACCGTGCATGGCCTCGTCGATCTAAGGGAAATCGTGACTTTGCAGAATCTTGGGCGTCTTCTGCTTGGTACAATTGATTTATCCATGGATCTGGGGGTGGATATTTCAAATGCTGCCAGCCAATCCACACTCGACACAGCGCGCTTCATGCTTGTGTCAAATTCTCGGCTGGGCAACCTTCCTCCGCCGGTAGATGGTGTTTTCACAAACTTGAACGACGAAATTGGGCTTCAACGTGCGGCAGAGCATGCGAGAGCGTCTGGAATGGGTGGCATGATGTGTATTCATCCGCGCCAAACAGAAATTGTTCGTACTGCATTTTCCCCGAGTTCCAGTGACTTCGAATGGGCGAATGCTGTTCTCCAAGCCTCTAAAACCGAAAAAAGCAGCTTCCAGTTTCGTGGCCAGATGGTTGACAAACCGGTGCTTGCCCGCGCGCAACAAATTCTCGAAGCGCGGCAAGCACAAAGCTCTTGAAGAGCTCCGTCAGTCGCCGGTTCTAATGGTTCTAGATGTGCTTAACCAATCCAGAAGCGAAAGACCCCCAAAGGCTCCTTAGCAAAGAGGATGAAACAAAGCTTATGTTCATCGCGAAACGCGATGGCTCCGTTATCGAACCAATTCTGGGCAGATAACAGGTTTCGCCTGATCCTTCTGGGACCATAGAATTCTCGGGAGGAAACCATGAACTTCACACGACGCACAGCGATCAAGACTCTTGCAGCGGCAACGGCCGCACTGGCAACACCCGCCCTTGCTCAAAACAAAATCACAATACAGGTCAATACGACCATGAAGCCGGGCGGCTCGGAAGAAGCCGGTATTACGCGCTTCAAGGCTGCGCTTGAGGAACTGGCTCCGGGCCGGTTTGAGGTTGTTCCATTCCTGAGTGGTCAGCTGGGCGGCGAAAACGCCGTCCTGGAACTGCTGAACATCGGTGAGACCCAGATCTCCCTGACAGGTGGCAACTGGCGCGCTCAGTATGCACCTGACTACGATCCGATCTCGGTCCCGTTCCTGTTCCCGAATGGCGCGGCTGTCGAAGCCTTTATGGCCAGTGACTCTGGTAAGGCTTTACAGCAGCGCGGCATCGATCAGGGTGGTATCGTAGAGATGGGTGCTCAGATGCGCGCACCGCGCCATATGACCTCGAACAAGGCCATTACGACACCAGAAGACCTCGACGGGTTCCGGCTGCGTCTGCCGAGCATTCCTGTCTGGGTCGATGTGTGGAGCGGTCTGGGCGCGCAAACTGTCGTTGTGCCCGCTACGGAGATCTACCTTGCAATGCAGACCGGTCAGGTCGATGGCCATGAAAACTCTCTCGTCTCGCCGTTCTCGCGCAAGCTCTATGAGGTGCAATCGCATCTCATCATGACCGGCCACGTGCACTTCCCATGGCATTGGGTGGCATCGAACTCCTGGTTCTCGGGCCTATCCGATGAAGACCAGGCAGTTGTCCGTGCAGCCGTCGAGATTGCGCGTACTGAAGGCACTGCTGTCGAAGCACAGAAGGATGTGTTCTATCTCGAAGAGCTCAAGAAAAAAGGCATGACCGTGGTTGAGCCTGATGTGGCGGCCTTCAAAGCCAAGGCACAGCCCGCTATCGACAATGCAATGTCATCGCTGGCTGACGGTGTGATCGAAGACGTTCGGAACGCGATCGCAGCAAATTCGTAACCTCCCTGAAACTGGACGCCCGTCTTTATGGCGGGCGTTTTTTTATAAGCGCAGGGGGAAACCACATGCAGCTTGAAGAAGAAAACATGGACGCTGCGGCGATCCCGACACGCAACGTGGGGCATGTTGAAAAGACACTGGTGCGGGTTACAGACCTGTTCTCGGGCATCATGCTGATGGGGCTTGTTGGATTGCTGGTCCTGTCGATCCTGTCGCGCGATGTCATTCGCTTTCCCGTTCCGTGGCTAGAAGAAATCGCCACGCTGATCACGATCTACGCCGTGGCCTTCGCCTCGATCGGTGCGTGGTCTCGCGGGGCCCATATCGCCGTGGAGCTGGTGCCTATGGCCATCAAAGGCGTTTGGCATTCGCGCTACGCGCTCCTTCTGCAAACCCTGTCGATTGTATTCCTGGTGCTTGCCGCTTGGGGAGCTGCCGAGATGATGCAGCGGAGCGCCAACAACCGCACAACGGCTCTCTCAATGAGTTTTTCGATTTACTATGGGGGACTGCTGCTCGCCTTCGCAGGCATGGTCTTTGCATCCCTTCTCCGTCTTGTCAGTGAGTTTTTCGACAAGCCAAAACAGGAAGGGTAGAGATCATGGAAATCTTCTTACCATTTGTTGGTGGCCTGATCTTTTTCATGGCGTTGGGTCTGCCGGTCTTTGTTGCACTTGGGGCAACCTGTCTTCTCGCCTTGGCGATGACATCCGCGTCCGGTGGCTTACCGGTGGAGCTGATGTCTCTGAAGATTACGCAGACGCTCAACAGTTTCCCACTGTTGGCAATCCCGCTCTTCATCCTCGCAGCAAACCTGCTCAACCGAGGCAGCGCCACGACACGGATCTTCGATTTTGCCAATGTCATG
Organism: Ruegeria sp. HKCCD6119; assembly: GCF_013110585.1. Classification (NCBI taxonomy): domain Bacteria; kingdom Pseudomonadati; phylum Pseudomonadota; class Alphaproteobacteria; order Rhodobacterales; family Roseobacteraceae; genus Ruegeria; species Ruegeria sp. HKCCD6119. The sequence continues at coordinate 39,155 of NZ_WVQV01000007.1, read as the reverse complement.
GTCGGGTTTGTCCGTGGGGGGCTGGGGCACGTGAACGTGGTGGCATCAATGATTTTCGCCGGCATGTCTGGCACAGCGTCCGCCGACGCGGCCGGCCTTGGCGCGTTGGAAATCCGGGCCATGCGGGAAAAGGGATATGACCTGAAATACAGCACGGGCATCACAGCGGCATCCAGCGTGATTGGGCCGATCATTCCGCCAAGCGTTGCCATGCTTGTCTATGGCTGGCAGGCAGATGTGAGCGTCGGGGATCTGTTTCTTGCTGGCTTTGTACCTGGTGTACTGATGGCAGTGTTGTTGATGGCGACGACGTTCATCATGTCGTACAAAATCGACATGCCGACGCGCCCGCTGCCAACAGCGCGCGAGGTGTTTGAAACCGGCCACCGGGCCGTGCTTCCGATGCTGACGCCGTTGATCATCGTAGGGGGCATATGGAGTGGCATTTTTTCACCCACCGAAGCGGGTGCCGTAGCCTGTGCCTACGCGATCGCTCTCGGCGTGTTTGTCTACCGAGATGTAAAGCTCAAAGAGCTGTTCCAGGTCTTTGTGCAAAGCATGGAGTTCAGTGCCGTCATTCTGCTGATTATCGCGATCTCAGGGTTCTATGGTTGGCTGCTGGTGCGCCTGCAGGTGCCGCAAGCTTTGGCTGCCGATCTGGTCGCTATGGATCTGCACACGACGATCCTTCTGCTGATCCTGATGGTGTTCTTCGTCTTGGTCGGCTGCTTCATGTCTGTGATCGAGAGTGTGTTGATCCTGACGCCTATTCTGGTTCCGGCCGTCGCCGCATCAGGAGTGGACCCGCTGTTCTTTGGCGTGTTTATGGTGATCACACTATCGGTTGGGGTGATAACGCCGCCATTTGGGACGGTCCTCTATATTCTTGTTCCGATCACGGGAATGCGGTTTGAAAAGGTCGTGCTATCGGTCCTGCCGTTCCTGATCCCGATCCTTGCAACCATCCTGCTGGTGCTGTTCTTCCCACAGATCGTCTTGATCCTGCCAAGGCTGTTCTAATGGGGAAGCCACACCGCATCGCGTGGGCAGCACTGGATCACGCAGTGATCACTTGCGCCGACATCGAGAAGTCCGTCGCCTTTTATGGCGGCGGGCTTTGCATGGCGATCAACCGGTTGGATGATGGCCGTGTCGAAGCGACGTTCGGGCGCTGCAAGCTCAATCTTCAGCCCAACAATCGGCACTATGGGCCACCCAAAAATGCTGGAAGGTCTTGGTCTGCAAATATTTGTTTGCTGGTCGAGCAGGGCCTTTCTGATGTAGAATCCCATCTTAAAGAGATAGGTCTCCGCATAGAAGAAGGACCGGTGGAGCGCGTCGGCGCTCAAGGGACAATCCTTTCGCTGTATTTGTACGATCCGGACGGCAATCTCATTGAGATAAGTGAGTACCTGAGCCATGCGGAAAAGATTTGACCTCGTAACCCTCGAACTCTTCGTGGCTGTGGCTACGTCGAAGAGCATCGCGCAGGCCGCTGCAGCTGAGAACATCGCCGCGTCCGCCATCAGCAAGCGGATATCTGATTTTGAAGCCCAGGTTGGTACTGCTCTTTTTTACAGACAGCAAAAAGGCGTTGCCCTCACGCCTGCTGGCGAAGAAATGTTTCGCCACGCCAAAGACCTGCAGCGTCTGTTAGACCGTATCGACGATCATATGAGCGACTTTGCGCAAGGCTTGCGTGGAACTGTGCGGATCGCGGCCAATACGTCTGCGATTACACAGTTTTTGCCCGAGGATCTGGCGTTGTTTGTAGCGGATCATCCCGACATGCGGATCGATCTCACCGAGCAAACGTCAGATGAAATTGTAATGGCCGTTCGCGATGGTATTGCAGATGTCGGCATTTTCTCCGGCATGATCCCAAACCCGGATCTCGACGTGTTCACCTATCGCAGGGATACACTTGTTGTCCTGACGCCAAAAGGTCATCCGCTTGGGACAGACGGGCCAGTTTCGTTCAACGAATTCTCAACACATGATCTTGTCGGCCTTCAGAAGGGAAGTTCTCTGCAGGCCTTCATCGAGAAGCGCGCCGCAGAGCAAGAGTTGGAGCTGAGAACACGGGTTGAAGTCCTTAGCTTTGATGGTGTGCGGCGCATGGTCGAAGCGGGTCTTGGCATCGCGATTTTGCCGCTTGGAGCCGTGGAGCCGTACCTGACGGCCTCTAACCTACGGATGGCACCTGTGGCGGACAGCTGGGCTGAACGCACGTTGAAGGTGGCCGTGCGTGATGCTGAAGCACTGTCGCGGCCCATTAGATCACTCATGGTCCATCTGACAAGTGAGTTCCCCGAGGCCTCTTAATCCCGGCATCTGAGATCGAGATGGGGTCTGTCTTCATTGATCAATGGCTTAGGACGAAGGCAAACACCTATTTTGTCTGCAAAAGTATGGAGACCAAGCAATGCAAATTGATCGCGTGGATCATTTCGTCCTGACAGTCGCCTCGATCGATGCGACCTGTGACTTCTATTCAAAGGTTCTGGGAATGGAGGTGACGGAATTTGCGGGAGGACGTAAGGCGCTTTCGTTTGGGGCGCAGAAGATCAACCTTCACCAACATGGTAACGAATTTGAGCCCAAATCCCTGACACCGACACCGGGTAGTGGCGATTTTTGCCTGATCTCGGCTTTCCCGATCGCTGAAGTTGTTGCGCATCTCGAAAATTGTGGCGTCGAGATTGAAGAAGGTATCGTTCCGCGCACAGGCGCAACCGGACCCATCAAATCCGTGTATCTGCGAGATCCAGATCAAAACCTGGTCGAAATATCAGTGTACGAATAAAAGGCAGAGTGCGCTGCAAGGAGATAGCCGAATGGACGGTTCACATCTGCCCGAGACACATACGATGAACCGGCTTGTGGGATATGTCGAATTCCGCCAACGCTGCAGCGCCGATTTTCATCAACTCCACATCTCCAAAACCTGCATTCTACGTATCCGCTCCGGGCGTAAAACGGTGCGGACCTTTGCGGGTGCTGAGACAACGGTTGAGCAAGGCGAGTTTGTCTATCTGCGCCGTGGTGAAAATCTGACGATCGGGAATATCATCGGTGATACTGGCCTCTACTTCTCGGAAGGCTTGGTGATTGACGACAGTGTTATCTCTGATTTCCTGCAACTGCATCCAAACCCAAGCACTGCGCGCGAAGTCAGAAAAGGGATCATGCCGAACGGCTTCAACGACGCTTTCTCGCGCGTTGTCGCAAGCCTGGATGATCCCGAACTCTGTGATGGCATCTTATCCTATCGAACGCAGGAATTGCTCATGTGGCTACAGCTTCAGGGTGCCGCGCACCGTATTCACTGTTGTGAAGGACTGAAGGATCGATTGCGGATGCTCTTCGAGGGTGATCTGGAGCGCAGTTGGAAAGCACCGCAAGCAGCCCGAGAGCTTGGTATGAGCGAAGCTACATTGCGGCGGACGCTCAGCAAAGAAGGCACCGGTTTCACCGAAATGCTGCGTGATGTGCGCCTGTCGTTTGCATTGATGCGCATACAGACGACGCAACATCCATTGGCGGAGATCGCTTTTGAATGCGGGTTCAGTTCTCAATCGCGCCTCAGCGAAGCGTTCAAAGCACGATTCGATATCACGCCGGGAAAACTAAGGGCATCTGAGGCTCAACTTGAGCGAATAGCGTAAAAGCTTGATCGATTCCGGAGATAAAAGGCGCGGCCAGAGTGGCACATTACGATCATCCGAAATACTTCTGATGGAGATCGAAAATGAAACACCTGATCACAACTGTTGCACTGGTTGCTTCCCTCGTTACCCCGGCTTTTGCAGACGAAGCTTTCACCCTGTCCAGCCCTGACATCGCCGAAGGGCAACAGCTCGACAACACATTCGTCTTGAACGCCTTTGGCTGTGAAGGCGACAGCATCTCGCCCGCACTAGAATGGAGCAACGCTCCCGAAGGCACCAAGAGCTTTGTCGTCACTGCATACGACCCAGACGCGCCGACTGGCTCCGGCTGGTGGCATTGGGTTGCCTTTGACATCCCTGCGGATGTGAACTCGTTGGCGCAGGGCGCAGGTTCTGAAGGTGGCAACATGCCTGACGGCGCAGTCCAGAGCCGTACTGACTTTGGAGCCACCGGCTTTGGCGGCGCATGTCCTCCTCCGGGCGAAGTACACCGCTATGAGTTCACCGTTCACGCTCTGGGCGTTGAAAACCTTGGCCTCGACGAGAATGCCAGCGCTGCTCTGGTGGGTTTCATGACCGGCGCGAACTCTTTGGGTTCTGCAGATATCACAGCTGTCTACACACGCTAACCCACTCACGGCACCAGTCGCCCGGATCTCCGAGCGGCTGGCTCATTTCCCATCTCCGCTTCACGTTGCTGATAGCGGATGGATTAATAACAGGATCAATTCCATGGCCGAACCAGAACAAGTTATCCCCGACAATACCGCATCCTTCGTGCTGACCAGCACCGACATCGCCGAAGGTGAGAGCCTTGGCAAAAAGCACGAGCTGAACGTCTTTGGTGGCAATGGCGACAACCTTTCACCTCAGTTGACTTGGGCGGGGGCGCCGGAGGGCACAAAGAGCTTTGTTCTCACCTGCTTCGATCCCGATGCACCGACAGGTTCCGGCTGGTGGCACTGGGTTGCGTTCAACATTCCTGATGACGTGTCTTCTTTGGACACTGGCGTTGGCACAGTGACCGGTATGCCAGCAGGAACTATTCAGGCGCGCAACGACTTCGGTGAAAAGAAATTTGGTGGAGCATGTCCGCCGCCAGGCGTGGTTCACCGTTACGAATTTCGTGTACACGCATTGAATATCGAAGCGCTTGACCTTGATGAAGGCGCCACTCCGGCTTTGGTTGGGTTTATGACGCACGTTCATACGATTGCGACAGCGAAGCTGACTGCGGTTTATACTCGATAAAGCAGCGTTATGGTCCAGCAGTCGTATGTGATTGGCTGCTGGAGACAAACTAGAAAAAGGAAGCATTGGCGGATGATGGTCAGGTCTAAAGCTACAGTTTGATGCAATTTCTCAAAATTGTCCCCATGCGCAATCTAATCAAACATGCCATTGAGATTCATAAGCCGAACGCATGTCACTAATCGGGCTGAGAAATACGCACCCGTGTTAACTATTGCTTCAAGCGCCGCTGTCGATAGTTCTGCCTCTATGGCAAAGGGCTAGACCCCTGGGCGATCCATCCGTGACCGGCTGGTTTCGGTAGATTCCGCATCTCAACGACAGTCTAACTGTCAAAAAAGGTCAATCGGATGCTTCATTTTGATTTCGGGTGACGAAAAAACAATGGGTTAGCGACTGCCCATGGGTCAAACCATCTGTCACTCCACACCTTTTTTGTAAGTGGCCACATAGTTTGACCCCTATGGACAGCACTTTGATCCCTATGGCCACAGAGATTGCTTTTCGGGGCAGAGCCATTGACCCAATTGGCAAGTGCAGCCGTTCGTTCACCGCGCGGCAAATGGCTCGGATGAGCCATTTTTCCAGATGCTGCGCAGTGTACCATTAGTGGCTAATGTGATTTCAGGCTACTATAGCATCCATCACATGCTCAGGTTTTGGCGATTATGTAATCTATCAACAGTCGTGTGAGAGAGCTGCGACGGCTAGTGTCGGGCCAGACACCGTAGGTGCCTAGATCGGGGATCTTCCAATCGGGTAGTATCTCGGCTAGTGCGCCGGACTTCAGGTCTGTGTCAGCGACAATGGCCGGTAGCCGTTGAATGCCCAATCCGGCGCAGAGGGCGGATCGCAATGCCGCGAAATTGTCCACTAGGACACGGCCTCGACCTGTGTGCAGCACTTGCTCCTCCCCGTCTTTCAGTAAGGCAACTTGATCTGCCAGCCCCTCCATGGCGACAAAGTCGGCGTTCTTGAGGTCATCCGGCGTAACCACGGGCGGAAGGGTATTCAGATACGATGGTGCGCAAACGAGTTTTCGACCAAAGCTGCCCAAGCGACGAGAGCGAAGCGCCGAATCCGGCAATTCTCCCATTCGCAGGGCAAGATCTATCCCTTCAGCCACAAGGTCGAAATTGCGGTCGAGGTACTTGATCGTGACTGCGACAGCCTGATGCTGCCGAGTGAAGCTCCAGATCGCCTGCTCATAGGTGCTGCCCGCCATGAATGCCGGTAGAGTAATGATCAGCGCACCAGCTGGTTCATTGCTGATGTCGACGATACTGTTCAGCCCGTCTTCTGCGGCAGTCATCATCCGTTGGGTATGCTCTAACAAACGTTTGCCCTCGTTCGTGAGCGAGAGCGAACGTGTGGACCGATAGAACAACGTGACGCCCAGCCGATCCTCAAGATTGGTCACATGCTGGCTGATCCCGGATGTCGCCAACCGCAACTGCCGCCCTGCCGCTGAAAAGCTGCCAGTTTCCGCAACGGTCGCGAAGATTGCCATCGCGCGCAGGTCATCAATCATCTTTCATCCTGACTGAATAATGATTTCACTAACAGACATATTATTGAAAGACGTGGGAATGGCTAGTTTGTTCTCACGAAAGGACGACTGATGATCATATCCACCAGCCAATTCGGAACGAAGCATGGCGCTGAGTATCTCAAACAGCTTTGTACGCATTTTTCAAAACGAGTGCCCGTTCAAGCCAAATCGGGCGAGGCACATGTGACGCTACCAATCGGAACCTGTGATCTTACCGCGAGCGAAGACGGTATTGCGGCGCGCCTCCAATCCTCCCCGGATCATATCGACCGGATGGAAGAGGTTTTTGGTGGATGGATCGAACGCATCGCCTTTCGTGAGAACGCAATCTTAACGTGGCACCGCGCCGCGCATCAAACAAAGGACTAACCCATGTTTCATAGGTCAATTCTGGCCGCCGCGGTGGCCCTGACGGCTGGTGCCGCTTCTGCCGAAACCATGTTTACCGTCGCGAACACTTTCCAAGACCCGCAAATGACCCGTGGGAACGAGATTTCGACCATCGCATTCAGCGCCGATGTCTACGCCAATCAGGCCGCGACGGTGAGCGCAGGTGTCGAAATCCCAAATTTCGTCAATTTCTATGAGATCGACGTGGCAGAGGATATGTCCACACTGACCATGACCGTCAGTGATACCGCCAAGCCGGCCAACAACCCTATGCCAGCCGATCGCTTTGATCGCTACTACTACACCTTCACCGGTGCAGGCCCTGCCTCAGCTAGCATCGACGCTGACGCTTCCACAGCAGCGATTGCTGAAGGCGCAACCGTTACCGTCACAACAACTGGCCGCCTTGTTGTCGCCTTTGGCGAAGGCGCCGATTTCACGCCGGGCAACAAGGTGGTTATCAACCTTCAATAATGCAAATTTCTGGCTCCAGTACGAGGCCAGCACCCTCAAAACGGAACTCCCACATGACCCTAATCACCATCTTTACTGGCCTCTTATCTGCATTCTTCCTGTTTGCTAGTTCAATCAAGATCTTCGGTTGGCAAAAGATGATCTTTGAGACCCAGCTGGCAATGTTCATCAAATATGGTCTGAACCGCCAGATCATGGCTTTGACTGGCGTGGTTGAGTTGTTTGGCGCGATTGCCATTTGGTTCCAGGGATCGTGGATCGGCACCTTGGGTGCATTGGCGCTGCTAGGAACATCTGTCGGAGCGATCGGCTGTCACCTGATTTGGGACACTTGGAAAGAGGGTGTTCCCGCGATGATCACGGGCACCTTATCCGCCATCGTCGCCTGGTCAGGGCGGGCAGAATTGCTCGGGTTCCTGGGGCTCATCTAATTCCATCTTTGGAGAAAGAACATGACAGACAGCATCCGCGTCTCGAACGCAAAAGGCCTATATCTGGAAGGTATTCGCGACGGCAACATGGTCGAAGCTTTGGATAAATACACCGGCGATCGCTACACCCAGCACTCCACCGGCGTGCGCGATGGGAAGGAAGGGTTCATTGAGTTCTTCACGCCATTTCTAGCACGCAATCCGATCCGCGACATTCAGGTTTTGCGCACAATTGAAGACGGTAATTTTGTCTTCTGCCACGTCTATCAGAACTTAGGTAACGGTGAAGCGCAGTGGGTCACAGCCGACATCTTTGACACTGATGAAGACGGCAAGATCGTCGAGCATTGGGACGTCATCGCCGAATACAAATGGCCCACCGTTTCTGGTCGCACCATGGTCGATGGCCCGACCAAGATCGAAGACCTCGACCAGACTGACGCCAACAAGGCGGTGGTGCAGGGCTTTGTCGACAACGTTTTGATGGGCGGGCGTGCCGATCTGGTCACGGATTATATCTCTACGGAGCAGTACGACCAACACAATCCGGAAGTCGGTGACGGATTAGAAGGTTTCGGCAAACACCTGAAAGAGGTGATGGCGAGCGGTCAGGCCGCGCAATACGTTAAAGTTCATCACTTGCTGGGTCAGGGCAACTTCGTGGTGATCTACAGCCATGTGAAACAAGGCGGCGATGATTGGGCATTCTTTGATCTGTTCCGCTTAAAGGGCGGCAAGATCGTCGAGCACTGGGATGTTCAGGAAAAGATTGGGCCGAAAGAAACCTGGAACAACTCCGGCAAGTTCTAAACAAGGCGCGGCCCCGGAAAGGGGGCTGCGCGTCGTCCCAGAGTAGGAGTCGAGACATGGCGCTTCAAATTCATGAAACCGCGGCCAAATCCATCATCGGCAGTACCAAGGTGCCGAGCGCGGATTACGTGATCAATCCATACACGGGCTGCCAGTTCGCCTGCATGTACTGCTTTGCCAGTTTCATGGGGCGTTTCGTGGGCGAGAGTAACGGCAACTGGGGCAACTACGTTTACGTGAAAACCAACGCTGTCGAGTTGATGGAAAAGCAAATCCACAGGCTGCTCAAGAAAGACCCACATCCACGCATCGCGATCAGTACGGTGACCGATCCCTATCAAGGGGTGGAACGCAAACATCGTCTGACACGCGGTATTCTGAAGGTCTTTGCGGAACATGACTATCAGGGGCGTGTCAGCATCCTGACCAAATCGCCTACGGTTCTGGATGACCTGGAGGCGCTGAAACGGATCAAATACGCAGAGGTCGGCCTCAGCATTACAACCTCGGATGACAAGCTGAGCAGACAGCTGGATGCGATGGCCCCATTGACCCACGCACGACTTGAAACACTGCGCAAACTGACAGATGCGGGCGTGAAATCCTATGTTTTCGTGGGTCCATTCCTGCCGCATATGTATTTACGCCCCGAGTTGATTGACGAACTCTTCGCAGGTATCCGCGCAACGGGCGCGACAGAGGTAAAAGTCGAATACCTGAACTTGCCATCCTATGTGCGGCCACGTTTGCGCGAATTCCTCAAGGATCAACCCGCCGACATACAGGCCGTCTATGCCAAATCGCAGAATTTCGAATATCGCGACACGCTGGAACCCATGATCCGCGAAGCGCTGGCCAACAATGGCCTGCAACTTCGCTTCAACGAAATCGTTCATCACGTCAGTGACCAAGACCTCAAGGAAACATTATGACCGCATTCAAACTCGCCGCTGGCGCACCATTCCCCGTAAGCAAGATTGCCCGCTTGGGCGGAGGGGACCTCACGCTCGGCAAACCATCCGAGGGATTTGATTGGCAAATGATTGTCGTCTATCGCGGGAAACACTGCCCCTATTGCAGCCGTTATTTGCAGGAACTGGAACCGCTTGTTCCGCGCCTGAATGGGATCGGCATTGACGTCGCTGCGGTTTCTGCCGACAGCCTAGACCGCGCAGAACCCCATATCGCCAAGCTTGGGATCAATTTGACAATTGGCTATGACCTGTCCATCGCACAGATGAAGTCACTCGGTCTCTATATCTCTGAACCCCGCTCCGATGCCGAAAGCTCGCGACCATTCGCAGAACCCGGGCTTTTCATCATCAATGGTGATGGCACGCTGCAAGTGACTGATATCTCCAACGGCCCGTTCGTGCGCCCGCATCTGGAAACACTTGTCGGCGGGTTGGAGTTCATTCGGAACCCGGATAACAACTATCCAATCAGAGGGATGTTGGAGTAGATTTCAATATCGCTCTGATTAAGCCCGTTAACTCTGGTAAGTGGATTTACAGCTTGCAAACAACTATGCTCTGATTTCCCGCTTCATAAATTCGACAAACGCCTTCACGCGCGGTTTTCGAAATGCCGACGGTAACTGTACGCTTTGGATCGGCAGAGTCCGAGAGTGGAAATCAGAGAATAACTCTACGAGCTTCCCGGTTTTTAGATCATCTCTTAAAAACACATCGGGGCAGATGAATATCCCACGCCCCGCACGCGTTGGCACGAGACAAGCAGGAGGGCTGTTGGCGAGGAACGGACCGGATACCGGAACTTGCACGGTTTGTCCCTCGATGCGGAACGGCCAGCGGTTTGGATCGGGGTTGTTGGCGTCACGGATGCAGATGTGATCGGAAAGCTCGACTGGATGTGAGGGTGCCCCGTGTTTCTGGAGGTAGGAAGGGGCCGCGACCACCTTCATATGTGTTTCACCAAGTTTGCGAACGATCAGGCTGGAATCGCTGAGTGCGCCGATCCTGATTGCAACGTCAAAACCGCCTTTGGCAAGGTCAACGTAATGATCAGACAAGTCCAGTTCGATTGTTACGTTCGGGTGCTGTTCCACAAATCTGGATGCCGCCCGCGCAACGGCGGTGTCCCCATAGGTAATTGGCGCGGCCACGCGGATAATGCCCTTTAGACCTTCCGATGGGTCAAACTCATCTTCCAACTGCTCCAGTTCGGTCAAAACGCGCCGGGCGCCTTCAAGATACCGCTCGCCCTCGTGGGTCAGGGACATTGATCGGGTCGTGCGATGCAACAGGCTCATGCCAAGTTGGTTCTCGAGCTGAGCGACCCGTTTGCTGACCAGCTTGTTTGATATTCCCAGACGGTGCCCGGCTGCGGCAAAGGAGCCGGATTCCACCACGGCGACGAAGCTCTTCATTCCTTCAATGCGGTCCATGGGATTATCTCCAAATTAGCGATATACATTCTCTCTTATCGCAATTTTGTGGAGTAAAGGCCATCGCTAAGTTCTTCTCAAGCTGAAACGCAGGAGACAAGAATATGGCAACCTCAGACGCCCCCATCTCAATTGGCCAAGTCGCCCTTACGGTGCGCAATCTGGATAAGACTGCTGCCTTTTATGAAGAGGTGATTGGCCTCCAGCTGATCGAACGCAACGGAGAAAGCGCCCGGTTGGGCTCAGATGCCGGAACGTTGATCGAACTGCGCCAGGACCGGAAGGCGAAGCCGTTTCCAAGAGATGCAGGACTGTTTCACACGGCATTTTTGCTGCCGACGAAACAGGATCTGGGCTCTTGGTTGATCTACGCGGCAGAGCGCGGTGTTCAGCTTGATGGTGCATCACACCATGGCGTCAGTGAGGCCCTCTATTTGAGTGACCCGGAAGGCAACGGGATAGAAATCTATCGTGACCTGCCCCGCGAGGCATGGAAGCGGCAGGGCGACACCGTGCACATGACCACGCGCCCGCTTGATCTGAAATCTCTCACTAAAGAAGCCACGCCATGGCAAGGCGCGCCGCAAGACACGGTCATCGGACATGTCCATCTGCGCGTTGGTGATGTGCGCGAAGCCGCGCGGTTCGTTACCCAAGACCTTGGCATGGTGGAAACATTCCAGCTTCCCTCGGCCCGTTGGTTCGGAGCGGGAGGTTACCACCACCACCTTGCCGCGAACGCGTGGCAATCCCAAGGGGCAGGCCAACGGTCAGAAGGATCAACTGGTCTTGCGAGTGTCGAGCTATTGGCCGCATCCGAGAGCCTGTCCCCCGGTCGTTTGATCGATCCATGGGGCACTGAATTCAAGATCACCACGGCGCAAGCCCGCGCTGCGTGAAGGTCGTCAACCAAACCAAACAAGGAGTATACCAATGACACCTAAAGAGCTCGTACTGGAGGCCGTTTCCGCCATCTTCATCAACTTCGATCCGACAGCCGCTGAACAGCTGCTTGCACCGGATTATATTCAGCATAACCCAGGCGTCCCCACAGGTGCGGCCCCGATCCTCGGCTTCATTCCCGGCTTGAAAGACAGCGGGATCGAGGTCGACATCCATCGCGTGATTTCCGAAGGCGGCATGGTTGTTCTGCATACCACCTATAACAACGCCCAAGCCTTTGGTGCGGAAACTCTGGTCGGCTTTGATGTGTTCCGTGTTGAAGATGGCAAGGTTGCCGAGCATTGGGACAATCTGACCCCGATCACGCCTCCGAACCCCTCGGGCCACACGCAAACCGATGGCCCAACCGAGATCACAGATCTCGACAAAACGGCCGACAACAAGGCACTGGTCACAGACTTCGTGGAAACCATTCTTAAGAATGGCGAGGTCGACCGGATCACCGACTTCCTGTCCACCGAGACCTACATTCAGCACAACAGCAACATTGCTGACGGTCTGGACGGATTGGGCGCAGCCCTTGCTGGCATGGCCGAGCAGGGCATTCAGATGGTCTATACGGATGTGCATTATGTCGTGGCTGAGGGCAACTTCGTCCTGACTGCATCAGAGGGCACTTTCGCTGACAAACCGACTGCGTTTTATGACTTGTTCCGTGTCGAAGACGGTATGATCGTCGAGCATTGGGATGTGATCGCGGACATCCCATCGGAGATGGCTCACGACAACGGCAAGTTCTGATCGATGACCGCGATGAAGGCACTACTGATCACATTGTTCATGGCTCTAGGAGGGACCGCAATGGCACAAGACAAAGGCGTTATCGAGATCGTCACGATGAATTTGGCTGAGGGTGTTTCAGCTAAAGCCTTCGAACCCATCGATAAAGCCATCGAAGATGAGCATGTCAGCAAACAGCCCGGCTTCATTTCTCGCCAAGCTGCCTTCGCAGATGGCAAGTGGGCGGTCGTGGTCAACTGGGAAACCGCTGAAGCAGCCCAGGCGTCCATGGACAGTTTCGCCTCGGCACCAGCTGCGGAAAAGTTCATGAGCATGATCGACGCATCCACGATGTCGATGACACGCTACGAACTGGCGCGATAACAAGACAAATGAGAATGAAGCACCCGTGGTGGCCACGGGTGCTTTACTGTTTCAACGGCTCATTCAGAAACGAGCAGGCCTTGATGTCTCGAATACCAATGACTGCAAGGTTCGCACTGCTGACTTTCAGGAACTCTTTAGCGAATGGCGGCTTGCCTGTTCGTTGATAGGGCGCTTCTATTCAGATTGTCGGTTCTGTCTCTAGCAGAACCTAGGGCAACCGAGTGAGGATTTTCAATTCAAGGGAGGCGGCGAGGCAATCGGTCGCTCCACTAAATGTAAGTAAATCATTATGAAATTTTTGGTCAACATGCCGTGCCTCTGTGATAAGAGTGTGTTGATCTAAAAAGGTTTTTCGTGTGTGGATAGGTAATGTCAAATGGAGCGCTACAATTGTTGTGAAAGTCTGCATCAGTTTGCAATTTAACCAGCCCAAACTGCAACTTTGACCGTAAAAACTTTGCCACCGCTTTTGAGGCGGTGGCAATTTCAATAAAACCGGGTTGTTTTGTGGAAGATCTGCGCCTTGGCGCGCGCGCTTCCCACAAAGCTGGCGTGTGCCAAGGCGTATTGGTCCGTTAGGACCAAACTTGTGTCGATCTGCAATTGGATCAACTCAACTATGAGAAGCAACAACAGTTTGCAATTCTGACCACAAAATATTGCCTCCGCCTCAAAAGGCGGTGGCTTTCTCTTTCCAAGAATGAAACCAAGTTGGATGGCGCAGTTTTCGCTTGTGCCTGAGTTCTTTCAACCGCAAGTATTAAGGTGGAGAGTTCCCGAGTGCCTCTCGGTAATGGTGGTATCTTTTGTTAAACAACATATTAACCAATTAGAATTGAGAGCTTGAGTAAAATAGATGTCTCCAGAAATTAGGACACAACTACTGGCTTCAATGCACGCAGATCGTTTGGTGGTTGTTTGTGGGGCGGGGCTGTCGATGGCTGCACCAAGCAGTCTCCCGTCCGCATGGAGAGTTGCCGAGAATTGTTTCGACAACTACCAAATGAATGTCGATCCAGATGTTGACCTTAGTCTTCGGCATGATCTGGAGGCTTTGGCGCAACACTTCGTCGACGCGAATACTCTTCAGAGTGTTTTTATAGAACGGCTTGTCCCATGGGGCCAATTTGTTCGGCCACCAAATGCTGGACACGCAGCCGTTGCCGACTTCCTTACGACTAAATCGGCTATTGCAGCCCTCTCCGCAAACTATGACACCTTGATTGAAAGGTGTGCAGTAGAGAATGGTTTCGACTTTCAGGCGTCGCTTGATGGAGAAGAAGCGACTGTTCGTGCCGCGACGCAGGGGCCGCTTTTGAAGTTTCATGGCTGCGCGACTAAGGATCGACCTGCTACAGTTTGGGCTCCGTCGCAATTGAATGAGCCCCCTATTGCTGGTCGGATCGAGCGAAGCAAAGAGTGGATGGCTGCAAACTTGCGGCAGAAAGACCTCTTGGTTGTCGGCTTCTGGTCAGACTGGGACTATCTGAATGAAATACTGGGCAATATTCTGGGTGATATATCACCGCTATCTGTAACTGTCTTCGACCCAGCACCAGTCAATGAACTTGAGGAAAAGGCGCCTTCTCTTTGGGGCATCGCAAACGGGGAGGGTGTTAATTTTGTGCATGTGCAGCAATCGGGTGCAGAGGCGCTCGACGAGCTTCGCAATGCGTTTTCTGCAAAATTTTTGCGGCTGGTACTCGCGTCCGGGAGAGAGACGTACGAGGAGATTTCGGGTCATGTATTTGAGAATGCTCTGCTTGAAATGGAAGAGTTCGACTCCGAGACGCTTTATGGGCTGCGCCGAGACGCCGAGGGGGTTCCCATTGGGCAGCCTGCCACTCTCAGTAGCCCTGCAAATTGTGAGATATTAGGAGCATTTCATCTACTGCTTCGAAAGGCGGGAGCGATCCAAACTGCTTTGGGTTATGACCTAAATGGCCAATCCATTCGTGTCGTTAACGGTTCTGGTGTTGCATTGAGCAAGTTGAAGGCGCGCTTTACTGAAGCGCCATCTTTAGAAGCAGCTGACATAGTCGCTGCTCCCGGTGCAACAGATTATGCTTTGCCTGCAAATGTTGTTCGGGAAGGGAAAGCAGGCGATATAGTTCGACCGGCGCCATCAGGACGTTGGTTGGACTTTGAAAGGGCACGTGTGGAGTTGGGCATCTGATGGACATTCATACGCAATCCGAATTGATATTACGTGAAGCAGGCTATGAGACTTGGACCTGGCCTGGAGCACAACCGGCGACGACTTGTTTTGAAAACCAGTCGATTGTTGGTTTCGTACATGTATTTGAAACCGCTAAAGAACTTCTATCGGACTGGCAAAGCAAACAAGACCAAGTGCTTGCACGCCACGCTATCGCGTTACGATCAGCTGGTGCCAAGGCTTGGAATGTCTATTCGGTTTTTCTTACTGCTGAGCATGCGCCAGATTTGCGGCGATCCGTGGAAAAGCTGGAAGAAGATTTCTCTATGACCCGAAAAATAGCTCGCCACAGTGTCCAAACCGTTGATGACTTGGAGAACGCACTGATGCCATTGGCCCCGCTCCGGGCCCGTCCTGTCATAAGCAACGCTGATCTCGACGAGCGTGTAAGGAAAAGATCGAAGGATATTTCGCCGGAAGCCTTGGAGGGCTTTCTCGGTTCGGCATCGCCAGCTGAAGTGGCAGAGCTCTTGAGGTCAAAAAGATGAAGTTAGACTTTATCGAAGTTTCTGGGTTTCGTGGCTTTCGTGACAAAGTACGAATTGAATTTGGGGGCGGGTTCACTGTAATCAGTGGCCGCAACGGCGTGGGAAAGAGTACAATCTGTGACGCCATCGAATTCGCACTAACCGGCCAAATTGGAAAATACACTGTTGAAAGCGCGGCTAAAGAAAATGTGAGCGACTACTATTGGTGGCGCGGCACGGGAAAGCCTGATGCACATTTTGTTCGTATCGGCTTCTTTAGAAAGAATTCAGAAAGATTTATCGTTACACGTACCCGCGGAGAGCGCGCTGACAAATCTGACGAGGAGATCGCTCAAGCACTTTGTTCAGGTGACACTCCAGAGGATCCTATAAAACAGTTGGTTAAAACCAGCATCCTGCGCGATGAATGGATAGCAGCTCAAAGCCTTGATCTAAAAGAAACAGAGCGCTTTGACCTCGTGCGAGCGGCTTTTGGTGCCATCGAAAATAGTCAACTCGCTGAAAAGGCAAAATCTGTTGTGTCCGCTGCCGAGGCTCGGGTTGCACAGGCCAATGATGCCTATGAAAAGGCCAGAGGAGAACAATCGCGTGCGCTTGTTGAGCTTTCGAGAGCATCCGAAGCTGCCGCTCAAAACTCTGATGTCGACGCGGCCATCCGCACTCTCGAAACAGTTTTCGAAGTCGAAAACACCAGTAGTATTTCTGAACTAAGAGAAACGGCAAAACAAAGCTTGCCATCCCTGCGTGAACGACAAAGCGCGTTTCAAAGTGCGATATCCTTAGGGCACGAAATTGAAGCGTTAAGAACTGAGTACGAGTCCAAGCAAAGGGTAGAAGATAGACAGAGACTATCAGAAAGAAGAGAAGCCGCGCTCGACCGGTTGGAGAGCGCCAAAACCCGGCTTGAAGACGCGCTGCGAAAATTGGAAATAGAGGAGGCCGCAAGCGGTTTAGCCGCGTCATTATCCAGCTTATTGGAGCATGGCTTGCACGTGGGTCTCGATGATGGGCACTGCCCACTTTGTGCGGCTTCACGCACAGATGACGATTTTGAAGTTGGATTGGAAAAACTCAGCTCGCGCATAGAAAAGCTTGCGTCAGGGATCAAAGCAGCACGTGAACAGGCTGGAGTAGCTCGGTCAATAGAAACTGAAGCTCAGGTCGCTTGGGAGAATATTGAGGGAGAGTGGGCAGCCGAAATCAGAGCAGGGGAAACTATCCGTGCGCTTGAGGAAAAGCACGTTGAAATGTTTGAAAGGTATGCCCTGCCTTTTGAGCAAATCCACAGCGCTGATGCACTCGCAATGATTGCGTTACAAGAAAGAAACCAGCTGGTTGAAGTCGAGCGCGCACTGAGCGCGCTGGAAGCCTCTCGGGCTGTTGACAGGTTGACTTCAGTGAGTGCTCAGGTGGGTGACTTGAGTAGCTTGGTGGATAACGCGGCAGACCAACTCGCTGAATGCCAATCGGCTCTGTCACTTGCTAAAACTCTGGATAAGAATGTACGCCGCTCTGCAAGCGAAATTATTGATGAACGCTTAGCTCTTGTTAGTCCACTGCTTAATGAACTCTATCAGAGATTGCGCCCGCACTCGGACTGGCGAAGTATAGAATACAGCATCCGTGGAGATGTTCGGAGGTTCTTGAGCCTAAAAGTAGGCAATGAACTAAACCCTCAGTTCGTCTTCAGTAGTGGACAGAGAAGGGCTGCGGGAATTGCCTTTCTTTTGTCGGTTCACTTGGCCCGCTCTTGGTCGCAATGGGAAACGCTCGTGTTGGATGATCCTGTTCAACATGTGGATGACTTTCGAGCCCTAAACTTAGTAGAAGTCTTAAGTGCGATGCGACAAGGTGGGCGTCAAATTATTTGCGCAGTTGAAGATGAAGCACTCGCTGAATTGATTTGCAGAAGGCTGTTGCGCACAAGCGATGAAATTGGCTTACATCACAAGATCGATGTCGATGCTCACTCAAGCGGATCAGTAGTCGAAACCACCCAAATTCCAAACATTCCAAATAGTGTACTTCGCAGAGCGAGTGATCAGTTTCATTCGGCATAGCTATCCGTCGTCCAGACGAGAATAACCGTCGGGTAAATCTGGACAGTCTTGAAGTCGCCTTACAGGAATACTGGCACTCGATATCTGGAGATTGGCCGGACATTCATGAGGTCAGGGTGGTTGTAATTAGTTTGAAGAGACATAATCAATGCTCAGACACGTAACTCTTGCACCCCAACTCGACTCACAGCGTCACAAAAAATGTCGAACACAACGCTTATTAGGAAATCCAGCCCTACTACGACGTTTCCGCGCTGCCGTTCTTAAGCCTACGCCTGTTTCTGAAGCGCTCAATCCGAGCCCTGGCAATGTCTAAAGCCTCGATACTTGGAGCTTGATCCGGAAAGTTGGAATAGCCTGCTCCACCAAAAAGCAAATAAGCTGCGGCGTCGTAGACCGTGGCAGCCCACACTTCGTCTTCAAAGCTGCCCAGACTCATCGTGCCATCATTTCCTTTGATTTGGCCGCGCCAGTAGATCGAACCATCAGTTCGCTTCGCCCGCATCACGCCTTTGTACTGCGAAGAAGTATTTCGTTTCGGTTTTCGGTTACGCATCACCGCCTGTCGACCGACCCGGTACTCCAAGTTGCTCAGTCTACAATCGAAACTGATCTTGTTCTTGAAAGACACGTGTTTGAAATCGTCTACATTCTTGCCCAGGCTTGCGAGCGTCAGCACCAGTCTCGGGAGGGCAATGCGGCGACCCTCAATATCGGCAACCGCGTAAATGTGTTCAGGTTGAGCCCGAACGGCAAACCACCGATATTGCGAAACAACATCAGAGAACTGACGATCAACTATAGCTGAAAGCCCTCGCGTAGTTGGGATCATCGCGAAGTCATCTGGTGCCAAACTGTCGGTCTGCGCCGAGATCTGTCGGCGAATCCAGTCAACGTAATCAGTCATCGTTTTTCTTGAACCGTGTTTCCAAATTGTGCCTTGCTAAACTGGCCTTGTCGACTTGCTAACATTATTGGTGTTTTCAATTACAGCTTTTAGGCGCTGTAAAGAACGGAGATTGCCTTCACTTTAACTGAAGTGGTTCACTAAACGGACCGGAAAATTCCTCCTCTGTGATAACTGCCGTACGAAAAAAAAAATGTAGTCAAACGTAGTACTTGAAAGGTTGCGGTCCACCTTCTTTGGCCGAGCCCATTACCAAGATGTCGCCAACCATTTTTGCGAACCGTACCGTGACCGGTAGACCATCGTTGAAGTTGCAGGAGTTGTAGTTGATCTTGGTGAGCCCCATGATGTCGGCCAGAACCGACTTCATATCAGGACGGCGGTATTTCGATCTAAGGATGGTGATAAACAACGGGTTTGGAGTTTCTGGTCCGATGTATGTGTCGAGCTGGGGAACATATCCACTCGTCCAAATGTAAGCATTTCGATCATCCAAATGTAGCGCTGTACCCCGAATGACAGGGTAGTCGCCGTCACGGAAAAGCTTGGCATCGCCGCCCGTCGATTTGATGCGTACGCCTATTACGTTGGTGCCCGGAGGGGCCGCGCGGCAGAAAGCATCCCACTCTTCATCGTTGAAAGAAGTCTGGCCGTGGATAAATAGCTCCTTTGGTGGCGCTCCATGCATGTCAGTATAGGTTTCGATGACAGTGTTTAGGAGTTGTTCGGCTGCCTTTGCGCTCAGGTGATACTCGTACTCATCCGTTTGCCACGGTCTATTTGCTCCGCGGAACACAACCCCATCACCTTCTGTTAGAAACATTTGCGCAGCACAGCACACATGGTTGTCTCGGTTGTTGGGAAGCTTCTTGTAGACCATCCCGATGTAGCAAACGCCCTCTCTGATATCTGACAGACGCCACGGTGGTTTCGATTGGGATTTGTAGTAGAGTCCAGTCGCCAAGTTCCACGCGATGGTGGCCGCATCCTGCGCCTTGCGGGTTGGATACCCAGCGCTGTTGAGGAAGGAATATGGATCAAGTGTGGTCTCACGCAGGATTTGCGACGGTGCTATAGCGAGAAATTCGGCTTTGATCCGTCGGCGAAAGTCAGGGACGTCATCGAAGATGTCTTCACCGCTCGTGTCGAAATCTGGCAAGCTTTCAAAGAGAGGCATGCTGAAGCGAGTCTTCTGCTTCTTGGAAGCCTTGCCCGCTATCAACTCCAACCCTGTCCGTTTGGATTCTGGGCGGCAACGTTCGTAGACCATTTCCGGAACCACAAAGAGCCATACATCAATGTTTCGTTCCTCGTTTCGTCGGAACTTCTTGACTCGCTCGGCGTAAATTCGGGCAACGACATCAACGGCTTCGTGTTTGTTCTCGATCCGGGTTGCTCTTTCGATTTCATCACTATCAACAACTAACTCGCTGCATCCCATTGGATCAAATGTGATCCCAAAAGTCTCTTCCAACCCAATGAAGTCAGCCAAATGTAAACGGTCTTTTTTTTCTGTCGGCCCCGGTGGAGGGACTTTGATCCCGTTCTGAAGCCGTTTTGCCCATTCCCGAAAGAGCTTCATCCCCTTCGGGGTCGCCACGACTCCTATTCGAACTTCTTTGATCTTTTTGTTCGCTGCGTGAGGCCCGTATAGAAAAAGGCCGTCTTTTGGGTGGTGACTCTTTTGGTCGAAACGGAAGTCCAAGTGAGGTTCGTCAAGATGCTCGACCAGCAGGCTGGGTTCACGAAGCCTCATGCGTCTTCTTCCTCTATTTCGGGGCGGCCAAGCGTGCTTTCATCCAGCTCTTCTCCGTCCGCGTCAGCGGTATCGGGAAGGCGCGTGCTGACCGGCGATGTGAACAGAATGGGCTCTGACGAAAGAAGCATGTCGCGGCCAGGAGCAAGTGGTACTCTCAAATAGGCCGATCCTTCTGAAAGCAGTTCAAGGAAAGCCAAAAGACGTCCATGCCACTGCTTGTTACGCCACCCCTTGCAACCCGAACGGCGCAAGCGATGCATTTTCTTGGCGTCAGTGATCTCTTTGCCTTCGGCGGTGCCGTTGTCGTCTGCGAAGAGAACTCGTGCCTTCAGGCGCATGTGCCAGAAAGGCCAAAGTCGCGGAATAGCTGTAACACCATACTTCCAAACCCGCTTATTCGCGATATTGCGCAGCATCGATGAGCGACGACCGCCGCCCTGTTTTCCCCAGCGAACACGATGCCCGTTTAGCGCCTGATCGGCGGAAACGTGAAATCCTTTTGCTGCCGAGTAGTCGTAGGCGATCATACCCTTGTTCACACAATATCGTTCCCATGCATCACGCATGAAATGAGTCATCAAGTTTGAAGCTTCGCGAGCCTCTATACCTGCTTCTGCCAAACCGGATTCGACGAAGTCCTTCACCGGCGCAGATGCCTGCAGCTGCATGCTCGCAATGCCTTCAATACTGTCATGAGTGTCCTGCGGGTCGGCAAATGAAATAACGCCCCGCCCGTGCTTTTGGGCGGGATAGGACAAGCGCGAAATCTGGCGTTTGATCGCATCTTCGCTGACTGCACCGATTGCCTCATAGTAGTGGATCTCATCAGGCATCTCGACCACGGCAAGCCAGTTAGAGACAAGTTGCTCTGGCTCTTGGACAAGAGGCACCGCCTTACGCTTGCGAAATGCATCCCATTGTGGGGCTACTTCGACAGCATCAGCATTTTGAGGCACTGCTTGCCGGCGCAAAGTTTCGAGAAGCTTATCCAAACCTTCACCCCAGCCGCGCTTAAAGTCGACCGGCACAGCGTCGCGCAGACCATCAATTCGTACACCGTTCTCAATGCGAAGTGGGATGATAAACTTCTCATCGTTGATTGTTTGGGCGACATCTCGGGCCTTGTCGACCGTATCCATGACGCGATCATCTTGGAGGGTCACTTCACTTGCTACAATGAGCACTTTCGCTGCGCGAATTTCAAGCGCGCGGTTGACCTCCTTCCGCCATCGTTGCCCGGGCTCGAGCGTCAGAATGTCAGAAAAAACTGAGTACCCTCTTGCTTCTAATTTTGGTCCCAGCCAAAGGATGAAATCATCGTGGCTTGGACTGGAGCCCAAGATGAATACAACATCTCTTGAGACCGCCTCAGTATGTGTGGCTACGTCACGTTGTTTCGGAAGCAGTGATTTGAGAGCTGCAGGGGGTTCGTGCCGACGGTCCCGTCTATCAAGTGTCCTATTGAGAATCTCTTCGAGAACTTTGCCGCTTGCCTCCCATAGTGCTGGATGCGCTTCGACAATATCTTGGTTAGCTCTAAGAAGCCCATCGAGATCTTCTTTGCCGTAGATATCACCAGGGCCAATCAAGCTCGCTCCGATAATACCTATTATTTCATCTTTGCGTGCGGGCGTCATAGATACCGAAGTTGCCAGTATGTATCGGCAAGGTTCGAGCTTATCTACTTTTTTCCTTTCTTCACGCAGTTCTCTCTTGAGTTGAGAGTAGCCGGACCGACCATAGTGCTTCGCCTGAAGTATGATTTTGTTTTGACCAATCGCGTGACGACCGTCAATGCCGCCATCCGGACCGTCACCAAATTGTTCAAACCGAAGATTGGTGTCGCGACCAATCAGGTCCGCGGAAAGTGCTTCGAATTGTGAAGGTGATAAAGTTGATAGATTATACTGCATTGCGCCAAACGTGATGCAAAACTGATGAGGTTACAAGTTGATACTCACATCGTTGCTACGTTTCAGAGATCCCGGTTCTGTCACAATTTTGCTCGGCAGTGATGGTAACCCGTTAAGTCAACTCCTGCGTGAGCGCCGAAGCCGCAACAAAGCGCGAACACCGCTGAACGGGTGTTATGTGAAGCGATCTCAGGTTGTATCTGCCTGTAAGCCGGCCAACCACCGTTTTAACGGGCAGGGGCACTGCCTGATCTATCTATAGGTTCGGGCATGACTTTGCATTTCGAGTTAAACTTTGCACTTCGGCACGACTGTTTGGAGAGCCAGAGCCATGGCAAAGCTCAAATTAGTAGAAGCAGCAGGCGCAGCACTGGCGGGACGGGCGGAAGCAGAAGTTCGCTGCGAGTGCAAAGATTATCTCATCGGGAGCCAAGAGCAGACCTTTGTCTGTCCATCACACACCCATTCGGTATCGATGAACTTTGTTTTGATCTCGTCTGGAGGTTCGTCCACTTCACAACCAACGCACCTCCTCCTTGGAAGCGCATGCCTCTGAACGAATTATTACAAACCCTATAGAAAATCGTCAGGGCTTGGCGGGTCCTGACCAACCTGCAGCTATCATTGCACTGATCAGCTCTTGAACTGGCTGTGGGTCTACAAACACCCGAGCCTTTAGTTTTTCGAGGGGGAAGCTTGGCCAAGTGTCCGAAAATACTCTTGCAAGCCGCTGTGCCTCAGCTTGTTCTCCGTTCCTCCAGTGGGCTGCCATAAGGTAAGCTGCGGAAATTGGTCCGAACGGCCCACCGCGAGATATTGTTTTATCAAACGTTCGGATTGCGGCAGCATAGTCTCCCGTGTGGAACTGAGCCGCACCCAATGCGTTGTCAAAAACTAGCCCTCCACCGTTTTGGGCCAGTGCTCTATATCTCACTGATTGCGACAGAACCCGATCAAAATCGGACGTGTAAAGGGAGATCAGGGCGTCGAATTCAGCAACATGTGAATCATCGGGTGCCAAGTCTACGGCCCTTTGGGATAATCCAACCGCGCTTTCATAATTGCCCACCCCAAATTCAAACCAGGCCCGAGCTGAAAGCGACCATGCTGCATCCGGAGCCATTTCCAAAGCATAAGCACTATTCTTGTCGGCCGCGCGCAAAAACTCATTTGAACTTGGACTGCCGGATTTCATGATGGCGAACATGGTTTCGACCTGAGAAGCGCCTGCGTACCCCCCGTAGAACAACGGGTCTCGTTCAATTGCTGTTTGAAATATCAACAACGCAGGTTGAAGGCGTGCCAAATCTGTAACCGGGAAAATTAGATCCCGGCCTGCGTTGCTTAGGTTCATTGCTTCGACGCGGGCTGGAGACACGTCGTAGATCGCAGTTTTGCCAGTTTTTGGAGCAACAGATTGCAAACTGCGGCCGATCAGAACGCCGGTTAGAATACCGGCTACTAGAATTGAAAGCGAGATAACGACCAAGGTAACCCGTTGCCTTACGCGTAAGCTTTGTCTGCTTCGATCGGAGCCCGACAAAAATTGTGGTGCGTAACTTCCGACAGGCAATGAGATTACCAGTTCGTCAGCGGCCCCTTTACTTTCATAATAAGCTTGGAGCTTTCGCCGAACACGTCCGGCATCCACACGCACGACGCCCTCGCGTTTCAATAACTCATCCGCGTCGTATCCATAAACATCCATCGCAATGGTCTTGGCACGTATTTCGTCGGAACGACCCTCCAGCGTTTCCGTCACCACGTAAGATAGGAATGATCGCATGCGGGCGGATCCTTTGAATTCATCCGACCTCAGAACCTTGTCCAACGCGGCACGCAACTGCTCGCCCGAGAACGATTGAGTACCAGTCTGGCCCTGATTGCCCACGCTGACGTTCAAAAACTATCCTTTCACAATAAGGGTTTGACGTCACGTTGCTACCGTAGCATGCGGCTTGAAACGTGCAATACATATTCTTTTGGATGCATGCTTAGAGGGAGAATGCCTAAAAAGCGCTGCCAATGACGGATGATGAATTCTTTGAATCTCAATTTCCCAAAGCGGGTCGTCTGCTACGGAACCTGCGGGAAAAAGACCAAGAGTTCGATCAAATTTGTCGCGACTACAAAGAGGTCTTCGCAGAAATGGCGATGCCGCCAAAGTCGCATTCAGTTCTACAGATGCGCTATCTCGCGGATCTGGCAGAAAGCCTCTCGGACCTGCGCAGCAGTATTGACGGACACCTGCGGGCTCAGGGCGCGCGTGCGGAATCGGTACGGAACAAAGATTTGGAGGTTTGACATGAAACTTAGATATATCTTGCCTACGTTGTTGATTGGTGCTGGCTCCGTGCTTGCTCAGGAAACCCCAATTGTTCATGACGGCGAGTTTGAATTCCTCCGCGCGCAGTTTGGTGAGGCATGGGATGCACAAGACGTTGAAGTCGACGCCAAGCTGGCCGAAATTCGTGCGGCCAATGGCGATAAGCCCCCTAACCTCCTCTACATCCTGATTGATGACGTCAGCTTTGGTCAGATGGGTGACCGCAAGATGAATTACGTCATGGGGATCGAGACACCCAGCATCAATCAATTGGCCACCGAAGGTTTGTCGCTGATGCGCATGTATACCGAACCCTCCTGCACTCCGACCCGCACTGCCATGCTGACCGGGCGCCACCCAATTCGCGCCGGTGTGGAAGAGGTCAAAGTGGCTTTGGTCGGAGAGGGCCTTCCGGCCAGCGAAGTGACATTGCCGGAGATACTGAAACAGGTCGGCTACAATACGGCGCATGTCGGAAAATGGCACCAAGGCGACATTGAACAATCGTACCCACATAACCAAGGGTTCGACTGGGCCGCATTTCCACTACACCAGCAAGTACAGCTGAGCCTCATGACCCCCGAGGCAATGCGGTCCAACACTATGCTCGGCTATGTGCCCGAGGGGCAGAATAATCAGTTCCAACTGGATGAACGGTTCAAGCCATATGGTCTTGTCACAGGTGTCGAAGCCGAAGCCGGTGGTCCCGCCCTGGAAGTAGACATGTCGGCCGGTGAGGTGTGGACGCAGGCCAAATATGAAGAGATGAACGAGCGATATCAACGGCAGGCGCTCGAGCAACTTGAACGCGTAGCTTCCGAGGATGCACCGTTCTTCTTGCAATATTGGCCGCTTTATCCGCTGAACTTCGTTTACCCGGATCAGGCAATTTCACGAAATGGCGGATTTCACGCCGACAAGCTGCAACTGCTTGATGGTTGGATCGGAGATCTTCTGGCCAAGCTCGAAGAAACCGGCAAGGGAGACAACACGATTGTTGTTCTGATGGCGGATAATGGTTTGATGTATCACTATGAAGGCACATCCGGCCTGAGCCAGCTGATCTATCGCGGAGGCAAAACCCAGCACCTTGAAGGTGGCGTACGAACCGACGCATTCATTCGCTGGCCCGGTGTGATCGAACCCAACAGCGCCGCTGGAGACATCTTTCATGTATCGGATATCTTCACCACAATGGCGCGAATTGCCGGAGCAACCGGCTTTATACCGCGGGACCGTATCATCGACGGTATTGACCAGACCGCCTTGCTGTTGAATGGCGAGGGGAATGGTCGGCGCGACTATGTCTATGTTTACGAAGGGCCTGTTTTACGCTCGATCGTCAAACAGGAATTCAAGATGCATCTTCCTGCCCCTGGCCAGCCCGGCGCGGGTGCCCCGACTTATAATATCTATCGGGACCCGCGCGAGGAACACCCGTTGGTGGGCTACTCGCTTTGGGCCGGCGCATCTTTTCAGGATATGATCAAGCGCCACCAGAAGATGATCGCCAAGTACCCGCATTCAGAGATTGGCAAAGGTATTCCTTATGAGGGCATCGAAAACCTGCGTCCGGAAACCGAACTGACCCGCAATACATTCATGAGCTGGCAGTGAATTCGCAAAAAACAATTATTTGAATATAATGATGTTACAAATTGCCAGCACATCAAAGTTCAAACACCGAAGCTCTGCTTCAACCAAGGGGGAGACGGAATGAAACTACAATGGCTTCTGGTTTTGTGTTCAAGCGTCGCGGCACCACCTCTGCAGGCACAGGAAGGTCCGATTCAACACGATGCCGAGTTTTATGTTCTGCAAGCACAACGCGCGGAACAATGGGTGCAAGATGACACCGCTGTAGATGAGGCTCTGGCAGCCTTTCGTGACGGCAACAATGGACAGCCCCCAAACATAGTCAGCGTACTGATCGACGATATGGGCTTTGGCGACATGGGTATACCCGAACTCAACGCAGTTCGTGGGTACGACACTCCGAACATCAACGACTTTTCGGACGAAGCGCTACGCATGGTACGGATGTATACCGAACCGTCCTGCACGCCAACACGTGTAGCACAAATGACCGGCCGGTTGCCCGTGCGTATGGGAATGGGTGACACGACGGTCGATATTGCGGGATTTGGATTGCCGGGTAGCGAAGTGACGCTAGCTGAAGTCTTGAAACAGGCAGGGTATGCAACCAGCCATGTCGGCAAATGGCACATGGGTGACATTGCCGAAAGCTGGGCAATGAATCAGGGATTCGATTACGCTCAGCACGCCGTTCACCAGCAGGGCCAGCTGACCATTTTCAACGATGATGCGATCAAGGAACAGGTCTCGGTCGCGATCCGGGATTATGACGACAAATACACTTTGGATGGCTGGTTCCGACCGGACGCGTCAGCGATGATGACCGTCATCGAAGGTGAGGCCAGCGGGCCGATCCGCGAAATCCGCATGGACGCCGGTGAACGCTGGAACGCCGCCAAATACGATGAAATGAACCAGACCTTTCAGGACAAAACGCTGAATGAGCTAGAGCGCCTTGCGGGCGGCGAAGCGCCGTTTTTCCTGCAATATTGGCCCATGATCCCGCTGGACAATACGCGGGCCGGACGCGACGGGCCGGAAAGTGCGAATGGGGGTCTCTATGTCGACAAAATGCAGCTACTGGATCAGTGGCTGGGTGATCTGTTCGCGCGCATGGATGATCTAGGGCTCAGCGAAAACACCATCGTTGTGGTTATGGGCGACAATGGGCATTTTACCAAATACGCGCCGCAATCCGGGTTTACCCCACTGATTTACGCGGGCGGTAAAGGCGACACGACTGAAGGTGGCGTGCGCGTGGACGCCTTCATCCGCTGGCCGGGCATGATTGAAGCTGACGGGTTGTTAAACAGCATCATTCATGTTTCGGACCTCTATACCACGATCTCGCGCTTTGCCGGGGCGGATGGATTCATCCCAAGGGATCGTCTGGTCGATGGTGTCGATCAGTCGGCGGCGCTACTGTTCGCGGATGAATCGAAAGCGCGACGCGATCACGTGATCATCTATTCGGTCGCGAAACCCGAGGCGATCGTTAAGGATCAGCTTAAGCTCAAACTGCCGGGACCCGGCGAGAGCGCAATTTTAGCAAAATTCTTCGATCTTTACCGCGACACCCGCGAAGAATACTCGGTCTCAACCGAAGTCGGGTCTTGGGGTGGGCAGGAATTCGTACGTATACTGGGCCGCCACAAGGCGCGGAAAGAGAAATACCCCGATACTCCGCCCGCCTACGGCATGCCTTATGAGGGGATTGAGAACATTCGTCCCGAGACACAGCAAGCCGTTGAAGCTTTCATGATCAAGCGCGCGTCGCCCCAGAAGTAGGCCTGTTCTTTCGTAATGAACCGCGAAGGGCTGTAATCACCAAAATCGAGGATCTCAGCATGGTTGGTAGCATAATTTTCGCACTGGGATTGATCGTGTCACTCGGAATCGGGTTTGTCTATTTCCGCGACCTTGGCGATGTCTCGCAAATGCTGCTGAAAGTAAAGCGCGAGAATATGGTGCGCTTTATCCGGCATGAATACCGCCTGATTGGCATTGGCCTGGGCGGATTTGTAGTGGCAACCCTTGCACATTTCCTTTTGGGGGGCGGCCCTTTCTGGCTTTGGCTCGTAACGGCTGCGCTGACCTTGCTTCTTTATGGGTTTCCCTATGTGTGGGTGCATTTGGGCCTGAGAAACCAGCTCAACGACGCCCAGTATTTTTCTATCGAGGAAGCGCGAAAATATGTCGGTCCAACAGCGCCAGTCATCGTCATCGAACACAATGGTCACGCGCGCGCGCACCCGGATGCGCAGATCATGCGCCCTCATTTGGCGGGCGATGTAGATGGGCTGGGGGGCGAGGATGTGGTAATGACTTACTGCGCGATGGCCAATCTGGGTCAGGGGTACACACCGCGAATAGAAGGACGGCGCCTGAACCTTGAGGTTCTGGCCCAGCATGGCAACAACTTGATACTGCGTGACAACGACACGGGCGATCCGATCCAGCATATCTACGGTTTTCGCGAGGCGGATCGCGACCCCAACTCCGAGGGTCCTGCTTGCCCTCTCCGGCCCGAAGCGCAAATGAGGCCTTGGCCCACCTTTCGAATGACATTCCGCGGGTTTCAGAAAGCCTATCCAGAAGGTGAGGTGTTTCTGAACAAACCATCCACGAACCCTTTGCTGCGTCTGCTGGACATGATGACCGAGATCACCTTTGGCTGGGGCATCGGACGCCAACATCAGGAAGACGCTCCTGTGATGGACAACATGGATCGTTCAGACCACCGGTTGCCGAACAAAACCTACGTCTGGGGAATTACGATTGGTCAAGATGTCGCTTGCTGGACCGACGATTTCATCATCGAGAACAACTGGATCGTGACCGCCAAAGTCGGAGGACGGGATGTCGTGGTCAGCCTGGATCCGAAATATGAAAGCCTGGGCGTTTGGTATAACGACTTGGGTCAACCGGTGGCCAAATGCGATTTCTGGGGTCACTCGGATCAGGGTCAGCTAAAACGTGTAGAAACCCTGCGCGCAGGCGTATTCTGGCACGTTTGGTCCGAGTTTTTCCCGAACACAGATATCAATCGCGTCGGCAACAGTTCGATGGCGACGGAAGAAGCTGCGGAATGAAAATCAGGACCACACAATTTCAAACCAACGACAATTTATTGAAACTTGTATGTTTGTCGGGAGGAACAGAATGTTTTCGTCACTATGGGTGAAAAGTTGCTTATGCGCGGCAACGCTATCGGCATCGGCAGCCACAACGGCTGCGGCACAACAATCCGATTGGTCCTACGAAGCCACGATTTATCTGTTCATGCCGGAAACAGAAACATCCTTAAGCACCCCCATGGGGACACTGGACGGTACACTCAGTTTTTCTGATGCATTGGAAAACCTAGATTTCGCCTTTATGGGAGCGTTCTCGGCCACCGACGGACGATGGCTTATACTTGCAGATTACAACTACACAGATTTGTCGTTCAGCAACAGCACTCCCGGCCCCGCCAGTTCGGGCCTCGAGACATCATTTACCACGCAATACCTAAGCGGTTAGGTCGGCTACCGAGTGTATGAAGCACCAACTATCTCGGTGGATGTCGCCGGAGGGTTCCGGTGGTTCAGCACTGATACAGAGTTCACCCTTCTCCCTGGCGCGGCACCGGGGAGGACAACAACCGCCGACGACAGCTGGACCGACCCTGTCATCGCCGCCAGAGCACGCGTCCGGTTCTCGGACAAATGGTCCGGCACCGGTTTCGTCGACTACGGAGGTTTCCGCAGCGGCAGTGAAACATGGCAGGTTCTGTTGACCGCCGAATATGCCATCAACAACAGATGGCTGATCCGCGGCGGCTATCGCTATATCTCGTTTGACCATGAGATCGACGGTAGCGATTTTACATTTGATCAGTCAGGGCCAGTGTTAGGCGCGACTTATCGTTTCTAGAATTCTTTATTGGTGAACTCGAGACTGGGTTGTGATGTTACGAACATCGTTTGATTGGCGCGAGTAGACTGCAGAAAGTTCTAGAGAATCATATTCGCTGTGTCCTCAGATTTGTCTTCGTGTCTGGCACCAGTTCTTGAACCCCAGCATCGATAGCTGGTTGGAGTTTGTTCTCACTCTAGAAATCAAGCGATGAATGAAGCAAGTCTAAGTCGCGATGCCACTTTCAACCGCAGAGTGAGAATTCACCTCGGCTGGCTTTCGCAACTACAGCGAATGGCTGCAAAGCGGGCTGCGACCGCAGCATTGAAACATGTAGGCCAACGGCAGCTCAGGGCCGCTATAGATCTGGTGTTGTAAACAAGGTGGGCCCGTGTACGTGATTTTGCCAGGGAGAAACCCAGGCTATTTTCTCAGCTAATCATTACCGATGAACTAGAAATCCACCTTTCAATCAGTGTCTGAAGCCCAATTGGATACCTGCACAGGGTTTTTTGGTATTGCCTCGTGTTGGCTGTAACTCAGTGAATTCGGTAGCCGGCCTCGTTTTTAACCATCGAGCATCGCGAGAACGGCGTCGCGATCGGATAGCACTAGCAGCAAGGCAATATCACCCGGCTCCACCCTCTCAAGTATAACTGAAGCGGCCTGTGAGGGCGACGTAGCTCTGAGTATTTGTTTCGCTTCATACCCATGTTCCAAAGCTGTTCGTTCGATCAGATCAGAAATTTCTCCTAATTCGCGACCTCTTAAGTACCCTTCCAACTCCGTTGCGACGACCACATCAGGTCGGAAGTTCAGGGCTGTCGCTGTTACGTCACAGATATCTTGATCTGATCGATCCCCTGCATGGCTAAGCATGATGAAACGCCGTTTTGCCGGCAAGCTCGACAACGCATCGCAAACTGCCGAAATTGAATGCGGATTGTGGGCAAAATCCACGAAAACCTGGGCTCCGTTATGCCGAAACTCGTTGCAACGTCCTGGGTTATCTTTGGCGTCTGGCTTGAACCCGGCCAGCCCGTCGCGCAACGCCTGTTGCGGCAGACCCAGTGCCAGAGCAAGGCACAGGGCCGCCAGCGCGTTCTGGATGTTGTACTTTGCGGCCCCGCCCATTGTCAGGGGAACGTCGGCGACGGGGATCACCATTTGCTCGGTCGTGCCGTCGAAAAAGACAATTTTCCCGTGTTGAACATATGCACAGCAAGTGCCGGTTTCCCGCGCCTGACGGATCAGATCATTCTGTGCATCCAGAGAAAACCACCAGATGTTCGCCGACGTGTTTTCTGCCTCGGCGCGGACATACGCATCATCGGCGTTCAGCGCCAGCACGCCACCCTCCGCCAAGGTCCGGTGGACGGCGAACTTTGCCTGCGCCAGTTCTGGCACGGTGTTGACTCCATATTGCCCCAGATGATCATTCGCCACATTGGTCACTGCCGCCGCCGTCGCCGCGCGGGTCGGCAGGCCCCGGCGCAGGATCCCGCCCCGGGCCACTTCGAGGCAGGCAACCTCGAGCCGTTTGTCGCGCAGCAGCATCCGCCCGCCCCCGGGGCCGGAATAATCGCCGCGGTCCAGAATATCGTCACCCACCCGCACAAATTCGGTCGAGGTCAGCCCCGCCACTTTGCCCGAGGCGCGTGCAATCGCTTCGAGCAGCCGGGTTGTCGTGGTCTTGCCGTTGGTTCCGGTGATGAAGGCAACGGGGATGTTGTGAAGGCCGGACCAGTCCACATCATCGGGGGCGGGCAGCGCATCGACCGACCAGACCTGACTGCCGGTGCCGTGCCCGATCGAGATCTCATCATCGTCGCACAGGATATCCACGCCATGCGCCTCGGCCGCCTCGATCAGGGCGATCAGGGCGGGGTTGGCTTCGCTGGCCATGACACCTTTGACATCACCCACCATCTGATCAAAGTCGCCGGAGGGTGCGGCCAACAGCTCGGCGGCGCAGAAGTGCCAGGCAGTCTGCGCCGCGAAGATCGCGGAATAAAGCTGATCCATCGGGGCCGAGATGGCCAGATTGACGCCGCCGGTGAAGGTACGGTGGGTCACGCTCTGATCCTGCCAGCCAAGCGCATCCATCACCCGGCGCGCATGAGTTTCCCACAATGTCGTGACCTGCGCGGCGTCGATCCCGTTGAAGAACACATCCATCACCGCGCCGGGCTTGTTCCACAGTAGGCCGGGCCCGGTCAGGCGTCTGGCATCATCCACCCGGATATGATCGGCGGTCGCGCTTTCGATGGTCAGCGCGGTTTCAAGCTGTTCGATCCGATCCATTGCGATGCCCCCGATCAGTCCGCGTCTTCGCTGATGTCGCGGGCCAGACGCACGCCGCGCGCGTCCCGGATCAGGTTCTGGTCGCTTTCGAACATATCCTCAATCGAGGTGTCGACAGGTCGAGCCTTGGGTACAGCTTCGACTTCGGGGGCTTCGCCGTCGGAGTTAAAATATATAATCTGCTTCCAGCACCGCGTGGTGTCGTCGCCGAAGATCACCAGCAGATCGCCCGGCGCGGCCTGATCCAACCCGGCCGTCACCGCCTCGACCTCATCAGGGATGATTGTGATCGCAGCGGCGTCTACCCCGTTGTCGATCAGGGCCTTTCGCATCATCTGGGGCACCTCGTCATGGCCACGGCCCCGGCGGCGGTCGTCGGCCTTGCAGATGAATTGGTCAAAATGTCCGGCCAGCGCGGCGGCACCGTCGATGATATCCTCATCGCGCCTGTCGCCGGGCATGGCAACCACACACAGTCTTCGCCCCGTGATCTCAAGCTGGTCGGCCAACGCTGCCATCGCCTTGAGCGCAGCAGGGTTGTGGCCATAGTCCAGGATCACCTTGAAGGGATGTTCGTCATAGACATTCATCCGTCCCGGTGCCTGGAAATAGCTGGTGTCAAAGGTCCGCAGCCCGTGGCGGATATTGTCCAGATCCACACCGAAACTATATGCCATCGCAGCAGCGAACATCGCGTTCTGCACATTGAAGATCGCCTTGCCCTCAAGCGTGGCGGGGATCAGATGCGACCACAGAACCGGGATATGAAGCCCGTTGTCATAGATGGTCAGCATGTCGCCATTCATGCCTTTTTCCAGCACGATGGCCCTACCGCCCGCCTTGATATGTTCCTTGACCAGACTGTGACCCGGGTTTGTCGTTACATAGAAAATCTGACCCGCTTCTGCGTAATCGGCCATTTTCAGACAGTTGATGTCATCGGCATTCAGCACCGCCGTATTGGTGGCGCTTTCAACCACGACGCGTTTGACCACGGCCAGTTCCTCGACGGTATTGATGCCGCCAAGACCCAGATGATCCGCCGAGACGTTCAGGCAGGCCGCCACATCCGAGCGCTGATAGCCCAGGCCCGACCGCACCAGCCCGCCGCGCGCGGTTTCCATCACGGCGAAATCGACCGCCGGATCACGCAGGACGATTTGAGCAGATTTGGGTCCCGTCATGTCGCCCTTGACGCTCAACTTACCGTCTACATAGACACCGTCAGTGGAGGTCATGCCAACGGTCTTGCCGCTGGTTTTCATGATATGGCCCAGCATCCGCGAGGTCGTGGTCTTGCCGTTGGTGCCGGTGACTGCCGCAATCGGGATGCGGGTCTGTTCATTAGCCGGGAACAGCATGTCGATCACTTTGCCCGCTACGTCGCGCGGCTGACCTTCGGACGGGGCGACATGCATCCGGAAACCGGGGGCGGCGTTCACCTCGACAATCGCGCCACCGATATCCTTGTAGGACTTGGTGATGTCATCAATCAGGAAATCGACGCCGCCCACGTCCAGCCCCACCGCCATGATGGCACGTTCGGCCATGTCGCGGTTGTCTGGATGCACCACATCGGTCAGGTCAATGGCTGTACCGCCCGTCGACAGGTTTGCCGTGGAACGCAAATAGAAAACTTCGCCATCCGGCAGCACCGTCTCTTCGGTTACGCCCGCGTTTTCCATCAAACGTTTGGCCTGATTGTCAATCTCCAGCATGGTCAGTACTTTTTCATGCCCAATGCCCCGGCGCGGGTCTTCGTTCACGATGTGGACCAATTCCGCAATCGTGTGCTTGCCGTCGCCGACCACATGGCCTGGCACCCGCTTGGCCACCGCGACCAGCTTGTTGTTCACCACCAGCATCCGGTGATCGAACCCGGTGATGAAGCTTTCCACAAGAATGGCGCGGCTGCGCGAATGTTCCTTGGCCTCAGCAAAACCTGCCTCAACTTCAGCGTCCGAGTTCAGATTGATTGAAACCCCGCGCCCGTGATTGGCGTCCAGCGGTTTGACAACCACCGGATGTCCGATCCGTCCGGCGGCGCGCACTGCCTCGCGCGCTGAATAGACCATGCGCTGCTGCGGCACCGGAAGGCCCAGATCGTTCAGCAGGTTATGAGTGTCTTCCTTGTCGCAGGAAATCTCGACCGAGATATGTTTGGTCTCGGATGTGATGGTCGCCTGAATGCGTTTCTGATACTTGCCGTGTCCGAATTGCACCAGCGAGCCCGAGTTCAGCCTGATCCAAGGGATATCCCGCTCCTGCGCTGCCTTGACAAGCGAGCCGGTCGAAGGGCCGAATTCCTTACGCTGCGCCCGCAGGACGAAGCTCCGCAATTCGTCATCCCAGTTGAAATCAGGGTCGAAATCATAATCCACCTGATCCTTGAGGGATTGCGGCAGCAGGTGCATCAGCAACCGCAATGCCAGCTTGCCCGCGTCCAGACCGACATCGCGCTGGCGGTATTCATAGACCATGTTGTACTTGCCCGGCTCGCCCGTGCCACGGGTCCGGCCAAAGGTCACATCGGTGCCCGCCACATTCTGCACTTCGATGGAGCAATGTTCCAGTACATGACCCAACCAAGTGCCTTCATCCTCACGCAGGCGGCGGATGAAACCACCGGGTTCGCGGTAGGAACAGCCATGTTCCGCAAGACCGGGAAGTGCCTCAACCAGAGCGTCGATGAACTCTGAACCAATTTTTGCCGAGGGCCAATCTTCCAGAATACCCAGATCGATGACATGGCGGATGACCGGAAAACTTGCCCAGACATTCGGGCCGACAAAGACATTGGTCGAGATTATTTTCATGAGGCTCCCCGTTTGTTAGCTTTTTGTTTCCCCCCCGCTGGCGGCCTCATCCTCGGACAGGTCCGGCAATGTGCAGAACGCCAGATGCTCATCCGGCGGAAAAGCCTGGCGAGCCGTCAGATCATAACGGCACCCTTCGCCCAGAACGTCAAGGCGAAGTCCCAGAAGGCTCAGCGCCTCACCCGCGCGCGCGTCCCACATGGACGAATGGGTCAGGTGGCTGGCGTCCACCACCGTGACTGTTCCGCTGCCAACCACTTCCAGAACGTTGTCGGGCCCGATGAAGGCCGCCGTGTCTTCATCAATGCCCAATCCAATCAAAAAAGGGTTGAAAGATGAAGCCGTTAGCAGACGCCCGAGCCGGTTACGCTGAGTAAAGTGCTGATCTATGACGACGGCGTTGGTCAAGCCCATGCCCGGGGCCAGCGTTATATTGCCTTCTGCCGGGGCGGAATTGCTGCTGCCACCGGCAATCATATGCTCGGACATGATCGAGGCCCCGGCCGAGGTTCCGGCAACCGGCACGCCCGCCGCGTTGCGACGGCGGATTTTCTGTGCAACCAGCGTGCCTCCCAGAATCGCCGACAGGCGCAACTGGTTGCCGCCGGTCATGAATATGCCGGTTGCACGGTCCAGAATCTCGACATAGTCGGGATTGTCGCAATCGGCCCGGCGCGAGATCGGCAGAAACTCGACTTGCCCTGAGCCAAGCTCGGAGAAGATGCGGTGATAATCCGGCCCTGTCTCCTCCAACATCGAGGCGGTCGGGATCACCACGATATCGGCGTCCGCGCCGCCCGACATCTCGACAAACTTGCGGTGGATCTGCATTTCCTTGACGCGGTCTTCGCCGCCGCCAACTGGAATGATGAACCCGCGCGGGGTTTCTGCATCAACGGGTGCAGGGCACATATCTTAACTACCTTCCGGTGCTGAAGCGGGCAGCCACCGGGGGCCGCGCGGGCGCTTACATCTGTTCATACATGCCCCGCTGGGCTATCTGGCCACCGCCGACATGCCATTCCCCCCAGGCCATCACATGCCGCACGGTAAGGTTTTCGTCAAGAACCACCGGCTCCGCGTCCATTCCCACCTTCAGACGCCCATTGCGGCGCAGTTTCAGCAGATCGGCCACATTAGAGGTGAACGGGGCCAACGCGTCGGACAGCCGCGTAGGCAAAAGGCGGGTCTGTCCTCGTTCCGTGAATTCGATCTACTCCGGGATATTGCGGCCGCGGCGAATGGCGGCTACGCGGGCTGCGACCGCAGCATCTTGACCCGTTCGCTAACGGCAGGAACGGGCCGATAGCCAACAATGTAAGCCCACCACCAGCTTTACTGGTGACAGGTGGTATTCTTGCTCCAATTGGATCAGAGCTTGATCCGGAAGGCTGCGAAGCCGTCGGTGCCTTCTCCGGCGTCCTCGATTGTGACACCTTTGACGTCGCCCATATAGTCCCGCGCTTTTGGGCCGGTCTCGAACAATACCGTCGTGTCCCCAAGCGGCGCAAAAGACCAGTTGGCATCTGCCTTTGGATCGATCGTACCCTGCTCGACAATATAGCGCACGATGACGTCGCGGTTGGTATCCGGGGCTTCGAATACGATTGTATCACCCAACGCTCCGGGGAATGATCCACCGCCTGATGCGCGATAGTTGTTGGTGGCGATGATGAATTCCATTTCATCAGCAACGGGTTCGCCATTGTAAGTCAGGTTTACAATCCGCGCTGCATCAGGGTTAATCTCTTCGCCTTTGGGTCCGAAGCGCGAGGGTTGGGACAGGTCTATCTGATAGGTCACACCATCCATCACGTCGAAATTGTAGGATGGGAACTCCGGGTTCAGCAGGATCGCATCTATTGAACCCGATTCAACTTGATTAAACATTCCGGCCGACCGTTCCAACCAACCCCTGACCTGCGCACCATTCACGCGGACCGCTCGCACTGTGTTCGGATAGAGATACAGATCGGCTACGTTTTTTATGGCAACGTCACCAACTGGAACATCCGTGTAGTATTCTGGACCACCGCGGCCACCAGCCTTGAAAGGTGCTGCCGCAGACAGGATTGGCAGGCCTTCGTGTTCAGTGCCTTTCAGCATGTCTTCGACATACCACTTCTGCGCGATTGATACGATTTGGACTGATGGGTCATCTGCAACCAGTGCGAAATAACTGTGCAGAGGAGCTGAGGTCTTGCCAACAGCGCGGCGAACATAGACCAGCGTTTCGTCGTGATCTGTCGCAACCGAGTCGAGGACTCGCTGATCATCTCCGACCAGTGCTGTGATTGATCGGTCCTCGTTCCTTCTGGAAATAGGTCGTGCCTCGGATGTGGTGGTTACCACCCGCCATTCGTTCCCATCTCGTTCCAACAGCAGATCAAGCAGACCAAGATGTGACCCCCAGAAACCGCCCATAACGGCGGGTTTGCCCATCAGAGTACCTTTATCAACATCGATGCCGGGACGGTCCGCAAATGTTGGCGACGGAAAGACCAAGTGGTTGTGACCCGTGACCAACGCGTCGATTCCGTCGACACCAGCAAGCACAACCGATGCGTTTTCCATACCATCCGCGTGATTGGCATCGCCAATCCCCGAATGCGACAAAGCGATGATCAGTTCGCAGCCCCGTTCCTGCATCTCAGGCACATAGGCCTTGGCCGTCTCAACGATATCCCGCGCTTCGACATTGCCTTCGAGATGCTTGCGGTCCCAGTTCATGATCTGCGGAGGCGTAAAACCGATTACACCAATTTTGAGCGGGTGCTTTGTGCCGTCACCCATTTCAATTTCGCGGTCGAGAATGGTGTAAGGTTGGACGAGCGTCTTGTCATCGCGCGGGCTCGCGCCTTTCTCCTTTGCTACGTTGGCAAGAATCACTGGGAAATCTGCACCTGCCAAAGAGGTCTCAAGAAAGTTCAGCCCATAGTTGAACTCGTGATTGCCCAGTGTGGCTGCATCATAACCAACTGTGTTGAACGCGGTGATGATTGGGTGGCTATCCCCCTCCTTCATACCGCGTTCATAGGCGATGTAGTCGCCCATCGGATTGCCTTGCAGAAAGTCCCCGTTATCAACCAAAAGCGAATTCGTCGCCTCAGAACGGATTTCATTTATGATCGAGGTGGTCCGGGACAGGCCGACTGTATCCCGGGGTTTGTCTGCATAGTAGTCGTAGGGGAACACATGGACGTGGATATCGGTTGTTTCCATGATCCGAAGATGCGCCTGATTGTTGGCCGCAGCAGCCGAGAAGGGGTGAAGTGTAATCGTAGCGGCACTTGCAGCTGTTGTGGAAAGAAACTGGCGACGGGAAAAAAATTTTCGGTTAGAGAAAGACATTGGGCACCTCTCAAGTTAGTTAGTTAACATGTTTTTTGCAGGCTTCCCGCGACATCCGTATGACATGGGTTGCGAGAACATCTTTCGCGCTGTTCACGGTTGGTGGTATTCAGCACCATACCCAAACATCATAGGTTTGCTAATGTACCGCAAGTGGTGAGCCTGAGCTTCTAGCTGCATAGGCAATTAGGCGCAGAAACTTTCGGTCATTCGAGCCTGAACAAAGCAAAACACCAAGCCGAAAGAGGCCAGCTTTGCTAACTGCGGTCGAAGTATACTTGATTTTGCTAAAGGCCCACTTTGTATTCAGGCTCTGAGTTTGGTCGTCACCAAATTTTGCTACTGCAGCGAATGTCTCCTCCGACGGACTGCACCGCAGCGATGATACCCACCGATCAACGGCAGCTAAGGGCCGCCCCATGTAGGCGGCCCAACTTCACTAGATTTCAATGGCTTCAGCGATG
>NZ_WVQV01000006.1:0-213178 GCF_013110585.1 Ruegeria sp. HKCCD6119 | reverse complement strand
CCGCCATCGCCCTCGCCGCAACCGTCATTTATTGGTTATGAGTCCTGACCCTAGGTCATGTCACGTGAAACGCCACATCAAAGCACCCACCCCCAGCGTCAACCACATTTGTTATGTATGGTGGATAAATGTAAAAATGGCCATTTCTTCCAACAAAACATACGGTTACACACTTTTCTGAGAGTCGCCGGCGGCGTAAGTTCCTAAATTTAATGTAAATTTCATCGGCACCATACAAGAGACCGTCCGCCAGTGATCGCCCTGACGGCTGAAGAAGATCGGGTTAAACCCAATAAATTGTTGAGTTTTGATCCGTACAGCTGGCAAAACCTTAAAAGAGCTGATCCTCCCCCTCTGAAGTGGTCCGCCGTTATGGTTAAGAAAATGGAGGAACCACATGGTGAACAAGCGACCGAAGCCGGAAGAGATTGTCTCGAAGTTGCGGCGGGTTGAGATATTGATGGGGCAAGGCATGTCCCGTCTGGATGCGATCCGGCAGATTGGTGTTGTTGAACAGACCTATTATCGCTGGAAGAAAAAGTACGGCAGAATGGGTACGGATCAATTGAAGGAACTCAAGCGCCTTCAAAAAGAGAATGAGCGTCTTCGAAGGGCCGTCTCGGATCTTACCCTGGACAAACTGATCCTGACGGAGGCGGCCACGGGAAACTACTGAGCCCCGCCCGTCGCCGTGCCTGCATCAACCATGTGCGCCACAAACTGCGTGTCTCAGAACGCCGGGCGTGTCGCGTCCTGAAACAGCACCGATCCACACAGCGAAAGCTGCCGAAAGGTCGAGCTGACGAGAAGCGCCTGGTGGCGGACATGATAGAATTGACCCGCCAGTATGGCCGCTACGGTTATCGCCGGATCGCGGCTTTGCTGAGAGATGCGGGCTGGCAGGTGAATGACAAGCGTGTCGAAAGGCTTTGGCGTCGGGAGGGGCTGAAAGTGCCAATGAAACAACCGAAGAAGGGACGGCTCTGGTTAAATGATGGATCGTGTGTTCGGCTGCGGCCGGAGCATCGAAACCATGTCTGGAGCTATGACTTCGTGCATTGTCGAACGGATGAGGGAAAGGCATTCCGCACGCTCAACGTCATCGATGAGTACAGCCGGGAGTGCTTGGCGATCCGTGTGGACCGCAAGCTGAACTCCAGCGATGTCATCGACGTGCTGAGTGACCTGTTCATCATGCGCGGTGTGCCAAGCTACATTCGCTCCGACAATGGCCCTGAGTTCATTGCCGTGGCGGTGCAAGACTGGATCAATGCAGTTGGAGCAAAGACCGCATACATCGAGCCAGGCAGCCCATGGGAGAACGGTTACTGTGAAAGTTTCAATGCGCGGTTCAGAGATGAGTTCCTGAATGGAGAAGTCTTCTACTGTCTAAGAGAAGCGCAGATTTTGATCGAAGAATGGAGGAAACACTACAACACAAAACGCCCGCACAGTGCTCTGGGATATAAACCGCCAGCCCCGGAAACCATCGTTCAATTGGACCAATGGCCGGTCATGCACTAACAATCAACTTGGACCACACAAGTGGGGCTGATCACCTGAGCTTGTTTGTTTGCGGAACTGGCCGCTACTCAGGTCTTTGCCCGCGGAAATCACTACGGATGGTGCCGAGGCGTAGGGAACCCACACCAGTCGAGCCAAGGATGCGGGCAGGCCGGTGGGCTAGGGGCAGGCAATCAAATTACCGGCCCAACGCAGCCGGTGGCAAATCAGTTGCCACCTCGAGGAACGCCGCAAACGCCCACGTCCGTCACAGTGCCGGTCCTTGCACCGGGCGCGGTCCCGAACGCAATTCCCGGTCAGGTTCCTATCGCGACACCAGTAGCGGTACCCGGTCAGGTGCCAACGCCGATCGTAGCGCCGACACTAGCTCCGCCATTAGTGCCAAACCCGACACCAAACCGGGTTCCGACAGCCGTTCCCAATCAGGTTCCGCCGTTGGCTACCGGACCGACTGCTGTGCCGCCGCAAGTTCCGACTGCAACTCCCAATCAAGTTCCGATAGCTGTCCCAGGCCAGGTTCCGCCTCAACCCAATGTGCCGCCCCTGGTGCCAACAGCAACACCCAACCAAATACCAGTCGCTGTTCCTGGTCAGGTTCCGCCTCAACCTAACGGTCAAACTGCTGTGCCACCGCTCGTCCCAACCGCGACTCCCAATCAGGTTCCCACAGCGGTTCCTGGTCAGGTTCCACAGTTGACTCCAAAACCTACCGCAACTCATATGGCCGTCCCAGGACATCCGAAACCACAAGGCGTAGTGACAGTTATACGCCCAAAGCCAAGGCCGACAACCGGTACTGTCCAGCCAACTGGCACAACACAAGTTACCCACCATTTGACCCACCAAAGCAATTCAAAGAAACTCGATCATGTCGCAGCAACACCTGGACGGCATGACCCGCACGACTTACCCAGGTTCCGCAACGCAGCGGCAAAGGAAAACTGGGAATGCGTTGCCAGCGGATTTGGACAGCGCCGTTACGATGCAGGGCGTGGTGTGTTGCTGAACAACGGAGCGTTGCGGCACCTCGGAAACGTGGACGCTATGGCGCGGGATGTACCAGCACGGCATCCAAAACACTCTGGGTGCATTATTTCGGTTAAACGAAAACAGCGCTGAAGCTTGTCTGGCAGCTATCGCTCGGACAATGATGTTAATCGACCAATAGTTCGTCCAAAATCGTCTGATTTGTTGGAGCTTGTACTGCCCTTATTCCCCTAGCACTAACGTTGGCTGACGTAGCACAACACTGCTCAGTACCTAAGTTTTTTCAAATAGGCCAACAATCTATAGTGCCGCACTTCCAAGATGGGCCTCCGGCTATCTGGGCCGGTCTGGTTAGGCGAGCAAAAGCATGAACGGCATCTTTGCAAAGTCAGATTTCTGCGCATTGCTGTCATGGGGGCATCGATCAGCATCGGTCAAAGTGGGCTCGAACCGAACCACTGCCGCGGTGCGACCGTAGGTCTGGTCTGAGTTGGCGAACGGCAAGTGCCGCCCGCCAACCTGGTTCAAATGTCGACTTGCTCGGCGATGCTCAACGCATCTTCAAGTTCGACACCAAGATATCTGACAGTGCTGTCAACCTTTGTGTGCCCAAGCAGGAGTTGAACTGCCCTGAGATTTCCGGTTTTGCGGTAGATTTCCGCTGCTTTGGTCCGGCGCAGCGAATGGGTGCCGTATCCGCTGGGCTCCAGCCCAATCGCGGCCACCCAATCCCTCACAAGCCGGCCATATTGGCGTGTTGAGATATGCGGGCGGTCATGAAACCTGCTGGGAAATATGAAATGGCAGCCGAGCATCTCCGGTGACTTGATCCATGCGGCAATGGTATCCCGCGTGTTTTCAGAAAGTTCAAACTGAAAAGGCCGCTTGGTTTTGCTCCGGATCACGGACACGCGTTCGCGAACGCGATCATCCTTTACCAGGTCGGCGACGGCCAGTTTCACCAAATCGCATCCGCGAAGCTTGCTATCAATGGCCGCACTGAACAGCGCAAGATCGCGCAGGTTGCCCGCCAGCTCGAGCCGCGCGCGGATCGCCCAGACCTGTTTCGGCCAAAGCGGCCGTTTCTGGCCGATGATCCGGCCCTTGTGCCAGGCTCTTCGTTTCGGGGTGACAGCGGGAAGTTGGACTCTTGGCATTGTGCGCCCTCCATTCCTCCCGCCAAACCCTGACATATGCACAGCGCTGGCGCCTCAGTTTGCTGGTGGTTTGAATGGCCGTTATAAGCTTGCTGTTTCATTGGCGAACGCCGCAGACGCATTGGGCAGTAGAGAGCCCAAAGCAGAATTGCTTAATCTATACACTTTGCATTCGCAGCCAGCGAATTATTCTGCCTGCCAGTTGTGCGATCGGGTCTCCTCATTTAGCGTGTTTGCGATCGCCGTCCGAATTTACGCACCTGCGTGAAAAGCTTCGGGCAATTCAATTTATCATTCGATCGAGGCGCCAAGTGAGCAAATTGCGAAACTTCAATTTGATGGCTTTGGTCGCTACACTCCTTTTTCCTGCTCCGGGAGGTGCTCCTCTGCTCGCGCAGGAGGCACCAGCGGAGACATACACTCTGGAGGCTGATGTGATCTACGGCGCGGGCCTCGTGACGAAGGACGGGACGCAAGTATCGCGAGATCTGTGGATGGACGTCTACTATCCCGCCGAAAATGCTACCGAGCCACGGCCAGCTGTGATCCTTACTTTCGGCGGGGCTTTCCATCGCGGCAGTCCACGTCTGACATTTCAATCCGGAGGTGCGCAGGACACCTCGATGGGCAACTATTGCCGCCGATTTGCTGCGAGAGGTTATACCTGCTTTGCGATTGATTATCGGCTTACAACGGAACGCCCGGTGCTGTCCGGCGAGGGCTACCAAGAAGACTGGATAGATCCTGAAAGTCTGTTACCGCTTTTACCTCAAGCCAATTACATTCGGGGGACGATGAACCTGCCGCCGATAGATTTCGCGATTCCGGATCAAAAAAAGACAATGGTTGATGGCGTAGTCGCCGCCGCTGAAGACCTGCGCACAGCCGTTTTACACATTCGCAAGGCAGCCGGGACATACCAGATCGATCCAAACCGTATCGTTCTGGGAGGTTTTTCAGCAGGCGCGGTGACGTCCTGGAACGTCGCTTATGGCATGGGCGTCCCCGTTGCAGGTGTCTTTTTACTTTCCGGAACCGATGCGGGCTTTGACGTGAAAAAGACCGTGACATCGACCTCAGTAACGCCACCGACTTTGATGTTTATGGGGCAATATGATCTTCCTGGCGCGCTATCCTCTGTGCCTGAACTCATCCAGCATTATGAAAAAGTCGGCGTTGACTATGAGTTCGCATGGGTTCCCGGGTTTGGCCATTTTTACCCTGCTGGTGCTGCCAGTCTGGGCGGCGATGCGGTGAGTGTGTCGATAGAAGGTCGGATTGCAGCCTTCCTTGACCGCTCCTTTGCCGATGATCGCTGAAGTGCGGCTTGCACATTCGCCTTCGGCAGTTTCTGCTAGTGACTGTATTTACAGCGCATACCAAAGAGAACTTTGCAACGCTCTTCAGGCAGTAGAGCACTTTGCGACGGTTATTTGCTTCAATCTTCATAACTATTTCGACGCTTTGACAAATCAGAGGCAAAGTACCGACGACCACTTCATTCAGAAGTGCCGACAGCGTTGCGAACCAGCACACTTTACTTTCGATTGGAGGATTCAATGATCCGTAAAAGCGTCTGGCTGTCTGTAGCCGCTTTGCTGCTTTTTTCAGCCGCCAAATCTGGCAACGCTGATCAGGTGTTTGGATACGAAACTGAGCTCGACGTTGTTTACGGGACAGGAAAAATCGCGCCTGATGGTATTCAGACAGAGCGGGAACTGCGGATGGACGTCTATTCACCCTCTGCTGCCAACGCGGACTACACCAAGGCTGCGTCAGTTTCAGACGGCCCGCATCCGGCGGTAATATACGTGCATGGTGGCGCGCATCACCGCGGTGGAAGACGTATAGAACCCTTTCGGCTAGAGGCCGCTGTGCACTCGCGCCCGGAAGATTATGCGCGGTTGCTTGC
Organism: Ruegeria sp. HKCCD6119; assembly: GCF_013110585.1. Taxonomy (NCBI): domain Bacteria; kingdom Pseudomonadati; phylum Pseudomonadota; class Alphaproteobacteria; order Rhodobacterales; family Roseobacteraceae; genus Ruegeria; species Ruegeria sp. HKCCD6119. The sequence continues at coordinate 207,598 of NZ_WVQV01000006.1, read as the reverse complement.
GCCGCTTGGCTACGTTGTTTTTGTTATCGAGTATCGGCTTGCCACCGAATACCCTGAGCCTGCTTTAGCGCCGGGGGAAGGGAACCTGATTGCCGATGTTGACGCCTACATCACGCCGCAGGTGTTTGAGGCGACAGTTCGGGCTCGGAATGCAATGGGATTGCCACGGCTAGAGAACAGCCCCGAAGACAGGCTTTATCTGTGGAAAGCCGGGCTGGCTGGTGCGGAAGATGCCAACCTCGCCCTCGAATTTGTCATTGAGAACGCGGAGCGCTTCAATATCGATCCTGAGCGCATTGCAATGGGCGGGCATTCGGCCGGTGGCGGAATTACACTCAACGTCGGAATTGGTATGGACGCCCCACTTGCCGCGATTTTTCCGCTGTCCGGGCCGAACATTCTCTTCGAGCATGAAGCAGTGATGGACCACCCTGATTTGCCACCCACACTACTGGCGTACTCTCAATTCGACGAACACACGCAGTTAAGTGACCTGCCGGGAGTTGTGTCGCTTTTGAGAGAAGCCGGTGTGGAATACTCGCTGTCATGGGTTCCGGGATTTGCCCATTTTTATCCGCACAATGCTGTTTCGCTGGGTGACGATGGCACTCGAATGTCTTTGGGAGACCGGATCATATCATTCCTCGATGTGCACTTGGGTTCAAAGTAAGGGTCCTCCGGCATCTACAAAAACCGAAAGCATTCACGAGTTCCGACGAACTTCAGCAATTTCGGATTTCCGCAAACGAGTGAATGACGAGAACGGCAGCAAAGTCCCGCTCCTGGTGAATTCGGCGTCTGTTCCTCGCTGCGGTCAACATGAATGACTGGTCCTTCCGCTGCGCGGCGGCACCGAAATCCACGCGCATGCAGCATTTCTGGTGCTGCGTGCGCACGTACCAAGAAATTCGAATTTACAAGTTGGGCTCGAACCTGACAGTGAAGTACCGGTGATCTTGGAGTCACCGGCACATTGTAGCCTTTCACTGCGCGGGATGTGTCGGCAGGTTCGGCATCGCGACCCATCCGGGCAGTTCGTCCGGCGAAACTGAAACATGCAGGCGTTCTGACGGGTCCTGCCCGACCTTGCGATGCTTTCGCAGCAGGAAAATCTTACCCCAGCCGCGCCATGTGCCAACCGACGGAGCATGGGGATCAATGGGAAACCGATCGCGCCAGCCGTCGGGCAAAGGCAGACCGTGCAATTCCGCCTTGTCCAGCATCCAGATCAGGGAAATGTTGCTCAGCGGCCGCGCCTCTTCGTAGCCGTTCAATTGGCCACCTATGTCGCCATGGGTTCCGCGGAACCAGACCTGCTCCACATGGCCCTTGAACTCGGGCGTGCAGGTCCACAGAACTGGTTCGAACACTTCGCGCGTCTCATCCAGCGCCAAAGCGTGATACCCGTGGCGGGTGACCGGGCCCAGCTGATGGTTGTGAAAGGCGTGCTTCTCTTCGGCCCTACGCCACAGCAGCGGCAAACGCAAACCCAGCGCCTTGACCGTGTCCCAGACGCCGACCATCTCGATCTCGACCCCTTCGTGGCAGAAACGTCGGCGGAATTCGCTGGCGGCGATGCCCTCTGGATTGCATTCATAGTGGCGATACGCTTGCAGTATGTTTCGTTCAGTGGCGTGTTCCGCCCTGAGCAGGCCGATCATGTCGATCACGCCGGCCAGACTGCGCACGCCATAGGCACCGCGCGAATAACCGATGAAAAAGATCTTGTCGCCCGGCTTGTAGCGGGACGCCAAATACCCATAGGCGCGACGGATCTGGCGGTTGATGCCCCTGCCCATCATCACGTCCAGCGAGGACTTCCAGCTTTCCCACTGCACGCCTGCCTCGTAGAACACCGAAACCTTGCTGCCCATCTCGCAGCACAGGCGAAATGTCTGACCGGCGTGGGTTTCAAACCCCGGTTCCAGAGTGGACATGGTGCCATCAAGGATGATGACATGGCTGATCGGTTCGCGGTGCCGCGTCTCGGCGGAATGCTCGGACCGCAAAGGGCGCCCGAGCCATCCCAGAACCTTTCTACTCAGCCGCGACAGATTCATGCGTCAGCAATTCCCATACTTTGTGAGGTGTGAAAGGCATGTCCGCCTGCCGCACCCCATGATCCCAGAGCGCATCCTGAACCGCGTTTGCCACAGCGGCCAGCGCGCCCACGGTGCCAGCCTCGCCACACCCTTTCATCCCCATCGGGTTCGAGGTTGACGGAACCGGCGCCGAGGTAAACTTAATCATGGGTATGTCGGTTGCACGGGGCAAGGCGTAATCCATAAACGAAGCCGTGAGCAGTTGCCCATGTGCATCGTGCACGACATGTTCCGTCAGCGCCTGGCCGATACCCTGCACCACCCCGCCATGCACCTGCCCTTCTGCCAGCATCGGATTGATAAGATTACCAAAATCGTCAACCACGGTGTACCGGTCCACCCAGGTTTCGCCGGAGCAAGAATCGATCACGACTTCGGCAACATGCGCGCCGTTCGGATAGCTGCGCGCATCCAGGTTTGCGCGGGCCTCATGTTGCAGCAGATCCGTTCGACCATCGGCACGCGCCATCTCGGCAGCTTCGGTCAGGGTCGGCGTCAGGTTGGAGCCCGGCGCTCGGAATGTCTCGTGGTCAAAATGCACATCACTGTCCTCGACCCCCATCTTATCGGCTAGATAAGGCGTGAATGCGGCGATCATCTTGTCAATCGTGGCCAGGGTGGCCGTGCTTTGCACCGTGACCGAGCGGGACCCGCCAGTGCCGCCGCCATGGGCAAGCCGGTCGGTATCGCCCTGAATGACGGTGATCTTGTCCATGGGGATACCCGTCTGATCTGACAGGAACTGGGCGTAGACCGTCTCATGCCCCTGCCCGTTCGATTGTGTGCCGACGTAAAGATTCACCGTTCCATCCTCGCAAAACGCGACCTTCGCGTTTTCGGAAGGGTCCCCCAAAATGCTTTCGATATAGTAACAGAGACCCTGCCCCCGGGTCAGACCGCGTTCGGCATCCGCAGCTTTTCGGGCCTCGAACCCGGTGGTCTGGTCGGCCGCACGGGTGAGGACCATGTCGAAATCGCCGACATCATAAGTTTCGCCGGTGGAAGTGGTGTAGGGGAAATCGGCGGAGCGGATGAAATTCCTGCGCCGCAGTTCCCACGGGTCAATGCCCAGTTCGCGCGCGGCGCGGTCCATCGCGCGTTCAAGCACGTAAATCGCCTCGGGGCGGCCCGCACCGCGATACGCATCCACCTGCGTCGTGTTCGTATAAAAGCCTTCGACCCGCAAATAGGTGGTCTGGACGTCATAGACACCCATCAGCACTTTGCTGAACAGGCTGGTCTGGATCGCCTGACCGAAGTGGCTGTTATAGGCGCCAAGGTTCACCTTGCTGTGGACGCGATAGGCGGTGATCTTGTGATCGGCGTCAAAGGCCAGCTCGGCCAGCGAGGTCAGGTCGCGGCCCTGGTGATCGGAAAGCATCGCCTCGGACCGGTCGGACATCCAGTGCACCGGCTGACCCAGCTTCATCGCCGACACGGAAACGCAGAAATATTCGGGGTATGGCATCACTTTCATACCGAAACCACCACCCACATCCGGGGTCGTGACGCGTATGTTGTCCGCATCCAGTTTCAGTTTTTGCGCCAGTTGGGCCTTCATCGCCCAAACGCCCTGACCTCCGTAAGAGAAATGCAGGCGCCCCTCGGACCAGTTCGCCTGACATCCGCGCGGCTCCAGCGAACTAATGATGACCCTGTTGTCGGCGACGTTCAGCGACACCGTATGCGCGGCCGCCTGAAAGGCAGCCTGGGTCGCGGTTTCGTCGCCCAGCCCCCAATCGAAAGCACGGTTCTCGGGCGCTTCCGCGTGCAGGATCTCACCGCCTGCCTTCACGTCCAGCTTGGCAGGGCGCTCTTGCGTATCCATCCAGATCAACTCGACCGCGTCCTGCGCTTGTGCCAGCGTATCCGCGATAACAACCGCCACCGGCTCGCCCACGAAACGCACGCGATCCCTGGCCAGCATGTGCCGATCGGGCGCAGCGGCCTTCGATCCATCGCGGTTTTGTAAAACGGCAGCGTTTAGCACCGTGTCGATGCCCGAAGCTGCCAGATCGTCCAGCGTCATGACCAGCCGAACGCCGTCGGCAGCCCGTGCGGCCTCGACATCCAGAGACGTGATGTCACCATGCGCCACCGGGCTGCGGAAGAATGCGGCAAACAAAGCGTTCCCGGGCACCGCATCATCCATGTAACGCCCCTGCCCGGTCAGGAACCGTTGATCCTCGGTCCGTTTCACCGGCTGGCTTCTGCCGAACTTTTCCATGGGTGGCCCTCCTGCGCGGTCTCAGGGGCGAGCCTAGCCCGCGACCAGGCGATGTCCAGCGGAGTTCACTGAAATTCGTTTGCGCGCAAAGGATGTTCGGCTAGCCTTGGGCCATGAGCTGGACGCATGATACCGTTTTTCCCTTCTCTGCCCCGATGACCAGCGGGCAGTCGACCACACATGACGTTTATGTCGGCGGCGAAGGCCCACCGATCCTGATCCTTCAGGAACTGCCCGGGATCGGGCCCGAAACGCTGGCGTTGTCCGCCAAGCTCAACGCATCCGGCTTTCGCGTCTACCTGCCTCATTTGTTTGGAACATATGGCAAGGTTGAAATGGCCAAAAACATGGCCCGGTTGTTCTGCGTGCGGCGCGAGTTCAACATTTTCGCCCGTGGCAAGCAGAGCCCCATTGCAGGATGGATGCGCGCCCTGACCCGTGAGATCAAGCAACGCGAAAACAGCGCCGGTGTGGGCGTCATCGGCATGTGCCTGACCGGCAGTTTCGCCCTGACCCTCATGGCCGAAGACGCCGTTCTGGGCGGCGTAGCCAGCCAACCTGCGCTGCCGATCCTCGGGGGTCGCCATCTGCACATGAGCGCTGAAGACATCGGCGCGGCCTCTGCGGGTATGACCGCGAAAGGCCCCGGTCTGGCGATGCGGTACTCCGAAGACAAGCTTGCACCAAAGAAACTGATGCAGGCGCTTGAACAGGCATTCGGCAATCTGCTGGAAACCGTCGAATATCCCGGCAAGGATCATTCGCTGCTGACGCTGGATTTCCATGAACCCGCCTATCAACGCGTTGACGCCTATTTCAAAGCACGCTTTGGCGTGGCTTAGGCGCACTAGGCCTTCCCCTTGCCGCGCGCATTCGCTATTGCAGGCGCGGACCCGAATTTGTTGACGCAGGACGCATCCCATGGCGATGGAAAAGACATTCAACGCGGCCGAGGCCGAGGCCCGGATCTACAAGGCCTGGGAACAGGCCGGAGCCTTCAAGGCAGGCGCGAACCGTTCGCGCGAGGAAAGCTTTACCATCATGATCCCGCCGCCCAACGTGACCGGTGCTCTGCATGTGGGCCATGCGTTCAACAACACCCTACAGGACATCCTGATCCGTTGGCACCGCATGCGTGGCTTTGACACGTTGTGGCAGCCCGGCCAGGACCACGCCGGCATCGCAACCCAGATGCAGGTCGAAAAGATGCTGGCCGCCACCCAACAACCCAGCCGCAACGAATTGGGCCGCGAAAAGTTTCTGGAAAAAGTCTGGGAATGGAAGGGTGAATACGGCGGCACCATCATCGAGCAGCTGAAACGCCTCGGCTCCTCCTGCGACTGGTCGCGCAACGCCTTTACCATGGCCGGTGCAGCGGGCGACCCGCGCACGGGCCATGAAAACAGCTCCAACTTCCACGACGCGGTCATCAAGGTTTTTGTCGACATGTACGACAAGGGCCTGATCTACCGCGGCAAGCGGCTGGTCAACTGGGATCCGCATTTCGAAACCGCGATCTCGGACCTCGAGGTCGAGAATATCGAGGTCGCCGGCCACATGTGGCACTTCAAGTACCCGCTGGCCGGGGGTGAGACGTACACTTACGTTGAAAAAGACGAGGACGGGAACGTCATCCTTGAGGAAGAGCGGGATTACATTTCCATCGCCACGACCCGCCCCGAAACCATGCTGGGCGACGGCGCGGTTGCGGTGCACCCCTCGGACGAACGCTATGCGCCGATCGTCGGCAAGCTGTGCGAAATCCCGGTTGGACCGAAAGAGCATCGCCGCCAGATCCCGATCATCACCGACGACTACCCCGACCCCGATTTCGGCTCGGGCGCGGTGAAGATCACCGGCGCACATGACTTCAATGACAACATGGTCGCCAAGCGCGGCGGCATTCCGATGTACCGCCTGATGGACACCAAGGGCGCGATGCGGGCCGATGGGGCCCCTTATGCCGAAGAGGCAGACAAGGCGCAGGACTATGCGCGTGGGCGCGCGTTTACTGAGAACGAAATCGACGCGATCAATCTGGTGCCGGATCATCTGCGTGGCCTCGACCGGTTCGAAGCGCGGGCCAAGGTGGTTGAAGAGATCACGGCTGATGGTCTGGCCGTGATGACCCGCGCGGATGATCCGCGCCTGGGATCGACCGCATTGAAGCCGGATCAGGAAGGCGCCGACACACTGGTGCCGCTGGTCGAAAGCAAACCGATCATGCAGCCCTTCGGCGACCGGTCGAAGGTGGTGATCGAGCCGATGTTCACCGATCAGTGGTTCGTCGATGCCGCCAAGGTCGTCGGCCCTGCGCTGGACGCGGTCAAGGACGGCACGGTCAAGATCATCCCCGAGTCGGGCGAGAAGACCTATTACCACTGGCTGGAAAATATCGAACCCTGGTGCATCAGCCGCCAACTGTGGTGGGGGCATCAGATTCCGGTTTGGTATGGTCTAGACCTGTCCGCAGAAGACTTCATTGACGACGAGAATGATGGCGACCTTGATCTGGTTGAATTGGGTCGTTTGCTGAACGAAGGCGGCATGCTGCATCGTGGCAATGTCATGGAATGTGCCGCGAGTTTCGAGGCCGTTACCGAAAAGTTCCTGGACGACAATGCGGACATTCCCAGCCCTCTGAGCCACGCGACCGTGATCGAAGTCGCCGACAAGCAGGAGGCGATCCATCGGTTCGCCGAAAGCCTGGCGCAGTACGCCGTTGAACAGGATCCGACCAAGCTGGTTTACCCGGTGTGGCGCGACCCTGACGTGCTGGACACGTGGTTCTCCTCTGGCCTGTGGCCCATCGGCACGCTGGGCTGGCCCGAACAGACCGAAGAGTTGCAGCGCTACTTCCCGACCGATGTTCTGATCACCGGTTTCGACATCCTGTTCTTCTGGGTCGCCCGGATGATGATGATGCAGCTGGCCGTGGTCGATCAGATCCCGTTCCACACCGTATATCTGCACCAGCTCGTCCGCGACGAGAAGGGCAAGAAGATGTCCAAGACCACCGGCAACGTCATCGACCCGCTGGAGATTGTGGACGAGTTCGGTGCCGACGCGCTGCGCTTTACCAACGCGTCGATGGCGGCGATTGGCGGGGTGCTGAAACTGTCCCGCGAACGCATCACCGGTTATCGCAACTTTGGCACCAAGCTGTGGAACGCCGTCCGCTTTGCCGAGATGAACGAGGTTTTCACCGACGCCGTGCCGCAATTGGATGCGGCTGATCTGAAGCCCAAAGCCGCCGTGAACCGCTGGATCATCGGCGAAACTGCCCGCGTGCGCGAAGAGGTCGACGCGGCGCTGGACAGCTACCGCTTCAACGACGCGGCGAACGGGCTTTATGCCTTTGTCTGGGGCAAGGTCTGTGACTGGTATGTGGAACTGTCCAAACCTCTGCTGCAAGGCGATGACGCCGAGGCCCAGGCTGAAACCCGCGCCACCATGCGCTGGGTTCTGGATCAGTGCCTGGTCCTGCTGCACCCGATCATGCCATTCATCACCGAGGAACTGTGGGGCCTGACCGGCACCCGCGCCAAGATGCTGGTGCATGCCGACTGGCCGACCTATGCCGCCGTCGATCTGGTTGATGCCGCCGCGGATCGCGAAATGAACTGGGTGATTTCGGTGATCGAGAACACCCGTTCGGCCCGCGCCCAGATGCGCGTTCCGGCCGGTTTGTACGTGCCGATGCTGGTGACCGAGATCGACACCCACGGCCAGGCCGCCTGGGACCGGAACGAGGCGCTGATCAAGCGGCTGGCCCGGATCGACAGCCTGACCAAAGCCGACACGCTGCCCAAGGGCACGATCTCGATCGCGGCGCCCGGAGCGTCCTTTGGCCTGCCGCTGGCGGATATCATCGACATCGGAGCGGAAAAGGAACGGCTGGAAAAGGCCAAGGGCAAGCTGGCCAAGGAACTTGGTGGTCTGCGCGGGCGTCTGAACAACCCGAAATTCGTGGCCTCGGCCCCTGCAGAGGTCGTGGAAGAGGCCAAAGCCAACCTCGCCGCCCGCGAAGAGGAAGAAGCTAAACTGAACGAGGCGCTGGCCCGACTGACCGAAATCGCCTGATCTTCATCTTTTCCCAAATACTCAAATCCGGAACCCCGCCGCGACCACAACGGCGGGGTTTTCTTTTGCACGTTCAGACCTTGCCCGACCCTGCCTCTGCTTGTTAGCAATCAGCGAACACATTTCCCCGAGGCCGTCATGACGCTCAAAGCCCCACCGTTCCAGACAGTCTCGACCGGGCTGGTTGTGGCAATCGTCGGCTTTTTCAGCTCTTTCCCGATTGTATTGCAAGGGTTGGCGGCGATGGGCGCGTCCCCGACGCAGGCGGCGTCCGGATTGATGATGGCGGCCATTGCCATGGGCCTGACCGCCATCGTGCTGAGCCTGTGGTATCGGCAGCCGATCAGCGTGGCCTGGTCCACGCCGGGTGCGGCCCTGCTGGCGGTTTCCGCCACACCTGCACTGGGGTTTGCCGAAGCGACAGGCGCGTTCCTTTGTGCAGGGGCTTTGACCGTGTTGGCCGGGCTGTGGCGACCATTGGGGCGAATGGCTGCGGCGATACCGACGACCCTGGCGCAGGCCATGTTGGGGGGCGTGTTGCTGCCGCTTTGCATATTGCCCTTTCAGGCAGCGGTTGACCTGCCATGGCAAGCCTTGCCGGTAATTCTGACATGGTTCATCGCCGGCCGGATCAACCGCCTGTTTGCCGTTCCGGCTGCGGTCGTAGCAGCGGCAGCCGTCGTCGTTCTGAACGCCGGGGACGCGTCGCTGACGCCGACGCAATGGATCGCGGCTCCGGTCTGGACCACGCCCAGCTTCTCTGCGGCTTCGGTCATCGGGATTGCCGTGCCGCTGTTCATCGTCACGATGGCGACCCAGAACATCCCCGGCATCGCGGTGATCCGCAGCTTTGGCTATGCGCCGCAGACCGGCAAGCTGTTCTCGTCCGTGGGTATTTCCAGCATCTTGTCTTCTCCGTTCGGTGCCCCCGCCACCTGCCTTGCGGCGATCACCGCTGCGATGTGCGCGAACGAGGACAGCCACCCCGACCCCGCGCAACGCTATTGGTCTGCCGTGATGGGTGGGTTGTTCTATTGCCTGTTCGGGGTGTTCGCCGTGGCGATTACCGGGTTCGCCATTCATGCCGATCCACTGTTGATGGGCACGCTGACCGGTGTTGCGCTGATCGGGGTGATGGCCAATGCCACATCCGCCGCGCTGGAAGTTCCGGCCGAGCGCGAGGCGGCCATCCTGACCTTTGCCATCACTGCATCCGGCATTACCGCGTTTGGACTTGGTGCGGCCGTCTGGGGCTTGCTGGCAGGCGGGATGGCCTATCTTGTGAAACAACGCTTTCGGTAAACGGGTTCAAACCGCACTTCAAAGCAAGTATGAAGAGGCCATGTTTGGAGCGTTGGGAAAACTGGTCGAGCGCCAGATCAAGAAAGCCCAAGCCGAGGGTCAGTTGCAGGGCCTTGAGGGCGAAGGCCAACCGCTGCCTGACCGGTCATCCGAGGCATTGAGCGATCCGGCCACCGCCGCCGGCCATCGGATCATGGCGCAGGCAGGCGTGTTGCCGGAAGAATTCGACATCAAAAAACAGCTCGACACAGCGCGGCAGGATTATGCGACCCTGACGGCCCCCGCCGAGCGCAAAGCCGCAATGGCCCGTATCGCCGATCTGGAAATGCGCTACAACATGGCCCGCGACGCGCGGCGGGCCTTCATGCGGTGATCATTTGAACTCGGGCTTGCGGCCCTGCATCTGAGCCATGACAACTTCCATCTGGTCGGGTTTGCCAATCAGTTCCACCTGCTCAGCGGATTCCGCCATCAGAACGTCTGCGCGGGGCTGAGTTTCGGCAACCTCGATCAGACGCTTGGCAGCACGGATGGCCGAAGGGCTTTGGCCCGCGATGTTTTCGGCTAGGGCCAACGCCTCGGTCAACGGATCGTCGGACAATTGCGTCACAAGGCCCCACTCCGCCGCCTGCGGCGCACCGATCGGGCGGGCCGTATAGGTCAGCAGCCGCAGCACGTCCGACCGGACCAGCCGAGGCAACAGAACCATGCCGCCCATATCGGGAATGATGCCCCATTTCATCTCCATCACGGCCAGTTTCGCTTCGGGATGCGCGATACGGATATCCGCGCCCAGCGCGATTTGCAGGCCACCGCCATAAGCCACGCCCTGAATTGCGCAGATCACCGGAACCGGAACGCGACGCCAGATCAGCGCCAGCTCCTGCATCTCGTTGGCGTCTTCATGGCTGCGGGTCATCAGCCATTCCGTGGGGTCCATATGGGCCATCTTGGCAAAGCTTGCCATGTCGAGCCCGGCGCAAAAGCTTTTGCCTTCGCCGGACAGGACCACGGCACGGGCATCCGAGGCGGCGACCTCTTGCCCGGCGGACAAAAGTGCCTTGATCATTGCATCATCCAGCGCATTCATCTTGTCGCCTCGGGTCAGAGTGACATGGGCAACGTGGTCTTGATAGGCAACGGATACGCGTGACATGGAGGACCTCCGGAAATTCAATCGTGACAAACATGCCCGGACAGACTGCGGAATACCACTGCGACGTCAGGGCATGTCGCTGACAGGCATTCGCCCGAACCAAGGGGAATCGAGCGTCATGACATAGAACTGATCCCCCGCAATCTTACCGCCGGTCGTGATGCCCAAGCGGCCTTGCGGGTCCTGTAGCGTGCGCAGGATCGTACCATCGCCATCAAACTGCACCATCGTGCCGCGATGGATCGGCGCGGGGCGCACTGCCGGACCCAATCGCCAGATCACCTTGCGCAGGAACGGGTACGGCATCAGCGCCTCGGACGGGACACGCGGGCTGGCGAAGGCCATCCAATAGGTGCCGTCGCCCTGAGCCTCGAGGTTGTCGGGATAGCCGGGCAGGTTTTCCAGCAGGATCTCTTGCCGCCCTGCATTTGGTCCGGTCAGCCACAGCTTGTGCACGCGCGCGCGACCTGTTTCCGCGATCAGCAGAAAATCCTCGTCAGGTGAAAGCGCGACACCGTTGGTATAGACAAAGCCCTCGGCGATTTTCTCGGTGCGGCCGTCGGGTGTGCGACGCGCGACGTAACCCGTATCGGACTGTTCCCAGATGGTGAGGACAGAGGTCGGTTTGGTCCCGCCCATGGTTTCAGGATCGAAGCGGTCAGATGAATTCGAGAAGTAGATCGTGCCATCCCGCGCCACATCCAACTGGTTGGCGTAGATCACCGGCGCGCCGTTGATGTCGCCCACCAGCGTGTCCAATGTGCCCGGACCGGTCCAACGCATCACCCCCCGATAGCTGTCAGCGATGTAAAGCGCGCCATCCGGTCCGTCCTTGAGGCCCAGCGGACGCCCGCCAAGTTGGTCAACCTCGACCGGTTCCGCCCCGTCGATGCGGTAAAGGGTACCTGACAGGCTGGTTGTGTAGATCGTGCCATCTGGCATGACAGCGATGTCTTCAGGGCCAATCTCTGCACCCGGCAGGCGAATCAGCTGCGCGACGCCCAGCGCGTTGTTCTCTGCGAAATCACCTGTGAAACCGGCATCTACCGGCATTTCGACGGCGACAGGTTTTACCGGGACGGGCCAGACCAGAAGATAGGCGAGGCCCAGGAGAACAACGATCGAGAGAATGCGCATCTGCGCTCCTTTATTCTTACTTCTTTTCCAGCGCGCCCAACGCCTGTGCGCGCTTGCTCATTGATCGGGCTTGGGGTTATCTGCGGACATGACCGGACCTCGATACACCCCGCTTGCCCAATCCCTGCCCGCCACCGTGCCCTTTGTCGGCCCGGAAACGCAAGAGCGCCAGCGCGGCGCGTCATTTGTGGCCCGACTAGGCGCCAATGAGAGCATTTTCGGCCCCTCGCCCCGCGCGATCGAGGCCATGGCGCAAGCCGCGTCCGAGATCTGGATGTACGGCGACCCCGAAAACCATGACCTGCGCCATGCTTTGGCCGACCATCACGGCGTATCGCCGGAGTATATCGTCGTGGGCGAAGGTATTGACGGGCTGCTGGGCTATCTGGTGCGGCTGATCGTCGGGCCCGGGGATGCGGTTGTCACCTCGGACGGGGCCTATCCGACCTTCAACTATCATGTGGCCGGGTTCGGCGGCATTCTTCACAAAGTGCCGTATTCAGGTGATCACGAGGACCCATCGGCGCTTTTTGCCAAGGCGGCTGAGGTTGGTGCCAAACTGGTCTATCTGGCCAATCCGGACAATCCGATGGGCAGTTGGCATTCCGGCGCGGACATCGTGGCTACCATGGATGCCTTGCCTGATGGGTGCCTTCTGGTTCTGGATGAAGCCTATGTGGAATGTGCGCCCGAAGGGACGGCTGCACCTGTCAGTATAGATGATCCGCGCGTAATCCGGATGCGGACATTTTCTAAGGTCTATGGCATGGCGGGCGCGCGGGTTGGCTATGCCCTAGGAGCGCCCGACCTGATCGCAGCCTTCAACAAGGTGCGCAACCATTTCGGCATGAACCGAGCGGCGCAGGCCGGGGCGCTGGCCGCGTTGCAGGATGTCACCTGGCTGGAGCACATTAAGGCGCAAATCGCCGAGGCGCGTGAGCGGTTAGCAACGATTGCCTGCGAGAACGGGTTGGAGCCCCTGCCCTCCGCCACCAATTTCGTGGCGATTGACTGCGGGCGGGATGGCGATTTCGCCAAGGCCGTACTGGACGCTTTGGTTGCGCGGGGCTTGTTTGTCCGGATGCCGTTTGCAGCACCCCAGAACAGGTGCATCCGGGTAAGCTGTGGTGAAACAGCAGATCTGGATGCTTTTGCGGTCGCATTGCCCAAGGCGCTAGCGGAAGTGCGGGCAAAGACAGGCTAGCGCTGGTCTGTCTTGCCATCGGGTCAAAGGGGGGCTGTCTGCCCCCCATCGCGCAAAGCGCGATCCCCCCGAGGATATTTTTGGCCAGATGAAGGGGCGGATCGGTGCTGTTGGTCTGAGGCGTGTCAGGCGGCCAGAACGGCGGCTGCGGCCTCGAGCGCGCCTTTGCCACGGGGGATATCAAGCGCGGCCATGGCCGTTTCCATACCCCCCAGCATCGCCATCACCATCTGCCCGTTGACATGGCCCATATGCCCGAGGCGAAAACAGCTGTCGTAGTCCTCCATCCCAAGGCCAATGCCCAGCGTCAGGCCCAGCTGATGTTCAGTGAACGCGCGCAGGGCCGTGCCGCGACCTTCTGTCAATCGCAAGGCCGTGACGGCGTGACTGCGGTGGGCGCGATCGGCAACGTTCAGATGCAGCGCGCCGCCTTCGGCCCATGTTTCGCAGGCCGCCCAGATGGCAGTGGCCAGACGTTCATGGCGGGCCCAGACCTGTTCGATCCCCTCTGCATGGATCAGATCAAGCGCGGCGCGCAGGCCATAGAGGTGATGCGTGGGCGCGGTGCCGTTGAAATACTGATAGAACAGGTCTGGATCGGCGCGCGGCTGCCAATCCCAATATTGCGAAACGCGCGGCATGGTGGCCCGTTTGGCTTGTGCTTTTTCGTTGAAGAAAACAAAGCCGATGCCCGCCGGGGTCATCAGGCCTTTTTGGCAAGCGGCAACTGTGACATCGACGCCCCAGCCATCCATCTCGAACCTGTCACAGCCAAGTGAGGCAATGCAGTCTGCCATCAGCAGCGCCGGGTGTTGCAGGTCGTCCAGAAGCCTGCGCAGCGCCGGGATGTCGTTCCGGATCGAACTGGATGTATCCACGTGGACCGCCAGAACCGCCTTGATCTGGTGGTTTCGATCCGCGCGCAATGCGTCTGCGATCCGGTCAAAATCCCAGGTTGACGAGGTGCCGAAATCGATCAGTTGAACCTTTGCCCCGATGCCTTCGGCCATCTCGGCCCAGCCATGGGTGAACCGGCCCGAGGCAGGAGCTAGAACGGTTTCGCCGGGGGCGATCACGTTGGACAGAGCGGCCTCCCAGGTGCCGTGACCATTGGCGATATAGATGGCAACGTTGTGATTTGTGCGGGCAACACGGCACAGATCGCGGGTCAGGTCGGGCATCATGTCGATGAGCGCGCCATCATAGATGTTGGGCGACGGACGGTGCATGGCTTGCAAAACCGCATCCGGCATGACCGAAGGGCCCGGAATGGCCAAATATGTCCGCCCCTGGGAAAGGGATACCGTCTGTGTCATGGGGTCAACCTGTATAAATTGACGCCCACATTACCGAGAGGCCGCGCGGCGTCAATCCGCCAGCTTCGACGCCTCGCGCGCAAGTGTCTCGATCCCGGCCCAGTCGCCGTTTTCGACCAGTTGCTTTGGTGCGACCCAGCTTCCGCCAGCGCAGATCACGTTGGGCAATGACAGGTAGTCGCGGGCGTTGGCGGGGGACACGCCCCCGGTCGGGCAAAAGCTGATCTGGGGGAGCGGCGCGCCGATTGCCTTGAGCGCGGGCGCGCCGCCCGAGGCCTCGGCCGGGAAGAATTTCAACATGTCATAGCCTTTTTCCAGCAACGCCATAGCCTCGCTTGCCGTCGCGGCGCCGGGCAACAGCGGCAGGTCTTCGGCTTCGCAGGCCGCGATCAGGGCATCCGTGGCACCGGGGGAAACGCCGAACTGCGCGCCCGCCTTTTTGGCGGCGCAGACGTCTTCGGGTGTGACCAGCGTACCTGCGCCGACCACGCCGCCCGGCACCTTGGCCATCGCGCGGATCGCGTCGAGCGCGGCGGGCGTGCGCAAGGTGACCTCAAGCGCGGGCAAGCCGCCGGCGACCAATGCCTCGGCCAGCGGGCGGGCCTGCGCGACATCATCGACAACCAGAACCGGAACAATGGGCGCCATAGCGCAGATTTCGCGGGTGCGTTGGGATTTGGACATGAGGTTAAACTCCGAAAACGCTGGCACCGGTGTCGGCCGAGCCGACATTCTGGCGGAACGCACCAAAAAGATCGCGCCCAGCGCCGTGTTGATTGGCGGACAGGTCGGCGGTCGCGGGGGACCGGTCCAGAACGCCTGCGGTGAGGATTTCCAGATCACCCCTGACCGCGTCGACGCGCAGGACGTCACCGTCCTGAAGGTATGCAATGGGGCCGCGGTCGAGCGCCTCGGGGACAACATGGATGGCGGCGGGTACTTTGCCGGAAGCGCCAGACATGCGGCCATCGGTGACCAGAGCCACTTTCTGGCCCCGGCCCTGCAGGATCGACAGCATGGGCGTCAGCGAGTGCAGTTCCGGCATCCCGTTGGCCTTGGGGCCCTGAAACCGGACCACGACGATAACGTCATCTGTGAACTCTCCGGCTTTGAAGGCGGCTTTCACCTCATCCTGATCGTGGAACACCCGCACGGGTGCTTCGACGACCTGATGTTCCGGCGCTACGGCTGATACTTTCATAACCCCAGTGCCCAGATTGCCGGTCAGGCGCGACAGGCCCCCGGTGGGTTGGAACGGGTCATTGGCTGGGCGCAGGATCTTTTCGTTCAGGCTGTGTCCCGAACCATCCTGCCAGATCAACTCGCCATCGATCAGTTTGGGTTCCTTGGTATAGTTGTGCAGCCCCTGACCTGCGACGGTCAGCGTGTCCGGGTGCAGCAAGCCTTGTTCAAGCAGAGTACCGATCGTGTACCCAAGGCCGCCGGCCGCGTGGTAATGGTTCACATCCGCCAGGCCGTTGGGATAGACCCGCGCGACCAGCGGCACCACAGCGGAAATATCGGAAAAATCCTGCCAGTCCAGCACGATACCACCAGCGCGCGCCATGGCGATCAGGTGGATCAGCAGATTGGTTGAACCACCGGTTGCCATCAGACCGACGATGCCATTGACGAAAGCGCGCTCGTCCAGAACCTGACAGACCGGAGTGTAGCTGTTGCCCAACGCGCTGAGCGACAGGGCACGGCGCGCGCCTTCCTCGGTCAGGGCGTCACGCAACGGGGTATTCGGATTGACGAAGCTGGAGCCCGGCAGGTGCAGCCCCATAAACTCCATCAGCATCTGGTTGGTATTGGCGGTGCCATAAAAGGTACAGGTACCGGGGCCGTGATAGGCCGCCATTTCAGCCTTCATCAGCTCTTCGCGGCCCACTTCCCCGGCGGCGAATTTCTGTCGGACCTTGGCTTTTTCGTCGTTCGGCAAGCCGCTGGTCATCGGGCCTGCGGGCAGGAATACGGCAGGCAGATGGCCAAAGGCCTGCGCGCCGATGATCAAGCCGGGCACAATCTTGTCGCACACCCCAAGAAAAACAGCCGCGTCATAGGTGTTGTGGCTAAGCGCCACACCGGTTGCCAACGCGATGACGTCGCGTGAGAACAGCGACAGCTCCATCCCCGCTTCGCCCTGGGTGACACCGTCGCACATGGCTGGCACACCGCCTGCCACCTGTGCCGTTCCGCCGGCGGCACGGATCGCATCGCGGATCAGGGCGGGATAGCGTTCAAACGGCTGATGAGCCGAAAGCATGTCATTATAGGCGGTGACAATACCCAGATTGCCCGCAGTGCCGGTGGCCATCGATTGCTGATCCTCGCCCGCGCCCGCATAGGCATGGGCCTGACCGCTACAGGACAGATGCGCACGGGCAGGACCCTTGGATCTGGCTTGCTCCATCCGTTCAAGATGTGGGCCGCGCAGATCGGCGCTGCGGTCGATGATCCGTTTGGTGACATCGGAAATGACTGAGTGAACCATGATTACCCTCCGATCTGACGCCAGCGGCGCCCATCGCGATGCATCAGCATCAATGCTTCTTCGGGGCCTGAACTGCCCTGATCGTACCGGGACGGGCGGTCTCCGCGCTGCTCCCAGCCCTGAATGATGGGATCGACCCAGGCCCAGGCGGCCTCGGCCTCGTCCCCACGCATGAACAGTGTCTGATCGCCACGGATGACATCCATGATCAGCCGCTCATAAGCGTCGGGGGCTTGCGCTTCGGCCCCAAGCGCATCGGCAAAGCTCATGTCCAGCGCAACATCCGACAGCCGGAAGCCCCCCGGTCCCGGATCCTTGATCGTGGTGCGCAGGGTGATGCCTTCGTCAGGTTGCAACCGGATCACCAGAACGTTTCCGTGCAGAGGGCCGACATTGGGAAAAATCGTGTGCGGCGGATCGCGGAAGAACACCGCAATTTCGGATTCCCGCGCGCGCAGACGCTTGCCAGTACGCAGATAGAACGGCACACCTGCCCAACGCCAGTTGCCGATATGAACCTTGAGGGCGATGAAGCTTTCGCTTCGGCTGGCGGGGTTGCCGACATGATCGACATAACCGCCCACGCCCTTATCGGCCCGATACTGACCGCGCGCGATGTCAGACTGGGCCACGGGCTCGAGCGCTTCGATCACCTTGACCTTTTCATCGCGCACCGCGTTGGGCGAGAATTTCGAAGGCGGTTCCATTGCGGTCAGACACAGCAACTGCACCAGATGGTTCTGGACCATGTCCCGCATTGCGCCGGACTGATCGTAATAGGCCCCGCGCCCTTCGACGCTTACGGTCTCGGCCACCGTGATCTGCACGTGGTCGATATGGGTCGAATTCCAGAGCGGTTCGAACAGCGAGTTGGCAAAGCGCAGCGCCATCAGATTCTGCACGGTCTCTTTGCCCAGATAATGGTCGATCCGGTAAATCTGATGTTCTTCGAAACAGGCACGCAAGCCTTCGTTCAGCGCCTTCGCCGAGGCAAGGTCGTGCCCAAATGGTTTTTCGACGACAATGCGGCTGTCCGGTGTCGCAAGACCGGTGTCATGCAGCCGCTGCGCGATACCCGAAAAAAGGCTTGGACCAACGGACAAATAAAAGGCCCGCACGACGTCTTCGCGCATCCGTTCTTTCAGGTCGGACCACCCGGCCTCGCCCAGCGCATCCACGGGCACATATTCGACATGGGCAAGGAACCGATCCATTGTTTCCCGGGAAAAACCGGGCGCGAACTGTTCCATCGATTTTCGGACCTGATCGCGAAACCCGTCATTGTCGATATCAGAGCGTGCCGTACCGATGATCCGCGCGCCGTCGGGCATTTGGCCGACCTCGAAGCGATGGTACAGGCCCGGCAGGATTTTACGCTGCGCCAGATCGCCGGTCGCACCGAAGAGTACCAGATCAAATGGCTCTACCGGAATTACGCGTGAAACCATCACAGGCTCCTTCTGAATTTGCCGATATCAGCTTAGCACGGCGTGATACCCCGCAAAACCTGACATGTTATCGCTAACAATGCCTGTCTATTAGAAAGCCGCCCATGAAAAATCAAGCACAGTTTGAAGAAACCGTGCCGTTTAGCGCATCAGGTCTGATGGCGCAGCCAGTCCATGACCGCAGGACGCACCGATTGCTCTCCGCGGTGGCGCGCGTCAGCGATGATTTTGCGAACCTCCGTCAGATTGGACCGCAACAGCAGGCTTTTGACCGGGCCGATCGAGGCAGGCCGCATCGACAGCGTCCGAATCCCCATCGCCGCAAGGCACAAGGCCTCGACCGGGCGGCCAGCATCTTCGCCACAGAAGCTGAGTGGCGTGTCCGAGATATCGCAGCGTTCGACGATGCGTTCCATCAGGCTCAGGAAGCTGACATTCAGCGTGTCATAGCGACGCCGGACCAGTTCGTTTTCACGGTCAGCAGCAAAGAAGAACTGCTTTAGATCGTTCCCGCCAATCGAAATGAAGTCCACTTCGTCAAAGAATTTCTGCGGCGCGAAGGCCAGCGACGGCGTTTCCAGCATCGCGCCAACTTCAAGCATCTCGGGCAGCACATGACCCAACCGTTTTTCCCGCTCGATGGTTTTGTTCACTTCCCAACGGGCTTCGCGATATTCCTCGGCCTGCGCGACAAAAGGGAACATGATGGTCAGCGGTCGACCATTGGCGGCGCGCAGCAGGGCCTGCAACTGCATCCTCATGACGCCGCGCTTGTCCAGACCGACCCGAATGGCGCGCCAGCCCAGCGCCGGGTTTGGTTCCGCCACGTGCTTCATATAGGGCAGAACCTTGTCCGACCCGATATCGAGTGTGCGGAATACCACCCTTTTGCCACCTGCCGCGTCCAGAACGCGCTGATACTGGCTGACCAGTTCTGACCGTTTCGGCATCTGGTTGCGGATCAGGAATTGCAGTTCAGTGCGGAACAGGCCAACGCCCTCGGCGCCCGAGGTGCCAAGCGATGGCAGGTCGGCCATCAGACCTGCATTCATCACAAGGTTAATCCGCGAGCCATCGCGCGTCACGCAGGGTGTTTCGCGGATCGACGCATAACGTTCCTGCGCCTTTGCCTGCATCGCGATCTTGTCGCGGAAGGCACTGACCACGCTGTCTTCCGGGCGCAGATGCACAACACCTTGATCACCATCCACCAGAATGTGATCTCCGTTCAGGGCCTCGGTGGTGATCCGGCCCACATGCACGACCAAAGGAATCGCAAGCGCCCGCGCAACAATCGTGGCATGACTGCCGACAGAGCCTTCTTCAAGCACGATCCCCTTCAGCGCCCGTCCGTATTCCAGCAAGTCGCCGGGGCCGATATTGCGCGCGATCAGGATCGGATCGGGTGGCAGATCAGCACTGTCCGTCTTGCCTTGCCCAGTCAGGATGCGCAGCAGGCGATTGCTGAGATCGTCCAGATCCGCAAGACGTTCACGCAAGTACGGATCGGTGACCTGTCCCATGCGCGCACGGGCCTGGGATTGTTCTTTCTCCACTGCGGCTTCGGCGCTGAGACCCAGGGCTATGTCTTCCTCCATCCGCCGCATCCAGCCTTTGGAATTGGCAAACATGCGGTAAGCTTCCAGGACCTTCAGCTGTTCCTTGTCGCCGCCCTGCGAAATTTCGAGCATCTTGTCGACACCGACGCGCAGTTCTTCTACCGCATCGACCAAACGTTCGCGTTCCCGGTGAGGGTCTTCGGCAATGGGGTTGGTAACCACCACGCGGGGTTCGTGCAGCCAGACATGCCCTTCGGCAGACCCTTCCTGCGCCGGGCCGCCGCGCAGCAGAACCGATTGCTGGTGCAGGGGTGACAGGGCCGCGCCTTCACCGACAAAGGCGCCAAGCTCGGCCATTTCGGCCAGCACCATGGCGACCACTTCCAGTGCATAGACCTCATCTGCGGAAAACTCGCGCGCCTCGCGGGACTGGACGACCAGAACGCCCAGCTTTTCCCCAAGGCGTTGAACCGGCACACCCAGGAACGAGGAGTACCGCTCCTCGCCGGTTTCCGGCATGTAACGGAAGCCCTTGGCCGACGGCGCGTCGGCGGTGTTGACGACCTTGCCGAACTTGGCGACCCGCCCCACAAGACCTTCGCCCATGCGCATCCGGGTTTTATGAACCGCTTCCGGAGACAGCCCCTCGGTCGCGCAAAGTTCCAGCGTGTCCTCATCGCGAAACAGATAGATGGAACACACCTCGGCCCTGATGCTGTCGGCAATCAGGTGCGTGATCCGGTCAAGACGTTCCTGACCGGCGGCTTCGCTCGCCATTTCTTCGCGCAACCGCCGCAGCAGCTTGCGGGATTCTGTTTCCGTGCCGTCCGCCATGGCCCAACCGATTTAGTGTGTCAGGCGATACCTTTGGCCGATAAGCTCAGGCCGCCTTGTCCAGTTCAAAGGCATCATGCAGTGCCTGAACAGCAAGTTCCATGTATTTCCTGTCGACAAGGACGGAAATTTTGATCTCGGAGGTTGTAATGACCTTGATGTTGATCCCCTCATCCGAGAGCACCTTGAACATCTTGGCCGCCACGCCCGATTGCGAGCGCATCCCGATACCCACAACCGAGACCTTGCAGACATCAGTGTCTGCAACCAGTTCGGCATAGTTCAGCTCGCCCTTTTCCTTGATCTCCAGCAGCGCTTTTTCGGCGCGTGCCACCTGATCGGTGGGACAGGAAAAGGTCATGTCCGTGCGTCCCTCGTCCGAGATGTTCTGGACGATCATGTCGACGTTCACACCCTCTTCGCTGAGCGCCGAGAAGATTGTCGTGGCGATGCCGGGGCGGTCCGCCACGGAAACAACGGTCATTTTCGCCTCGTCGCGGGAATAGGCCACACCGGCCACAACATTGGATTCCATGATATCCTCCTCGTCGCAGACCAGCGTGCCGGCCTCATCGGATTGTTCTTCAAAACTTGAGAGAACGCGCAGTTTGACTTTGTATCGCATCGCAAGTTCGACCGAGCGGGTTTGCAGCACCTTGGCACCAAGCGACGCCAGTTCCAGCATTTCTTCGAACGAGATGCGGTCCAGCTTGCGTGCCTTTTCGCAGATGCGCGGATCGGTGGTATAGACGCCATCAACGTCCGTATAGATGTCGCAGCGTTCGGCGTCGAAGGCTGCCGCAAAGGCAACCGCCGTGGTATCCGACCCACCCCGACCCAGCGTGGTGATGCGGCCTTCGGGGCTGATCCCTTGGAAGCCTGCAACCACGGCAACGCGCATTCCTTCGCCGAATTTCTGATTCAGGTTCTCGGTCGGGATTTCCTCGATCCGCGCCTGACTGTGCGCGCTGGTGGTCAGCAGCGGCACCTGCCAGCCCTGCCAGCTGCGCGCGGGGATGTCCATTTCCTGCAAGGTCAGCGCCATCAGTCCAGCGGTAACATTCTCGCCCGAGGACACGACCGCGTCGTATTCCCTGGCGTCGAACAGAGGCGACGTTTCGTTCACCCAGCCCACAAGCTCGTTGGTCTTGCCCGACATGGCCGAGACGATGACGATCACGTCATAGCCCTTGGCAACTTCAACGCCGATACGTTTGGCGGCGCGGCGGATGCGGTCCAGATTGGCGACCGATGTGCCGCCGAATTTCATTACGAGTACGGGCATGGGGGCAAAAGTCTCCGCGCCTTGGATTTGACGTTCCGTGCCTCATAAGCGAGGGGCACCGCAAGGGCAAGGGCGCAAAGGAGTTCTGCCTGCGGCGCAGGGCCGCTTTACATTGCACCGGCGCGATGTCAGCCTAAGGATAACAACCAGATCAAGAGGTTCCTCATGTTTCGCCTAGCCCTCGCCTTTGCCCTATTGTCATCGCCTGCACTGGCCCAGGTCGCGAGTGTCGCCGGGACGGACGGCAAGAACGCGTTGGGCACAATTCCCTGCGCTGCAAATGCCGGTGATCCCGTACAAAGCTGCCACGCGGAACTGCGCCGCCATGATGACGGAAACATAACGGTCGCAGTGGCCCTGGGAGGCGGACAAGTGCGCAATATCTATTTCAAGGATGGTGTGCCGGAATCCAGCAATTCGACCTCGAAAATCTCACATGAAACGCGAGGCGATATGATGGTGGTCTACATTGAACCTGGTGAGGTCTTCGAAATCCCCAAAGCCGCATTGGCCTCTCAGTAGGCGTGCGGTTGTCCGTCATAGGTTTCAAAACAGCCCGTTGTGCTTAGCGACAAGGCATCAAATCGTTCAATCAGGCCGGACACGGCCTGATCCACATCGATATCCGCCGCTGCACCGCCCATATCCGTCTGAACCCAGCCCGGATGATAGATGCCGACGGCAATCCCGTCATCTTTGAGATCCATCGCCAGATTCCGCCCAAGGTTCAGAGCCGCCGCCTTGGATGCGCGGTAGATATAACTGCCACCCGGCGCAAGTGTGTGCGACGCCATTTTCGACGAAAGGATCGCAACTTTACCGCCCGCGGCGCGCAGGTTGGGCAACAGGGTCTGTATGGTCAGAAAGACCCCCGTGACATTTACCGCAAAGCTTTGCGCCCACATGTCGGCCGGGTAGCCATCGATCGAATGCCCCTTGTCCAGATACACGCCGGCATTGCAGACCAGCAGGTCGACAGGCTGGTCTTTCATCTGTTCTGCCATGGCTGATTGCTGCACGGGATCGGACACATCCAGACGCACCTGCATGCTGCCGTCACGCGCCGTCCCAGTGACCTTGTCACCCTGGTTCACGTAATGCTTTGCCAGGGCTTGCCCGATGCCGCGATTGGCGCCGGTGATCATGATGTGCATGATCAATTGGTCTTTCTGCTGGGGACAAACGGCAGCGGAGCCACCGGCACGCCATCTTCGATCAGGGATTTCGCCTCATCCAGCTTGGCTTCTCCGTAGATGGCACGCTCCGGAGCCTCGCCCAGATGAATCTTGCGCGCCTCGCTGGCGAAATCTTTCCCGACATAATCCGAGTTTTCTTCGACATGGCGGCGCATTTCGGCCAAAACCTTCTCGATTTCGGGCGATGGCGTTGCAACGTCGATCTTTTCTTCCGGAGTGGAACGGATTTCACTTTTCTTCCGGGCATTCCGCGCCGGGCGGACGCGAGGCGTCATGACCGCTTTCTCGACCTGCGTGCACCCGCAAACCGCGCAGGTGACCATACCCACAGAGGCCAACTTGTCATAGGCTTCTGCGGATTGGAACCAACTGTCGAAACTGTGGCCTTCGCTGCATTTCAACGCGTATTGAATCATGTTCAGTCCAAAAAAACGATTGGCGAATAGATACCGATCAAGGTGACAATATCAAGCCTATCAGATGCTACTTCAATGTGAGTACGGCTTAAAGTCGCGCAACAATTCAGCGAGCTCATGAGAATCGACCTTTAGCGCCGCTTTTTTTGGCGAAAACCATTTGCGCCGACGCTCGGTCTTTTCCGGGTATTCCTGCGACACAGCGCTTACATGCACTGGAAAAACATCCACCAGACATAAGGATGGAGGCCGGTTCGAATGATGTTTGTGGTGCAGGAACTGCCCCAGTCGCACCCCGCTGATCCGACCAGATACGCCCGCCTCTTCCCAAGCCTCTTGCAATGCGGTTTCCTGCGGGCTCAGACCGGGGATGAGCCATCCTTTGGGAATGATCCATCGCCGTGCCTTGCGTGTCGTGACCAACAGAATCTTGGGACGGCCGCGCTTGATCCGGAAACACAAAGCCGAGGATTGCCGCAAAACTGGCTGCCTTGCAGCTTTTGGAAGGTCATGAAGCAACAATCGTGCTTTCATCAAGCGACGCTCCCTTTCGGTCGAACGTCAGCCATCCAAATTGGTACGCTCACCCAATCTAGCGGCTGCCACCTGCAATCATACCACATGATGTATCACACGCCAAGTCACTCACGTCGCCCAGGATATCGCCTACATTCGGGCAGAAAGCCGCCGTGCCAGATCCTCATGGGGGATGTCAGCGTCAATTGCCAACCGGCGCAAACCGAAATGCACGCGCGCTATCTGTTGGTAGTAGCGCGTGTAGACATAATTCGTGCCACCGCCGGCCAATGCCCCCAGCACAGGAACGGACTGGGCTGCAAGCTTTTGCCCCAGTACTATCGAAAAACGCGGCGCAACGGCGGCAATCAGGCGTTGCATGGCCGGTCCGGTCAGGGTCAGCCGGACCGAGAAAAACCCCAGGTCTGCCCCATCATCATGCGACAATGGTCCAGCTGCCGACAAGACGCGAACGCAATCGAACTTTACGTTTTCGGCAGAGGGATCAAACCCCTCGCGCGCGGCGGCCCCTTGAATGGCACGCAGCAGCATCGCGGTTGTCGCGGGCAGCTCCATCAAGGCTGTCGAAACGCCGCCCAGCCCCCCGGCCGCACCCATGGCAGTCGTCAGCGCGGTATTGACCCAGGGCTGTTGATCAGGAACCGCGCGCCGCGAGCCCTCGGCCGCATGCATCGCCAGCCACAATGCCTGCTCGGTTGCGCCTGTCAGGCAATTCCGAACGGGTTCTGGCAATTGCTCCAGCAAAGACTCGGCTGACCCCCCAAGTTTGTTGAGAAGTTTCACGCCGCCCCCTCCGGCGGACCGGTAGTGATCCGCCAAACGATCCAGTTCGGCCTCGGTATCCACGTTTTCAACAAGAACAACGTTCTGCATTCACGCCCTCCTGCCTTTCAACATCGGCGTTGCGCAGCATGGTTTCAATAGGTCAGCGGCTCCAACGTGTCACCGCGCCCTGAACCCCGGACCAGGCGCCGGGCACCAGTTCCAGCCCCAAAACCCGGTCAGGGTTGGTGGGCGGAGGCATTTCGACCGCGTGCAATCGCGTGAAACCGAACCGGCTGTAATAGGGCTGATCCCCGACCAGCATGACCCTCTGCCAACCGCGGGTGCGCCCCGCTTCGACTCCTGCATGTATCAGATATCCACCCAGGCCTTCACCTTGGTGGGTGGGGTGCACAGCAACCGGCCCCAGCAGCAGAGCATCATGATCACCAACATGAACAGGCCAGAACCGGATCGCACCGGCCAGAATCCCCTGACCGTCGCGCACGACCAAAGACAAGCCCGCAACCGGCGGTACATCATCACGCAAGCGGTAGGACGACAAAGCCTCGCGACCCGGCGCAAAACACAGGTCATACAGGGCTTCGACCTCCCACCAGTCGTCCGGTTCTTCCGGCCTGATCCCGAATTGCTGCACCCTGCCCTCATTTACTTGCTGGCAATCGCCCTAGCACTTCGCTACGCCTTGGGCAAACGCTTGGAGATCAGATGTTCTACCGCCCCGAAGACGGCCACGGATTGCCGCACAACCCGTTCAACGCCATCATCACGCCGCGCCCGATTGGCTGGATTTCGACTCGGGACGCGGATGGGGTCAACAATCTGGCACCCTATTCCTTCTTTAACGGCGTCGCCTATACGCCACCACAGGTCATGTTTGCCTCAACCGGCACCAAACAGGATCAGAACGCCGGCAAGGACAGCATCGCCAATATCGAGGCCACGGGCGTGTTTTGCGTAAATGTCGTGGCCCAAGCGCATCGGGACGCAATGAATGCAAGTTCGGCCGGGTTGCCGAAAGAAGTTGATGAGTTTTCGCATGCCGGGCTTTCACCCATAGAATGCGAAACCATACCCTGCGCACGGATCGAAGGGGTTCCAGCTGCGCTGGAATGCAAGCTGACCCAGATCGTCACGCTGCCCGGTGAAGCCAATCGGGTGGTGTTTGGCGAAGTGACAGGTGTACACCTGCACGACGATCATATTCGGGATGGCAAGTTTGACGTGACCTCGTTCCAACCTTTGGCACGGCTCGGGTATCGCGATTACTCTGTCGTTTCCGAGTTGTTCAGCCTTTCGAGACCGGATGACTGATGCCCCTGCCTGACGCTGCGCGCCGATATCCTGTCACTCTGCCTGACGGCACGGAACATAAAGGAACGGCCTTTCTGTCACGAGTTATCAACCACCCCAGAATTCAGGTGGGAGATTACACCTACGCATCAGATTTTGACGAACCCGAGGATTGGGCCAATCGGTTGGCCCCTTACCTGTTCGAGTTCTCGCGCGAAAAGCTGGTTTTGGGAAAGTTTTGCCAAATTGCCCATGGCGTCCGCTTTGTGACAGCCTCGGCAAGTCATGCGATGGATGGGATAACCTGCTTTCCCTTTCCGGTTTTCGATCCGGAACAGATGCTGGAATTCCAGCCGGACGTCCGTGACACCGTGATCGGCAATGATGTCTGGATCGGCTATGGCGCGCTGATCATGCCAGGAGCCAGTATCGGTGACGGAGCGATAATCGGCGCGGGTTCAGTCGTGCGTGGAACCATCCCGCCGTATGCGATCGTCTCGGGCAATCCTGCCGAAGTACGGCGATACCGGTTTGACGCCGACACAATCGAGCGGTTGCTTGCTTTAAAGTGGTGGGATTGGGCAGCCGAACTGATCGCCGAAGCCGAAAGCGCTCTGCTGACGGGAGATATCGATAAGCTGGAGCGCTTGGACCCTTGAAAAAGGCGGCCTGATTGGCCGCCTTTCGAAGTCAGTGCCCGCCCAGAATACCGGTGCGGACAGAGTAATCTACCGCCAGTTCGTAGTCCGGGTCATCATCACTGTCGACCATGAGGTGTCCGGCTTTGTTCAGCAATTTGTGACAATCCCGGCTCAGGTGGCGCAGCATGACTCGTTTGCCTGCTGCCTCGTATTTTCCTGCGATATTCTCGATGGCTTGCAGCGCGGACTGATCCACCACGCGGCTTTCGGCGAAATCGATGATGACGGTTTCGGGATCGTTCGGGACGTCGAACAGTTCGATAAAGCCGTCAGAGGACCCAAAGAACAACGGCCCCTGAATTTCATAGACTTTCGCGCCTTTCTCGGTCTCGGAGTCACGCGTGACCGCATGAATGCGCTTGGCATTGTTCCAGGCATAGGCCAGCGCCGAGACGATGACGCCGACCACAACGGCAACGGCCAAGTCCTCCATCACCGTTACGACAGTGACCAGAACGATGACGAACGCATCGGTCATTGGTACTTTGCGCAGAATTTTGAACGAGTTCCACGCAAAGGTGCCGATCACAACCATGAACATCACGCCAACCAGCGCGGCCAGCGGGATTTGTTCGATCAGGGGTGATGCGAACAGGATGAAGACCAGCAGGAAAAGCGCTGCTGCAATTCCGGCAATACGAGTACGCCCGCCGGATTTCACGTTGATCATCGACTGCCCGATCATCGCGCAACCGCCCATGCCGCCGAAAAATCCGGTCACGATATTCGATGCGCCCTGCGCGATGCATTCCTGAGACGCCCCACCACGCTTGCCTGTGATCTCACCCACAAGGTTCAGGGTCAGCAAGGATTCGATCAGGCCGATGGCGGCCAGAATGACTGCATATGGCAGGATGATCTCAAAGGTTTCCCAGTTCAGAGGAACCATTGGAATATGGAAGGAAGGCAGGCCGCCTTCGATCGATGCCAGATCGCCGACGCGCGGCACATCAAGGCCAAAACCGATCACGATTGCCGCGACAACCAGAATACCGGCCAGCGGCGCAGGAATGATGCGTGTAATCCGGGGCATGACCCAGATCACTGCCATTGTCAGCCCGACAAGACCCAACATGGTGTAAAGCTGCATCCCGGACAACCATTCGCCGCCGCCCATGCCATGACCGGTATTTTCCATGGTTCCGGGCACTTTGAACTGCCCCATCTGGGCAAGAAAGATCACGATGGCCAGACCGTTCACAAAGCCCAGCATGACAGGATGCGGCACCAAACGGATGAAGCGCCCCCAATGCATCGCCCCGGCGATGACCTGAAGGAGTCCCATAAGAACAACGGTCGCGAACAGGTATTCAACCCCATGTTCGGCCACCAGTGCCACCATGACAACCGCAAGCGCGCCGGTCGCGCCCGAGATCATGCCCGGCCGTCCACCGATCAGTGCGGTGATCAAACCGACCAAAAACGCCGCATAAAGACCGACCAGCGGGTGCACACCCGCCACAAAGGCAAAGGCCACCGCCTCGGGCACCAGTGCAAGAGCAACAGTCAGGCCGGACAGCAGCTCGATCCGCAGGCGTGAGACGGTCAGCCCTTCATCTGGAACCCAGCGCAGATCGGGAATGGCGAGGCGATTGGCAAAGCTTGCCAGCAAGGCTCGGGGCATCAGACAGTCCTATAGGATTATATGTTCGCGCGAAGGCGTCGTTGTAGCTGGCGCGCCGGCATTGAGCTACTGCATAAAACGGGATGCAGCCATGCGTGTGACGCATACGTGACGCTCGCGGCAAGTTGATTTGCAGAACATGATGAAGCCACAACATGTGAGGCCATGCGTTGGATCCTCTTCTTACTGTTCCCGGCCCTTCCCGTCCTTGCACAGGATTTGGATGGCAATGACACGGCCGGCAACTGGCGGGTAACGCATCACGAGATTTTCGGCATCTGGAATTCGATCTGTGACGAGCGCGAAGAAGACAACACCCTGCGCAGCGGTGTTACATCCGACGGGCCGAGGTGTTTTCCTTTCGGCCAAAATTTGCGGCACAGTTCGTTTTCATTACGCCCGAACCTGAAGGTTTCAAAGTTGAATTCGGGATCGAGCCGGGCACTTTCTTCAACCCATCCGGATTTCGCATCGACAACGGCGAAGAAGCCATATGGCGCACGCGGCGCCCCGGATGCCTGACCGGGCTTGGCTGTACCTTCGAAGACCAACGTGCCGAGGCGCTTTTGGACGCCATGCTGACCGGCGATGCGTTCCGCTTTGTCTTCCGAGACCGGCACGGGCAATCACAGGATCTGACCGGGTCTCTGGGTACGTTCGGCGCAGCCTGGGCCGATTTCACTGTGCAATCACAGCAGCGCAACCTGTTGACGATGCGGGAATAGGCCTCTTGTCAAATCCGGGCTGAACCCGCACAAATTCAACATCAGTTATTCAGGCGGAGCAGGACAGTGACCCAAACCAGGATAGCCGTCATCGGCGGATCGGGCATCTATGACATCGATGGGCTGGAAAACCCGGAATGGGTAGAGGTTGAGACCCCTTGGGGTACGCCGTCAGACCAGATCCTGACAGGGTCGCTTGACGGTATCGAAATGGCCTTTCTGCCACGTCATGGGCGCGGTCATGTGCATTCGCCCACCGATGTACCTTATCGCGCCAATATCGATGCGCTGAAACGGTTGGGCGTGACGGACGTAATCTCGGTGTCGGCCTGCGGATCGTTCCGCGAACATATGGCACCGGGTGACTTCGTGATTGTCGATCAGTTCATCGATCGCACTTTTGCACGGGACAAAAGCTTTTTCGAAACGGGCTGCGTTGCCCATGTCAGCGTTGCTCACCCCACCTGCCCACGCCTGTCGGACGCATGCGAGACGGCAGGTAAGGCCGCCGGCATCACAATCCACCGGGGCGGCACCTATCTGGCGATGGAGGGCCCCCAGTTTTCAAGCCTTGCGGAATCCAGGATGTATCGCGAGCAATGGGGCTGTGACGTGATCGGCATGACCAACATGCCCGAGGCGAAACTCGCCCGCGAGGCCGAGCTGTGTTACGCGTCGATCGCGATGGTCACCGATTATGACAGCTGGCACCCGGACCATGGCGAGGTGGACGTGACCACAATCATCGCCACCCTGACCGGCAATGCCGAAAAAGGCCGCGCACTGGTCAAGGGCCTGCCGTCCCTTCTGGGGGCCGAACGAACACCCTGCCCGCACGGTTGCGACCGGGCGCTGGAATACGCGATCCTGACCGCACCGGAAAAGCGCGACCCGGCGCTTATGGCCAAGTTGGATGCGGTGGCCGGGCGTGTGATGTAAACGCCCGGTTTTGCTACTGATGGCTGGAAATCGCGCCGAAACCCGGCCTGGCACAGGGTACTGGTAAGGTTTGTTGTCCTGCCGGTTTGTCAGAACGGAACGTTCCCTGGCATTTTTCTTTAAGTGTTTCCTGCGACTTCTTGGGTTTCGAGCGTAATGCGTTTTGCGTATTTGGCCTGTTTTAGCGCCTCGAACAGGGAAATTGAATCCGACATTGTCGACTTGAATCCAATTCGTAGTATGACAGAAAATCTGTATGAATTGAGTTGAGTAAAGGAACCGCATCATGCCTTTTGAAGTCTGGCTGGCCTTTGTGGCTGCATCTACGGCTTTGCTGCTGCTCCCCGGCCCAACGGTGTTGCTGGTTCTCAGCTATGCCCTGTCCAAGGGGCGCAGTGTCGCCGTCGCATCGGCCACGGGGGTGGCGGTGGGCGATCTTTTGGCCATGACCGCATCTTTGCTGGGGCTTGGCGCGCTTGTTCTGGCTTCGGCCACGTTGTTTTCCGTTCTCAAATGGGTGGGCGCGGCCTATCTGGTCTGGCTTGGGATCAAGCTGTTGCGCAGTGCGCCAGCCGGTGGATTGAACATGGTCGACACCGGGCGGGATGTCACAGCGCGCAGCGTATTTGGCCACGCAGCCGCCGTCACAGCCCTGAACCCGAAATCCATTGCCTTCTTCATTGCCTTTGTGCCGCAGTTCATACGCCCCGCTGAACCGCTTGGACCTCAGTTCGTCATCCTGATTGCCACATTCGTCGGGCTGGCCTGGTTGAACGCGTTGGCCTACGCCCTGTTGGCAGACAGGTTGCGGCGTTTGATCGGCCGCGCCAGCGTAATCACTGCGATGACACGGTTTGGCGGGTTGACCTTGATCGGCATGGGTATGGCCACGGCGGTCCTACGCCGACCGGCCTGACACCGCATCAGTCTTCGGCGTGCTCTTTCATGAATCCACGGATAAATTTGCGGATTTCGCGCGCAGCCGACGTGTCCAGCTCTTTGCAAAGCTCGACAAACGAGTCACGTTCATCCCTGTCGAGGCGTAAGACCAACTGACTGTTTTTCTTGGTCGATCCTTTGCCTTCATTCCTGGCCACGTGTATTTTTCCCAACGAAGTTAAGCTCTATCTGGCGATGCTGTGCATATCCATAGCATAGTTTTTGTCGTTATCGGGCACTTAACGGCAAGGACAGGACATTGACAATGAACCTTGCCACCTTCGGACCGTTCTTGAGCCAGCTCCTCGCAATTGAAGCCGACCGCGCCTGAGACACGGACATGTCGAATTGCAAACCAAACAGATTGCTCATTGCGCTACCGGAAATTCGAGCGTGGAACTGTTTGGAACAGGTGGCAGCAAGCAAGAAAATGGGTCGGAGACTTATCTTGGCCGGCGCACAAGTTGCCTCGGTTTTTGGCCTGCTCAACGCTGCAACCTCACTCCCGTGCTGATCCAGCCGTGGAATTGTTCCTTGCATGGCCAACCCTGTTGGGCCAAACACAATACCTGTGTTTGACGCTAAAAGGTTGGTCCATGTCCAGAAACAAATCTGTCAAAGATTATATCCGAACCATCGTCGATTTCCCGCATGAAGGGATCATGTTTCGGGATGTGACAACTCTGTTTGCCGACCCCCGTGGGTTTCGGATGGCGATTGACCAGATGCTGCACCCCTATGCCGGTGAGCAGATTGACAAAGTGGTCGGGCTTGAAGCACGCGGGTTCATTCTGGGCGGTGCGATTGCACATCAGTTGAGCGTCGGTTTTGTCCCGATCCGCAAGAAAGGCAAACTGCCCGGCACGACAATCAGCCAGGACTACAAGTTGGAATACGGAGAGGCGATCGTCGAGATCCATGACGATGCCATCCAACCCGGCGAAAAAATTCTGGTGGTTGACGATCTGCTCGCCACGGGCGGAACTGCAGCGGCGGGCATCAAGCTGATCGAGCGGCTTGGGGGCGAAATCGTCTCGTGCGCCTTCATCATTGACCTGCCCGAGCTTGGCGGCAGTAAAGTGTTGGAAGAGATGGGCATGGACGTGCATGTCCTGTGCGAATTCGAAGGACTCTGACCAGGAGTTTTTCACAAAAACGTGACTGGAAACTAAAAACCGGAAAGGCTTAGGCTGGTTTTCGCGCCGATCAAGCCGCAAAACGGATCAATATAAGTGATCTTGTGGTCAGGCTGTCCCGTACCCTGTGTGATGCTGCTTGAAGCATTTCAACCCAGGGAGTTTAGCTCATGTTCCGCAAATTCGCCGCCGCCGGTGTCGCCTCGATCCTCTTCAGCACTGCTGCATTCGCCGATGGTCACGGCAAGGACATTGTCGACACAGCCGTAGCAGCTGGCAGCTTTGAAACACTTGTCGCGGCAGTTCAGGCCGCCGAACTGGTGGACACACTTAAAGGCGAAGGCCCGTTCACCGTGTTTGCCCCCACCGATGACGCGTTCGCGGCTTTGCCAGAAGGCACCGTCGAAAACTTGCTGAAGCCCGAAAACAAGGATCAGCTGGTTGCCATTCTGACCTACCATGTCGTGCCGGGCAAAGTGATGTCAGGTGATCTGAGCGATGACATGACGGCTGCAACCGTACAAGGCGGCGATATCACGATCGATTTGGATTCAGGTGTGATGGTGAATGACGCCAACGTGGTTCAGGCCGACATCGAAACCAAGAACGGCGTGATCCATGTGATCGACAAGGTGATCCTGCCTGCATCGTAGGAAACAACCGGGCACGGTCCGACGTTCGGGCCGTGTTCACCCTTTCAGAACCGCGCCGGGATTCATGATGCCCTGCGGGTCCAATGCCCGCTTGATGGCCCGCATCGCGCCCAGCTTGGCTGGATCGCAGTAGCGTTCCAAATCGCTGGTCTTGAGGCGCCCGACCCCATGTTCGGCACTGACCGAACCGTCGAAGGAATCGACCAGATCATGGACGGCCTGCTTGATCGCGCCTCTTTGATCATCAAATTCCGATCGGTATCGCCCTTTGGGCGGGAACACGTTGTAATGCAGGTTGCCGTCACCAAGATGACCAAAGCAATTGATCCGGAAGGGCCCCAGGCGTGCAATCAATTCTCTGCCTTCGCAAATGAAATCGGGGATTCTGGAAATCGGGATCGAGATATCATGGCTCGACACTGACCCGATCAGACGATTGGCTTCGGGAATGCGTTCGCGCACCGCCCACAAATCGGCTCTCTGCGCTTCACTTTGGGCGATTACTCCGTCCTGAACCTGACCGAGTTCTTCAGCGCGAACAAAGAGTTCCTCCAACGCGGCAAATGGTGATTGCCCATCAGCCAGACCCAGCTCGATCAAAACGCTCCACTCCGGGGGCGAGGCGAACGGCTGACGGACATCCGGCAGAACCTCGGTCAGGAAATCAAGCCCTTGCCGGTGGATCAGTTCAAACGTGCTGACGGCCTCACCCACCTTGTCCCGCGCCAAAGCCAGCAGGTCGATCGCCGCTTCGGGAGAAGCCACCTGAAACACCGCGGTCCCGACACCGGTGGGTCGCGGGAACAGCTTCAGCGATGCGGCAGTGATGATCCCCAGCGTCCCCTCGGCCCCAATCAGCAGGTTGCGCAAGTCATAGCCGGTGTTGTCCTTTCGCAGCCGGCTGAGGCCATGCCAGATCTCACCACTGGGCAGCACCGCCTCAAGCCCCAGGCACAGGTCGCGCGCGTTGCCATACCGCAAAACGTTGACGCCCCCTGCGTTGGTCGACAGGTTGCCCCCGATCCGGCAGGATCCCTGCGCCGCCAATGACAAAGGAAACAACCGGTTTACCGCCTCGGCTGCGGCCTGAACATCTTGAAGAATAGCCCCGGCTTCGGCGACCAGAACGTTCTCGGTTGGAAAGACAGACCGGATGACGGTCATCCGTTCCAACGAGATCACCAACGGCGCAGGCCCCGCCGACATCACCTGCCCGCCGACCAGGCCAGTGCCGCCGCCATATGGAACAATCGGAACCTGTGCCTGTGCAGCCAATTTTACCAGCTGCGCCACCTCATCGGTGTTTCGCGGCAAGGCCAGCAGACCGACCCGTCCCGAAAAACGCCCGCGCGGTTCTTCCAAATACCGTTCCTCTACGGGGCGCAGGACACCGTCGCCCAGTTTCGAACGGAGCAGCGCGGCAAAACGGTCATCAGCGGGGTTCAAACTCATACGCCTCCAATGCCCAAGCGATGCGGTTGCCGCAAGCCTTATTCAAGATCAATCAGATAGCGCGGCTCAAGCACCACAACCGTGGGGCGGTCCGGAAGGTTCCGCAACGACACGGTGATCTCCGACACCCCGTCGCGCTCAACCGGAAATGTATCCCTGATATCCACCAGGAAGCGATCCAGCGAAAACTGCGAGAACCAGTGCATCGGAATGATGACAGAACTTTTCAGCCGTTTCAGAACCGCAATCATATCGGGCAAAGGCATCGTGGTCCCGCCATCCACGGCGGCCATGACCACATCCAGCCGCCCGAGCGCGGCAAACTGTTCATCCGAAGGGACATGATGCAAATGCCCCAGATGACCTATGCACAACCCCTCAACCTCGAACACAAAAATCGAATTGCCGCGTTCTTCGACCCCACCATATACAGACCGGATATCGGTCGAGACATTGCGCACCAGCATCTCACCCAGATCCAGATGATGCTCGATACCTTTCCCGAACTCTCCCCACCCCGGGAGAACATGCGGAATGGCCGGGTCGGGATGCGCCGTCCAATGCGTGCCGTGGGCATGGTTCATCGTCACCACGTCGGGGATCAGGTTTGCGCTGCCGATAAATCCGGTAAAATCCGTCACCGCATTCAGCCCGCCGCGGGTCTGGATCATGAAAGAGGCATGCGCGATATAGCTGATCCGCACCGAGAATTTCGGCACCGGATCCTGCCAGGCCGCCCTGTGCAGATACTCGATTCCGGGCGCCGCATCGGCAATGGCGACACAATGACTTGGCCGTCGCTCCTGCGCAGCGGCCCCGCCCGAAAGCACCATCAATGCCGCAATCAACCAGCGCATACCCCGAGTGTAGCGCAGAACGACAACAAGTCATGCCCCTTGTTCATCTGGCCCCAAATATCCCGGGGGAGGCGCGGCTTGCCGCGACAGGGGCAGCGCCCCCTATCCGGCGTCGGTTTTTCCACGCCGGTCAGACCGCAGGCTGGCATACAGAACATGCGTCCGCCACCGCCCGTTGATTTGCAAATACGACTGCGCCACGCCCTCGTATTTGAAGGCCGAGCTTTCCAGCAACCCGCGCGACGCCCGGTTTTCCGGCAGGCAGGCGGCTTCAATCCGGCTCAGGTCCAAACGGGTAAAGGCATGGTGAACCATCGCGCCGATGGCTTCACGCATATACCCTTGTCGGGCAAAAGCCTGACCGGTCCAGTACCCCAATGTGCCCGCCTGTGCGGGACCGCGCCGAATGTTGTCCAGCGTGATGGCCCCAACCAACACGTCATCTTCACGGCGAAACAGAAAAAGCGGAATTGCCGTCCCGGCCGCTACCGAACGTTGTGCCCAATACACACGGTTGGTAAAGGATTTGCGGCTCAGGTGGTCCTTGGCCCAGATCGGTTCCCAAGGCGTCAGGTAACCTTTCGAGGCTCGCCGCAACGCGGCCCAATCGTTGAAGTCGGAATGTACAGGCGGGCGCAGGCTGAGCCGCGCAGTCTCGAGTTTCAGCTTGCGTCTGCCCAACAGCATCACGCCGCCCGCCTCTCCTGTAGTTCGGCCAATGTCGGCGCCCCCGAAACCGGCCCGTACAGCGCCAAAGCGGCAGGTGCGTTGACGGCCATCTGCTCGGCAAATACGCGCACATTTTCGGTGCTGACCGCATCGATCTTGGCCACCGTATCTTCCAGAGACGGGACCCGCCCCCAGATCTGAACCAGCCGCGCCAGCCGTTCGGCCCGGTTTGACGGGCTTTCCAGCCCCATCAACATCCCGGCTTTCATCTGCGCACGGGCACGGGCAACCTCTTCCGTGGTCATGTCCTCTGCTGCGCGCTTCATCTCGTCGATGGTGATGGTGGCAAGCTCTGCCACCTGATCTGCCGAGGTACCGGCGTAGATCGTCGTCGTACCGGTATCCGCATAGGCACCAGTCTGGGCAAAGATCGTATAGCAGAGCCCGCGTGTTTCACGCACCTCCTGGAACAGCCGTGAGGACATGCCGCCACCCAGAGCCGTCGAATATATCTGCGCCGTATAGATCGCATCGTCGCGATAGCCCGGGCTTTCCAGCGCAAGTGCAAAATGGGCCTGCTCCAGCTTTTTCTCCTGCCGTGCTTCACCACCGGTAAAGCGCGCAGGGTCAGCGATAAGCCCGTTGCGTGGTTGCAGATGACCGAACATCTCTTCGGCCATTTTCATCAGCTGATCGTGATACACGGCACCGGCAGCGGACAGGATCATCTGATCGGGGCCATAATGCTCTGCTACGAAGCCAGAGAGGTCTTCTCGTGAAAACGCACTGACCCGTTCGGATGGTCCCAGAATGGTTCGGCCCAAAGGCTGGTCGTGATAGCTCTGCTCCTGCAACCAGTCAAAGATCACATCGTCGGGCGTGTCATAGGCCTGGCCGATCTCCTGAAGGATCACGCCGCGTTCGACCTCGATCTCGCGCGGGTCGAAAACCGGGTTCAGGACGATATCGCCGATCACATCCATCGCCAGCGCCACGTCGTCCTTTAGAACGCGCGCGTAATAGGCCGTTACCTCGCGCGAGGTATAGGCGTTGATATACCCGCCCACATCCTCGATCGCCTCGGCGATTTGCAGCGCCGAACGGCGCTCTGTTCCCTTGAACGCCATATGTTCAAGGAAATGCGCAATTCCGTTCTGTTCGATCCGCTCATGCCGCCCACCGGCGGTTACCCAGATGCCGATGGCCGCAGATTGCAGCCCCGGCATATGTTCACTGACGATACGAAACCCGTTCTTCAGTTGGTCTTGTCTGACAGTCACTCAGCGATGTGCCTTTTTATATGATCCTCAAGGGCACCCAGATCATTGGCGATGCGGGTCACCCGTTCCGGACGTTCATACAGATCAGACATGCGGGATGGAAGAGGTGGATGCACGTCGCTCGCCTTCTCGACTGCGGCGGGGAACTTGGCGGGATGCGCAGTGGCCAAGGTGATCATCGGGGTATCGGTGGCACGGTGGTCTTCGCCGACCTTGATCCCGACCGCAGTGTGCGGGCAGACCAGTTCCGCGCTGTGGGCAAGCGTATGCCGGATCGTCGCCAGCGTTTCCTCCTCGGACACTCGGCCCGAGTCGAAACTCTCGCGCAGCGCTTCCATCGCGCCCTGGCTGACATTGAAGCCGCCGGACTTGAGCTCATCCATCAACTGCGCCACGGCACCGCCGTCCTCGCCATAGGCGTAATACAACGCCCGCTCAAAGTTCGAGCTGACCTGAATGTCCATCGACGGGCTGATCGAGGGGATGGTGTCGCCCTTGAAATACCCCTCACCCGACAGACAGCGGTGCAGGATGTCATTCTGGTTGGTTGCAACGACCAGACGGTCGATGGGCAAGCCCATGCGCTTGGCCAGATAGCCTGCGAAGATGTCGCCGAAATTGCCGGTCGGCACGGTGAAACTGACCTTGCGGTGCGGCGCGCCGAGGCTGACGGCGGCCGAGAAATAATAAACGATCTGCGCCAGCACCCGGGCGAAGTTGATCGAGTTCACACCCGCCAGCTTGACCCCGTCGCGGAAGTCGAAATCGTTGAACATATCTTTCAGCGCGGCCTGACAATCATCGAAATCGCCGTCCACGGCCAGAGCATGAACGTTGCTGTCCGCAGGCGTCGTCATCTGGCGACGCTGCACCTCGGACACGCGGCCATGCGGGAACAGGATGAACACATCCACGGCATCCAGCCCCCGGAACGCCTCAATCGCGGCAGAACCGGTGTCGCCGCTGGTCGCGCCCACGATGGTCACGCGGTCATTGCGCCGTTTCAGGGCCACCTGGAACAGCTGGCCGATCAACTGCATGGCAAAGTCTTTGAAGGCCAGCGTGGGGCCGTGGAAGAGCTCCAGCAAGAAGTGATTCTCGTTCAGCTGCTTCAGCGGCGCGCGGGCGTCATGACCAAAACCCTCGTAGGCACGCGCGATGATCTGCTTGAACTCATCCTCGGCAAAGGAGCCGCTGACATAGGGCCACATCACACGGAACGCGATGTCTTCATAGGGCAGACCAGCAAGCGCCGCGATCTCGTCATGGCTCATCACAGGGATCTCGGCGGGCAGATAAAGCCCCCCATCGCGGGCCAATCCGGTCAGCATCGCCTCTTCAAAGGTCAGTTCTGGCGCTTGGCCACGGGTCGAGATGTATTTCATTGCTCTTCACTCTCAGAAGGGGCGCGATTGCGCCACAGGAAATAACCGGTCATCACAGCCCAAACCAGAGCCAAGCCAAACCAGGTGATTGCATATTGCAGGTGATCGTTTGGAATCCCCGCCGTATCCACCGGCAAAGGCGTCACGTTCGGGTCGGTCTGAGACCGTGCAATCAGCAACACCGGTTCGGCCCCCAGCGCGGCGGCCAGATTGGGCACGTCCCGGGCAAACCAGATGTTGTCGTCAATATCGGGCTCGGGCGTATAGCTGTCGACCTCATCCGGCCAGTGCAGGTTGCCGGTGATCTCCATCGGACCGGTCAGACGCGACGCCTGTTTTGCAGTTGTCGGCACAAACCCCCGATCGACCAGAATTGTGCGGTCCTCGGTGTTGAACGATTGGATGATGCGATACCCTGCCCCGACCTTTTTGACCGAAACAAGAACATGGATTTCGCCTGGTTCCATCTCACCCGAAACCGTTATCGGAAGGTATTTGTCGGTGTCCTCTGAAACCTGCCGGGGCAAGGCGATAGGGTCGGCTGAAATGCGACTTTCAATCTCTGCCAACAGCTCCTGTTTCCAGGCCAGACGCTGCATCTGCCAGATCCCCAGCGACAGCAGAACGCCCAAACCGGCGAGGCCGAAGATCAGCAGGAACAGAATGCGGCGCATGGCAGGGTCGAACCTCTTTTCAGGAACCGGCGTCTTGTTAAGGGGCGTGTGGGCCAAATTGCAACCACGCAATTGTATGGGGCGCAATCTTGCGCCCGGAACAGAGAAAAAGCCGCCCCTCAAGGGCGGCTTTTGCAATTTGATCAGCTGATCGGGCTTACATCAGCGGGGCCTGTCCCCAGATGTAGACTGCAAAAAACAGGAACAGCCAGACAACGTCAACGAAATGCCAGTACCAGGCCGCCGCTTCGAACCCGACATGCTTTTCCGGTGTGAAGTCGCCTTTGAGGGCCCGGATCAGGCAGACCGACAGAAAGATGGTGCCGATGATGACGTGGAAACCATGGAAACCGGTCGCCATGAAGAAGTTCGAATAGAACTGATCATCGCCAAATTTCCAGCCTTCATGGGCCAGCAGCTCATAGTATTCGAACGCCTGCAAACCGGTAAAGGCAATGCCCAGAACGATACCGATGGCCAGACCGTTGATCAGCGCTTTGCGGTCGTTGTCATGCACCAGCGCGTGGTGGGCCCAGGTGATAGCACAGCCCGACAGCAGCAGAACCAGAGTGTTGATCAGCGGCAGGTGGAACGGGTCAACCGCGTGGATGTCCGGCTGGATGTATTCGGTGCCGGCATAGTCGTACATCGGGTACATGCGATGTTTGAAGAACGACCAGAACCAGGCAAAGAAGAACATCACCTCGGACATGACGAACAGGATGAAACCGTACCGCAGACCGATGCGAACCACAGGGGTGTGATCCCCCTGGCGGCTTTCGACAACAACTTCGGACCACCATGCGAACATGGTGTAAAGAACTGCGACCAGACCGGCCCAGAACATCCACGGGGTCAATCCGTGCATCCAAAGGACGGCTCCGAACAACATCACAAAGCCGCCGACAGCTCCGATCAGAGGCCAGATCGACGGGGCCAGAATGTGATAATCATGGTTTTTAGCGTGTGCCATCAGCGTCCCTCACCTACAGGCGTTAGTTCGTGTTTGTTTCTGCCTGCGCTTCAAGGGCGGCATAGCCCTCTGGCAGGTCAATTTCGTAGAATGTATACGACAGCGTGATCGTATGAACATACTTTGCTTCAAGATCTTCGACCATTTCAGGATCGACGAAGAAGGTCACCGGCATCTCTACCCGTTCGCCGGGTTGCAGCACCTGCTCTTCAAAGCAGAAACAGGCAATTTTTTGAAAATACCCGCCCGCCGAATAGGGTGCCACATTGTATGAGGCCTGACCCGCTATTGGACGATCCGTTGGGTTGTAGGCCTCATAGAAAGCCAGTCCGGTCTCGCCGATGCGCACTTCCATCTCGCGAACGACCGGTTTGAATTCCCAGGCCATGTTTTTGGCCTTGGACGCATCAAACCGTACGGTGACCGTGCGGTCCAGAATGTCTTCGGGGGCGGCTTCGGCCACACCGGTTGTACCGCCAAATCCGGTCACGCGGCAGAACCAGTCGTAGAATGGTACCGCCGCCCAGGCCAGGCTACCCATCAGGACAACCACACCCACGGTTTGAGCGACCGTTTTCTGTGGACCAGACAAAGCCATCAGTTCTGGATCTCCTGTGTGGCCATGTTGAAGTCAGTACCCGAGACCTTGACGATCGTCAGGCCGAAAATGATCACGATAAAGGCAGCCAGCGTCAGGCCGACGCCCAGATTGCGGCTGAACCGACGCTGATGCAGTTCATGGCTTTTGCGCAGGCTCATGACCATCCTCCCAAACCATAGGGTTTCAGCAAGGCTTCGGCCAGAATAGCGCCGAAATGCAGGAAGAGGTAGAGCAGCGAAAGCTTGAAAAAGCTGCGTTCGACCTTGAAATTATCGGCCTCCGAGTCATCCTCGGTCCGACGTGAAATTTGCCAGGCGCCGCGCAGGAACAACGCGTTCAACACCAAAGCCACGGTCAGATAGATGGGACCACCGATGCCAGAGAACGCGGTTCCCACCGCCAGTATCGCCAGCAGGGCCGTATAGACGAGAATGTGTACACGCGTCGCACGGCGACCATGCGTGACGGTCAGCATAGGCACGCCCGCGTCATCATAGTCCGAGCGCATGAACAGCGCGAGTGCCCAGAAATGCGGCGGTGTCCACATGAAGGTCAGGGCGAACATCAGCCACGGTTCAACCTCCATGGACCCGGTAGCAGCCACCCAGCCGATCACCGGAGGGAAAGCGCCCGCCGCACCACCGATCACGATGTTCTGCGGGGTCGAGCGCTTCAGCCACATGGTGTAGACAACG
The DNA here is from genome assembly GCF_013110585.1 of Ruegeria sp. HKCCD6119. NCBI lineage: Bacteria > Pseudomonadati > Pseudomonadota > Alphaproteobacteria > Rhodobacterales > Roseobacteraceae > Ruegeria > Ruegeria sp. HKCCD6119. The sequence continues at coordinate 165,923 of NZ_WVQV01000006.1, read as the reverse complement.
ACATAGAAAAAGATTGTGAAGCCCAGAAACGCACCTGCGAACCAGTTGGTCGCAAGGCCCAGCATGATCACCGACAGGCCCGACAGGGTCAGGCCGATGGCCATCGCCTCACCCTCCTCTACCTTGCCGGAGGGGATCGGGCGACCTTTGGTGCGTTTCATCACCTTGTCGATATCCGCATCCCACCACATGTTCAGCGCACCCGATGCACCGCCACCGATGGCGATGAACAGAATGGCGCAGAACCCGACAAAGGGGTGGACCGGAACCGGGGCCGCCAGCAGACCGACCAGCGCCGTGAACACGACCAGAGACATCACGCGCGGCTTCAGCAGGGCGAAGTAATCGCCAAAGCTGGCCTCGTCCGCGTGGGCGGTCGCTGTGCTGGCATTGATGCTTGCGTCGGTCATCTCGGGTCCTTCTGGGGCGAAAGCTGCGCGGTCAGCCCGCACAGCCTGCATTTCGTGTCAGGCGGGCTTTTACCCGCCCTCAGTGTGCTCAGTTCGAAGCAACCTGATAGCTTTGCGGCAGACCGGCATATTCTTCGATCGCACCTTGCAGCCACTGGTCATACGCTTCCTGGCTGACGACTTTCACGGTGATCGGCATATAAGCGTGGTCTTTGCCGCAGAGTTCCGAACACTGACCGAAATAGATGCCTTCCTTCTCGGCCTCGAACCAAAGTTCCGCCAGACGCCCGGGCACACCATCCTGCTTCACGCCGAAGGACGGGATAGTCCAGGAGTGGATCACGTCAGATGCGGTAACCTGCATCACGACAACCTTGCCAACCGGGACAACAACGGCAGTGTCGGTGGCCAGCAGCCATTCGTCTTCGCTGTAACCCGCATCTGCCAGCTTGGCGCGCATGGCGTCATCCAGAACAAACGGAGTCACATCCGCGTCGGCCGGGCGCGCGCCCTCGTCCAGAGTGGCCGGATGGCCCAGCAGGTAGCTGTCAAAGGCAAAATCGTGATCAACATATTCATAGGTCCAGTACCACTGGTTGCCCACGACTTTGATGGTGATGTCGCCTTCCGGAATTTCCTGCTGTTTGAACAGAACCGGCAGCGAAAACGCACCGATGAAGACCAGAATCAGGATCGGGCCAAGGGTCCATGCAATCTCAACCGGGGTGTAGTGTGAAAAACGCGCCGGTTTCGGGTTAACGCGTTCGTTGTAACGCACGATGCAATAAACCAGCAGGCCGGCAACCAGCAGGCAGATGACGGTGATGATCACCAGAATCATGCCGTCCAGACGCTGAATTCCCGTGGCAAGGCTGGTGGCCGCGGGCTGAAAGCCCATACCGCCGTCAACCGGCTTGCCAATAATCTCAAGCTCCTGAGCCATGGCTGGAAGGCTGGAGAGGGCTGTCATAAACCCTGAAAGCATCAAAGCATTCTTCATGTTCTGTCCTGATCGTTTGATCTTTGCGTCCCTGGCGAAAAGGTGTGAATCGGTCGCACCTCTCCCGTTGTCTTTGGCCGCGTTAAAAACCATATTCCGTCGGGTAGATAAAGCAAAATGCTTGCGTCAAACAGACGCTATCTTTGATCTGGATCAAACCCGAAAGGTCGCAACCCATGTCCGACGCCCCGTTTCGCCCGTTTGAAAGCGCTCTACCACACGATGAAGCGCTTGCCATTTTGCGCTCGGCCACGGACGGGGCCGAGGACGGAGAGCTGTTTGTCGAGCGGCGAAAATCCGAGTCTCTCGTGTTCGATGACGGCCGTCTGCGCACCGCGTCTTACGATGCGTCGGAAGGGTTCGGGCTGCGTGCCGTACAAGGTGAAGTGGCTGGATATGCGCATTCCACAGACGTCTCGATTCCTGCCCTGAAACGGGCGGCGGAAACAGCAAGACTGGCTGTCGGGGATGGCGGCGGGGTCTTGGCGGATGCTCCGCGCTCCACCAATACGCGCCTCTATACGGACGAAGACCCGATTGATTCTGCCGCTTTCCCGGTCAAGATCGAGACATTGCGTGAGATCGACGCCTTCGCCCGCGATCTGGACCCGCGTGTGGTTCAGGTCAGCGCCACGATCGCGGCAGCCGTGCAAGAGGTCGAGATTCTGCGCCCCGATGGTGTGATGGTCCGCGATGTGCGCCCCATGACCCGCGTGAACGTGTCGGTCATTGTCGAACAGAACGGACGCCGCGAAAGCGGATCCGCCGGAGGTGGTGGCCGGGTTGGCCTGAGCGGGTTGATCGACCCCGCCGACTGGCAGGCCAAGGTACGCGAAGCGCTGCGCATTGCGCTGGTCAACCTGGACGCAGTTCCCGCACCGGCCGGTGTCATGGAAGTCGCGCTTGGCCCCGGCTGGCCAGGCATTCTGCTGCACGAGGCCATCGGCCACGGCCTGGAAGGCGACTTCAACCGCAAGGGCAGCTCGGCCTTTGCCGGTTTGATGGGTCAGCAGATTGCTTCCAAAGGTGTGACCGTGGTGGATGACGGCACGATTGCTGATCGTCGCGGTTCGATCAGCGTGGATGATGAGGGCACGCCCAGCGCACGCACGGTGCTGATCGAAGACGGCGTCCTGACCGGCTATATGCAGGACCGCCAGAACGCGCGGCTGATGGGGGTTGCTCCTACCGGCAACGGGCGGCGGCAGAGCTATGCACACAAACCCATGCCGCGCATGACCAACACGATCATGCTGGGGGGCGAAGCCGACCCGCAGGCTCTGGTGGCTGATATCAAGGACGGCATCTGGGCGGTTGGCTTCGGCGGCGGTCAGGTGGACATCACCAATGGCAAGTTCGTTTTCTCGTGCACCGAGGCGTATCGCGTCGAAAACGGCAAAATCGGCGCGCCGGTCAAGGGCGCCACGCTGATCGGTGACGGGCCCTCGGCCTTGAAACGCATCCGCGGGCTGGGCAACGATATGGCGCTGGACCCCGGCATGGGAACCTGTGGCAAGGACGGGCAATGGGTGCCGGTGGGTGTTGGCCAGCCGACCGTCCTGATGGACGGGCTGACTGTCGGCGGATCGGCCGCCTGAGTCGGACGCGGCGCAATCCAAGAGGCGCAGGGTTAACCCAGCGCCTCTTTTTTCGCGAAGATCGCCTTTAGTGTTCAAAGCGCTCTTTCTGACTGAAAGTTTTTTATTTTATTTATTATCAATATCTTACATTCGACAACCCTGACAAGACTGCAAAAAAACACTTCTAATTTTCAACGATTCACAAGCTGTTAACTGCCTGTCCCGTAAACCAGTTCTGCAACAAGGCGGAGCAACGGATGACCGAAGAGCAGCTTTCTTCCAATCACCCCCCACTCCCACCCACCACGGAAGAGGACCGGTTTTCGTGGCTTCGTCTGTTGCGTTCTCGCAAGGTCGGTCCGGCGACATTTCGTCGGCTGCTTCGCGAACATGGCTCAGCGCAGAACGCGCTGGCCGCGCTGCCTGAAATGGCACGCGCCGCCGGTATAACAGGGTATGAAACCTGCCCCCCCGGCGTGATCGAGGCGGAACTCAGGGCCGCAAAAGCCGCCAAAGCGCGGCTTTTGTGCCTTGGGTCCGCTGAATTCCCCGCGGCCCTGGCTGGACTCAACGAAGCCCCGCCGCTGCTTTGGGCGATCGGAGACGTTTCGCTGCTGCAAAAACCAACGATTGCGATGGTCGGCGCGCGAAACTGTTCCTCGCTCGGCGCGCGGATGGCACGTGGCCTGGCCACCGAACTGGGCAGCAAGGGGCACGTAATCGTCTCTGGCCTGGCGCGTGGCATCGATACAGCCGCACATATGGCCGCGCTGGAGACCGGCACCGTGGCAGTCATGGCCGGTGGCGTTGATGTGATCTATCCCGCCGAAAACACGGAACTGGCCCATGACATCGCGTCCCGCGGCTTACGGATTTCGGAACAACCGATGGGCGTAACACCCCAGGCCCGGCACTTTCCACGCCGAAATCGGATCATTTCGGGGCTTGCGCAGGCGGTTGTCGTCGTCGAGGCAGCCGCCAAGTCCGGCAGTCTGATCACGGCACGGGACGCACTGGATCAGGGGCGCGAGGTTCTGGCCGTTCCCGGCCATCCGTTCGACGCGCGGGCCGCCGGTTGCAATCTGTTGATTCGTGACGGCGCCACACTTGTCCGATCTGCTGAAGACGTTATTGAAGCCTTGCCGAGGCAGGACGACCTGATTTGCCGGCCAATCGAACCGCCCTCGGAACCAATCGTGCGTCCTGCAAGAGACCTGCACGAGCAAATCATCGCGCGGCTTGGCCCCTCGCCCATCGCCGAAGATCAATTGCTGCGGGATATCGCGGCCTCGGCCGGTGAGCTTGGACCGGCGCTGATCGACCTTGAACTTGATGGGCGAATCCAGCGTCAGCCCGGAGGTCTGTTGTCGCTGGCAAGTTGATCGTACCCTCGTTCCGGCGTGCCCGGTTTCTGAAGATTTGTGATAGCGCACTGAAATCACGGCGCTTTTCCACCGACGAAAGGAACGCATTGACAATTCCCGCTTGCCCCACACATTTTGCACCACCATAGAAGGCGCCAAATTCGTCGAGCGAGGTTTCCCCTTAAATGCCCGTAGTTGTTGTAGAATCTCCGGCCAAAGCAAAAACAATCAATAAATACCTGGGCCCCGACTACACGGTTCTGGCCTCTTACGGCCATGTGCGGGACCTGCCGCCAAAGGATGGATCGGTCGATCCTGAACATGACTTCTCGATGAAATGGGAGGTCGGGAACGACAGCCGCAAGCATGTCAAGGCCATTGCCGACGCGTTGAAAGAAGACAATGCGCTGATCCTCGCCACTGACCCCGACCGCGAGGGCGAGGCAATCAGCTGGCACCTACAGGAGGCGTTGACCAAACGCCGCTCGATCAAGAAGGATACGCCTGTCAGCCGCGTCACCTTCAACGCCATTACCAAGGACGCCGTGACCGAGGCGATGCAGAACCCGCGTCAGGTCGATATGCCGTTGGTCGAGGCCTACCTGGCCCGCCGCGCGCTGGATTATCTGGTGGGGTTCAACCTGTCTCCGGTTTTGTGGCGCAAACTGCCGGGTGCGAAATCGGCGGGTCGCGTGCAATCCGTCTGTCTGCGCCTGATCGTCGAGCGCGAGATGGAAATCGAGGCATTCAAGCCGGTGGAATACTGGTCGGTTCGGGCGCTGTTCGAGACACCGCGCGGGCAGACCTATGAGGCGCGTCTGGTCACGCTGGCCGGCAAGAAGCTGGACAAGCACGATCTGGCCAATGCGACACAGGCCGAGCTGGCGGTTCAGGCGATCACCAGCCGCGCGCTGAGCGTGACATCGGTCGAGGCCAAACCCGCCGCACGTAACCCAAGCGCTCCGTTCATGACCTCGACCCTGCAACAGGAGGCCAGCCGCAAATTCGGCATGGGCGCGCGCCATGCAATGCAGGTGGCGCAGCGGCTTTATGAAGCCGGATACATTACTTATATGCGGACCGACGGGATCGATATGGCGCCTGAGGCCGTGGCCGCGACCCGCGACGCCATCGCGGATCGCTACGGTGCAGAATATGTGCCGGACAGCCCGCGCATCTACAAGAACAAGGCCAAGAACGCGCAGGAAGCCCACGAGTGTATCCGACCGACGGATATGTCGCGCGACGCCAAGGCGCTGAAAGTGACAGACGAGGATCAGCGCAAGCTTTATGACCTGATCTGGAAACGCACCATCGCCTGTCAGATGGCTGCCGCACGTCTGGAGCGCACCACCGTCGAGATCGGCAGCGACGACGGTCAGGTCGGCCTTCGCGCCACGGGCCAGGTGGTAATGTTCGATGGGTTCATGCGGGTATACGAAGAAGGCCGGGATGACGTCGCGGACGAGGATGAAAAGCGCCTGCCACAGATCACGCAGGGCGATCCGGCCCGTTTTGCCAAAGCCTCTCTGAAGGATCAGTTTGCCAAGGCGACCAGCGACAGCGGTGACAAGATCGCGAAAGAAGCAATCCTGTCCGAGAACGAATCCGTTCTGGCCCTTCAACACCATACCCAACCGCCCCCGCGCTATACCGAGGCCACTTTGGTCAAACGGATGGAAGAGCTGGGGATCGGGCGCCCATCTACCTATGCCTCGATCGTAACGACGATCCAGGACCGGGAATATGTCCGCAAGGACAAGAACAGGCTGATCCCCGAGGAAAAGGGCCGGATCGTCACCATCTTCCTGCTGAACTTCTTCCGCCAGTATGTTGGCTACGAGTTCACCGCGAATCTGGAAGAGCAACTGGATGACGTCAGCGCCGGGGAGCGCGACTACAAGGATCTGCTGGGCAAGTTTTGGCGTGATTTTTCAGCCGCGATTGGCGAGACCTCCGAGCTCCGGATTTCGGAAGTGTTGGATAAGCTAGACGAAGCTCTGGCTCCGCAGCTGTACCCGCCGCGCGAGGATGGGTCCGATCCGCGTATCTGCCCGAAATGCGGCACCGGTCAGTTGCACCTGAAGACCTCTCGTACGGGTGGGTTCGTCGGATGCGGGAACTATCCGGAATGTACCTATACGCGCCCGATTGCCGGTGAAGGCGCGGAAGGTGACGAAAGGCTGCTGGGCGAAGATGGCGGGGATGAGATCTGGCTGAAGTCCGGCCGGTTCGGCCCTTACGTTCAGCGGGGCGAACCCACGCCCGAGAACAAAAAGCCCCCGCGCGCATCCCTTCCGCGCGGGTGGAGCAAGGATGACATGGATCTGGAAAAGGCGCTGACGCTTCTGTCCCTGCCCCGTCAGATCGGCGAACACCCCGAAGGCGGCATGATCAGCGCGAATTTCGGGCGGTTCGGCCCCTACCTGATGCATCAGCTGCCGGAGGAGGCAAAGCCGGTCTACGCCAATCTGAAAGACCCCAATGACGTGTTCGAGATCGGCATGAACCGCGCCGTTGAATTGCTGGCCGAAAAACGGGCAAACCCCGGTCGTGGACGGCGGGCCGCGGCGAAACCTCTGAAGGAGTTGGGTGAGCATCCCGATGGCGGCGCGATGCAGGTTCTGGACGGGCGCTATGGGCCTTATGTGAAATGGGAAAAGGTCAACGCGACGATCCCCAAAGACATCAAACCCGAGGACGTAACGCAGGAAATGGCCATCGAGCTTGTCAACGAGCGCGCTGCCAAAAAAGGCACCAAGAAGAAGGCCACGTCTAAAAAGAAAGCAACCACCAAGAAAGCAACAACCTAGTCTGACAGGTGGTCGGGGTTGAAAAAGCCCCCCACAATCGCCGTTTCGGCATTGCGGGGGGCTGTCAGCAAATTACCTGGGCTGTGGGCCGCATCGCACTTCGAGCGTCGTCTGCCAGTCTTCCGAGCTGCTTGAGCTAGGATAGTAGCCGGGTGCGCTGCCTGAGTTCTGGGCAGCAGCCGTCAGGACATCGATGATCAGGGCTGCATTCTTGTCCACCCCCTGATAGCCGGTATCGCTGGCCAGAACGAAGGCCTCTTTGCCCTGCTGTGCGCACCGTGCGTTGGCGGTTGAAATTGCAGATTCAAGTGAAGACTTCTCAGAATATCCGGTACCAACAACTTTGATCTTGTTATCATCGAGCTGAAGTACCGCCGCCTGATCAGGCTCACAGGCTGACATAGCCAAAAGCGCAATACCTGCGGCTGCTCCGACCCAAATTCGTTCCATGTTTTCAATCTCCTATAACGGTACAGCGCTTATGCTGAATCGCCTGTTTCATTGCAACAACTCATTCTATTGGTAGAAATACCACCTACCCCTTGGTTTCATTGACTTCCCCGTGACGCGACGGCACAACCAGCCCATCACCATGTCATTGGGGGAGTTTTCCATGAAGAAAGTCTATGCCAATGCCACCGAGGCGCTCGATGGGCTGCTGTCGGATGGCATGCTGATTGCCGCAGGCGGGTTTGGCCTGTGCGGCATTCCGGAATTGTTGCTTGAGGCCATCAGGGAATCGGGCGTCAAGGACCTGAGCTTTGCGTCGAACAATGCCGGTGTGGACGATTTCGGAATCGGCATCCTGTTGCAGACCAAGCAGGTCAAAAAGATGATCAGCTCGTATGTCGGCGAAAACGCCGAATTCATGCGCCAGTACCTGAGCGGCGAGTTGGAGCTGGAGTTCAACCCGCAAGGTACTCTGGCCGAGCGTATGCGCGCTGGCGGCGCGGGCATCCCCGGCTTTTACACCAAGACCGGCGTCGGCACCGTGATCGCCGAAGGGAAAGAGCACAAGGACTTCAACGGCGAGACCTACATACTGGAAGAAGGCATTTTTGCCGATCTGGCCATCGTCAAAGCCTGGAAGGCTGACGACACCGGCAATCTGGTTTTCCGCAAGACCGCCCGTAATTTCAACGTTCCTGCCGCGACCTGCGGCAAGATCTGCGTGGCCGAAGTGGAAGAGATCGTTCCGCGTGGTTCGCTGGACCCCGACTGCATCCACCTGCCCGGTATCTATGTGCATCGCATCATTCAGGGCGAACACGAAAAACGCATCGAACAGCGCACCACCCGCAAGAAGGAGGAAGCATAATGCCCTGGGACCGCAATCAGATGGCCGCACGCGCGGCAGAGGAACTGGAAGACGGCATGTATGTGAACCTGGGTATCGGGATCCCGACGCTGGTGGCAAACTATGTGGGTGACAAGGACATCACGCTGCAATCGGAAAACGGCATGCTGGGCATGGGCCCCTTCCCCTTCGAGGGCGAAGAAGACCCGGACCTTATCAATGCAGGCAAGCAGACGATCACCGAACTGTCCCGCACGGCCTATTTCGACAGTGCCACGTCCTTCGCCATGATCCGCGGCGGCAAGATCGCAGCGGCGATTCTGGGCGCCATGGAAGTGGATGAAAAAGGCGATCTGGCAAACTGGATGATCCCCGGCAAGCTGGTGAAAGGCATGGGCGGCGCGATGGACCTGGTTGCAGGCGTCGGCCGGGTGATTGTCGTGATGGATCACACCAACAAGCACGGCGACAGCAAGGTCCTGAAGGAATGCACCCTGCCACTGACCGGAAAGGGCGTCGTGGATCGCATTATCACCAATCTTGGTGTGCTGGATGTGGTTGAAGGCGGTCTGAAAATCGTCGAACTGGCGGAAGGTGTCAGCGAAGATGAGCTGCGCGCCGCAACGGAAGCGACAATCGTTTCCTGATCAAATGGAAAGGCCCGCCGGATCACGGCGGGCCTTGTTAGTTGGAAGTCTGAAAAACACAGCCATCGGAAATCAGGTCTGGCGGCGTTGCGCACAAAGCCCGCGCGATCTGAAACGCGGCGAGGACTTTTGGCACGTAGTCCCGGGTTTCAGCATAGGGTGGCACACCGCTGTGTTTGCGTACGGCCCCCTCTCCTGCGTTGTATCCAGCCAATACAAGTATTGGATCATTCCCGAACTCTTCCATCAGCCAGTTGAGGTATTTTACACCGCCCGCAATGTTCTCAGAGGGCTTAAGGCTGTCCTTTACCCCGAATCTGGCCGCTGTCGCGGGCATCAACTGCATAAGCCCCTGCGCGCCTGCGGAACTGACCGCGTCTGTACGCCCGGCCGATTCCACCGAGATGACCGCAAGCACCAGCGCAGGTGAAACATTGGTTCCCACAGTGGAACGAAGGATATCGATCCCGCGTTCCTTTGCGATATCTTGCAGCGATTGCAGTCGCGGTGATCTCACGTTGGTTGCGGCCAGGGCGCTGATCGCCGCGTCAAGCCGCCCGGCCCCACCTTCATCAATGTGCGGTGAAATCAAATTCCAGAAAGCCTTGTACGATCCTTTGGGATCTCGTTTGACTTCCGCACCGGGCGCCGGCAGCGGAGCGACTTTGGTACGCGCGATGATTTCCGGCACCACCAGTTCAGTGCCCGTGCTGGGCGCTGAAGGGTTGGCTGCATGTTCTTCCGGAGTGATCTGCACGGTCACACGCGGACGTTCACCGGGTTTTGGGACTTTGACGCGCTTGTATACGCCGCGCGGCTCTGTCTCGGTCGCATTTACGGATGCAGTACCCGATATCAGAAACGCCAGCACACCGGCGCATTGAAGTGCGTTCCGGAGATTCATTTGCCTGCCTCATGTTTTCTTTTTAGGCGATTTGAACCCCAAATCTTCCCGCAAGGCCAGAAAAACAAAGCGAAATGGGGCAGTTTCGCCTCATTTGGCGCAATTTTGCATCGCTATAGGGCCTTTGCTTTAATCGTTGTGATTTTTTTATCTTTTATTTTCATTGTGTTATGAAAATTATAACCAAAAAGTTAAGCCATGCGAAAAAAAATCTGTGTTTGGCCCAATTCCTGCCACGCCCAACGGTCAAACATAGTCCCATACCGAGACGGACATGAGCGGACTGAGAGAGAAAGCTCTGAAGAACGCCGAGGTTTGTTAAACTCTTTTTGATCCTTTAGGAGGGACGTAACATGATCAAGTTCATCAAGAACTTCCGCAAAGACGAAGACGGCGCAGTAACAGTTGACTGGGTTGTTCTGACCGCAGCAGTCATCGGCCTGGCCGCCGTTGCATATCAGCAGATCTCGGCTGGCGCGACCGGCCTGGCAACAGACGTGAACACCGCCCTGAACGGCGCATCGCTGAGCACCGGCAGCAATTCCGCGACAGGTGGTATCACAACTGCAGGCACCAACAGCGGCAACTAAGTTGCTGACCTAGAGAATTTCCAAGGCCGCGCTCATCGGGCGCGGCCTTTTCTTGTGATCTGAAACTGCTCCATCCCAAGTTCGCTGGAGCCTGCCCGCGCGCAAGTTGTGAAGGCAATCGCGACGATCATGGCGTTTTGCTGTAATTGCCGCGTTTCTTCTGCTCCAATCAATTCGACTAACGCGCGAAACCTGGTAGGAGCTCAAAATTTCCCTACGAAATCAATATTTAGCCCAACTTTCGCCATCCATGCGGACCAGTTACAGGCCAGCCTGTTGTTGGCACTGACGCGACGTATTTGGAGATAAGCACATGTTAAGGTTCCTTAATCAGTTCAAATCTGACGAAGCAGGAGCGGTGACAGTTGACTGGGTGGTGTTGACCGCAGTGGTCATAGGATTGTCAGGCGCGACCTACCTTGTAATAAGCTCAAGCGTCGACGGCATGGGCGGCAATATCAACGGGGCCATGAACAGCGCCGTCGTCAGCACCGGCTCGAATACTGCGCCGTCTGGTATTATCACGGCGGGAACTGCCGGCGGCGGAAACTAAGTCGCGGCTGATGCGCGCTCTGGCTGGTTTCCAAAAACGTCTTGCTTAACCGTTTCGAAGCAAAGCGCTGCGCCCGTTGGGTGCAGCGTTGTTTTGTTGCGCTCGGTCCGCTGGCAATCGTGGGAGGTAACAATAACCATGCGGAATTGTGCGGAAGAAGGCGCGGAAATCTGTCAATCAGGCATTTTTGTCCCACATTTCGACACAATTTGCGGTTAGCAAATAGGCTGTTTCAATGTGGTTCCTTGGCCGCTAAGTATTCGACCAAACAAAAGAATGAGGTACACGCATGCGAGCAGTTTTCGGACTTGTCCTGATTGTCGGCGTTGCTCTGGCCGGGGGCGCCGTTTACATGGCGCGCAACTATATTGCGGCTTATCAAAGCGAACTGGCACGGCAGAAACAAGCGGCAGAAGAAGCGCTGGCCAATGCCAAAGTCGATGTCATTCCGACGGTAACTGTTTACGTTTCAAATCGTCCTCTAAAATACGGTGAACGCCTGACGCAGGAAGACGTACGCGCTGTAGACTGGCCGGAAAACGCGATTCCCGAAGGTACGTTCTCTGATCTCACTGCCCTGTTTCCCGAAAGTGGCGCCAATGAGCGTTATATTCTGAGAACCATGGAAAAAGACGAGGCGATTATGGAGGTCAAGATCACGCGTCCAGGCGAATCGGCTGGCCTAACATCTCGACTTGAAAAAGGTATGCGCGCCTTTGCAATCAGCGTCGACGTGGCCTCTGGTGTTTCAGGCTTCCTGCGTCCCGGCGACAATGTCGACATCTACTGGACCGGATCAAGCGGCACCGTCGAGGGCAACACCGGCGGCATCACCAAGCTGATCGAAACCAATGTTCAACTCATCGCGGTCGACCAGACCGCTGGTTCGGACGTCGCAAGCGCAACGATTGCACGCACAGTCACGGTCGCAGCCACGCCGGAACAGGTCGCAGCACTCGCGCAGGCCCAGAACACCGGGCGTCTTTCCCTAGCTTTGGTTGGGGTGCAGGATGACTCTGTTGCGTCGGCAATCGAGGTGGATCAGCGCAAACTGCTTGGAATAACGGCAGCCGCTCCGGAACCGAAGGAAGAGGTTGAACAGGTCTGCACGACGCGCATCAGACGCGGTGGCGAGATTGTCAACGTGCCTATCCCCTGTACAAATTGACGCCAATTCAGAGTGTTACAAGATCGGAGCCGCATCTCAGATGCGGCTCTTTTCTTGTTGTTGTTGCCAATTCTCCACATAAGGAAAATTCCAGAAACCATTGATTATTGCAATAAATTCGGATTTCGCGCAGTCTCTTTGCACATAGGGCACAAGACCCAAAAAACGAGGCGTGATCGGAGAGGCAGGTCACATGACAATACGTTCCTGGATCAGCGCAACCCTGCTGGGGTTGTCGCTTTTTATGGGCCCGGTCGGCGATGCCGCCTGGGCTGAATCCCTTCGCGTGGTAAAAAAGGGCACAGTGGAAACGCTGGAAGTTCCGATGAACCGCGCGATTGTTGTGGAAAGCGAACAACCTTTCGCAGAGCTCAGCATTGCCAATGCCGGCATTGCAGACATCTCATCGTTGTCCGAGCGCACGATCTATGTTCTGGGCAAGGCCCCGGGCCTGACCACGCTGACACTGTTTGACGGCGCAGGCAATCTTTTGGCCAATGTCCGCGTCCGGGTCGCACCAGATGTTACGGAATTCAAGGAACGTCTGCGTCAAATCCTGCCCAATGAACCCATCGAGGTTCGCACAGCGAATGATGGCATTGTTTTGTCCGGTACGATCTCCAGCTCGGCCAAACTGGCCCGCGCACTTGAATTGGCTGAACGGTACGCGCCCGAACGTGTATCGAACCTGATGTCTGTGGGTGGCGTCCAGCAGGTCATGCTGAAAGTTCGCTTTGCCGAGATGAACCGCTCGGTCGCTAAAGAGCTTTCTTCAACGCTTTCAGTTGCGGGCACTGATTTTGTCGGTGGTTTCAATCCGCAGAACCTTGTTCCCCCTGTCACAGTGGAAAATGGTGTCTTGTTGTTTGGCTTCGGGGTCGGATCGGCACAAGTCAACTTACTTCTGCAAGCCCTCGAGTCGAAGGGCCTTGTTCGCAACCTTGCCGAACCGAACCTTTCAGCCCTGTCCGGTCAGGAAGCAACGTTTCTGGCTGGTGGTGAAGTTCCGATTCCGGTGCCGCAAGACGACGGTGTCGTGGCAATCGAGTACAAACCCTTCGGTGTGAATATGAACTTCATTCCTCGGGTTGTGGACGGCGACCTGATCAATCTGGAAATGGGCACCTCGGTTTCGAGCATCGACACCAGCACCAACTTCACGATCAATGGAGACACCGTTCCCAGCTTTATCGTGCGGGAAGCCAAGACCACAATAGAACTGCGCGACGGGGAAAGCTTTGCCATCGCCGGACTGCTTCAGGACAACTTTGTGGACCAAGTCAACCAAGTGCCGTGGCTGGGAGATGTGCCGGTTCTGGGGTCCTTGTTCCGCAGCGCTGATTACCAGCGTGAACAAAGTGAACTTGTCATCATCATCACGGCGCATCTAGTTTCACCGACTCGAGGCGAAACTCTTGCGCTTCCAACCGATCGGGTCAAACCGCCCAGCGAATTCGACCTGTTCGTGAACGGTCGGGTGGCGCGCACACAGCGCGCGGGCGCCGGCGGAGCGTCTGAGGTTGCCAAACAGAGCTTCGGCAGCTCGTACGGCTACGTCCTAGATTGATCAGGAGGATAGGACCAATGCAGAAGTGGATCATCACACTGGGTCTTACGGTCGCCGTTGCCGCATGTACGCGCGAGGTCGGATACGAGATCGATGCCGGAACCTTTGGAAACGCGACATTGAACAATATCCAGGTTCAAAACGGCGAGTTGACCTATGCTCAGATTCTCGGTCGCAGATTTGCCGCGGATGTGCCCAGCCAAGTGAACTTTGCCTTCAACAGTTCGCAACTGGACGCATCAGCGCAAAGCATACTGTTGCAGCAGGCTGACTGGATCAAACAGTTCCCCGAAGCCAGGTTCCGGGTTTACGGACATACAGATGCCGTTGGGTCGACCAGCTACAACAAAAGCCTTGGGCTACGCCGCGCGCAGGCCGTCGTTGCGTTCCTTGAACGGCAAGGCATCTCGCGTTCACGACTTGAAGCCGTTGTATCCTTTGGGAAAACGCAGCCGTTGATCGCGACACCGAATCGGGATCGCCGCAACCGCCGGACGGTAACGGAAGTTTCTGGCTTTGTTGACCGTCACCCGCAACTGCTCGACGGTAAATACGCGAACATTATCTATCGCGAATACGTTGAAAGTGCGACGTGGAAGACCGTGATTGAGAATGTATCATCAACAGATACGGCCAACTAGTGCCGCCGGAAGCGGTGGATAATACGTTTGAAATGGGCGACATCGTCGCCCATTTCCCTACAATTGGTTCTTTTGCGCCCAATTCTCGCCCAACTTCAAAGCAACATTGTGAACAATAGGGTGACCTGCGGCCAAATTTGACCGTATTGGGGCGACAGCACATCAATCTGGCGGATTTCGTTCATATGACATGCTGAGCCCTCACGACGAGGATAGTGTTTATGACCAGCGCGACGCCGCAAGACGACAATACTGCAATCTTGGCCTGCACCATCAGTCGGGATGTTCAGAATTTCGACCTTCTGATCGAAGACATGGAAGCCATCTTGGGCGAACGCTGGGGAGATCTGGGATTTGCAGAAGCGTTGGCCTTTTTCAGCCAACCCGAAGCTGAAACGCTGGAATTCGTAGCACTGGCGATCGACGGAGAAGACGAAGACAACCTTTCTCTGCTAGGTGAGATAATCACTCAAGCCAATGAAAAGAAAGTAAAAGTTGTTCTGATCGCCGAGGATGTTACCCCGGCATCCCTGCACCAACTGCTGCGCAAGGGTGCTGACGAGTTCGTGCCCTATCCTCTTCCCGAAGGCGAATTGCAGGAAGCCATCGAGCGAATGAAGCAGCCCGACCCGGTTGCCGTTGCGCAAGCAGCCGCCGTTCCTTTAGCCGGCGGCGCGTCCAAGGAAGGCGCACTGTTTGTCGTTCAGGGCCTGGCAGGTGGTGTCGGCGCAACGACACTGGCCGTAAACCTGGCTTGGGAACTGGCCTGTGCTTCGGACAAAGACGCACCGACTGTGTGTCTGATCGATCTGGACCTGCAATACGGGACTGTTTCCACCTATCTGGATCTGCCGCGACGAGAGACCGTGTTTGAAATGCTGTCGGATACCGATGCGATGGACAGCGAAGTATTCTCGCAAGCCCTTCAAACATATGAAGAAAAGCTTCAGGTTTTGACCGCACCCTCCGACATGGTGCCACTGGACTTGATCACCCCGGAAGACATTCAGCGCGTGATCGACATGGCGCGCGCGCATTTCGACTATGTCATTGTCGACATGCCAAAAACGCTGGTCCTGTGGTCGGAAACAGTTTTGCAGGCCGCCCATGTGTATTTCGCCCTGATCGAGCTGGACATGCGGTCCGCCCAGAATGCCCTGCGCCTGAAACGTGCATTGCAGGCAGAGGAGCTACCATTCAACAAGCTGCGTTTTGCGTTGAACCGCGCGCCGAAATTTACCGATCTGAACGGGAAAAGCCGCGTGAAACGCATGGGGGAAAGCCTTGGAATCTCCATCGACCTTCTGCTGCCTGATGGTGGCAAACCGGTCATGCAAAGTGGGGATCATGGTCTGCCTCTGGCAAATGCGGCCGCCAAGAACCCTTTGCGCCGCGAAATCGCAAAGCTGGCGAAGTCGCTCCACAGCCTCGGCAGCAGTGCCGAAGAAGCTGCGTAAACATCATCCCAAGGGGGGATAAGCCGTGTTTTCAAGATACAAAAAGCAACCCGCAGCGCAGCCCGTCAAAACGCCGGCACAACCGGCTGAAACAGCGGCGTCTTCTGCACAGGCGACACCTGTCGCGACTGCGGTGGCACGCAAACCCGTGAAAAAGATTGCTGGTGAGGTCACAAGTTCAGACAAAGACCGCAAACGCAAGGAGCGGTTGGGTGAGATCAAGATCGAACTGCACCGCGAACTGCTGGAGAACCTGAACCTGGCCGCGCTGGAAAACGCCGGCGAAGCCGAGTTGCGCGCTGAAATCAGTGCTATCGCCAGTGAAGTTCTGGAAACACGAAACATTGTTCTGAACCGCGAAGACCGGTCCCAACTGAACAAGGAACTGTATGACGAGGTGACGGGCCTTGGCCCGCTCGAGGCGCTGCTTCAGGACGATTCGGTCAACGATATTCTGGTGAATGGTCCACAACAGATTTTTGTGGAACGTGCCGGCAAGCTGGAACTCAGCGACATTACCTTTAAAGATGAAAAGCACCTGATGCGGATCATCGACAAGATCGTGTCCGCCGTGGGCCGCCGCGTCGATGAATCCAACCCGTATGTTGACGCCCGTCTGGCCGATGGATCGCGTTTCAATGCCATGGTGCCTCCGATCGCGGTGGACGGATCGCTTGTTTCCATTCGTAAATTCAAGAAAGACAAGCTGGGTATTGACGACCTTGTCAATTTCGGTGCGTTCACCGAAGAAATGGCCGCCTATTTGCAGGCCGCCGTGTCCACGCGACTGAATATCATCGTTTCCGGGGGTACGGGTTCGGGTAAAACGACCACGCTCAACGCCTTGTCCAGCTTCATCGACGATGCCGAGCGGATCCTGACCATCGAGGACACGGCTGAACTTCAACTGCAACAGACGCATGTGGGTCGGATGGAAAGCCGCCCGCCCAACGTGGAAGGCAAAGGTGAAGTCAGCCCGCGCGACTGTCTGAAGAACGCCCTGCGTATGCGTCCTGACCGTATCATCGTGGGTGAGACACGCGGCGCCGAGGTCATCGACATGTTGCAGGCCATGAACACCGGTCACGATGGATCAATGACCACGATTCACGCCAACTCGGCCCGTGACGGCATTTCACGTCTGGAAAACATGATCGCGATGGCCGGGATCGAAATGCCGATCAAGGCGGTCCGCAGTCAGATCGCCTCGGCTGTGAACCTGATCGTGCAGGCCAGCCGCCTACAGGACGGTTCGCGCCGGATGACCTCGATCACCGAGATCACCGGGATGGAAGGGGACGTGATTTCCATGCAGGAAATCTTTCGTTTTCAACGCGTTGGCCTGACACCAGACAACAAGATCATCGGGCATTTCACCGCCACTGGCGTCCGGAGCCACTATTCGGAACGGTTCCGTCTATGGGGCTTTGACTTGCCAGCGTCCATCTACGACCCAACCACAATGTAGGAGAACCGGGTATGCAATTGCCTATGGAGGCGATCATTTATGTCGCCATCTTTGTGGGGGTCCTTGCCTTGGTCGAGGGCATCTATCTTGTCGCCTTCGGCAAGTCCATTAGCCTGAACAGCCGCGTCAACCGGCGCCTGGATATGCTGGAAAAGGGTGCCGGACGCGAACAGGTGCTGGAGCAGCTGCGCAAAGAGATGCAGCAGCATATGAAATCGCAGAGCATTCCTCTGTATTCACTTCTTGCTGACAAGGCGCAAAAGGCTGCAATCGCGTTCTCTCCACGTCAATTGATCATGATCATGGGTCTGGTATCAGCCATGGCCTTTGTCGGTTTGAGCATTGGCACCGCTACGGACACGGCACTTCGTATCGTTGTTTCCATCGCGATCGGTATCGGCGGCGTTTACGCCTGGGTAAACCACAAGGCCAAGAAACGCATGGGAATGATCGAAGAACAACTGCCCGATGCGGTTGAGCTGATGGTACGATCTCTGCGTGTTGGCAATCCATTTGTGTCGACGATTCAGGTGGTTGCAAACGAAGTTCAGGATCCGCTGGGAACCGAATTTGGCGTTATCGCTGATGAATGTGCCTATGGTCGCGATGTGGGCGAGGCGCTGAAGGACATGGCTGAGCGTCTGGACATGCAGGATATGCGCTTTCTTGCCGTAGCCGTGGGTATTCAGCAGCAATCTGGCGGCAACCTGGCCGAAATTCTGGCCGGATTGGCAAAGGTGATCCGCGCCCGTTTTCGCCTGTTCCGTCGGGTCAAGGCGATTACGGCCGAGGCGCAATGGTCCGGCAAGTTCCTGTCCGGGTTCCCTGTTGCCTGTCTGATTTTTATTCTGGTCAAGGACCCGGGCTATTACGACGACGTGTTGGATCACCCCTGGTTTATTCCCGCGTGTTTTGTTGTCGCGATCCTGCTGACATTGAACCTGATCGTCATGAAAATCATCACCAACATCAAGGTCTGAGGGCAGCACCATGGAAATCCTGACCAGCATCAATGACCTGTTGACCCAGCACCTGGGTGAATTCGGACCGCTTATCGTTGTCGGCGTACTTGGCCTGCTTATGGTTCTGGTCGCTGTCACACTGATGATGAAGCAGCCGGAAGACCCCCTGAAGAAACTGCAAAGATCGAATGCGGCTCCTCCAAAGCAGAAAAAAGGGAAGAAAGAGCAGCTTCGAAACTCGAGCCGAAACGAACAGCTTGAGAAGTTTGCAACTTTCCTCGAGCCCAAGAACGAGGAAGAATACTCGGCCGTCGAGCTGAAGCTGCGCCAGGCGGGCTACAGGTCGAAGGATTCGGTTCGGTTCTTCCACTTTGCGCAGTTTTCCTTGGGGATCCTTGGTATTTTCATTGGTGTTCTGCTGGTCACGGTTTTTTCCGGCGGCCAGGAATTTACCGGAACACAGATGATGATCCGGGTGCTTGTCCCCGGCGCGATCGGCTATTTCGCACCCAAATACTGGATCACGCGACGGGTCGAAGAGCGGAAGGAAGCGATCACCGCCGGTTTTCCCGATACGCTTGATCTGATGCTGGTCTGCGTCGAGGCCGGTCAATCGCTGGATCAGGCCATCGTTCGCGTGGCCAGTGAAATGAGCGCGTCTTATCCGGATATCGCGCAGGAATTCGAAACCGTCGCGTATGAAATGAAGGCCGGCAAGGACAAGGATACCGTCCTGCGCGACTTCGGCGTGCGCTGTGGCGTTCAGGACGTGAACTCTTTTGTCACCGTCATGATCCAATCGGCAACATTTGGTACATCAATCGCCGAGGCGTTGCGGGTTTACGCCGGTGAGATGCGCGACAAACGCGTGATGCGTGCCGAGGAGGCCGCGAACAAGTTGCCGACCAAGATGACTCTTGTCACAATGATGCTGACGGTTCCACCGCTGCTGATTATTCTGGTTGGCCCGTCGGCAAATGTTATTTCGAGTTTTGGACGCTAGGTCGGATAGAGCCATATGAAAGCTGAATTCAGGTGCTTCCCTTCCGGGTTTCGCCTAATGTTCCGGGCCACCATGGTTTTTGCCATGGTGGCTTCTTGTACAGAAGGCCTGTCACCCAACGGTTTGGATGCACCGGGAGTTGACACCAAAGGTCAGGCCGAGGACAGCATCGAGGTCGGAAACAGATTGATGGCCGCCGGAGAATACGAACTGGCGCTTCAAACCTTTACCCGGGCCGCGCTGGAACAGGGTATGACGCCCCAGGTCCTGACGTCTCTGGGTACCGCAAATGTGGGGCTACGCCGCTTGGGACAGGCCGAAAAACTTCTGCGCAGAGCCGTCGAAGACGACACGGACTGGCCGGTGGCCTGGAACAATCTGGGTGTCCTGCTGATGGAAAAACAGGAATACCCCGAGGCCGCGCAAGTGTTTCAGCGTGCCTATGCGCTGGACAATGGCGAAAGTGACGCAATCCGGGACAATCTGCGCTTAGCACTCGCAAAAATGGAAAATCCTGTTAATAATACCCCACAAGAACAACAAGAATACACACTGGAGCAGCTTGGCGACGGGCAATTCACGCTACGCAAGATCCAGTAATTGAGGCGAGAGCAGTAAAGGACGCAAAAAATGCGCCAGCAATTCTTGATTCCGAGTGTTGTTATCAGTGGTCTGATCCTTTCGGCCTGTGCAAAGGAAACCGAAGAGGAAAAGGTTGAACGAACGTTTCAGGAAGTGAACGTTATTGACGAAACAAACCTGAGCGATGTGCTTCTGAGCGCCGCAGATCCAAACGAAGCGGTGACCTATTTCCACGGCGCAGCGCTCAAGAACCCGGACCGGATCGATCTTCAGCGCGGACTGGCAATTTCTTTGGGCCGTGCCAAACGCACGACCGAGGCCGTGACCGCATGGAAGCGCGTCACAACGATGAAGGGCACGAACGCCGCGGACAAGGTTGAATACGCGGACGCATTGGTCCGAAACGGCGACTGGTCGCAGGCGAAAACCGTTCTGGATTCGGTTCCCCCAACCTTTGAAACCTTCAAACGGTATCGCCTCGAGGCAGTCGTTGCTGATTCCCGGAAAGAGTGGAAACGCGCGGATCATTTCTATGAAACCGCTGTCGGGCTGACGACACGTCCGGGCAGTGTGATGAACAACTGGGGATATTCCAAACTGACCCGCGGCGAATATGCCGAAGCGGAGCGGTTGTTCTCGGAAGCGATCCGTCAGGACAACTCGCTGTTTACTGCCAAGAACAACCTGGTTTTGGCCCGATCGGCGCAAGGCAACTATAGCCTGCCAGTCGTCCCGATGACTCAGGTCGAGCGAGCGCGTCTGCTCAACACGATGGGTATTTCGGCAGTCAAACAGGGCGATATAACCACCGCCAAGAACCTGTTCCGCGAAGCCATTTCAACCCACCCGCAGCATTTCGACGAGGCGGTCCGCTCGCTTCGGGCGCTTGAAGGGGCCTGACACATGCAAATACCCGCAGTGGCAGCGGCCTGGTTTCTGCCGTTTGTGCTGCCGATCTGCTTTTACGTGGCCTTCACGGATATGCGTGAGATGCGGATCAAGAACCATGCAGTCCTTGCGCTGACGCTGGTTTACATCGTGATAGGACTGATCGCCATCCCGCCCTGGTCTACAGGCAGTGTCGGCGGCAACCTGGGGCCGATCACCGTGTCTATGCCGGTCTATTTCTGGCAACTGCTGCATATCGTCGTGGTTTTGGCCATTGGTATCTTCCTGAACGCCGCGGGCACCATGGGCGCTGGCGATGCCAAGTTTCTGGCCGCCGCATCGGCGTTTGTCTGGCTGGGCGATCTGCGAATTATGCTTATGATCCTGACCGCCTGTATTCTGGCTTCCGTGGTCACTCATCGTTTGGCCAAGATCACAAGGCTGCGCACGATCGCGCCGCATTGGGAAAGCTGGAGCCGGGGCAAACAGTTTCCGATGGGTTTCGCCTTGGGCGGATCATTGGCGATGTACCTGATTCTGGGCACTGTTCTCGGATCGTAAACTATCATCAGCGCGCCTTGCCGCTGCCTTTGTCCCGCCACAAAGCTGGTTCATTTTCTTCAAGACGCCCGTTTTCGGGTTCTTGGCGTGACATTTTGATGGACGAGCACCGCGCATGAATATGCAGAATTCCTCTGTTATGGCCCCCCCTGCCCCCAAAGGTCTGGGCGAAATGAAGCTTCCGCTTGTAATGATGCGGGACATTCTGCTGAAGACGATTTTTCGCAAAAACGCGAGCACGGTATCAGAAGTCGCCGAAGCCATCTGTCTGCCTGGTTCGGTAACACAGGAACTGGTCGATATCGCGCGCGATCAGAAACTGCTTGAAGCGACCGGGACACTGAACGCCAATAGCGGCAATGAGATGGGATATCAGCTGACCGATGCAGGCAAGGCCCGTGCGCTGGATGCGCTGAGCCAATCCGAATATTTCGGCGCAATGCCGGTGCCGTTGGATGTCTATCGCGAGCAGGTCAAACGCCAGTCGATCCGTAATATTCAGGTCACGCGAGAGCAACTGGTTGGCGCAATGGGTCACCTGGTTCTGCCCGACAGCCTGCTGGACCATCTGGGTCCGGCGGTCAGTGCGGGCCGATCGATTCTGATGTACGGTCCTCCGGGCAACGGTAAATCTTCGATCTCGAACGGGATCCGAGATGCGTTGGGTGATAACGTCTATGTGCCCTACGCTATCGAATATGCGGGTCAGGTGATCACGGTCTATGACCCGATCGTGCACACGGCGATCGAACAGGAGCCGGACGACCCCAACAGCCTGCGTCGTCGCAAGCGGTTCGATTCTCGCTATGTGCAATGCGAACGCCCCACCGTCGTAACCGGTGGTGAGCTCTCGCTCAGTATGTTGGATCTGGTCTACAATCCGACCGCCCGAACCTATCAGGCCCCCTTGCAGCTGAAATCCACCGGTGGCATTTTCATCGTTGATGACCTTGGCCGTCAGGCCGAACCGCCGCAGGCGCTGGTCAACCGTTGGATTGTCCCGCTTGAAGAAAACAAGGATATCCTCGGCCTTCAATCAGGTGAAAAGTTCGAAGTTCCGTTTGACACGCTGGTCATCTTCTCGACCAACTTCCACCCCAATGAGATCTTCGACCAAGCGGCCTTGCGCCGGATCTTCTTCAAGATCAAGATTGACGGCCCCAATCAGGAGAACTTCCTGAAAATCTTTGCCATGGTGGCCCGCAAACGAGGTATGCCGCTGGATGAGGCGGCATTGGTGCACCTGTTGAAGGTCAAGTACCCGACCATCAACAATATTTATGCCAACTACCAACCGATCTTCCTGATCGATCAGATGATCTCGATCTGCGAGTTCGAAGGCATCCCTTATCAGATGAGCCCGGACCTGATTGACCGTGCCTGGGCCAACATGTTCGTAAAAGACGAGAAAATCGTCAAATAACGCCGTGCCAATCCCTCCTCCGGGCGGGTAATCTGCAACCATGACGCAGATTCCCGCTCGGATTGGTACGTGGTTCTCCTCCAAAGGCTGGTCCATCCACCCACATCAGAAAGAGATGTTCGACCGGGCGAAGGAACCGGCAACCCTGCTGATCGCCCCAACCGGTGGCGGCAAGACCATGGCCGGATTTCTGCCTTCCCTGTCCGAACTGGCCGACGGGGACCACAACGGGTTGCATACACTCTATGTCTCGCCGCTCAAGGCGCTGGCGGCGGATATCAAACGTAACCTGCGCACCCCGGTGGATGAGATCGGCCTGCCCATCCGGATTGAGGATCGCACCGGTGACACCTCGGCCACGCAGAAAAAACGCCAAAGAGCCGATCCACCCCATATCCTGCTGACCACACCGGAAAGTCTGGCACTGCTGACCTCGTACGAAGATGCGCCGCGCATGTTCGATGGGGTGCAGCGGATCATCGTCGACGAAGTCCACGCGCTGGCGGAAAGCAAGCGCGGCGATCAGCTGATGCTGGCCCTGGCACGACTTCAGCGCCTCAACCCGGGTCTGCGTCGTGTAGGCCTGTCAGCCACAGTCGAAGACCCTGCGGCAATTGCCGGCTTTCTGGCGCGCCACCCAGACCCCTGCCGGATCGTGCAGGCCGATCCCGGCCCGGACCCGGACATCCAGATGCTGGAAACAACCGAAATGCCGCCCTGGTCCGGCGGAGGCGCGGCCTATTCGATTCCGGCTGTGCTGGACCAGATCCGGCGGCACAAGACCACGCTGATCTTTCACAACACCCGCGCGCAGGCCGAAATCTACTTTCACTATCTGTGGCTGGCGAATGACGACGGCCTGCCCATCGGCATCCATCATGGCAGCCTTGACCGGCAGCAACGCGAGCGGGTCGAGGCCGCGATGGTGCGTGGCGAATTGCGCGCCATCGTCTGCACCGGCAGCCTCGATCTGGGCATTGATTGGGGCGATGTCGATTTGGTGATTCAGATCGGTGCGCCCAAGAACGTCAAGCGGCTGGTGCAAAGGATTGGTCGGGCCAACCACCGCTACAACGCGCCTTCCAAGGCGCTGCTGGTTCCTGCCAACCGCTTTGAGGTTGTCGAATGCGTCGCTGCGCTCGAGGCCGCCAAAGCCCATGACCTGGACGGAGAACCCCGAGGCCCCGGCCCCCGCGATGTGTTGTGCCAGCACATTCTGATTGCGGCCTGTGCCGGGCCCTTTGACGCTGATGATCTATATGCCGAGATGACATCCGCGGGACCTTACGCACAGTTGACCCGATCCGAATTTGACGCCTGTCTGGATTTCTGTACCACCGGTGGCTACGCCTTGCGCGCCTATGATCGCTGGCAAAGGCTGCAGAAGCGTGCCGACGGGCAATGGCAATTGCGCGATCCCCGCGCAGCGTCGCGCATTCGCATGAATTTGGGCACGATTCAGGACACGGATACACTCAAAGTTCGCCTTAGACGCAGCCGTGGCGGTAAACCGTTGGGCGAAGTCGAGGAAGCCTTTGCTGCTTCGCTGACCCCCGGCGATACCTTCCTGATCGGCGGACAGATTGTGCGGTATGAAGGTCTGCGTGAAATGGTGGTCGAAGTCAGCCGTCGCGCCGATCGCAAACCAAAGATCGCGACCTTCTCGGGCACGAAATTTGCGACCTCAACGCAACTCAGCGACCGCATTCTGCGCATGTTCGCCCAAACTGACTGGCCGCACCTGCCTTCCCATACGGCTGATTGGCTGCACTTGCAGCGCCAAATGTCCCGCCTGCCTCAACGCGATCGTCTGCTGATCGAAAGCTTTCCAAGCGACGGGCGAGAGCATCTGTGCGTATACGGATTCGCCGGCCGCAACGCGCAACAAACACTGGGGCTGCTGCTGACCAAACGGATGGAGGAAACCGGTTTGGCGCCGCTGGGGTTTGTCGCTACAGACTATGCCACGCTGATTTGGGGTTTGGATGCGGTCACTGACCCACGCCCTTTGTTTCAACCCGAAGCGCTGCGTGACGGGCTGGACACATGGCTGGCAGGCAACGCAGTCATGAAGCGTACCTTTCGCGCGTCGGCCACGATTGCCGGTCTGATCGAACGCAACTTGGCCGGGCAACGTAAAACCGGGCGGCAAGCCACGTTTTCGTCAGATATTCTCTATGACACTTTGCTGAAATATGATCCCGATCATCTGTTGATGCAGATCACCCGCGAAGAAGCCATGCGCGGGTTGGTTGACTTCGGTCGGATCGAGGCAATGCTGGCGCGCATCGGCGACCGCATCGACCTGCTGCGTCTGGACCGCGTTTCCCCACTGGCCGCGCCGCTGTTTCTTGAGGTCGGAAAGGTACCTGTCAAAGGAGCCGCCGAAGAAAGGCTGCTTGCCGAAGAAAG
Organism: Ruegeria sp. HKCCD6119; assembly: GCF_013110585.1. Taxonomy (NCBI): domain Bacteria; kingdom Pseudomonadati; phylum Pseudomonadota; class Alphaproteobacteria; order Rhodobacterales; family Roseobacteraceae; genus Ruegeria; species Ruegeria sp. HKCCD6119. The sequence goes on along the minus strand of NZ_WVQV01000006.1, from coordinate 140,633 downwards.
CGCCCGCCTGCTGGGAACCGCCGGGTTGGACCAGCTTTGAACCCCTTGCGCAAGATGTGGAATCAGGTCAAGAACGTATCATGAACGTGTGTGAATTTTCCTTTGCAGACCAGCAACTCGCTGCGTTGCCGTCTGGCGCATTATGGTGGCCGGCGCGGCGACTGCTTTGTGTTTCGGACCTGCATCTGGGAAAATCAGAACGTATGGCCCGACGGGGCGGGGCTACGCTTCCGCCTTATGACAGTCGCGAAACGCTTGACCGGCTGGCGCGCGATCTGGAACACACCAACGCCGAAACCGTCATCTGCCTGGGTGACAGCTTTGACGATCTCGAAGCGGCCCAAACCTTGCCCGACGCAGAAGGGTTGAGGATTGCGACTTTGCAGGCCGGGCGCCAATGGATCTGGATCGAAGGGAATCACGATCCCGGCCCGATCGAGATGGGGGGCTCTCATCTGGTCGAATGGCAGTGCGGCCCTCTTGTCTTTCGTCACATCGCCCAGGATCGGCCGCAAGGTGAAATTTCAGGCCATTTTCATCCGAAAGCACAGATTCGGACAAAAGGAAGGCACATTTCCCGGCCCGCCTTTCTGCTGGACAGAAACCGGCTGATCCTGCCTGCCTACGGAACTTACACCGGGGGGTTGCGCAGTTCGGATCGGGCACTTTCCGATCTCATGAGCTCGGACGCAACGGCCATTCTAACGGGTCCGCAACCACAGATGATCCCAATGCCGCGTTGAGTTCAGATCAACCCGTCTTCTTCCAACTTCGGTTTGTACTTGCGGCTTACTGGAACCAGATCGCCGTTCATCAGGCGCAAAAAGGTTTTACCCGCTTTTTTTTCAAGCCCAACAATGGACGCGTCTACCACCCAATGTGACCGGTGCGAACAGTGCCCGGGGACCGGCTCCATCTCGGCAATTGCGTCCGTAAAGCGCGAGCGGACCGTGAACGTGCCTTCTGAAGTGACAATATCCACATTGTGGTCCCTGACCGTCAAACGATGGATTTGACCATCGAAGTCAGGCGGCAGACGCCTGATCAGGCGCGGCTTCTCGGCGTCCGGGGTCGAGGCCATCAATGGGTTCAGATCATTGCGTTGCACAAGAACCAAACCCGTTGCAAACAGGACCCCATATACCGCTACGGTCTGGGCGCCAGGTACTATGTGGCCCCCGCACGTGAACAGGACCCACGCCAATATCCAAAGGGACGGCGTGAACAGAACCAGGATCAGTGCCGCGAATGCCAGATCACGGACGGGAACATTCAACAGAACAGGGTTTTTCTGCATCAGCTTGCGCGCCAAACCGGTGACTGTCAGGGCAAGGACCATCACCCCGGTCCAGAAAAGAAGACGCAAACCGAAGCTCAGATCCGCAACCAGAAACGGAGGAAACGCGTAGGCAAGCAAGGGAAGAAAGACAAGGCCCGCCGTCACTCGCTGTGGGGTACAAGCATTCCGAATAGTGTTAATCCCAGACGTCATACCGCTTTTGTGCATGACTCAACAAAATTCAACCTTAGCACGACACGCACTGATGCACCTTACCTGTAACCAACTGGGAATACTGGGATATCACGATTTCTTAAGCTGTCAAACCCATTCAGGGCAAAATGGCTACAGCGTGCAACGATTGTCTCGCAGGGTCACGCACAACCGAGGAGTGTGCCGGGCCGATATGATCGACCCGACCAGATTGCCTTACGCAGTCAAACCTTCGGGTTCGGGCAGAGCGTTGGCGCGGCAGCACGCAGTCAAAGTGTTGGCCAACAGGCATGCAATGGTCATTGGACCTACACCACCCGGAACCGGAGTGATGGCGCCAGCACGCTGGGACGCGCTGGCATAGTCCACGTCACCGACCAGCTTGTTCTTTCCGTCGCGTTCGATGCGGTTGATGCCTACGTCGATCACGGTCGCGCCTTCCTTGATCCAGTCACCCGGCACCATCTCGGGGCGGCCAACAGCGGCGACAACGATGTCGGCGCGGCGTACGACATCCGGCAGATCCTTGGTGCGCGAATGCGCGATGGTCACGGTGCAGCTGTCGCCCAGCAGCAGCTGCGCCATCGGTTTGCCCACAATGTTCGAGCGGCCGATCACAACGGCGTCCATGCCGGAAAGCGAACCGTGGTGGTCACGCAGCATCATCAGGCAGCCCAGCGGGGTGCAGGGCACCATCGATTTCTGACCGGTGCCCAGAAGGCCCACGTTCGAAATGTGGAAGCCATCCACATCCTTGGCCGGGTCGATCGAGTTGATCACCAGATCCTCGTTCAGGTGTTTGGGCAGCGGCAACTGAACCAGAATGCCATGCACGGCCGGGTCGTTGTTCAGCTTGTCGATCAGCGCCAGCAGGTCTTCTTCCGACGTCGCGGCGTCCAGTTTGTGCTCGTACGAGTTCATGCCGACTTCAACGGTCATTTTGCCCTTCGAGCGGACATAAACCTGGCTGGCTGGGTCTTCGCCCACAAGAACCACGGCCAGGCCGGGGGTGATGCCGTTTTCTTCTTTCAGCTTTGCGACCTGATCGGCAACTTGACCGCGCACTTTTGCGGCAAAGGCCTTACCGTCGATAACCTGAGCTACCATACTTCGATCCCTTCTTTCAAAAAACGGATCGGGCGCACAGAACGCCCGGTCAGTCAGTCGGTGCCAATCACGCGCTCTTCGCGTGCAATCGACCAGTCAATCAATATGCGCCACAGCTTCTCGGCCAGATCCGGGTCCATCCCCAGCGCGTCCGAGCTTGCACGCACGCGTTGCACCACCTCTTCGACGCGTTCCGGGATACGGGCCGGAAGGCCCTCGCCCGGTTTCAGCTGCGACGCGCGGTCGATATAGCTGGCGCGTGTCACCAGCATTTCGATCAGTTGGCGATCCAGCTTGTCGATCTCAGCCCGCAGCTCCTGCATCGTGTTGCAGTTCTGAGGCGGTGTCAGAGTGGGCATCGTCATCTCCTCATGGCCCGGGAATGAATCCCCGGACCACGAGATGTCCTATTCGGCGGCTTAGAACAAGCCCTCGATCTCACCTGCGTCATTGAGGCAGATGGTTTCGGCAGCCGGTTTGCGGGGCAGACCAGGCATGGTCATGATCTCGCCGCAGACGACCACGATGAAGCCCGCGCCCGCGCTCAGGCGTACCTCGCGCACCGGAACCGAATGGCCCGTGGGTGCACCGCGCAGCGATGGGTCGGTCGAGAAGGAATACTGCGTCTTGGCCATGCAGACCGGCAGGTTGCCATATCCGGCTTCTTCCCATTCACGTAGCTGGTTGCGGATCTTGTTGTCAGCCAGAACCTCGTCAGCGCGGTAGATGCGCTTGGCGATGGTTTCGATCTTCTCGAACAGAGGCATATCGTCGGGGTAGATCGGTGCGAAGTTCGCGGTGCCACCTTCGACGATTTCGACGACTTTCTCGGCCAATGGGGCAGACCCTTCGGAACCCAGCTCCCAGTGACGCGATAGAACCGCCTCGACGCCGTGCTCGCCACAATAGTCTTTCACCGCCTGAACTTCGGCATCGGTATCGGTGACGAAGTGGTTGATCGCGACGACAACCGGTACACCGAAGGATTTCACGTTCTCGATGTGACGGCCAAGGTTGGCACAGCCTGATTTGACGGCCTCAACGTTTTCCGCACCCAGATCGGCCTTGGCAACGCCTCCGTTCATCTTCATTGCCCGCACGGTCGCAACCAGCACCACAGCCGACGGGGCAATGCCCGCCTTGCGGCACTTGATGTTCATGAACTTCTCGGCACCCAGATCCGCACCGAAACCGGCTTCGGTCACGACATAGTCGGCAACTTTCAGAGCGGTCTTGGTCGCGATGACCGAGTTACAGCCATGCGCGATGTTCGCAAACGGGCCGCCGTGGACGAAGGCCGGGTTGTTTTCCAGCGTCTGCACCAGGTTCGGCTGCATCGCATCCTTCAGCAGAACGGTCATTGCGCCTTCGGCCTTGATGTCACGGCAGTAGACCGGCGTCTTGTCGCGGCGGTAAGCAACGATGATGTCGCCCAGACGCTTTTCAAGGTCTTTCAGGTCGTTTGCCAGGCAGAGGATCGCCATAACCTCGGACGCCACGGTGATGTCAAAACCAGCTTCGCGCGGGAAGCCGTTCGATACACCACCCAGTGAAGCTGTGATCTGACGCAGGGCACGGTCGTTCATATCGACCACACGGCGCCATGCGACACGGCGGGTGTCGATCTCTTGCTCGTTACCCCAGTAGATGTGGTTGTCGATCATTGCCGACAGCAGCGAGTGCGCCGAGGTGATGGCGTGGAAGTCACCGGTGAAGTGCAGGTTCATCTCTTCCATCGGAACGACCTGCGCATAACCGCCACCCGCGGCGCCGCCCTTCATACCGAAGTTGGGGCCAAGCGAGGCTTCGCGGATACAGATCATCGCGTTCTTGCCGATGCGGTTCAGGCCGTCACCCAGACCCACTGTGGTCGTGGTCTTGCCCTCACCTGCCGGGGTCGGGTTGATTGCAGTCACCAGGATCAGCTTGCCGTCTTCGCGGTCCTGAACCGAGTTGATGAAGTTCTGGCTAACCTTCGCCTTGTCATGGCCGTAAGGCAGCAGATCCGCAGAGTCGATGCCGATCTTGGCACCGATTTCCTGAATCGGCTTTTTGTTCGCTTCGCGGGCGATTTCGATATCGGATTTGTAGCTCATTGGCCGGGGTCCTTGATTGAATACCGTGCAAAACCGACGCGGGGCGTCGGCGCTGTGCATTCCATACCCTTGTGTACAATCCCGATAGCCATGGATTCCGACATTCTGGCGTCGCGAAGCGTCGTAAGTTCGTTTCAGGGGTTTCTAATCGGAAACAAGCCCGTTTTCACAAGCCCAAACAGGTTGATCCGGAACAAACAGTTTCAGCCGGTCCCCCAGTTGAATGCGCCCCGGGCGTTCGACCCATCCGGTGACGCCCCGACGCCCGGCCGCCGCAGGTTTGAAAGCTGCGCCATGCCCCGGTTGATCCGCTTCGATCTCGCGCCCCGGCAGAACACAAGGGGCGTTTTCCATGTCCACTGTTATCGTCGCCCCGTTCGTTGCCTGAAGACGCGAGGACGGGGGAATATGAGAGAAATCCGGGATTCCGCGCAGCACAATGGAAGCCCCAAGATAGGACGGGTCAAGCTGATCCAACCCCATGTCCTGCGCAATTTGCTGCAACTCCTCCTCGGACAAAACTGAAAGCTGACGCACGTTGCGAATTTCAGTGCCTTTCGGGTAAAGGTTCGAGACCCGGACACAGGACGCCCGATTGAGGCCTTCGTGGCGCTCACCCTTCACGCCGTCAAAACCCAGATCCAGCGTATCAACAGCCTGGGCCCGCAAAGAGGTTCCCGCAGGGACATAGCCAAGCCAGACTGCTTCAGCGGCAAATTTGGTTTCACGCAAAAACGGCATAGCCTTCCCTTTTCATCCTTTTTCTTGCGCGCATATTGCCCGGCAAAACACCGATGAAAAGAAAAAAGACCCGGACTATGCGCCGGGTCTTTTTTGACTATGCGGTGGGTTCAGGCTCCATCCCGCCATCGGGCGGAGATTTCTTGGCCTTTGTCTTGGGAATGGCCGTGACACTGGGCGCGCTGCCTTCATCTGGCTTGTCGCCTTCATCATCCTCGCTGGGTGATTCACCGTTCATAACGCGCTTGATCTCATCACCCGTCAGGGTTTCGTATTCAAGCAGGCCCTGCGCCAGGCGTTCCCATGCTTCGTGCTGTTCGGTCAGAATCTGGTGCGCGCGCTCATAACCCTGCTGGATAAGGCGTTTCACCTCTTCTTCGATCAGCTCTTTCGTATGGGCCGACACCGAGAACCCTGCGGTGTTGCCCTGATAGCCTTCATGCGCCTCGGCATAGTCGATGTTGCCAACCTTGTCCGACATGCCCCAGCGCATCACCATGGCACGCGCCAGCTGACTGGCCTGCATGATATCCCCGGCCGGGCCGTTCGAAACGTGGTCTTCACCGTATTTGATGACCTCGGCGGCTTTGCCGGCCATGGTCATGGCCAGCTTTTGCTCACACTCATCACGGTGGTAGTTCAGGCGATCCATTTCAGGCAGCGAAACCACCATACCCAGCGCACCACCGCGCGGAATGATCGTGGCTTTGTAGACAGGATCGCACAACGGCAGGGTCAGGCCGACAACGGCATGGCCGGCCTCGTGATAGGCTGTCTTTTCCTTCTGGTCCTGGGTCAGCACCATCGAGCGGCGCTCGGCGCCCATCATCACCTTGTCCTTGGCGTTCTCAAAGTCTTCCATGGTGACAAAGCGGCGACCCACGCGGGCGGCCATCAAAGCAGCCTCGTTCACGAGGTTCGCCAGATCGGCACCCGAGAAGCCCGGCGTGCCGCGAGCAATGATGCGCAGATCGACATCGGGGCCCAAAGGAGTCTTGCGCGCGTGCACGCCCAGAATCTTCTCACGGCCTTTGATGTCGGGGTTGCCAACGGTCACATTACGGTCAAAGCGGCCTGGACGCAGCAGTGCGGGATCCAGAACATCCTTACGGTTGGTGGCCGCCAGAATGATCACGCCTTCATTGGCCTCAAAGCCGTCCATCTCAACCAGCAACTGGTTGAGGGTCTGTTCGCGTTCGTCATTACCACCGCCGTAGCCAGCGCCACGATGGCGACCCACCGCGTCGATCTCGTCGATAAAGACGATACAAGGCGCATTCTTCTTGGCCTGTTCAAACATGTCCCGGACACGGGATGCACCGACACCCACGAACATCTCGACAAAGTCGGACCCTGAAATAGTGAAGAACGGCACACCCGCCTCACCCGCGATGGCACGGGCCAGCAAGGTCTTACCGGTGCCCGGAGGTCCGACCAGCAGCGCGCCCTTGGGGATCTTACCGCCAAGGCGGCTGAACTTCTGTGGATTGCGCAGGAATTCGACGATCTCTTCCAGTTCTTCCTTGGCCTCGTCGATGCCCGCGACGTCGTCAAATGTGACGCGGCCATGCTTTTCGGTCAGCATCTTGGCCTTCGACTTGCCAAAGCCCATCGCACCGCCTTTGCCGCCGCCCTGCATCCGGTTCATGAAATAGACCCAGACACCGATCAGCAACAGGAACGGCAACAGCGTGATCAGGAAAGACTGGAAGCCCGACTGCTGTTGCTTGACCGCTTGAACCGGGATGTTCTCATCGATCAAAAGCTTGGTGACCTCGGCATCGCCGGGTTTGATCGTGACGTAAGTTGCACCGCTCTCGGTCGTATAGCGGATCTGTTCACCATCCAGCGTCACGTTCTTGACTTCACCGCCTTGCACGGCGCCGACGAAATCGGAGTAAGTTCTTTCATTGCTCTGAAGCGTTCCGCCCGGTCCACTGAACAGATTGAACAGTGCAAGGATTAGCAGGAACAGAACGACCCAAAACGCGATATTGCGAGCGTTGCCCAAGGAAATTCTCCCAAAAGTTCCGGCAGGTGAGAAGCTGCCAAGTTACCTCTTAAAATAGAGAGGATTGTGGTATGTTCAATGCGATAAAAAAGATGCGTGGAACTCGGGCCATTCCGGCGTCGTGTCCGCGCGCCATCCATTCGCGAATCCCGCAAGCGGAGCGGCCAGCACCACGCCCCCCTTCCAGACCGCGGGCGTCGCACTCAAGGCCAGCCTGGGCCGGCCTGTTTCGCGCCATTCAGGCACCTGTCGCAGCCCGTCTTCACCCAGAGCGCGGATCTCGGCACCGGAAATTTCGGGACCGGTCAAGACCCATTTGCCATCCCAAACTTCGTCACGTGCTGAAATCCGAGCCTCCACGGCCTTGAATTCCCTGCAAATCCAAACACTCATCCCTTCCGGGACCAACAGGCAACCGCTGAGCGACCCTGCCCGCCCGTCGGTTATGGCCTTCATGGCCTGCTCGACCGCCGCCTGACGCGGGGGATATCCCTGCCCTGCGATCCAGGCAAGGCATCCAAGCAACACGCGGCGTCGGATTTCCTTGGGCAATGCGGCAAAACCGGCCCTGTTCACCTTCACGTCGCACTGTTCGATCTGGGCGACATTCCCTGCGGATTCCTGCGCAAAAACGCCCAGGGCTGCATTGGCCTGCGCCAGATTGTCGGCCACTCGCGACAGTGAAAGCGCATCAATTCCTAGTGGTTTGAGGCCGGACATGGCCTCTCGTGCCTTGATCCGGTCGAAACGAGGGTCCTGATTCGACGGGTCTTCGACCCATGTTGCGCCGATACCGGTCAGGTAGGCTCTCAGATCCTTGCGTGTGATCCCCAGCATTGGCCGCAGCAATGTCACCCCTTCCCATTGCCGACTTGCCGACATGCCGGACAGTCCCGTGACACCTGATGAACGACCCAATCGCATCAGCAACGTTTCCGCCTGATCATCTGCCGTGTGCCCCAACGCGATGGCGTCGATTCCGCGCTGTTGCGCCCAACCGGCAAGCAGGCTGTAACGCGCCTTGCGGGCCTCGTCCTGAACATTGCCCGATCCGTCCCAACCCGCCCAATGCAAAATGTCATGCGGCAGCCCCAAAGCAGCGGCCTGGCGCGACACTGTCACGGCCTCCTGCGCTGCGTCGGGGCGCAAGCCGTGATCGACCGTGGCCACAAAAAGGGCGATCTCTTCGTTTTGGGCGACTTGATGCAAAAGATGCATCAACGCCACGGAATCCCCACCGCCCGAGACCGCCACGCCCAGTTTTGGCGGAAGCCTTTCGGGAAGCCGGGCGCGAAGCTCTGCAAGCAGGTTTTCGCTGTGACGGTTCAAGAACACCCCAGCGCAGACATCTCTTGCGTCGCATCCGCAAACGCCGGTGCGGATGGAAAGCGCACGCCAACTTCGTTGAGCGTGATGCAGGCCTGATCGGTCTGCCCCAGACGCCCCAGCGCCGCGCCCAACTCGAACAGCGCCTCGGGGGCAAATGCGCCTTCGGAATCTCCGGTAAAGCTTGCCAAGAACGCCCGTGCCGCTTCGCGGGTGTCGCCAAGGCCTTCGAGCGCATGACCCCGTTTCAGATTCGCTTCGGGCGCCAGGGGGCTGCCAGGATAGTTCGCATCAAACTGCGCAAACAAATCAGCCGCAGTCTGGTAATTCCCATCGGCCAGTGCTTGCGATGCCGCGTCGAAATCCGCCCGCTCGCCCACGGCCAGTTCACCCTGATCGGTTTGGGATGGCGTGGCAGGCGTGATGACGGCCGTACCTACATCTGTGCCCTCTCCGCCCAGTGTGCTGGTCGGTTCGCCTGAAATCTCGCAGTTTGCCTCAAGCTCGCACAGGCGGAACTCCAGATCTCCGATGCGATTGGTGCCGTCTGAGACGATGTTTTGCACACGCTGGTTAAGCTGCTCGGTCTGACTGGTCAGGCGTTGCAGTTCCGCTTCAATGGCGTCAACCCGATCGAGAACCGAACTGCCGGACAAGTTTGGCGCGGGCGATCCTGTGGTGGAAAACTCGCGCTTCAGACGCTGAATTTCCACATGCAGCACCGTCAGCTCCTGACGTATGTCGGCCAGGGTTTGCTGATCCTGTGCCTGTGCAACACCGGCTGTCGCCATGACCGCCGCCAATACCCATCCTGCCATACGCATTGTCTTACCCCAGTGTTGATCCGGTCAGCACAGTCACTGCGCGGCGGTTCTTGGAATAGCATTCCTCAACGCTGCAAATCTCAATTGGGCGCTCCTTGCCGTAGCTGACGGTTTTGAGACGGTTGCCAGCAACACCGCGCGAAATCAGATACTCACGAGCAGCATTTGCGCGACGCGCACCCAGCGCAAGGTTATACTCGCGCGTACCCTGCTCGTCCGCGTGACCTTCGATCGTGGCAACAAAATCCGGATTGGCCAGAAGCCAGTCCGCTTGCCCTTGCAACACGGTCTGCGCCTGTGGTGTCAGGGTGGACTGGTCCACGGCGAACAGAACACGATCCCCGACGGTCTGCTGGAAATACGCAGGCGAACGCGGGTCACTGGGCGAGCCCGGTACGATTGCGCCTGTGCCACCAGCACCGCTTCCGCCCAAGGCGGATGGGTCATTGTTCGTACAGGCGGCGATCACACTCAGCGCGCCCAACGCCAGGACTTTGCTCAATACATTCATTTCAAGTGCCTCGTGTTTTGATTGTTGCCGCCTGTCTACCACAGGGACGATTCGTTGTGAACTTTGCTGCGATCAATTCTGTAGTGGGCCCCATGACGGATCACTGCCGCCATCCGGTGTACGCACCGGGCGCAGGTTGCGGCCCGAGATATCCACCGAATACAGCGAGGCCCGGCCGCTGGCGCCCTGCGTTTCACGGGTGAACATGATGACGCGGCCATTGGGCGACCAGGTTGGGCCTTCATCCAGAAACGAGGCGGTCAACAAGCGTTCCTCTGATCCGTCCGTGCGCATCACCCCGATGTGGAAGCGGCCCTGATTTTGCTTGGTAAAGGCAATCAGATCGCCGCGCGGCGACCATACCGGCGTGCCATAACGACCCGAGCCAAAGCTGATCCGCGTGGCCTCGCCGCCATTCGCGGGCATCACGTATAGCTGCGGCGTGCCCGAACGGTCGCTTTCAAACACGATCCGGCTGCCATCCGGCGAATAGCTGGGGGCGGTTTCAATCGCTGGCGTGTTGGTCAGACGCGTGCTTTGCCCCGACGCCAGATCCATTTTCCACAGGTCCGTGTTTCCCCCCTGAATCAAGGAATACACGATCGACCGGCCATCCGGCGAAAAGCGGGGCGAGAAGCTCATGGTTCCGTCCTGCGTCTTCAGTTCCTGTCGTTTGACGCGGCCCACATCCAGAACATAGATGCGCGGGCTGCCGCTTTCATAGCTGGTGTACAGCAACCGATCGCCAGTAGGCGAAAAGCGCGGCGCCAGAACGATTGCGGCACTGTCGGTCATGTACTGCACGTTCGCCCCATCATAATCCATGATAGCCAGACGTTTCAGGCGTTGGTTTTTCGGTCCACTTTCCGAAACAAAGGCCACGCGGCTGTCAAAATAACCGCCCTCGCCTGTAATCCGGCTGTACACCTGATCTGCCACTTTGTGGGCCATGCGCCGCCAGCCCTCGGTGGTGCCTGCCAATTGCAACCCATTGCCCAGCTCCTGACCCGAAAACACATCCCAGACCCGGAACCGAACCGTGAGGTTCTTGCCCGAAACATTGACCGCCCCCGTAATCAGCGCATCGGCATTGATCGCTTTCCAATCGGCAAACTGAACTGGTGCTTCGAAGCTGCTGACCCGACTGATGAAGGCATCCGAAGAGATCTCGCGGAACAACCCGGTTCCTGTCAGATCAGCCGCCACCACGCGCGAGATGTCCTGTGCATATTGCGCCGCTGACGGACCATCGGGAACAAAGCTCGGCACCGCAAAGGGCAATGGTTCGATAATGCCCTGGTCCAACTCCAGTCGCAGGGGACCGTTCTGTGCAAGAACCGGCGCAGACATCAGCGTCAGGCCGACAAAGAGGCTGGTCAGAAGTTTCATCATTTGATCCGCATCCTCTCGGGATTGAATGTAATCTCAACATCCTGCCAATGAGCGTATTTGTCAGCAGGCAAATCATATCCTCTGGCCCCGCAGCGCAAAATCGCGCGCCGGGCGGCCTGATAAGCCTGATTGGCCGCACCAGCAGACCCACCAGAACTGTCCAGCATCCGAATGCTGCCATCCACAACCGTACCATCACGGTTTAGCGAAAAAGCCACAACGACCACAGTACTCAGTGCATCCGTAGACAAAGAGCCCACATTCCAGCACTTGGACACGGCCAATCGCATCGCGTCCTTCTCGCCGCTGGTCAGCGGTGGGCCGGATGGCTGGGTTCCACTGCCCAAGGCTTCGGCCAAAGCGTCATTGATCGCGGCCTCGTCGGCTTGCGCGTCAGGTTCGGGCGCCGCCTTGGGCGTCTCTGCCACAACGGGTTCGGGCGGTGGGCTTGGGCGGTTCGGACGCACCCGCGGTCGCGGTGAGGTAAGCGGAGACTGCTCTTTGGTTTCCTCTGCCTCGGTCACGATCTCGGGGGCCGCTTCTTCCGGCGCGGTCTGATCCTGTTGTTCTTGCTGAACCTCGGCGCCCTCGTCCAGAGACACCGGCGGCGTTTCGAAATCATCCGGTTTTGCCTCGGGCGGTGGTGGCGCTATGGCCTCGGGGGCAACACGATCGGACGGGCGCGGCTGCGCCTCGGGCCCCGGAGGCACCGGCTGTGCGACAGGTTCGACCTCGGGCTCTGTCAGTACCGGCAGCTCATCCGGCACGTCCGGTTCCGGCGGTGCTTCGACGATAACGGGGGCAGGCTCGGGTTCGGGTTCGGCAGGCACGACGGGTTCAGGGCGGGGTTGTTCCTCGACCACAGGTTCTGGCGGCGTGCTATCAGCCTGTGGTTCGGGCGGTTGTTGCAATGCCGTCGGCACCTCCGGGATATCAGGCGCATCCCGCTGGGCCGTCATGGCCGCGAATTGTTCAGCGGTTATCACGGACACATCCTGTACGGCCATCGGCAAAGGCTCGGACCGGAAGGTACCGCCGAAAAGCGCCGCTCCGATCAGGCTGACATGCGCAATCGCCGAAATCTTGGTGCCGGTATCCACCGTGCGCCCTCACTCTCCACCTTCGTCCAGCGTCGGCCCGCCCGTATCGGTCACAAGCCCAACGTTGGAAAACCCGCCCGCGTTCAGCGCGCCCATGACCTGCATGACCTGCGCGTAAGGAATCGCGCCATCGGCGCGCAGGAAAACCCGGTCACTGCTCCGCTCTGCGGCGATGGCCCGCAGCTTGCCGATCAGTTCCTCGCGCAACACGTCAGTTGTCTGGATCTGCACACGTCCATCTGCCGTCAGGGTTACGGTCAAAGGTTCTTCATTGTCACCGGGCAAAGCACTGGCGGCGGTCTTGGGCAGATCTACCGGAACACCGACCGTCAGCAATGGCGCGGCCACCATGAAGATAATCAGCAAAACCAGCATGACATCCACAAACGGTGTCACGTTGATCTCGGCCATGGGTTGCGCACGACCGCGACGCCGACCGCGTCTGCGCCCGTTTCCACCCGAGGATTGCTGAACCGCCGCGCCCATTGTCAGCTGTCCAACTGGCGCGACAGGATGGTCGCGAACTCGTCAGCAAAGGCCTCATAGCCGCCCACGATGCGGTCACAGTCAGCACTGAGCTTGTTGTAGAAAATAACCGCCGGGATCGCGGCCAGAAGGCCGAGCCCCGTTGCCAATAGTGCCTCGGCAATACCCGGGGCCACGACCGCCAGATTGGTATTCTGCTGTTCGGCGATCTCGATAAACGCATTCATGATGCCCCAGACGGTACCAAACAGGCCGATGAACGGCGCAGTCGATCCAACCGTGGCCAGAATGGGCAGACCTTTCTGCAAGGTCTCTGCCTCTTTCGCTATGGCCACATCCATAGACCGGTCTATCCGCGCGGTCGCTCCGGCAATCAATCCGCCATCATTTCGGTGCGACCTGCGCCATTCGATCATTCCGGCCGCAAAAATCTTTTCAGAGCTGCCATCCGGCTGGGTTCCGATCTGCTCGAACAGCTCGTCCAAAGGGTTGCCGGACCAGAAGCTCTCGTCAAATGCCTGCGCCTCGCGACGGGCCGCGCGGTAATTTATCAGCTTCTGGATGATGATGCCCCAGGACCAGATGGATGCACCGATCAGCATCAACATCACCAATTTGACGATAAAGGTCGCGCGGGCATACAGCCCCCACATGGAGAAATCGATCTCCTGCGCCAGCGCCAGCGTTTCAGCTTCCATGAACCTGCTCTTTGTTTTTGCCTGACGGCCGTTTGTTTGGCCTTGTTTTGCCAAACGCTAACGCAGTTGGGGTTGAAATGCCAATAGAACCACCCCCGACCCTCAAATTGTTACATCAATGCGCGAATCTCTGCCGGAAGCCGGATCGGCCTGCCATCCTTGTTGATACACACGGCAGTGACCGAGGCGCGAAAAATCTCGGTCTCGCCACGCCGGACCAGCTGCGCCATGGTCAGCCGCACACCCGAGATTTCCGTGACTTCGGTTTCGACGATCAGTTCGTCATCGAACCTGGCGGGCGAAAGGTAATCGGCCTCGACCCGCCGCACGACCCAAACAATGCCTTCTTCCCGCATCGCGTTCTGGTCATTGCCCAGATTGCGCACCCAATCCGAACGCGCACGTTCGATATACCGCAGATAGTTCGCGTGATAGACGACGCCGCCCATGTCGGTGTCTTCATAATATACACGAACCGGGTAGGAATGTTTCATTGCGGTGGCTCCAACCGGGCAAACAACCTGAGCGCATGAGACGCATCCTGCGCCGAACCGGGCAAAACCGGATCGTAAGCAGCCCGAATCAACGCAGCAATATCGGGGCGCAGGATCGTCGTTTCGCCCGCCACGGCCAGCGGAGATTGCGTCCGAAACGCAGTGTCGGACCAAAGCAAGATGGTCTGCACCACCTGGCTCAGCGCCAGCGTTTCCGCCGGTATCTTGGACAACTGCTTGTCCATGCGCAGAAAAACAAAAGCCGCGCGGATCGCACCGTCTTCTTCGAACCGGAAGATGCGGTACTGGTTTGCATCCGCTTTAACCAAGCGCCCGACCAACGGTGCCAGATCCGGGATCAGACGATCAAGATCCGGCACGTCCAGCAGCTCTTTCCAATCCCGGAAGAAGAAGACCATGCAGTTGGCACCAAGTTCGGGGTCGGTTTCGGCCATTTTGTGACCGGCCAAGGTGACAACCGCCTCGAAGGCGCCCTTCACAGTGGACAGCGTTTCATCTTCAACGCCAAACACAATCGGCACGATGGGTCGTCCCCAACGGGCAAACAGAAACTCACCGCTTTCGCGCGTGAACAGCGCCTCAATCTCTTCCGGTGTCACGGTCAAGCCTTCATCTTTTCGAAAATACTCTCGCCGAAGGCATAAATTTTCCAAGCGCAAGCTTCAACCGAACAGATCGCTCTGCCGCTTGGGTGCAGCCATGCCCAGATGCGTCCAGGCATTTTGCGCCAACATCCGCCCACGCGGTGTCCGCTGGATCAACCCCTGTTGCAACAGAAAGGGCTCGATCACTTCTTCCAGCGAGTCCCGGCTTTCAGACAGCGCGGCTGACATCGTTTCGATCCCGACAGGACCACCACCGTAATTTTCGGCGATCAGTTTCAGATATCGGCGGTCCGCACCATCCAGCCCCAAATGGTCCACACCCAGCCGCGTCAAGGCTCCGTCAGCCAGTTCGCGGGTGATCCGCCCATCTCCTTCGACAATGGCGAAGTCCACCACCCGGCGCAGCAGACGTCCGGCGATGCGCGGTGTACCGCGCGACCTGCGCGCAATCTCGCGTGCGCCCTCATCATCTGCCGGAGCGCCGAGTTTTCGCGCGTTTCGGGTGACGATCTCATGCAGTTCATCCACGGTGTAGAACTGCAACCGGGTCGGAATACCAAACCGGTCGCGCAATGGTGTGGTCAGCAAACCCATGCGCGTCGTGGCCCCGACAAGCGTGAAGGGTTGCAACTCGATCCGAACCGTTCGCGCAGCGGGCCCCTCGCCGATCACCAGATCAAGCTCGAAATCCTCCATCGCGGGGTAAAGCACCTCTTCCACCGCCGGGTTCAGGCGGTGGATTTCGTCGATGAACAGGACATCACGCGCTTCGAGATTGGTCAGGATCGCAGCCAGATCGCCCGCTTTCGCCAGAACCGGCCCGGACGTCATGCGAAAATTCACCCCCAGTTCACGCGCCATGATCTGCGCCAGCGTCGTCTTGCCCAACCCCGGAGGGCCATGGAACAACGTGTGATCCATCGCCTCGCCCCGCTGGCGGGCGGATTGGATGAAGATGCGCAGATTGGCGCGTGCCTCGGCCTGACCGATGAACTCATCCAAGCCCTGCGGGCGCAATGCGCGGTCGTTGTCCTCGGGCAATGGGTCCGGGCGCACAGTGGGATCAGCGTCTACCATTCATTCAGCCTTTCGGAGCCAGCAATTGCAGGGCGGCACGGATCAAACCCGCTTCGTCTGCATCCGGGTTGTTGGCGGCGGCCTCGGCAACCGCGGCTGCTGCATCCGACGGCCCATAACCCAGATTGGACAAGGCAGACAGCGCACCCGCTGATGCCGCAGCGGCCCCAGAGGCTGGTTTTGGCGTCCGCTTCGGAGCAGGCGCTGCCTCGACAGGCTCTACAACTTCGACCGAAGGGCCATCCATCGCATCAATCACCGTGCCACCCATGGCCATCACGCCCGGCGCCTTGTCCTTGAGGTCCAGAACGATCCGCTGCGCTGTTTTCGGCCCCACACCTTTCGCCGCCTTGACCGCCGCCCAATCTCCCAGTGCGATTGCGCGGCTGACACCGTCCGGCCCCAGCGCGCTGAGGATCGCCAGAGAGACTTTCGCTCCGACCCCCTGAACCGAGCACAAAAGGCGATGCCATTCCTTCTCGACCAGCGAAAGAAAGCCATAAAGCTGCATCAGGTCTTCGCGCACGACCATGTCCGTATAGATCGAAACCGCCTCGCCCACGCCCGGCAGTGCCGCCATGGTCCGGTCAGAGCAATAGACGATGTATCCCACCCCCCGGACATCGATCAGCACGTGATCTGCGGCGCGATAGTCCAGCCTTCCGGTGAGTTTTCCGATCATGCCCGCACCTCTTTCACACGCACCTGTTGGGTCTTGCCGTAATAGGCATGGCAAATCGCAATCGCCAGAGCATCGGCTGCATCCGCCCCTTTGGGCTGACATCCGGGCAATTGCAGTTTGACCATGTGCAGCACCTGTTCTTTTTCCGCGTGCCCCACACCCACGACCGTTTTCTTGACCCGGTTCGGGGCGTATTCCCCAACCGGCAAACCAGCCTGAGCCAGTGTCAGCAACGCAACCCCACGCGCCTGACCCAGTTTGAGCGTACCGGCACCATCCTTGTTCACAAAGGTCTGTTCAATGGCTGCCTGGTCCGGTTGGTGATCGGCGATGACTTCGACAATCTGGTTGTGGAGAGACAACAGCCGCTCACCCAGATCATCCCCATCCGACTTGCACAAACCGTTGGCCACGTGGCTCAGGCGGCTGCCATTTGATTCGATGACGCCCCACCCCAGGGTCCTAAGCCCCGGATCAATGCCCAGAATTCGCATGTTTTGCCTCGGCCTGCTCGGGTTCTGTGATCTTTTTTCAACGCCTAGCACGAAGCGTGAACATTTTCCAAGCGAATTGACCCAAGGCCTGAAAACGACACCCCTGTCCCAAGGGCGACTCAACGTGCCATTTGCGACTTCAAAAAGTCTGAATTCGACACTTTTGTGAACGCGTTTTCACCAATTATTTAAGGGGATTACAGCCTTTTGCAGCATTGCAGGAAACGCATAGGACACATGCAAAAACTGAACTTGTGCGGGCGATTTGGCGGCACTAGATGCCGGGCAGATCGCAAGACTGCAAAGTGAACACCAACCAGAAGGAAACAGGATATGGCTGCACTGGACACCACCCGCTTCGCCTCCACTGGCTCGTTCGGCCTCGTTGGCCGTATCGGCGCATTTTTCGTATCGGCCGTGAACGCAGCTGTCGAATGGAATGACGCCCGCGTTACCCGCAACGCGCTGACCGGTCTGAGCGATCGTGAACTGGAAGATATCGGCCTGTGCCGCGGCGACATTGACGCCATCGCCCAAGGTCTCCGGTAATACCGACCACTACTCGCATTCGCCCCTTCCTCCTCCCTTGAGGGGCAAACAAAAACACCGCGCACCCCGGGCACGCGGTGTTTTTTTGGAAACTGAGTCAAATTGAGATTCAGTATAAAACCTTGTTGAGTTGCACGGCAATCGCCTGCGACACCGGGTCGATCTGCATCACCCAGGCACCTGCTTTTTCGACCGATGTGCCTTCGTTCAAACTGTCGATCCGATATTGGTATCCGGTCGGGCCAAGGCTGGACAAAAGAAACGCCTTGAACGCCACAACACTCAGAAGCGTAAGCAACAGCACCCTGGCCGGCACTGCCGAGCTTACCCGCTGCGGCTTCATGACGACCAGGCCATCCTTGCGCATCGTCGCGCGATAGCCACGGCTCATCTTTTGATGTTTTTTGTTCAGGCGATTAACGCGCTGAGTGAACTCCAGTTGTTTACCCGTCATGGCAGCCTCCAAAAACCGCCCCCCTCGACTTCAGTCAGAAAACGGTAAATAGAGAATACGACAAAAACGTGGCAAAATTCCACAAAACTCCTGCAAATGGCCTAGTTTGCGCCCTGTTTCATTAAGATTAGGGTCGTCCACTCACCAATCTCACCTCTATGAGCGAGATTGAATTCATTTTGAGAATAAACCGACACCACGTCATCGGCCTGTTCGTTGAGGATCCCCGACAGGATTGCATACCCTCCGGGACGCAGATTCGCCGCGATTTCCGGCGAGAGGGCGACCAGAGGACCTTTCAGAATATTGGCAAAGATCAGGTCGTAGGGTGCGTGCGCCCTGAGATCGGGGTGATCGAAACCCGCGGCTTCCACGCACCGTACAGCACCGGACATCCCGTTCGCCTTGAGATTGGCTTCGGCCACGTCAACGGCCACTTCATCAATGTCACTGGCAATGATGTCACCGTCCCAAACCCGGGCTGCGGCCATGGCCAGAACGGCGGTGCCGCAGCCGATATCTGCCACTTTCGTCGCGGTGAACCCTTCGTCCAGCAATCTGTCAAAGGCCTTGAGGCAACCCAACGTCGTACCATGGTGGCCGGTGCCAAAGGCCATTGCGGCCTCGATCAGCAATGGAATGCAACCTTCGGGCAGCTTGTCGGCATCATGGCTTCCATAGACAAAGAAACGCCCCGCCTCGACGGGTGCAAGCTCGCGTCGCACATGCGCAACCCAGTCGGTTTCCGGCAGCTCTGAAACAACAAACGGTTTGGCCTCGAACGCCGCTGCCAGAACCGCCAGCGCGGTCTCGTCAGGGGCTTCGGTGAAATATCCGCCGACCTCCCACAGGCCGGATCCGTCTTCGACTTCGAACACACCAACGCCGGTTGGCTCTGGCTCCAGACGTTCCATCGCCTCGCCCAGACCTTCGGCGGCCTTCTTACCTGTCAGCGTCGTCAGTGCGGTGAATGTGGGCATTGGGGCCTCCTGTCTCGATTGACACCGCGCCTAGGACGCCGCGCCGTCAAGGTCAAGCGCCGAGACCTATTCCGCAGGGGCCGGAGCGTATTTGATCAGGATAGTCTCGTTGCCAGGCTCGGGGTGACGCGGGATCAACAGGGACAACAGCAGCGAAACGATCGCCATCGCCGCGGCCAGGCCAAACACAGCGCCCGGCGACACGACCCAAAGCAGGCCAAGCAAAGCGGGCAAAAACACCGCCGCAATATGATTGATCGTAAAGGCCACCGCAGCGGTCGGCGCGATGTCAGCAGGGTCAGCGATTTTCTGGAAATAGGTTTTCAATGCCAAAGCCAGCGCAAACAGCACGTGGTCGATCACATAAAGGATTGCCGCAAGCAGAACGCCCCAACCGAACCAATAGATGCCGCCATAGGCTGCGAACACGATGGCCAGGCCGGTATATTCAAATATCAGCGTGCGCCGCTCACCGAACTTTGCCACCGCCTTTCCCAGCAATGGGGCGGCCAACATGTTGATCATCAGATTGATCAGATAAAGGCTGGTGAGCTCATGCACTTCAAAGCCGAATTTCTCGACCATCATGAACCCGGCAAAAACGACAAATATCTGCCGCCGCGCGCCTGCCATGAACTGCAATGCATAATACAGCCAATACCGGCGACGCAGGATCAGCTTCTTGGTCTGCGGCGTGGGCGCATCGAATTGCGGATAGGCGAACAGACAGAACAGTGCCAACGCAGCCGTAACTCCACCCGACGCCATGAATACAAAGTTGTAGGACAGATCAAAGCGATCCCAGGTCAGTACGATCAGCCCATACACCACCATGGTCGCCGCCGATCCCATTGCAACCAGCCATCCCAGCACCTGCGGAGCACGATCCTTGGGCAGCCACTGCAATTGAAGCGACTGGTTCACGGTCTCGTAGTAATGGAACCCGATCGAACTGAACAAGGTCACAAACAGCAACCCCCCCAGGCTGGGGAACCACGCGGTCACCGCCGTTGCGACACCAAGCATCATCAGCGAGATCATCGCCAGCACCTGCTCGCGAATGAAAATGATGACGGCAATCACCCCAACCGCCAGAAACCCCGGAATCTCGCGCACCGTGTGCAGCAGACCAATATCCGCGCCATCAAAGTTCGCCACCTCAATAACAAAGTTGTTCAGCAACGCGCTCCATGCGTTGAACGCAATGGGCATGGTCAGCGCCATCATGAACAACAGCGTGATGGGGCGGCGCCAGAACGGCAGGCTCTGCGCCTCTGTAAGGGGCATGGGTTTTAGCATGAGACCCCTCTACGCCCATTTCGCTGCTTTGGCGAGAGGGAAGCGGTCTGCGCACAATCACCCTGCACAGATGCAGAGGTCAGTAAAAATTCTGTGGGTCGATATCGACGGTCAGGCGGATATCGCCCTTCAGGCGCAACGGGGCGATCCAGCGGGCAATGGCATCCTGAATCGGCGCCCCTTTCGGGGCTTTCACCAACAAGCGCACTCTGTGGCGACCGCGTATACGTGCAATAGGTGCCGGCGCCGGGCCAAAGACCTGAGCACCGATCGCGCGCAGGGGCGATTCGTTGCGGGCCATTGCATTGCCGATATCGAAGACCGGCCCGACCTCGGGGCCCGACAACACGATTCCGGCCATGCGACCATAGGGCGGCACGCCTGCCGCCTGCCGACCCGCTGCCTCGGCTTTCCAGAACCCTTCCTCATCACCCGACAGGATGGCCCGGATCACCGGGTGTTCCGGTTGAAATGTCTGCAAAAGCGCCTGCCCTGGCTTGTCCGCCCGTCCCGCGCGCCCAGCCACTTGCCGCATCAATTGAAACGTACGCTCAGCCGCGCGCAGATCCGCGCCGTGCAGAGACAGGTCAGCGTCAATCACACCGACCAATGTGAGCTTGGGAAAGTTGTGCCCCTTCGCCACCAACTGCGTACCGATGATAATGTCGGCATCCCCGGCGGCGATCTCTTCTATCTTGGCTTTCAATGCCCGGGCTGAACCAAAAAGGTCAGAACTCAGCATCGCGATTTTCGCCTCGGGGAAGGTCGCCTCGGCTTCTTCCGCCAGCCGTTCGATCCCCGGCCCGACCGGGGCCAGCTTGCCTTCCACGCCGCAGGAGGGGCAGGCTTCGGGCATCGGCTTGGTTTCGCCGCATTGGTGGCACATCAATCGCTTGAGAAACCGATGCTCGACCATGCGTGCGTCGCACTGATCACAGGCGATCTGCTCGCCACAGGCCCGACACAAGGTCACCGGCGCATAGCCACGGCGGTTGATGAACAACAGCGATTGTTCACCTTTTTCGATCCGCTGCTGCACCGCTTGCCGCAAAGACGGAGAAACCCACGTTCCGGGCTGCATCTGCTCGGCCCGCATGTCGATGGGCTTCATCTCGGGCAATACCGCCGCCCCAAAACGCGAGGTCAGGTCAAGCCTTTCGTACTTGCCCGCCTCGGCATTGGCCCAACTTTCAAGCGAAGGTGTCGCACTGGCCAGGATCACCCGCGCGCCACAAATCGCCGAGCGCAGAACCGCCATGTCGCGTGCGCTGTAGTGCACGCCGTCTTCCTGTTTGTAGGACGTGTCGTGTTCTTCATCGACGACCACAAGCCCCAGATCGCGGAATGGCAGAAACAGCGCCGACCGGGCGCCAACGACCAGTTGCGCATTGCCCTGCCCGACCATCCGCCAGACCCGCCGCCGTTCCGTCATGGTAGCGCCGGAATGCCATTCCGCCGGGCGCGCACCGAACCGCGCCTCGACCCGGGTCAGAAATTCTGCGGTCAGGGCGATCTCGGGCAGCAGGACCAAGGCCTGCCGCCCCATGCGCAGCGCCTCAGCCACAGCCTCCAAATAGACCTCAGTCTTGCCGGAACCGGTAACCCCTTTCAGCAGCGTGGTGCCGTAATCACCGGTCCGCTGCCCGGCCTGAAGCCGTTCGACCGCCGCTGCCTGATCCGCTGTCAGGTCTTTCCCGGGAAGGTCCGGATCAAGATGAGGATAAGGCAAGTCGCGCGGGCTGTCCTCTTCGCGCACGGCGCCTTGTTTGACCAACCCTTTGACAACAGATGACGTTACACCCGCCTGCTCGGCGAGCTCTTTCAAGGTAAAAGCCAGCCCGCCGTAGTCGCGCAATACCCCCAGAACCCGGGTCCGCGCATCGGTCAATCGGTCTGGTTGGCCTTCACCCAAGCGATAGACCTTGCGCATCGATGGCGGATCACCCAAGCCCGGTGCCCGCGTCGCCAGACGCAGCATCGCAGGCATTGGTGTCAGAGTGTAATCGGCGACCTTTTCCAGAAACACCCGCATCTCTTCACGCATCGGTGCAACGTCAAGAACCCGGATTACCGAGCGCGCCTTGCTCAGATCAAAGCCGCCCTGCCCCGGCCCCCAAACCACGCCCAAGACTTTGCGAGGTCCCAACGGCACTTCGACAAACGCGCCCAGAAAGCACCCACCCTCGGGCGCTTTGTAATCCAGCGTTCGGTCCAGTGGCTGTGTTGTCAGCACCGCAACCAGCTCTCCTTGGTCGAAAAATCCGTTAGCGCTCACGGCATATCCTTCGCAGGGGGTTCCAGCAGGGGTCTCTTTGAGGTAAAGCCATCCGCGACCAAGGCCAACCCATCAAAGGACTGCCCTCATGAAATTCTTCGTAGACACCGCCGAGATCGACGCCATTGCCGAACTGAACGATCTGGGCATGGTGGACGGCGTAACCACCAACCCTTCGCTGATCCTGAAGTCAGGTCGCGACATTCTGGAAGTGACCAAAGAGATATGTGATCTGGTCGATGGCCCGGTATCGGCCGAGGTTGTCGCCACAGAAGCTGACGACATGATCGCCGAAGGCCGCAAACTGGCCAAGATCGCACCGAACATCGCCGTCAAGGTTCCGCTGACATGGGCCGGCCTGAAAACCTGCAAGACGCTCAGCGACGAAGGCCAGATGGTCAATGTGACGCTCTGCTTCTCGACCAATCAGGCGATTCTGGCTGCGAAAGCGGGCGCGACATTCATCTCGCCTTTCATCGGACGGCTTGACGATATCAACCTCGACGGCATGGACCTGATCGCAGACATCCGTCAGGTCTATGACAACTACGGGTTCGAGACCGAAATCCTTGCTGCATCGATCCGTACCGTCAACCACGTGACCGACAGCGCCCGCATCGGAGCCGACGTGATCACCGCACCGCCTGCCGTAATCAAGAAGCTGGCCGACCATCCGCTGACCGACAAAGGTCTGGAAACCTTTCTGGCCGACTGGGCCAAAACCGGTCAGAAAATCCTCTGATCTGGCTTGCAACCGCGCGGCGCCATCAGGCGCCGCGCCCGGCCCAACGGCCAAATGCCTGATCTGTGATCGGGCATGGCGGGCGGGAGCCCCTTGCCACAACATGCAAGGAAATCCACCCTTGCGTGCATTTTTTCCAAGGCAAATCCGGTCCGGCATGTTATAAGCCGCGACAACAAAAAAGACCGGACGGGACATGAGCAGCACCCCCAAACTCGAGGATAACCTCCGCGCGGCAATTCTGGCCGAGCCGGATGTCGTACTGGACGACAAAGACCTGATGCAGGCGCTTGTCGCTGCCAACGAACAAGCGCGCGGCGACAACGTGATAGACCTGCGCGGCATTGCAATGCAACGGCTCGAGGCGCGGCTGGATCGGCTGGAAGACACCCACCGTTCCGTCATCGCTGCGGCCTATGAAAACCTCGCGGGCACCAATCAGGTCCACCGCGCCATTCTGCGATTGCTGGAACCTGTCGAGTTCGAAGATTTCCTGCGCGCGCTGGGCGCCGATGTGGCGGACATCCTGCGCGTCGACAGCGTTACGCTGGTTCTGGAAACAACCGTGGTTCAGAACGATCCCGCAATCGACACGTTGGGCGGGGTCCTGACGATCGCGGAACCCGGCTTCATCGACCGGTACCTGACCATTGATCGCGGCGGTCCTGCGCGGGATGTGATCTTGCGGGAAATCCATCAGCCAAACCGACGTATTTTCGGGTCACAGGCCGATCAGCTTCGTTCCGAGGCCTGCCTGAAGCTGGACCTCGGGGCCGGTCGCCTTCCGGGCATGATCGTCATGGCCGCCCGCGACCCGCGGCATTTCACCCCGCAGCTGGGCACCGATCTTCTGGCCTTTTTTGCCGGCGTGTTCGAACGCTCGATGCGCCACTGGTTGTCGTGAGCCTGGTCTCGCCCGCTTGCCGCGACGCGCTTCAGCATTGGCTGGACAGCCTGAGCGCGCTTGCCGGACGATCCGAGAATACGCTAAACGCCTATCGTGGCGATGTCGTCGAGTTTCTGTCGTTCATGACCCTGCATCACGCCGAACGGCATGGCCTGAAGGCGCTGGAACGGATCACGGTGTCGGATATGCGCGCCTGGATGGCGGATCAGCGTGGCGCGGACGTCAGCGCGCGGTCTTTGGCGCGCAAACTGTCGGCGGTCAAAAGCTTCTACCGTTGGCTGGCAGAGCGTGAGGGGTTCGAGCCCACCGCCGTTCTGTCCACCCGCGCGCCGAAATTCACCAAGAAACTGCCCCGTCCGCTGGCCGAAGATGCAGCCCGCGCCATGATCGATACAGTGGAACTGCAATCCACATCCGACTGGGTCGCGGCGCGCGACGTCGCGGTTGTCACGCTGCTGTACGGATGCGGCCTGCGCATATCCGAGGCGCTGTCCCTGACCGGAGCGGACGCGCCTTTGCCCACCACGCTGCGCATCGTCGGGAAAGGCGACAAAGAGAGGGTCGTACCGGTTCTTCCTGCCGCTCGCGAAGCGGTCGACGGATATTTGAAGCTGTGTCCCCATCCACAAGCACAGGACAAAGCCCTGTTTCGAGGCGTCCGTGGCGGGCCATTGAACCCGCGTGCAATCCAAGGGGTCATGGCCAAGGCACGTATGCAATTGGGGCTGCCCTCAACCGCAACACCCCACGCGATGCGGCACAGCTTTGCCACCCACCTGCTGTCAGCCGGAGGCGACCTGCGTGCCATTCAAGAGCTTCTAGGCCACGCCTCTTTGTCGACGACGCAGGCCTATACGGCAGTGGACACTGCGCGGTTGATGGAGGTCTACAACAGCGCGCATCCCAAAGCCTGAAGTGCACATGACTCGAAAACCCGGGCTTTTGGTTTGCATCTCGGACGCGCATCAGTCATGACGCTCGCATGACACTCAGATTCAAAGCTCTTTCCGTTCATCTCTTTACTGCAACAGGCGCTGTTTTTGCCATGTTGGCCATGCTGGCCGCGGTCGAAGAGAAATGGAGCCTTATGTATCTTTGGCTTGTCGTGTCTTTCATTGTAGACGGTATCGATGGCCCGCTGGCGCGACATTATCACGTCAAGCACAACGCGCCCGAGTTCGACGGCGTTCTGCTGGATCTGATCATCGATTACCTGACCTATGTGTTCATTCCGGCTTTTGCCCTGTTCAAATCGGGGCTGATGGACGGCTGGACCGGATGGTTCGCGATCATCGTCATCACATTTGCCAGTGCGATGTATTTCGCGGATACACGCATGAAGACCAAGGACAATTCCTTTTCCGGTTTTCCCGGGTGCTGGAACATGTTCGTGATCGTGATCTTCGCACTGGAACCGAATTTCTGGATCATCCTGCTGCTGGTCACCCTGCTGTCGCTGGCCATGTTTCTACCGCTGAAATTCGTGCATCCCGTGCGCACCGAGCGCTGGCGCAGCCTGACCTTGCCGATGGCGCTGGCATGGACGTTCTTCGCGGGTTGGGCCGCATGGGTCGATTTTCACCCCGAAAGCTGGGCCCATTGGGGGCTGGTCATCACCAGCCTGTACCTGACCTTCGCAGGCATCGCTCAACAGGTTGTTCCGCAGCGCCACGCCTGACGTAGCGCTGCCCGTCCCGTTTTACAGAACGTCCTGCACCTCGAACTCGGTGCCGTTATGGGTAAAGACGTCGCCCTTTTGCAGACCTGCCATCGCCAGATATATCGGGCTTTGGGTTGAAATGCCCATATAGGTCTTGCCATCCACTTCAAACCGCGTTGTCGAGACACACACGACAAATCTGCGGTTGTTGAACTTGATCACAGCTCCTGGCCTGACCGTGTCGGCAAGGCTGAAATCGGTATTTTCGATGACATCAATCTTGGCATGATGCGCATGAACCGGGGCATCGAAGGCAGCCGCCAGATCGGCGTTTTCCCGCGATGCGGCAATGTCATCCTTGTCGTGACCTTCCCTGTCATCCAACTGGGCATCTTTCAAAAACGCATCGTAATGCGCCTGCGCCGTTGCAAGCTCTTGCGCTTCAAGCGACATCAACCGGTCGATAATGGCCTTCTTGCGGGCTGCACGGTCTTGTTCAGTGGTCATGCAATGCGGTCCTTCAAATTCAGCAATGGTTACAAGTTGTGTCTGCAAAAAGCGGATTGCAACCGAATTTCGACGCTCAGATCAAAAGACCTGCCGCCCGCTCATGCCGCAACAGGGCAACTTTCGTCTCAACACCACCGTCGCCCGAAAAACCGCCCAGGCCATTAGCAGCCAGTACCCGGTGACAGGGAATGATCACGGGAATGGGGTTTGCTCCGCAGGCCTGGCCAACCGGCTGGGCGGGTTGCCCCAGTTCTTTGGCGATATCGCCATAGGTGCGCGTTTCTCCAAGCGGGATGGCATACATCAGGTCACAGACCCGCTTTTGAAACTCTGAACCGTCAATGTGATACGGCAGATCGAAACGGTCAAGCCGCCCTTGATCATAGGCCCTCAACTGGGCGGCGGCTTCGCGCAGCAGCGCAGTCGGCTCACCCTCGTCCCTGCCGTTCCAGACAAGCCGTGCAAGGGCCCCGTCCGTTTCTTCAACACCAAGTCGTCCGAACTGAGTTTCAACGGAAATCATCGCCATGGACCGACGGTTTCAGATCAAAGCGCCAAGCACAAGCGCGGGAATGTGCAAGACCACGCAAAACGTCATTTTTGGGCATTGGCGCCATTCGTGATACGCTCCTGCCGTTACTTAAAGAGATTTTGGAGAACGCAATGGGTCGACATTTGATCCTCACAGTACATGGAATCGGTGAACAAAAACCCGGCGAAACCGTCGATCAGGTCGTTGGCGCAGCAACAACTTGGCTGGATGGAAACCCCAGACCACCGATCGAAGTCGAACGCGGCATGATCGAACTGGCCGAATCCACCTTCGACGGAAATCCACGAAATGCAGAGCTGTTCGAAGTCAATCTGCGCACGGTGACTGACCCGGCTGTTCCTCAGGACAAGGCCCTGTTTGCCGAAGTTTATTGGGCTGATCGCTCTCCGGCCCCGAAAGGAGCGATCAAAACCGTGCTGGACCTGATTTGGGTCGTTCTGGCGTTGGGATATCTGGCGATGGACAATGTCGAGCAAACCCACATCCGAAAAGGCGTTGCTTCGGACCAACCCAATGGCAGGAATACACTGGCGGCACAGCTGGTACATCTTTTCACATGGGTCTTCTTCGGTGCGGTTGCGACGCTGAACGTATTTTTGTTGATCGGTGCCGCAGCGGTCTTGACCGACCGGATACCTGTCTCGGTTTTCCAGAACCCTACCCTGTTGTTCTGGCTTCTGTTCGTGCTATACGCCGGCGGAGCCATTGTCGGGCTGGGGCAAAGCCGATCCGCACCGACCTATCTCAGGCGGGTCTTCTGGCGAGGAATGCTCGCAATGGGAACAGCACTGACCCTGTGCCTGGTCATTGGGCCGCTGGGCCTGAAATTGTGGGCATGCGCCCCTTCCGAAACCGGAAATTGCCCGCCGGCCCTGGAGCAATTCGTGGCGTTTCAGGTTTTTCTGCTCTCCATCTTCTGGGCCACTCTTATCTTCCTGACAATCATTCTTTACGCGTTGTCCGCCTGGACGTTGCGGATCAATGACACACTTTCAGAGCACAGGCGGCTGTACCCCAGCATCTGTGCAGGCATGCTGGTTTTCTGGATGTTCTTCATTTCCGGCCTCTGGTTGACCATAGAGCAATTACTGGAAACTGTTTCGGGCCTGTCCGGCGGTCAGCTGCAACGTCTTTTTGAAAGCAATTTGAACGAGTCCATCGAAACTCTCAGCGTGGCCTTTGTGGCCATCGTTCTGTTGGGGTTCGTTGGCGTCGGGCTTTTTGCAGGTCGCAAAACGTACAAGGCCAACCTTCACACCCGCAGCGGTCTGATTAGCCGGGCGATTGTAAACCGGCTGGCGCAGTGGGTCTTTCTGTTTGGTACAATCGTGCTGGTTCTGGTCACGATCCGAGAGATCGCAGCCAACCAGAGTTTTGAGGCCGCATGCAACGTGGGCATAGGTGAAACCAACCCGATCTCTTGGGCTTTGGACAGGTTGGCCTGTTCGCAGGGCGAGATCGGCCTGATCGTTCTTGGCGCAACTGCGTTGATGTACCGGTTTTCTGATTTTGTTTCCGCCGGGCTGGGCGTTGCACGGGATATCGTTACCTACGCCATTCGCGACAAATGCTATCTGGAAAAAGATCTGGAAACGCGGCAACGCAACTATCCGGATCGTAAGGCGATAGACGAGCGTTTCTATCGCACGTTGTACTATGTTCTCGATATCTTTCCAGCGGATCATATCACGGTGATATCCCATTCGCAGGGCACCGTGATCGCCACACAGATGCTTGCTGACCCACGTGTCCAAAGACGCATCGGCGGGCGGGCTCTGACACTCATCACGATGGGCTCTCCGGTCACCCATATCTATCAGCGCTATTTTCCCGAGATGTTCACCATCACCGCCAGTCAGTTGAACGCCGCGTGGTTCAACATCTTCCGGCAGGACGATTTTGTCGGAACCGAGATCGAGGGTGGGCTCATTTTTGCAAATCGAAACATCCCGGTCGATCCCGGCGGGCACACCGGTTACTTTACGGACTATCAGGTTTGGAAAGCCCTGTCAGATCCTGCCATTGGCTTTGATCTGTTCAATCCAACACGGCAATCTGTGCAGACATAGCCCAAAATGCCCCCCGACTGAATTCGGGGGGCGCGTTGATTTATCCCAGCGCCTCATTGCAGCGCCCGCAGACGCCCGCGTGGGTGTGGCGGCCCACATCAGGCAGGATTTTCCAGCAACGCTGACATTTCTCGCCTTCTGCTTTTTCGAACACGACGGCAACGCCTTCGATTTCCGGCACACGGAACGCCTCGGCCGGGGCGGGATCGCCGGTCACGGTCAGGCCCGAGGTGATGCACATGTCGTCCACGTCGAACGTGGCCAGCAGATCGCGGGTATCACCATCCTCGACATGCACGATCGGTGCCGCCTCGAGGCTGGAGCCGATCACCTTGTCCTGACGCTGAACCTCGAGCGCGGCAGTCACGGCCCGGCGCACACGACGCACCTTGGCCATATTGGCCTCAAGCTCGGCATCGCGCCAATCGGCGGGTGTGTCCGGGAAGTCCACCAGATGGACCGAACTGTCGTCGCCCGGGAACCGCTCCAGCCAGACCTCTTCCATGGTGAAGACCAGAACCGGGGCCAGCCAGGTGGTCAGGCGGTGGAACAGAATATCCAGAACAGTGCGCGCGGCGCGGCGGCGTGTGCTGTCCCCGTCGCAGTACAGAACATCCTTGCGAACGTCGAAATAGAAGGACGACAGATCAACCGTCGCAAAGTTGAACACGGCGCTGAAAACACCCTGGAAATCAAACGCGGCATAACCCTTGCGCACCTGCTCATCCAATTCCGCCAGACGGCTGAGAACCCAGCGTTCCAGACGCGGCATATCCTCGGGCGCGACGCGGTCGGCCTCGGTGAAGTCGGCCAATGAGCCCAGCATGAACCGCATGGTGTTGCGCAGACGGCGATAGCTGTCGGCAGTGCCCTTCAGAATCTCCGGCCCGATCCGCTGGTCGGCGGTATAGTCGGTCTGAGCCACCCATAGGCGCAGAATATCGGCGCCGTATTGCTTGACGACCTCTTCCGGCACGATGGTGTTGCCCAGCGACTTGGACATCTTGTTGCCCTTGGCGTCCAGCGTGAAACCGTGGGTCACTACGTTGCGATAGGGCGCGCGGCCCTTTGTGCCGCAGGCTTGCAGCATGGACGAATGGAACCAGCCGCGGTGCTGGTCGGTGCCTTCCATGTAGACATCGGCAATGCCATCCTCGGTCCCGTCCTCGCGGTCGCGCAGAACGAAGGCGTGGGTGGAACCCGAGTCGAACCACACATCCAGCACATCAAAGACCTGTTCGTAATCGTCCGGGTTGGCGATTCCGTCGAGGATCTTTTCCTTGAAGCCGTCGGTGTACCAGACGTCGGCGCCGTCCTTCTCGAACGCTGCCTTGATGCGGGCGTTGAGTTCGGCGTTGCGCAACAGGTAATCCGCGTCGGTGGGCAGAGCGCCCTTCTTGGTGAAGCAGGTCAGCGGCACACCCCATGCACGCTGGCGCGACAGAACCCAGTCCGGGCGCGCCTCGATCATCGAATACAGGCGGTTACGACCCGTCTGCGGGGTCCATTTCACCAGCTCGTCGATGGAGCGCAGAGCACGTTCGCGGATGGTGTCGCCCATCTCGCCCATACCGTCATCCAGCTTGCGGTCGACGGATGCGAACCACTGCGGCGTGTTGCGGTAGATGATTGGAGCTTTCGAGCGCCACGAATGCGGATAGCTGTGCTTGATCTTGCCGCGCGCCAGCAGCCCGCCGACTTCGGCCAGCTTGTCGATGACGGCCTTGTTTGCGTCACCCTCGCCGCCCTTGCGGGACAGGATGTATTTGCCGCCAAAGAACGGCAGATCAGCGCGGAACGAGCCATCGTCCATCACGTTATAGGTGATGACCTGCTCCAGCATGCCCAGATCACGGTACAGCTCGAATTCCTCCATCCCGTGGGACGGCGCGCAGTGGACGAATCCAGTACCTTCGGTATCGGTCACGAAGTCAGCGGCGCGGAAATCGCGGATGTCGTCCCATTCGCCATTGCCGCCATCGGCGCCGGCCAGCGGGTGAAGCAGCTGAACGCTCTCCAATTCGTCGGCAGTCACGTCACGCACACGGGTCCACTGATCGTCGTTCAGACGGGCACGGCCCAATACATCGGCGGCCAGGTTGTCGGCCAACAGGAACTTGTCGCCTACCTTGGCCCAGCATTCTTCCGGCGCGCCGGTGACTTCGTAGAGTCCATAGGAGATGTCTTTACCGTATACGACGGCCTTGTTCGACGGCATGGTCCACGGCGTGGTCGTCCAGATCACCACACAGGCGTCATCCAGATCACCCGCGTTGACGATCTTGAACTTCACCCAGATGGTGAAGCTTTCCTTGTCGTGATACTCGACCTCGGCCTCGGCCAGGGCCGTCTTTTCGATGGGCGACCACATGACTGGCTTTGAACCCTGATAGAGCGTGCCGTTCATCAGGAACTTCATAAATTCGTCCGCAATCACCGCCTCGGCGTGATAATCCATGGTGATGTAGGGATCGGGCCAGTTGCCAGTGATGCCCAGACGCTTGAACTCTTCGCGCTGCACGTCGATCCAGCCTTCGGCGAACTTGCGGCATTCCTGACGGAAATCGACGATGTTCACCTCGTCCTTGTTCTTGCCCTTCTTGCGGTACTGTTCCTCGATCTTCCATTCGATCGGCAGGCCGTGGCAGTCCCAGCCGGGGACGTATCGCGCATCAAAGCCCATCATCTGATGGGATCGCACGATCATGTCCTTGATGGTCTTGTTCAGGGCGTGGCCGATATGCAGGTGACCATTCGCGTAAGGGGGGCCATCGTGCAGGGTAAAGGGCGTGCGGCCCTTTTTCTCGCGCAGGCGGTCATAGACACCGATGGTCTCCCACCGTTCCAGCCATGCGGGTTCGCGCTTGGGCAGGCCGGCGCGCATGGGGAAATCGGTTTTGGGCAGGTTCAGCGTGTCTTTGTAATCAGGTGTCTGGATCGTGTCGGCGCACATTTGGGGCGTCCTTTGGATGATCTGGTCGTCTATTGGATCGAAGCGGTCGGTGCGAAGTCTCAAACACCTTTGCCCGGCGTCTCAGGAGGTCAGAGCGCCGGGGATATAATTCGAATAATGATGGCCATCCGGTCATACATGGCGCGCTTATATGACGCCGGCACCTAATGGTCCAGAGGTTCTGCCCGCTGCGGCGAATGGCGCAGTTTCGCCCACCGGTTCAGCCACGCAAGACCGGCCAGCGCAAGGCCCAGCGCCAACAGCGAAAACACCCGGATCAGGCCGCCCAGACCGGCGATGTCGATCAGGAAGACCTTGGCCACCGCCAGCCCGATCACCGCCAGCCCGGCCTTGCGCATCAGGTCGGATCGGCGGGCAAGAGATTGATAGAACAAAGCGGCCCCGATCAGCAGCAGCACCAAAGTGTAGGTATACAGTTCCGGCTGGGTGACGCCGTTGCCTTCATACATACCCGCCGCGCCCTGCCAGACGTGACGGATGGTCAAACCCAACCAAACTGCCGCCAACGTCCCTGCAACGGCAAAGCTTGCTTGCATGATCGGTTTCGGCATTTCCCGGATCCTCCAGACCGATCCGCCGATGGCCAATGCGGGCAACAGATAAGCAACGGCCAGCGTATTCAAAACCGGCGGCCCAAGCACCGGATCCGCATTCGGATCAAACAAGGGGTTCTGGTCCGCCAATGCCTGCAACAGATAGAAAAGGCCATGCCCCGCAAAGAACAGAGCAAGCAGGTATCGCAGATAGTTCAGTTTGCCACCCAGCCCGAACCTCTGCACCTGCGCGAACGCAAGCAAAAGCCAGATGACGGCCAGCAGACCCAGGCCCCAATGGCTGTTGTCAGCGCCGCCCTCGCCGAAGCCTTCAAGCCAACGCAGCAGCAGCAATGAAAGCAGGATACCCGCTGTCGCCCAGGCCGCGCTTTCCAGCAGCAGCGCCGCCAGTGGGCGCTTCAACGGACGCAAAAGCCTCCAGCCCACGACAAATCCCAATGTGGCCGCGCCATAGACCATCGACATCTCAAGCACCGGAGCGGAATTGGCCCAATCCAGCCCGGGATCAAGCACCAAACGCACCGTGACGGAAAAGACACCGGCCCAGATGAACCAGCTCATCGGCGGCAGGATGAACCTGCGGTCCAACGCGGCCGCAACCACAACGCTGGCGACCAATGCAACCGTCAGCGCCGCCGAGCTGAGCACGATGACGCAGGCAAAGACCAGACACGACAGCATGGACAGGGTGGCCAGTGCCGCCCGCATCCGGTCATCGCCGTCAACGCGGGCAAAGCGTTCAGCCAGAACCACCATCAACACAGCCAGCGCAATCGCGTGGAGCGCCCAAGGATAAGCCCCGATCACCGAAGCCGGATGCCAGCCTATTTCCAGCGCGATGGCCAGAACGGGTGCAAAAAGCGCGGCTCCTCCGGCCCAAACGGCGCGATACTGGCTTGCCTTGAATGACCGCCACGCCATCAGGGCCGACATCAAACCTCCCAAAGCGACGAGAACAGTCACCACCATCGGATAGTCGGCCTCGGGCGTTTCCGCGTAAGTGGCCGCGAACCTGCCCAGAACCGCGCCATCCTCAAGCCCGTGAGAGGCGACAAAGACCACCAAACCGGCCGCAGGCAGGACAGTCAGGTCCCGAAGGGCCGGTGCATCCTTGGCCCAGAGGAGCAGCGCCAGAACAAGGGCAGACAACAGGCTGACGCCCAGCCAGAATTCGGACTCTGTATCCGCCCAATGCCAGGACAGGATCACCGTACTTGCCGCGACGACCCCGGCGGCCAGACGAGTTGGGAATTCTGGCCAGGGGCGGGCCTTTGGGCGGCGGATCATCTCAGTTAGCATAGGGCCCGCGTGATTTGGCCAAATGCGCCGCACCGGAATGGCCGTTGCCAAAAGCGCCAGCACCGTTGCCGCGATCAGGTATCCCGATTCCGTACTCGGCGCGCCCATCACCAGAAGCAGGTTCGCCGCATAGGCCCCGAACAGTGTCAGGACCGAGATCCACGCCCAGCGCCGTACCGTGTCGATACCCAGCCCCAAGACGGCGACCAGCAGGAAATATGCGTAAAGCCACGACGGATCATCGGACGTGCCCCCGACTAGGAAAGGCGCCGCGAAGGCACCGATCAAACCGACCGCAGCCAGCAGCGGACCATGGAACCACCCCAGAACGAGCCCCACCAGCGCGACAACGACCATCCCTGCCAGTGCCGTTTCGGCACCGATCAGGTTGTACAGCTGGCGCGCGGACAGGATGGCCCCGAACAAAGTGACAAGCCCGGCACCGGAAAAGACCGAGGGCAGATAGGCGGTTGCCACCGCTTCGTTATCACCGAACTTGCGGCGCAGGACTTCTCCTCCGATGATCAGAACCGTGCCGAAACCCAGGGCTGCGACGACACGGGCCGCCGGCGGCAGCAAACCGTTTTCGACGCCGTATTGCACAAGGAAAATACCGGCCAGCGCCAGAGACAGGGCCGAAACCACATAAAACCAGTTCTCGCGCAGCCACGCTCCCAATGCCGCAAACCTGTCATGGCGAAACACGACAGCCGGAGAAGAAACCTCTGCATCCTGAGCGTCGGCACTGTTGTCTTCCTGCCGCCTTGGAGCCGACCAGGGTGCCGGCCTGCGCGGCTTTTCTTCAGCAGCAGGATGCGGTGCAGGCGTTTCCTGTTCCGGTTGCGGCAGGACCGTCGCATCGCCTGAGGCCAAGGCGTCGATTTGCGCTTCCAGCTGCTCTACCCGGCGACGCAAACGGGAATGCCCGACCAAAAGAGCGATCAATGTCACAGGGATGGCCAGAACAATCAGGCCAACAAGAACAAGCAGCGATTCCAACCGAGTCTCCGATCCTTTTGGAGGTCAGGCTATCTTGAGCCGTCCGAAAGTGACAGTCAGGAAAGCTGTGAACCGATCTAAAGCACCGAAATCGCCGGGCGCGCGATCGTCGGCCTGAAAAGGTCCGGGGTCTGCGGTAAGGCCCACTGCAACAACCGTCATCCCAGCGCCGCAAATTTCATGGGTGGAACAGGGACCCGACGAGATACGCGATCAGCGCGGCCAGCCCGCCGATCAAAAGCGTCTCGATCCCCGACCGCCACCAGGGGGCCAGTGACCACCGGCTTTTGAGCGCGCCAATCGCAAAGAAGACAGCCATGGTCATCCAGGCCGAGATCGCAAACGCGTTCGGCACGGACACCAGAAACGGCAGCAATGGGATCATCCCCGCCACCAGAAACGCAAAGAAGGTGGCCAATGCGGCTTTCATCGGATGCGGGTCGACACTGCCCAGACCATATTCACCTTCGATCATCAGGTTGATCCAGTTTTCGGTGCTCGAGGTGATCTCTGCCGTGGCCTCGATCAGAATGTCGCCAGACAGCCCTTTTTGCGCAAGGATCTCTCGCACTTCTTCGCGCTCACCATCCGGGTACAACGCAATGTGGCGTTCCTCGACCGCGCGGATGCGGCGAATGTTGTCCAGCTCGGCCTTGGTGCCTGAATAATTGCCTGCAGCCATCGAAAACCCGTCAGCCAGAACATTCGCCAGGCCAAGCGCCACGATAACGAAAGGGGAAAGACCTGCCCCTGCAACGCCTGCCACAATGGCAAATGTGGTGACGGACCCGTCGATGCCGCCATAGACGACATCGCGCAACACTCCGCGTCCGGGCGGTGCGTTGATCCGTTCGGCGATTTCCTGCGGGCTGTGACCGTGATCCGTCATGGCTGGCTCCTTTGACACATTCAGTGTGCCGAAGCGCAGGCCGGGGCGCCTTGCTTTGGATCAACCCTTGGAAAACAGGCCCTGCAAGGCGCGTTTGATGATGCCCCGCGTCGAAGGTTTGTGCCTGTCCGAGAAGGGCAACGGGCGGCACACCTCCATCGCGACCACACCCACACGAGCGCTGAGTGCCCCGTTGACCAGACCCTCGCCGAACCGGCGTGACAGTTTGCTCAGAACGGAACCGCCCAGGACAGGCTCCAGCAGATCATCGCCGACTGCAACCGCCCCTGTCGCCACCAGATGCACAAATACACTGCGGGTCAGACGCCAGCCGCCCAGCGTACCCGCGCGCCCGCCATAGATTTCGGCAACCCGGCGGATCATCCGCAATGACGCGGCCAGCGCGGTTATCACATCCGCAAGCGCCAGCGGCACCAATGCGGTCACGGTTGCAACTTGCCGGGCCGCGGCCTCGACCTCGCGGCTGGCGGCTTGGTCCAGAGGCGCCAACAGCTCAACTTCGGCAAGTTCCAGCAGAGCTGACGCATCGAACTGATCCGCCATCCGCTCGGCCAATCGTTCGCGGCCCCAGCGTGTGTCTTCCCGGCCCTTGTAGAATGCGATGATACGATTGGTGACTGCGCGGGCCTGAGCCAGATCTTCCTCTGCCAACGCGGTATCTGCGGCCCGACGCAGGCCATCCACACGGGACAATCGCCCCAATGCGGCCAGTTCACGGATTGCGATCATAAGCGCCACAAGAACCAGCGCGGCGATCAACCCGGTTACGATCCACCCCAAAACAGGCGTTCGCGCCACCAGCGAAGTTGCAAAATCCCACGCGGCCACCGATACGGCCGCCCCGACCACTGCCAGGGCCAGCCCCCAGAACCAGCGCGCCAGAGCCGATGGCTTGCGCGCCGCCAGCCGTGCCGCGCCTTGCATCGCCTGCCCTTGTGGTTGCGCGATGTCCGGCACCGGCGGGGCCTTGGCGACATCGGCAGGGGGCTCATCCGCTTCAAGATCGATCAAAACCGGGCCTTTAGCCATTGATCACATCCTCGCTGCGCCAGACAAACCGTATGTCCGGCAGGTTTTCGTCGTTGTCCGCCCCATCGCTGCGGGCCACCTCGGCAAAGCCGTTACGTTCATAAAACCGGCAGGCTCGGGCATTGTTCTGAAACGCGTACAAGCTCAGCTCTGAGCGGGCCGATTTGGCGTGATCCAGCAATTGCCGACCAATCCCGCGGCCCCGAACCGAAGCATCCAGATAAAGCGAATGGATTTCACGACCGTCGAGCGCCAAAAAACCAACAACGCCGGCCTCGGTTTCGGCCACGGTCACCCATTCCAGATCAATCATTCGACCACAGAAAGCAATTGTCTCGACGCAGCTGTGCAATTCAGGCATCCAGTCGTTTTCCAAGGCGAAACCGTGCAGGATCGACCCGATGGTGCCCGCATCCGTCGGGCGCGCGCGGCGCAGAATTGTCGTCACAACCGATCTCCGATCAAGAACTGTGCCGCCCTGTCCAGCCGGATATGCGGCGGGCCATCACCAGGTTTTAGCGACAGCTTTGCCGGGGCAAAGGCCATGAAGCCGTAATCTTCGCCCAACCACGCATCAGCCCCGTTTCGGGCCGGACCCAACAGATGCGCTGGATCCTCGGGCAATTCTCCCGGGTAGAAGGCGGCCTGTTTGCCGTTCTCCAACAGGGTACCCCGAACGCATGGCAAGTCTGTCCCGTCGTGGTGGCGCAGTTCTTCGGTCGTAGCACGCAGCGAAGCCAGGGACAGGGCCTCGGTCCGGGCCCCTGCGAAACTCGCCCGATCGCGCGCCTCGCGCGTCAATGCTTCGATGATCGCGGTCAGGCGGGGATGCTGGGTGTGGTGCAAATGGTCGGCTTTTGTCGCCGCAAACAAAATGCGTTCGACCCGCTTGCCCAACAGCAATTGGCTGAGCCATGCATTTCGGCCGGGGCGAAAGGCCGACAGGATATCGGCCATGGCGCGGCGCATATCCTCGACCGCCTGTGGACCTTTGTGAATAGCGCCCAGCGCATCGACGAGAACCACCTGCCGGTCGATGCGCGAGAAATGATCGCGAAAAAACGGTTTCACGACCTGGGCTTTATAGGCTTCGTATCGCCGTTCCATCTCGCGTTGAAGCGTTCTGCGCCGCGACGGGCCAGACACCACCAACGGCGCAAAGGTCAGAACCGGAGATCCGGCCAGATCCCCCGGCAGCAGGAACCGCCCGGGGGTACAGTCGTAATACCCCGCTTCACGCGCCTGATTGAGATAGGTTGTGAACGACGATGCCAGCGCCTGCGCGGTCGGCTCGTCATGTGCGCCGGACGGGTCTGCGGCATTGACCTGCCCCAGATACTCGACCGCCTCCGAGCGGGCCTCGATACGTTCCAGTGTTTCCCGAGACCAGTCTGCATAAGACTTGTCCAGCAGGGCCAGATCCAGAAGCCATTCGCCGGGGTAATCGACGATATCCAGATGGACGGTGCGCGGCCCCTGCAAGCCAGCAAGCAAGCCGGCTGGGCGGGCTTTGAAGGACAGGCGCAGCTCTGACACCGCGCGTGTGCTGTCCGGCCAGTGCGGTGACGGACCCGTCAGGGCGGACAGGTGCGCTTCATAATCGAACCGGGGCACGGTGTCATCCGGTTGGGGTTGCAGATAGGCGGCATTGATCCGACCTTCCTGCTGCGCAACCAACCCGGTCATGCGCCCCCGATCCAGCAGGTTCGCCACCAACGAGGTGATGAAAACCGTCTTGCCCGATCGCGCCAACCCGGTGACACCCAGGCGGATGACAGGCTCAAAAAACGTCTCGGATACGCTGTCGCCGATGGTTTCGACGCCGCGCACAAGACTGTCTGCCAGAGATGAGATGACCAATCTGTCGCCCCGCAATTATCGTTTCACCCAAGATAGGTAGAGGGTACCGCACATACCAGCGCTTTCGCCCCCTTGCCCGTTCCCGCGCCGCGCTGTACCAGCGGCACATGCCCAGATACGCGTTGAAAGTCGAATACCAGGGGGAACCGTTTGCCGGATGGCAGCGGCAGAAGGATCAGCCGTCCGTGCAGGGCGCAATCGAACAGGCCCTGTCCCGTATCCAGCCGGGTGCGCATACGATTGCTGCCGCAGGGCGTACCGACGCCGGGGTTCATGCGTTGGGTCAGGTCGCCCATTGCGACATGGCCAAGGAGTGGGACCCGTTCCGCCTGTCCGAGGCGCTAAACTATCACCTCAAACCGCAGCCGGTGGCGATCGTGGACGCCGCACGCGTGACCGACGATTGGCACGCGCGGTTTTCGGCGGTCGAACGGCAATACCTGTTCCGCATCCTGATGCGACGCGCGCCTGCAACCCATGACAAAGGGCAGGTTTGGCAGATCAATCATCCGCTGGATGTCGAGGCCATGCAGGAAGCGGCGAACATGCTGCTGGGTTGCCATGATTTCACGACCTTCAGGTCGTCGATTTGCCAGGCGGCCAGCCCGGTCAAAACTCTGGATGAGTTGCGGGTTGAACAGGTTCAGGGATTTTCCGGCCCCGAGGTCCATTTCCACGTAAGGGCTCGGTCATTCCTGCACAATCAGGTGCGCAGTTTCGTCGGAACGCTGGAACGTGTGGGCGCCGGAGCGTGGACCCCTGAAGAGGTGCGCGAGGCGCTGGAAGCTGCCGACCGTGCGGCCTGCGGGCCAGTATGCCCGCCGCAGGGGTTGTATCTGGCGCGGGTCGGATATCCGGAACCGGTGTTCGACTGACCTAAATCGCACGCAGCAGCAAACCACTTGCGATCACGGCAATGATCAGCCCGGCCACCAGTTCGATGGTTGGGGCCAGCACCGATGCGAACCGTGTAGCTGAGGCTGAGGCCAGCAGACCTCCGCGAAGGCCAACGGACGTCCATCCCACCAATGTCGTCACCAGCGCCGTGCCCAATGCCATGGCAAAAGCCCCGGCGATACCGACCATCGCGATGCCCATCTGCCACGTCAGGATCAGTACGAACAAAGCCCCTGTGCACGGTCGCGCCGCGATGCCCGCAATCAGGATCAGGGCCTCGCGCAGTGAACCCACATTTGCAACTTCCTGCGCGGTCGGGCCATGGCGGTGGCCGCAATCTGAACAGACTTCTCCATCGTGGTGAGGGTGATGGGTGTGATCGTTTTCATGATGATGGTGCTCATGGAGCGATGTGGTATTCCGTCTCTTTGCGAAACTGCGCAAGGACCGGACCACCAGCCAAAGACCGATAAGGGCGATCGCTCCGTAGCTGATCGGAGCCATGACCTGTTCCGTCGTTCCAACAAGGCTTTCGCGGGACATCTGGAACACCAGCACCCCGGCATAGACCAAGACGACGGCCGTCACCGCCTGCCCCAGGCTGGACAATACACTGATCGCCGACAACCGCCAGAAGGCGACACGCCGACCCAAACCGTAACCCCCGATCAGGACCTTTCCGTGGCCGGGGCCGATGGCATGAAAGAACCCGTAGGCGAAACAGACCGTCAACAGCGTTGCCACCGCCTCGGGTTGCTCGGCACGCGCGGCACGCAAGGACCGGGCGATCTGGTTCTGGAATTCTCGTTGCTCCCCCGCAGCCCAGGCCGCAAGGCTGTCAAAGCCTCCGCTGCCCCAAAACCAGAGCAGCAGTGCAATCGCCAGGCCGACAGGCAGGATCAGGTAGCGGGACATGATACGCGGATCTCGGTGGCAAAACGTTCACCGACCAGAGGGATGTCATTTTCCTCGAGGTCATAGTCGGCGTCCAGGGTCAGCAGAAAGGCCTGCATCTGGGCCAGTTCGCCGTCGATATCCGGGTCAAACCGGTCAATCTGGCACGCGGCGGGGCCCGTCACGGTCACGGGTCGCGTCACCTCGTAGGCGGTATAAAACGTCTCATCAAACGCTTTCGCAGACAGCGCCGTGGCCGCGACGGAACCGGCCTCCACCGCCCTGAGATGCGTGGTGACAACGCGCCCGTCTTCAACTGTCGCCTGCGCCTCCATCGGGC
Organism: Ruegeria sp. HKCCD6119; assembly: GCF_013110585.1. Taxonomy (NCBI): domain Bacteria; kingdom Pseudomonadati; phylum Pseudomonadota; class Alphaproteobacteria; order Rhodobacterales; family Roseobacteraceae; genus Ruegeria; species Ruegeria sp. HKCCD6119. The sequence continues at coordinate 99,722 of NZ_WVQV01000006.1, read as the reverse complement.
CCGACAGCGCGACGGGGGTTCCGTCTGTGGTAACGACAAGATCGCCGTTATATCCTTCCACCCACTGCGTATCGAACCCGGTCAGGAACCGTTCTTCGCTTTCCGTCAGAACGCCGTCAGCATCCTGATCCAGCTTCATGTCTTCCAGAACCAACAACGAGTAGAATTCGTCATACGCCCAGGTCACGCGAACATGGGTCAGTTGACCAGCGTCATCCACGATGAACTCCAGCCCGGTATCAATGAAGACATGGGGGTGGGCGTTGGCCTGCATCGGCAAACAAAGGATCATAGTGGTTATAAGATAACGCATAGGCGCAAGATAGGTCTCCGTCCGCGTGGCGGCAACGACATTTTCACTCCCGATGCGAAATCCGGCCCACCATCAGGTCGGCGGGAACAGAACCAGTGTTTGCAGCGCTGTGCCCACCGGACCTTGCGTATCAAAGAGGACGGACTGAGACATGCCGATGCCGGAAGGCTGCCAATGCGAAATCGATTTTGAGGCCAGCCAATCCGAAACCGGTTCACGGTGGATATGCACGGTCAGGTCCGTATTCATGAACCCCATTTCAGTGGTCGGCGCATTCCATGAGATACCGTTTCCACAATCGGCCAACGGGCACAGGGCCTGTATGGGCGATTGATCCTCGCCCTGCAAAAGCTGCGGAGTACGCATCCAAATCGTTTTGGGCCCGGCCCCCTGTTTTCCCCCTGCGGGATAGCGAATATCGCTGTAATGGGCAAAGCCTGGCAGATCGTGGCGAATTTCACCTATCGGAAAAGGGCCATCGACAACGTCCTCCATTTTCGGCGCATCCATCTCGACATTCGGCACCTGCCCCAGATCGCGCCGCAACAGGTGCATGGTTGTTGCCGTGGCGCACAACGTATCGTCCAGATCGTGCACCGTGACCCGCGTGGTCCCAAGCGTCTTTGTGTGGCGCGTGGTCTCTGCCGCAACGCGAAGCCCGGCCAGCGGGAGCGGCCTCAGCAAATCGACAGTCAGTCGGGTCAGCATCTTCTCGGGGCCGATTTCGGTTTCCGCGGCCCGTACGATCAAGCCGCTGACCGGCCCCGCGTGGCAATGTGCGGCAGACCAAGGCCCGCGCGCGGCATCGTTACCAACAAACGCCCCGTCCTCGCGCTGATGAAAATAAGTCGTGTTGGTAAAGTCGAGCGCTTCCGCCATGTGATCCTCAGGTTTGTTCTTGCGCAAATCGTTTCCGTTTGTCTGAACCCAGGCGTTCAAACACTTTCCCCATTCCGACTTTGGCGGCGAAAATGTAGGACACGCCGGCCTTGCGATCAGTTTCGCCATTACCGCCAGGGACACATGCGTCATCCATCCGAGTGACCTCGACCCCGGTCATATCAGCAACGTCTTGCAGATGATCATGAATTTGCACGGCCAGGCTGATTGTCATGTTTTCGGAAATGTCCCTCTGAAGCACCGGGTCCGGGCTATACTTTCGCCGCAAGGATGGCTTAACTGCCCGGGCCCTGTCCACCGCAGTGACGGGACGTCACCACATCTAACATATGCAGGAGCCGCACATGGCGTTGTTGATCGAAACCGGGCTGTCCAACTGGATAAGTGATGACGAAATTGCCCGCAGTTTACAGGCCGTGTTACCGGATGCGGATATCCGCACCGCCGAAACGCTGGGCAATCCTGATGACATAACCATGCTGGCCGTGGTTGACATGCAACGTGACCACCCGACGCGATTGCCGAACCTGAAACTGGTTCAAAAGCTGGGCGCAGGGGTCGAGACCATTGTCAGCCATCCCGGTCTGCCCGGTCACGTTCGCATCACCCGCCTGAAGCCTGACGCACCGGCACAGGGCATTGCCGAGTGGTTTCTGGCCTATATCCTGCGCGCTCAGCGACACATGGCGTTTCACGAAGCGGCTCAAACCCGCGCCGAGTGGTCCCCGCGAGCACCGGTTTTTACCCCGGACACCGTGGTCGGTGTTCTGGGTCTTGGCCACATCGGCGCCCGCACCGCGCGGATGCTGCACGCCGTGGGCTTTCAAGTCATGGGCTGGAGCCGTACGCCCAAAGCCATTGAAGGCGTAACTTGCATGCATGGGCAGGACGCGTTGCCCGCGCTTCTTGGCCAATGTGACCACGTTTGCGCCATCCTGCCCTCGACCCCTCAGACCGCTGGCCTGTTTGATGCCCGGATGCTGGCGGCGATGAAACCCGGCAGTCAGCTGCTGAACGCCGGGCGCGGAAATCTGATTGATGAGGGCGCCCTTATCGCGGCACTGGACGCAGGGGTTCCGGGCCATGCCGTTTTGGACGTCACCTCGCAGGAACCTTTGCCACAAGACAGCCCGCTATGGCGCCACCCCGGTGTGACGATCACACCACATGTTTCAGGCTGGCATCTGGGCGACGCCTTGTCGGATGTGGCTGAAAACTTCCGGCGCCTCAGCTCCGGCGCGGCCTTGCTGCATGAAGTCAATCGTGATCAGGGTTACTGAAATCTGAGCTGATGATCAGGGCGTAAGGATCCAATTGCCGTTGCCGTCGTTGCACCGGCGGGTTCGGATTTCCCTGCTCTGATCACCGCCGTCCGGCTGAATCACATGCTGAAGACCAACGCAGTTTCCCTGTACCGATCGTACCCGGATTGTCCCTTTGGAACCCGTGTCGTCATTCTTCCATGACAGTTCCTGGCCCACGGAAGGCGTACCGCTGGTCAAAAGCGCGTTCGAGGCTGCGTTGACCACTTCGAAATCTGCCGGAGACAACCCCATCTCGGCTATGATTCGGGACAGCGGCTTGGCCTCGACCACGGTGTTCATCAATAGAATGCCGCATGCGGCGATGGCGGTAAAACTTGGGGCATTCATGGCGGCCTCGCAGAGCTGAAATCATTTGTGGTCAAGGTTATACCCCTAACCCGGCAGGGCCAAGCCCCCGACACGTACCTTCGAAGCATACCAAAAAATCTGTCTGCGTGCCCCCTGTTCGCAAGCCCGCAACACAGGCGATCCGGGGTGGGTCAGGCATTGGCGGCACAGGTGCTGCAACCGGCATTTGCCATTGCCCACAGCTCGTCGGTAACACCTGCCCGACGGGGTGGCGTCGCAAATTTCTGACCTTGGGGCTTCACAGGCGGGCCGGAATTTGCTGAAATCCAAGTAAATTCTGATTTTGAGCACTGGAGATTGTTCCATGAAACTACGCCCTGCCCTGCTGGCCGTCGCAGCACTCGCTTCATCCGCGGCCCTTTTTGCATCCCCCATCTCGGCCAAGGAAGAAACCAAATCCGTGTTCGTCATGAGCCGCACCTGGGCGGTGACACAGGTTTCCGATGCGCCGGTTGTCTATCGCGCCACGCGTGACAACAACAACCTCAACCCATTCGGTCCGCCACCGCGCCTGCGCACCGTTCAGGCCATTGCCGCGATTCAGCAGGCAACCGGGTGCAAGCCGATCGTGGCCAGCATGTACCAGAACATCTCGGGCCAGTTTTTCTCGCAGGTCAGCTGCAACTGACACAGCGTCAGATCAGGCATTGAGGTCGCCGGACCGGCCTGCCATAGCTTGCGCATGAAACTCGCAATAAACGGATTCGGCCGTATTGGCCGTACGATCCTGCGGCAGGTTCTGGCCCTGCCGGCAGGGTCAGATATCGAGCTGGTGCTGATCAATGACATCGCGCCGCTGGACACCTGTGCATACCTGTTCAAATACGACAGCACGTTTGGCCCCTATTCCGGCGATGTGTCCACAGGGAACGCCGCGCTGATCGTGGATGGGCACTCGATTCCCATGACCCACAGCGATGATCTGTCCCGCGTTGATCTGTCAGGCGTTGACGTCATGCTGGATTGTACGGGTATCGCCCGCAGTTCGGACGTTGCGCGTCGCGGTTTGTCTGCGGGCGCAGGCAAAGTACTGATCTCAGGCCCCTCCCCTGCTGCTGATGTCACCATCGTTCTGGGTGCGAACGAAGACCAGTTGGGCAGCGCCCGGATTGTGTCAAACGCATCCTGCACCACCAATGGGCTGGTGCCACTGGTCAAGGTCATCGACGATATCGGCGGTATCGTGTCGGGGCACATGACCACCATCCACTGCTATACCAACAGTCAACCGATGGTGGATGCGCCGCGCGGCGACCTTGCCCGTTCCCGGGCGGGGGCGCTGTCGATGGTTCCGACCACATCGAGCGCGATGCACCTGATCGATGTCGTCCTTCCGCATCTGGCCGGGCGTATCTCGGGCGCGGCTGTCCGCGTTCCGACGGCAAGTGTGTCAGCCGTGGACCTCGTGGTCACATTGCAGCGCGGCATGAGCGCCGAAACCTTCGATCAAGCCCTGAAACAATCCGTTGCTGCATCCCCGGTGCTTGGCTGGACTGATTTGCCGCTGGTCTCGTCCGACTTGCGGTCCCGCCCTGAATCGCTGGTTGTTGCCGGGCCCGAGACCCGTATGGTGGGTGAAAATCAGGTCAGGGTCTTTGGCTGGTACGACAACGAATGGGGCTTCTCGGCGCGAATGCTGGACGTGGCCCGCCTGATGGCAGCCGAATAGCCGGGCGGCAACCTCAACACAATTTGGCCGAAAAAATTCTCGTCTCATGTATAATTCCTTTCCCCATCCGCTTTCAGATGCTCTAACCTGAATTCAAAGGGCCGTGCACGACACGGACAAGAGAACTGGAATTGGGACAGTTGGGGCAATTCATGCAAAGGAGCAAGCGGCAATGCCGCCTGGGGCGCTGGCTGATGGCCACAGTTGTGACTTTGGCCCCAACCACGCTGGCGGCGCTGGAAACGTCTCTCACCGCCCCTGGTGCATCGAAAGAACTGGTTGAACGTCTCAAGCAGACATCCTCAGTAACCACGGCTGAAGAACGCGGCCTCGACACCCCGCTTGAAATCCTCTCGGCGGCCTTGTCGGATTACCGTACGATCGTGCAAATCCTTTACGACGAGGGCTATTTCAGCCCGGTCGTCAGCATCAAGCTTGATGGACAGGAAGCGGCCGAGCTGAGCTCTCTCACGGTGCCTGCACAAATAAACCGTGCTGCGATTGCCGTTGAAACCGGGCCAAGCTTCAAATTCGGCACCGCCACTGTTCAGCCCCTGGCCCCTGAAACCAAACTCCCCGAGGATTTTGCCCCCGGGAAACTGGCGACGACCGGTGCCATTCAACAGGCCTCCTCGGCCGGTGTTCAGGGATGGAGGGACGCGGGTCACGCAAAAGCCGGAATTGCGGGTCAGACAATCATCGCGCGCCACGCCCAAGCTCGTCTGGATGCCCAGATCGACCTTGATCCCGGGCGCAGGCTGACATTTGGCAAGATGTTCATCAAGGGCAATTCAGATGTACGCCACAGATCCATCGAAAAGATCGCCGGGTTCCCAAGTGGAGAGGTCTATTCCCCTGAGAAAATCCAGAAGGTGGGAACACGGTTGCGCCGGACCGGCACGTTCAACGTGGTCTCGTTGCAGGAACGAGAGACTCCAAACCCCGATGGCACACTGGATTTCGACGCCACGTTCGAAGACCTGCCCAAACGTCGGTTGACCTTTGGTGTCGAACTGGCCTCTCGCGATGGTGTGGATGTGACGGCGACGTGGACCCATCGCAATATGTTCAGGCGCGCAGAACGTCTGCGCTTCGAAGCGGCGGTTCGAAATATTGGCGGTGCAGAGGATATTGATGGCCGGATCGGGCTGCGTCTGGATCAACCTGACCGGCTTGGACCTGATGACAACACCTTCTGGAGCGCCCTGCTGGAACGCCGCAACACGGAAAACTACAATGTGACGGTGGCTTCGCTGGCCTATGGTGCGCGCCGGACGTTCTCGGACAATCTTTACGCCGAGGCATCGGCCGGGTTCCAGTGGTCGGACGCGGATGACGCATATGGCAGCGGGCGCAAGTTCAGGTATTTCATCGTGCCGTTCCGATCCGAATGGGATGAGCGTGACAGCAAAGTCAGTGCAACGCGCGGTTTCTATCTGGATTCCCAGATCATGCCCTTTGTCGGGTTTTCCGGCAGCGACACGGGAATTCGTCTGTTTTTCGACGGTCGTGCCTATACCAGCCTTGGCACCGGAGGACGGGTTGTACTGGCGGGGCGGGCGCAACTGGGATCGGTAATCGGCCCACCCGCAAATGGCGTCACGCCCGACTTTCTGTTCTTCTCGGGCGGTGCGGGAACCGTTCGCGGGCAGCCGTATGAAAGCCTCGGCATTCCGGTCGGAAGCGGCGTCGCGGGCGGCAAGTCATTTATTGGCTTGTCCGGCGAGATCCGAGGCAAGGTGACCGACAGCCTGTCGCTTGTCGGGTTTTACGACTACGGTGTCGTCGATACATCTTCGTTTGTCGGCAGCGGCGCGGAAGACCACTCGGGCGCCGGTATCGGCGTAAGATACGATCTGGGCGGGTTTGGCCCCTTGCGTCTTGATCTGGCCTATCCTGTCAGCGGTCCCACCGGGGACGGGCTACAGTTCTATATCGGGATCGGACAGGCATTTTGAGACGGCACCTTTCATATCCTCTGCTGATCGCCGCGCTGGCAATCGTGCCTGTGGCCGGACATCCGCAGGAGGACGAAGGCGGCAGCATGATTGAGCGGTTCCTGCAGGATACCCTGTCGGGCGACGATCAGAACGTCACCGTCAAGGGCCTGCAAGGTGCACTGAGTTCACGTGCCACGATTGCCGAGATCACGGTTGCCGATGACGAAGGGGTCTGGCTGACTATAAAGGACGCCGAACTTGACTGGAACCGGCTGGCTTTGATCCGTGGGCGGTTCTCGGTCAATGCCTTGACTGCACAAGAAATCGACGTTGCCCGTGCGCCGGGCACCACCACCAAAGACACGCCGCCGCCAACCGCAGAAACAAAAGGCTTCCAACTGCCTGAACTGCCCGTAGCCATCGAAATCGGTGAAATTCGCATCGACGAGCTGGCTTTGGGCCAGCCCCTGATCGGAGTGGCCGCAGAACTGGCGGTTAGTGGCAACCTGTCACTGGCCGACGGAACGCTGGACACCAACCTTGATATCACGCGGCTGGACCGGGCGGGCGATGAGATCAAGTTGGCCGCGGGCTTTCAGAATTCAAACAGCCAGATCAATATTGACGTTCAGGTGACAGAGGCAGCGGGCGGCCTGATCTCGACCGCTCTTGAAATGCCGGATACCCCGCCTATCGCGCTGACAGCGAAAGGGTCCGGGCCCGTGACCGATTTTACGGCCGATATCGGTCTCAGCAGCGATGGTCAGCCTCGGGTGACAGGGCAGGTTCGGTTACGCTCGGCCCCGACTGCCGCGGCCAGCGCGGAAGAGGGCATTGCGTTTACTGCCGATCTCGGCGGTGATTTGACACCTTTTGTCGCCGATGAAATGGATACGTTTTTCGGTGCCAAAACACAGCTCTATGTGGATGGGCGAACCCAACCTGAAGGTGCGCTGGAAATTGACGAACTTGAGATCTCGTCACAAGCACTGAACCTGAAAGGCCAGTTACAGTTGGCGGCAGGTGGGCGATTGCAACTCGCGGCCCTGCAAGGACGCATAACGCCACCGGAGGGTGAAAGGGTAACTCTTCCAGCCTCGGGCGGTGACACGTCCGTTGGAGCGGCACAGATTTCGGCGCTGTACGACGAAAAAAACGGCAATCATTGGGACCTGAGCCTGACTGCGAACGCCGTGCAGGCCGAGCAAGTTAATTTGGAGCGCGCGCAAATTACTGCTCACGGGACCTTGGAACAGGGCGCAGCGCTAAAAATCAATGGCAATCTGCAGGCCGCGTTGGACGGAATTGATCTGGCGGACGAGGCCCTGAATGCAGCAATAGGCGACCTCATCACTCTGGATGGCACCTTTGACTATGGCAGTGACCAATCCCTGAACCTGACCGGTCTCGAACTGGTTGGTTCAGATTACGAATTGGGTGTCGACGCATTGGTCAGCGGCCTGTCCACCGGTTTGGCCATCGACGGCACCGCCACTTTGGAAGCCACGGATTTGTCCCGGTTTTCGGAACTGGCCCAACTGGAGCTGGGAGGCCAGGTCTCGGCCCGTCTAAACGGTAAAGGCTCACCACTGGAAGGCAGTTTCGACGGCAAACTGGAGGTCGAAGGAACCGACCTCTCGACCGGGCGTGATGACATCGATCCGGTGATCAAGGGCAACACAGCAATAACGCTCGACGCCAAGCGTGGCGCAGATGGCATAACCATCCAAGATTTCACCCTGATCGGTGATACCTTGCGCGCCCAGGCCGACGGCACCGTAACGACCCCTGATGGCAACGTGACGATCGATGGTCAGGCGACGGTCAATTCCCGGGACCTGTCCGTGTTTTCGGGCCTTGCCAAACGCGAGCTTGGGGGAGCAGTGCAAGCGAAACTGAACGGAAAAGGAACTGTTCAGACGCTGGAGTTTGACGGCACGGCCAGCGTATCGGGCCGGGATATCAAAACCGGTCTGGCCGAGATCGACCCGCTGTTGGTCGGTCGCAACGAGATCACGTTCGACGGTGCGCTGAGCCAGGAACAGATTGTGATCCGCGACGCATCGGTGAACGGTTCAGCCCTGACCGTCAAGGCCTCTGCCACCATAGACGACCCAAGGAAAGCCCTTGCCATTGACGGGCAGGTCAATCTGAACATCCCGGACCTGTCACCGTTTTCAAGCCTTGCAAAACGCGATCTGGCAGGGGCGATCCGTGCGGATATTGTCGGCAAGGGCGCAGTCGGCAGCAAAGCGTTCGACGTAAAAGGCAATCTGGCGGCGGACGACATCAAAACCGGGATCGACGCCGTTGACGACCTGATCCAGGGGCGAACGAACCTGACCGTGGACGCGATGAACGACGATGAAGGCCTGGATATCCGTACGTTCCAACTGATTGGAACGGCCCTTTCGGCGAATGCATCGGGCAAGCTGAACCGAGACGCCGGCGGTTTGGACTTTTCCGCCAAACTGGATGACCTTGCCCGTCTGTCGCAAACCTTGTCCGGCCCGCTGAACCTGAGCGGGAACGTCGCTCCGACCGGCTCTGGGTTGGAAGGCACTGCCCGCCTGGACGGGCCTGACAGCTCTTACGCCAGCCTTCAAGGAACAGTCGGCCAGAATGGCTCGGCTGATGTGGATTTTGACGCCAAACTGAACCGGATCGAGCGGTTCGTTCCCGAATTTCCCGGCACTGTGGCAGCAAAGGGAACGGCCAAACGCGATAACGGTGTCTGGACGATTGACGCCAAGGCGCAAGGGCCTGCCGACATAGACACCACGTTGGCTGGCACCTTTGATGAAACCAGCGGTCAGGCGGATCTGAAGGCACAGGGCGGCATCAACCTTGGGATCGCGAATGTCTTCATCACACCCAACAAGATCGACGGGTCGGCGCGCTTCGATCTGGCACTCAAGGGTGCTCCGGCGCTGGCGTCGCTGAGCGGTTCAGTCACCACTTCGGGCACATCCCTTGCCATTCCGGGTGCTGGTCAGACCATTACCGGGATCAGTGGTCAGGTGGATCTGGCGCAAAGTCGCGCAAACATTACACTGAATGGCGGAGTTCGGGCGGGAGGCAACTTTACCGTCAACGGGCCTGTTGACCTGACCCCTCCGTTCAACGCCCAGATTACCACCACCCTGAACAACCTGGTGCTGACAGACCGGTTGCTGTATGAAACCACCCTGAACGGTCAGATTGCCATGACCGGGGCGTTGGCCGGAAACAGTTCGCTTGCCGGTCAGATCACGTTTGACGAAACCAACATCAACCTTGCCGCCGCGTCCGGCGCGGTAGGCGCGGCACCTATCCCGGACATCCAGCACATCAACGAAAGTCGCGCCGGTTTCATCACGCGAGAGCGGGCCGGATTGGTCGTGACCGAAGGATCGGAGAAAAGCGCATCCCGTATTGCGCTGGATATCAGCCTGCTTGCACCCAAGGCGGTTTTCGTCAGAGGACGCGGGGTGAACGCAGAACTGGGGGGTCGAATTTTCATCGGCGGCACTACCGCCTCTGTTGTTCCGTCCGGTCAGATCGAACTGATCCGAGGGAATTTCGACATTCTGGGCCGCAGATTGGCACTGACCAAGGGGATCGTCACGTTGCAGGGCGACCTGACCCCGTATATCGAGTTCGAGTCTTCAGCCAGCACGTCTGACGGCACCGCGACGATCGAAATTGCCGGCCCGCTGGATTCACCTGAGGTCAATGTGTTTTCCGACCCTGAACGTCCGGCTGAAGAAGCGCTGGCAATGTTGCTGTTCGGGAACCGGTTTTCAGAAATCTCGCCTTTCCTGATCGCGCAAATGGCAGCATCACTGGCGCAGCTTAGCGGTGCGGGTGGTGATGCAACCAAAGGTCTCCGCGACTCCACCGGAGTCGACACGGTCGACATAGGAGCTTCGGAAAGCGGCGCGGGCCGTTTGGGCGCGGGCGCGTACCTGGGTGAAAACCTCTATACGGATTTCACCGTGAACACCGAAGGTGACACCGAAGTGAACCTAAACCTCGATGTCACGGACAATTTCACGGTGCGCGGTACGGTCGATGGCCGAGGGGAAACCGGCCTGGGTCTGTTCTTCGAGCGTGACTATTGACCAGCTGCCAATAAAAGCCGCGTTGAGCCATCCGTTTGTTTCGCACCAGCAGGTGACGGGTGTTCACATTGCCTTATGGACGCCTGGTTCCGATTTCGTTGGTGGTCGCGATGCCATCGCCAGTGCGGAAATTTGCGTGGTGCCGCGACCAAATGAAAACGCGACGAATTGCCGGGGCAAGTCAGATGAGGCAATCGTTTGAACGACGGCGCGGCAAAGAAAAAAGCGGCCCCTTCCAGAGGCCGCCCTTGTTCAGTCTGGCCGCGATCTTATTCCGCTGCCATCGCATCCTCGATCTTTTCGACACGAATGGCCGAGAATTTGAACTCGGGGATCTTGCCGTAAGGGTCGATGGCCGAGTTCGTCAGGATGTTCGCCGCTGCTTCGACATAGGCAAACGGAATGAACACCATGTCTTCGGCAATGGCCCGGTCAGCGCGCACCATGATTTCAATCGAACCGCGACGCGTGGTCAGGCGGATCATTTCGCCCGGATCAATTCCCATCAGCTTCAGAGTGCGCGGGTTCATCGAGCAGTTGGCCTCGGGCTCGACCGCGTCAAGAACCGTTGCCCGGCGGGTCATTGAACCGGTATGCCAATGTTCCAGCTGACGGCCGGTGGTGGCAATCATCGGGTATTCGTCATCGGGCGCCTCATCGGGCGGGATGACGCTGGCCGGTGTGAACCTTGCTTTGCCGCCCGCGCGGGGGAAACCATCACCGAACACGATTGACTGGCCGGGATCGGTTTCGCTGAGCGAAGGATAGGTGATCGTCTCGGTTTCCAGCCGTTCCCAGGTGATATTGTCCAGCGACTCCATGGTCAGTTTCATCTCGGCAAAGACCTCAGACACATCGGGATAATCCCAGTTCAGACCGATACGCTGCGCCAGTTCGACCGTGATCTTCCAATCCTCGCGTGCCTCACCCGGAGGCGCCACGGCCGGACGGACACGTTGCACCTGACGGTTGGTGTTCGAAACCGTGCCGTTCTTTTCATACAGCGCCGAGGCCGGCAGGATGATGTCCGCATAGTTCGCGGTTTCGGTCAGGAAGATGTCCTGCACGATCATCAGGTCCAGCTTGGCCAGCGCCTCACGTGCGTGGCCAACATCCGGATCGGACATGGCCGGGTTTTCACCCTGAATGTACATGCCCTTGATGTTGCCCGCATAGGCTTGGTCGATGATCTCGGTGACGGTCAGGCCCTTCTCGTTCGAGAAGTCGTCCGAGTTCCAGACACTGGTGAACTGCGCGCGAATACTGTCATCGGTAACAGTCTTGTAGTCCGGCAGGAACATCGGGATCAGACCTGCGTCCGACGCGCCCTGCACGTTGTTCTGCCCCCGCAGCGGGTGCAGACCCGCGCCCGGCTTGCCCACATTGCCCGTCATCAGGGCAAGGCTGATCAGGCAGCGCGAATTGTCGGTGCCGTGGATATGCTGGCTGACGCCCATGCCCCAGAAGATCAGACCGGCCTTGGCCTGCGCAAAGGTGCGCGCAACGCGGCGCAGCTGATCCGGTTCGATGCCGCAGATCGGTGCCATCGCCTCGGGCGTGAACTGGCGCAGGTGCTCTTTCTCGGCCTCCCAGTTCTCGGTCCAGCGGTGGATGTACTGGCTGTCATACAGCTCTTCCTCGACGATCACGTTCATGATTGCGTTCAGCATCGAGACATCGGCACCGGGCCGGAATTGCAGCATTTCGTCGGCAAACTTGCGCATACCAACGCCGCGCGGGTCCATCACGATCAGCTTGCCGCCGCGCTTGGCGAACTGTTTGAAATAGGTCGCCGCGACGGGATGGTTTTCAATCGGGTTGGCGCCGATGATGATAACCACGTCCGAATTTTCGACCTCATTGAACGTCGCGGTCACAGCACCCGAGCCGACATTCTCGATCAGAGCGGCAACAGACGACGCGTGGCACAGCCGCGTGCAGTGGTCGACATTGTTGTGCTTGAAACCCTGACGGATGAACTTCTGGAACAGATAGGCCTCTTCGTTGGTGCATTTGGCCGAACCAAAGCCCGCAACGCTGCGCGGGTCTTCGTCGCGCAGGGCTTTCAGCCTGGTTGCGGCCAGATCCATCGCCTCTTCCCATGATGCTTCGCGGAAATGGGTCGACAGGTTGCCGGGATCGACGTTCAGCCCCTTCTCGGGCGCGTCCTCGCGCCGGATCAGTGGCTTGGTCAGACGATGCGGGTGGTGGATATAGTCGAACCCGAACCGGCCCTTGACGCACAGACGGCCTTCGTTTGCCGGGCCGTTGATACCCTCGACATACTTGACCTTGCCGTCCTTGACCTTCAGCGAAACCTTGCAGCCCACCCCGCAGAACGGGCAGACGCTTTCGGTCTCAGAGTCGTAATCTTTGCTGTCGCCCTGCTGTTGGTCGTCCAGCACGGTTGCAGGCATCAGGGCGCCGGTCGGGCAGGCCTGAACACATTCACCACAAGCGACACAGGTTGAATCGCCCATCGGGTCGTTCTGGTCGAACACCACCTGAGCGGTATGCCCGCGACCAGCCATGCCGATCACGTCATTCACCTGCACGTCGCGACAGGCGCGGACACAGAGGTTGCAGTTGATGCAGGCATCCAGATTGACCCGCATTGCCACATGGCTGTCATCCAGCAGCGGAATCTTCTCGGGCTCTTTCGCCGGGAAACGGCTGTCGCTGACATCGTTCAGCTTGGCCATGTCCCAGAAGTGGCTCGATTTGTCATGCGCCACCTCGGGCTGGTCGGCCACCAACAGTTCCATGACCATGGCGCGCGATTTCTCGGCGCGGTCACTGTCGGTCTTGACCACCATCCCGTCAGCAGCCGGGCGGATGCACGAGGCGACCAGCGTGCGCTCGCCTTCCACCTCGACCATACAGGCGCGGCAGTTGCCATCGGGTTTGTAACCCGGCGCCGGTTTGTGACACAGATGCGGTATCACCAGCCCACGGCCATTGGCCGCTTCCCAGATGGTGGTGCCTTCGGGCACGGTGACGTCATCGCCGTTCAGGTTGAAGGTGACGGTTTTGTTTGGGCTTGCATCAAGCATGGCTCTGTCTCCCTCAGATCTCATTGGCGAAATGTTTCATGACCAGGCGGATCGGGTTCGGGGCCGCCTGCCCCAGGCCGCAGATCGAGGCATCGCCCATGACCTGGCACAGATCTTCCAGCAGGTCTGTGTCCCACGTGTCGGCCTGCATCAGCTTCACCGCCTTTTCGCAGCCCGCCCGGCAGGGGGTGCATTGGCCACAGCTTTCGTCCTCGAAGAACCGCAGCATGTTCAGCGCCGCATCGCGGGCGGTGTCCTGATCGGACAGAACCACAACCGCAGCAGACCCGATAAACGTGCCCAGCGGCTGTAGAGTGTCAAAATCGAGCGGGACGTCGTCGATGCTGGAGGGGAGAAGACCTGACGACGGCCCGCCCGGTTGATACGCCTTGAACACATGACCTTCGGCCATGCCTCCGGCTGCATCAATCACGTCAAGAATGGTCGACCCTGCCGGCAGCAGGTAGACGCCGGGCTTCGCCACCCGGCCCGAGACCGAATAACTGCGCAGCCCCTTGCGGCCATTCTTTTCAAAAGAATTGAGGATTTCCGGGCCTTCCCGGCAAATCTTGGATACCCAGTAGAGCGTCTCGACATTGTGCACCAGCGTCGGCCGGCCGAATACGCCGACCTGTGCCACGAAAGGCGGGCGGTGACGCGGCAGGCCCTTCTTGCCCTCGATCGACTCGATCATCGCGGATTCTTCACCGCAGATATAGGCGCCTGCGCCACGGCGCAGGTCGATATAGCCAGGCTCAACAATTCCGGCATCTTCCAGCGCGGCGATCTCGCGGCGCAGAATTTCCAGAACCGCAGGGTATTCGTCACGCATGTAGATAAAGCAGGTCTCAGCCTCGACCGCCCAGGCGGCGATCAACATGCCTTCAAGGAAGACATGCGGGGTGCGTTCCAGGTAATAGCGGTCCTTGAACGTGCCGGGTTCGCCCTCGTCCCCGTTCACGGCCAGGTAACGCGGGCCGTCATTCATGCGGACAAAGCCCCATTTCTTGCCCGACGGGAAACCTGCGCCACCCAAACCGCGCAGGCCCGAGGCCAGAACCTGTTCCTGAACCTCTTCCCAATCGCCGCCCTCGCGCAATTCATTCAGCTTGGCGTAACCGCCATTCTCGACATAGGCCGAGAAGGTCTCGTAATCAGGCAAATGGGCATGGGTGTCATCCGCAGCAATCGCGGCCTGCACCTTTTCGAGGGTCGCGTGGTCGATATGGTTGTGACCGATTTCCAGCACCGGCGCGGTGTCGCAGCGCCCCATGCAGGGCGCGCGCAGAACGCGCACTTCGGACGGGTCAAGCCCATCCTCCAACGCTTTTTTCAACTGCTGCGCACCAGCCATTTCGCAGGACAGGGAGTCACAGACACGAATGGTCAGCGCGGGGGGCTGTGTTTCACCTTCTTTCACCACGTCGAAATGGGCATAGAAGGTCGCGGTCTCGTAAATCTCGGCCTGCCCGATCCGCATCTCGACGGCCAGCGCGGCAATATGGTCGGCGCTGATATGGCCGTGCGTGTCCTGAATCAGATGCAAATACTCGATCAACAGGTCGCGGCGGCGTGGGCGGTCGCCCAGCAGGCGCGCAATTTCGGCCTGTGCTTCATCCGTAAACTGTCGGCCTTTGGGCGTGTGCCGCCCCTTGCCTTTACCTGACTTCCAGACGCCCTTGGGTGCGCCTGATGGCTTGGTGTCTAATGGTGCCATAATGCCCTCCGATTCAGGCCCCGTGTCTCATCAGGCTAGCATATCGTCAAATCGCTTTTTGCAATCGCACGATAACGACATCTTATCACCGTAAAGACGTCACCACAGCGCGCAGTGCCTGCACCGTTGGCAGTTCAGGATCTCGGCTCAGGGTGGCCAGACAGATCGGTTTGCTGACAATCGGATCGACCAGCGGCAGCACCTTTGTCCCCTGCAACTCGCCCAATGCCCGAATAAGGACACGTGGCACAACCGTGGCAGCCAGCCCCTCGCGTGCCATCACCATCGACGCGGTAAATCCGCTGGTTTCGGCAACCACGTCCGGGTGCAGCCCCTGTTCGGCAAAGATACGATCCAGAATACGCCGGTTTTGCATCTGCGGCTCGAGCAGGCTCAGCGGAAATTCAGCCACGCGCGCCCAAGGCAAGGGGCCGTTTTCGTCCGTCATGTGTGACGGAACCAGCAGAACATAGGTTTCCTCGTACAAAGGTTGCACCTGTCGCAGATCGGTCCCGATGCTGTCGCCATATGTTATCCCGGCGTCCAGGCTTCCTTCGTCCAGCCGGTGTTGAATGGCGGTGGCAGACATGGTTTCGATGCGCGTAACGATGCGCGGATGCGCTTGCCGAAAGCGTTTGGTGAGGCGCCCGGTAAAGGCGATGGCCGTCGGAATCACGCCAAGGATCAGCGTACCGGTGATCTCGCCCTTGGTGGCCAGCACCTGCTGTTCCAGTGCTTTGGTGTCATCGAGAATGCGACGCGCCCGCTGGACGATCATCTCGCCCTCTTCGGTCAGACCCTGAAACCGGTTGGCGCGGCGGACGATAGAGACGCCCAATCGGTCTTCGAGGTTACGGATACGCATCGAGAACGCGGGTTGAGATATCCCGCATTCCTCTGCCGCCTTGGCAAAATGCCGATGCCGTGCCAAGGCACTGAGCAATTGCAGGTCGCGAATTTCGATCATCTCAGGGCATTCCTGTTGGCGGGTCGTTCGTCAGAGTATCGGATATTCGACGGCAGAGAAAAGAGCGCTTAAATTGCGCGGGCTGCGACTTGTGATTCCCGAACTCAAGGCATTTACCATGCAGGAACAGTGAATCGTATGACGTCTTCAACCAAGCGAAACAAAGCTGACAAAACCCGGAAATTACCTTAGCTTCCAGAGGCGGAGGTTTCAGGATGACGGAACGAATAACAGGTGGGTGCAAATGTGGCCTGGTACGCTATGCAGGCACCCGACTTGATGTACCAATGTTTCGCTGTCACTGTCGCGACTGCCAGCACCTCACAGGTTCCGGGCATTCAGAGATGATGCCTTTGGTCCGTGACTCTTTTGAAATAAGTAGTGCTTGCAAAACGTACGAAATGCTGGGCGGGTCGGGCAACCCAACGTTCAGCGGCTTCTGCCCGAACTGTGGAGCGCAACTTACAAGGCGCAGCAGTCTTATGGATGATCGTATCTATGTTCACGCATCATCGCTAGATGATCCGCGAAAATACAACCCGGAAAAATCAATCTATCAAGAGTCTGCGCAATCTTGGGATG
Source organism: Ruegeria sp. HKCCD6119 (assembly GCF_013110585.1). NCBI lineage: Bacteria > Pseudomonadati > Pseudomonadota > Alphaproteobacteria > Rhodobacterales > Roseobacteraceae > Ruegeria > Ruegeria sp. HKCCD6119. The sequence goes on along the minus strand of NZ_WVQV01000006.1, from coordinate 82,805 downwards.
CAACCTCAGTCGTCGGACAGACTTAAAAGCACAGGACAGTTCATTTCCCGATTTGAGTTGGCGGGCCTCGATACGCCAATACGATTGCGGATTGTGGCGCAATTTCAGGTGTTGAACAAAAAGTGCATCACGTCGCCATCCTTGACGACATAGCTTTTCCCCTCTGCCCGCATCTTGCCTGCCTCTTTTGCCCCTTGCTCGCCGTTGCAGGCGACAAAGTCTTCATAGGCGATGGTCTCGGCGCGGATGAATCCCTTTTCGAAATCACCATGAATGACACCAGCCGCCTGCGGTGCAGCGGTGCCGGTGCGGATGGTCCAGGCGCGAGCTTCTTTCGGGCCGACCGTAAAATAGGTTTCCAGTTTCAGCAGGTCGTAACCGGCACGGATCAGACGGTCGAGACCGGGCTCTTCCAGACCCATTTCCTCAAGGAACATCTGTGCCTCGTCCGCTTCAAGCAAGCTGATCTCTTCTTCGATCTTGGCGCTGATAATGACGTGAGAGTTGCCCTGGGCGGCAGCCATCTCGGCAACTTTCGCCGAGTATTCGTTGCCTTCAGCGGCTTCTTCCTCGGACACGTTGCAAACATAAAGAACCGGCTTGGTGGTCAGCAGTTGCAACATCTTCCAGGCCTTGGCGTCCTCGTCCGAAACCTCGACCAACCGTGCAGGTTTGCCGCCTTCCAGCATCTTTTGCGCTTCGGCAAGCAGGCGGTCCTGCTGTTGGGCCTCTTTGTCATTGCCTTTCAGCTTGCGCACCAGATTGGCGCGGCGCTTTTCGATGCTTTCCAGATCGGCGAGCATCAGCTCAGTCTCGATGGTGTCAGCATCGGCCACGGGGTCGATGCGGCCTTCTACATGGGTCACGTCGCCATCTTCGAAACAGCGCAAGACATGGGCGATGGCATCGACCTCGCGAATATTTGCCAGAAACTGGTTCCCGAGCCCCTCGCCTTTCGAGGCCCCCTTCACCAGTCCGGCGATATCAACGAATGTCATGCGCGTCGGGATGATCTGTTTTGACGATGCGATTGCGGCCAACTTGTCGAGCCGCTCATCCGGCACGGCCACATCGCCGACATTGGGCTCAATCGTGCAGAACGGGAAATTCGCGGCTTGCGCGGCAGCGGTTTTGGTCAACGCATTGAACAGGGTCGACTTGCCCACGTTCGGCAGACCCACGATTCCCATCTTAAAGCCCATAACGGCCTCCTGCATAGAATACGAACGCAGCTTCTATGCAGGTCCGCATCAATGCGCAAGTGATTGCCGGGCCACTTTGTTTGAGTCCCTTCGGCCACATCACGAAATTGTTCTCAAATCGTGTTCTTGTCGGCCCTGAAAACCGAAGGGTAGGATGAACAATTAACATAGCGCGATCAAATTAAATGGCAGAATATAATGGAAAAACTACTTCTTGCAGCCGTACTGACGGTCTCTACATTTGCTACAGCCCATGCTCAGACGGTTGTTCTTGGTGCCGGGTATTCAGATTTTTCCGAGGCGACGTCCGAAGATCAGGCACTGATTGCTCTCGAGTACCATCACACTCCTTTTCACCAGGCAACTCGGTTCAGTGCTGGCTGGGGTGCTGCGTTTTCTGTGAACGAAGACGGGGATACGCATATCGGTGTTGGGCTGGTCGGGCTGTATTCTCTGGGTGAGCGCTGGTTCGTCGAAGGCAGTGTCATGCCGGGATACTTCAATGCCAGCAACGACCAGAACGACCTGGGCGGAGACTTTCAGATCCGCAGCCTTTTGGGTCTTGGATATAACCTGAACAACGGCAACAGAATGTCAGTTGCGATCACGCACAAGTCGAACGCCAGCACCAACGATGAGAACCCTGGTGTAAACGCGGTTCTGCTGCGGTACCATCTGGGCTTCTGAGCTATTCCTGCGTTGGCGGGATTGATTTTCGGTCAAAGTTTCTGCACACGGGTCCAAACCCGATTGCAAGGACATCCGATGACCCGTATCGACGCTAAGTTTGCCGCCCTGAAAGCCGAAGGAAAGAAGGCTTTTGTTGCCTATGTGATGGCAGGGGACCCGGATTATGACACCTCGCTCGACGTGGTCAAAGGCCTACCCGGCGCGGGTGTGGACATCATCGAACTTGGTTTGCCCTTCACTGATCCGATGGCGGATGGCCCCACAATTCAGGCAGCGGGTCAACGCGCGTTGGACGGCGGGATGACGTTGCAGCGCACATTGGATCTGGCGCGCGCGTTCAGGGAAACAGATGACACAACGCCAATTGTCCTGATGGGGTACTACAACCCGATTTACAGCCGGGGTGTAGAGGCTTTTCTGGCCGATGCCAAAGATGCCGGTATTGACGGGCTGATCGTTGTCGATCTGCCGCCCGAGGAAGACGAAGAGCTTTGCCTGCCTGCGCAGGCGGCCGGCCTGAACTTCATTCGTCTTGCAACACCTACCACGGATGACCAGCGCCTGCCGCGCGTTTTGCAAAACACCTCGGGCTTCGTGTATTACGTCTCAATCACTGGCATCACCGGCGCGGCCGAGGCGCAGGCAACGGATGTGGCCCCCGAGGTTGCCCGCATCAAGGCCGCAACCGAGCTGCCGGTGATCGTGGGATTTGGCATCAATACGCCCGAGAAATCCCGCAATATCGCGTCCGTGGCAGATGGTGCCGTAGTCGGGTCGGCGATCGTCAGCCAGATCGGTGCAGGCAAACCGGTCAATGAAGTGCTGGATTTTGTAAAGTCCCTGTCTGATGGCGCTCATAGCGCCTGATCCCGCAGATAACACAAGACTAAAAAGCCTGCCGCAGACTGTTCTGGGGCAGGCTTTTTTTGACTGCCCGACGCCGGGCCAGATCATTGCAGGCGTTGACATGCATTGGTAAGGAAAACGAACCAGTAAGTTCGGAGGTCTGAGTCATGCCTGTGATAACCAATATCGAAAACCTCAGGCGCATATACGAGCGTCGCGTGCCGCGGATGTTCTACGATTACGCTGAAAGCGGCAGCTGGACGGAACAGACTTTCCGCGAGAACAGTTCCGATTTTGAAAAGATCCGCCTGCGTCAGCGGGTTGCCGTTGATATGTCCGGGCGTTCGACGGCCTCGGAAATGATCGGCCAGAAGGTGTCAATGCCGGTCGCGTTGGCCCCGGTCGGGTTGACGGGGATGCAGCATGCGGACGGAGAGATGAAGGCCGCCAAAGCCGCCGAGGATTTTGGTGTGCCCTTTACCCTTTCCACAATGTCGATCAACTCGATCGAAGACGTGGCCGAGCACACCGACAAGCCGTTCTGGTTTCAGCTCTACACGATGAAGGACGATGACTATGTCAGCCGTCTGATCCAGCGGGCCAAGGACGCCAAGTGTTCGGCGCTGGTGATTACGTTGGATCTGCAGATTCTGGGCCAACGGCACAAAGACCTGAAGAACGGCCTGTCCGCACCACCCAAGCTGACCGCAAAGACCATAGCGAACCTGATGACCAAATGGGCCTGGGGCATTGAAATGCTGGGTGCCAAACGGCGCGAGTTCGGCAATATAGTGGGACATGTGCAAGGTATCTCGGACGCGTCTTCACTGGGGGCCTGGACCGCTGAACAGTTCGACCCCACCCTCGACTGGAGCAAAGTCGAAAAACTGATGGAAAAGTGGGGCGGAAAAGTGATCCTGAAAGGGATACTCGACGCGGAAGATGCCAAAATGGCTGCCAAGCTGGGAGCGGATGCCATAGTCGTGTCGAACCATGGTGGGCGTCAGCTGGATGGTGCGCTCAGCTCGATTCGGGTATTGCCCGAGATCATGGACGCTGTCGGCAACGATGTCGAAGTGCATCTGGACAGTGGTATCCGCTCGGGTCAGGACGTGCTTAAGGCATTGGCACTGGGGGCCAGGGGGACGTATATCGGCCGCGCATTTATTTATGGGCTGGGCGCCATGGGCCAGAAAGGCGTCACCACCGCGCTGGAAGTGATTCAGAAGGAACTTGATACAACAATGGCGCTGTGCGGTGAAAAAACCGTTAGCGCGCTGGGGGCGCACAATCTTCTGGTACCAGAAGATTTTGGTGGTCGCTGGCAAGCCTGAGACCGCGGCAGATTTGGGGCTCTGCCCCCGCCGCCCGTTCCGGGCGTCTCCCCCGGGATATTTGTGGCCAGATGAAGCAGCGGACCCTTCACTCATTTGACGAAGAACACTCCGAAGCGCGCGGTTGGGCCATAGAGAACGACAAGCTGTGATTTCCCCCTTTCCAAACCGGATGAATCGAGATAAGGACGCGGCTTCACGCGGGTATACAGCCTTGGAGGATACCCGCCCTAACATTGGAGAATTATCATGGCTGGAGAGATTCCTGATCTCGTAGCTCTGGAACGGACGGGGACAGGCAAGGGCGCCGCTCGCAAAACGCGCCGCGAAGGCATGGTTCCGGGCGTAGTGTTTGGCGGCGACAAAGATCCGCTGCCGATTCAGATTCCGTTCAACGAACTGTTCAAGCGCCTGAAGGCCGGTCGCTTCAAGTCGACCCTGTGGAACCTGAAAGTCGAAGGCCATGAAGACGTTCGCGTCATCTGCCGCGACGTTCAGCGTGATGTCGTCAAAGACCTGCCGACCCACCTGGACCTGATGCGCCTGCGCCGGACCACCAAGATCGCACTGTACATTCCGGTTGAGTTCATCAACGAAGATGAAGCCCCCGGCATCAAGAAGGGCGGCGTGCTGACCGTTGTCCGCCCGGAAGTCGAGCTGTTGTGCACCGCAGGTGACATTCCTGAGAAGATCACCGTTGATGTGGCCGGAATGAACATCAACGACGTCGTCACCATTTCGTCGGTTGAACTACCCGAAGGCACCAAGCCGACCATCGACCGCGACTTCGTGATCGCAAACGTCTCGGCACCGACCGGTCTGTCGACAAGTGACGACGAAGAAGGTGAAGAAGCAGAAGTTGCAGTCGATGAAGTCGAAGTCGTCGGCAAAGAAGAAGAATAAATTCGGATCAAACGTCTGATTTTTGAAACGGGGTTCTGACGAGCCCCGTTTTTTTGTGGTCATGACGCGCGGCACCGGCTGGATTTCCATGGCAATTCCGGTCATCACATAGCCTCGAGGCTACAGAGGCGGAGCATGGTCATGAAACTCTTTGTCGGATTGGGAAACCCGGGGCAGAAATACGCCCGAAACCGGCACAACATCGGGTTCATGGCTGTGGAACGGATTGCGGAAGATCATGGGTTTGGCCCATGGAAGTCCAAGTTTCAGGGCGAAATCTCGGAAGGGCGGTTAGGGTCTGAAAAAATCCTTTTGCTGAAACCACAGACCTTCATGAACCGGTCCGGTCAATCCGTGGGTGAAGCGATGCGTTTCTACAAACTCGAGTCCACAGATGTTGTCGTGTTCCATGACGAGCTGGACCTCGCCCCGGGCAAAGTGCGGGTAAAGGCGGGCGGCGGACACGCAGGGCATAATGGTCTGCGTTCGATCCACGACCATATAGGCGCAGCCTATGACCGTGTCCGGCTTGGGATCGGACATCCGGGCCGCAAGGAGATGGTCTCGGCTTATGTCCTGAGCGACTTTGCGAAATCCGAGAGTGACTGGCTGGACGACGTTCTGCGGGGTGTTTCGGACGGCGCGCCCCATCTGGCGCGAGATGATGGTGGAAAATTCATGAACGCGGTGGCCCTGCGTACTGCTCCGCCCCGGTCGTCCAAGACGGCGGCTCCGAAAGCTGAAACCGCATCTAAGGCACCTCCGAAGCCACCAGCCGACGAACGGTCGGCCATGCAGAAACTGTTGGACAAGTTCAAATAGCGCCCCGCCCTCTTTCCGTTACGTCGGCGTTGCGAAAGCGGGATGTCCACGTTCCAATACACGCAAACAAGGGAGGCTATGCGATGCGGTCCATACTGAAGTGGGTTCTGCGCATTGTGCTGGCGCTGGCTTTGGCCGCCGCTGCCGTTGGGCTTTGGAAACGCGAAGAGTTACAGCGCCTGATGGCGGTGAACTCTCTGTTTTCCGAGGACAAGATCGTTCACAACTTTTCGCATATGGATGAAGCCTTTCTGACCGTGGATCTGCCGCGTGGAAACGCCCCAACATGGGAACTGCCTTACGGCGAAGGTTTCGATCTTCCGGAAGGCACCGACACTTGGATCAATGAACGCTCGGTCACTTCTTTGCTTATTATGCACAACGGCAAGATCCGGTTCGAGGAATACTATCTGGGCACCGGTCCCGATGATCGCCGGATTTCGTGGTCAGTGGCAAAAAGTTATCTGTCGGCGCTTTTCGGCATTCTCCTGCAAGAGGGCGCAATCGATTCATTGGATGATCCCGTCGTCAAATACGCCCCCAAACTTGCAGGCAGCGCATATGACAGGGCGACAATTCGGAACGTTCTGAACATGGCCAGCGGCGTCACGTTTGACGAAGATTATCTGGACCCGAAATCTGACATCAACAGGATGGGCCGTGTGATTGCCCTGGGCGGTGAACTGGACGATTTCGCGGCCTCATTGCAGGACAGTTTCGCGCCCCCCGGTGAAACCTGGCAATATGTTTCCATAGACACGCATGTATTGGGCATGGTGATACGCGGGGCGACCGGTCGCAGTGTCGCGGATCTATTGACGGAAAAAATCCTTCAGCCCCTGGGCCTTGAGCGGGACGGGTATTATGTCACTGACGGCGCTGGTGTCGCCTTCGTTTTGGGCGGATTGAACTTCACGACACGTGACTTTGCACGGTTCGGGCAAATGATCCTGCAAGATGGGTCATTGAACGGCCGGCAAGTGGTGCCCTCCGACTGGATTTTCGAGGCAACTCAACCCAGCGCCCCGACCGCTCAGGGGAAGATTGGATATGGGTACCAGTGGTGGATCCCGCGCGGCGCCCATGAGGGAGAGTTTCTGGCCCGGGGCGTGTATGGGCAATACATCTATTTCAACCAACCTCGCGGCGTTCTGATTGTGTCTACCGGCGCTGATCGGAAATTTCGCGACACTGGCGTAAACGACCAGAATATCGAAATGTTCCGCAAGATCGCAGAAAGCCTGTAAGGTGTGTTCATGCAGAAGCAAGACAGTATCAATGTACTCGGCGGCGTTCTGGCGCCCTGCTCACGCGATCCTCTGACCGGGTTCTTCCGCGACGGTGCGTGCAATACCTGCCCCGAGGATCAGGGAAGCCATACGGTTTGTGCCGTGATGACGGCCGAGTTTCTGGCATTCTCGAAATACGTCGGCAATGATCTGAGCACGGCTCGGCCCGAGTTCGATTTCCCGGGCCTCAAGCCCGGTGACAGCTGGTGTCTGTGTGCCGGCCGGTTCCTACAAGCCCATGACGAAGGATGCGCCCCAAAGGTTCACCTGGAGGCGACCCATCAACGCGCGCTCGAGATTGTGCCGCTTGATATCTTGCTTCAGAACAAGGCGAATGCCTAGACAGCCATTGCGCCTGGGGCGAGACCTGATCCGCGATCCAGTTTCGCCCCAAGGTCAGAACGCCATTTGCCAGATCAGGCTGATGCTGTAGTTTTCAAAACCGCTTTCACCAATGCCATCGTAGAACACGTTTGCTGCAAGCAAGCTGTTGTTTTCCAACCGATAGTCCAGGCCCAGATCCGCACGGGCTCGGGCGGTGTCGCCAATCGGAGTCACGCCCGGGGCGGTGCCAGTACCCGAAGTCGTGCTCCAAATCCCCGAAAGCCCGCCCGTCAGCATCATCTCTCCTCGTGACACTTGAAGCGGGTGGCTGAAATCCACACCCAGCCGTGCCGTCGTCAAACTGAAATCCTGCTGTGGAATCAGATTACCCAGGCTGTCGGTATAAGCTTTCTGATCGTCACTGGCATAACTTACGTCCAGCAAGGGCATCAATGTCAGGGCGCCACGCTTTATCTCACCTGTTACGCGCGACTGGACGAGCCAACGGTCACTGTCGAAACTGTCTTCGTAGGTGCCAAACGGAGAGATGTTGTTGTCGGCCTGGCCATAAAGTACCCGCCCTTCAAGAAACACCGAATGATTGGGCAATTTTGCCACCACATAAGGGCCAACCAGCCAGCCCGTACCGTCCACGCTGGCCGGGCCGTTTTCCGTTTCGGCATAGTCGAACTGAAGCATGGCGCCGATCAACAGGTTCGAATTGATCTGGCGATGAGCCCCGACAACAGCCAGTGCATAGGAGTTGTCATAATCATCCTGAGAACTCCAGTTGCCGGTCACACTGAACCAGACGGGGCGCGCCGGATCACTGGCGAAATTCAGATACCCCGAGCCCTGCGTGACCGAAGCGTCCAGTACACCCGACCCCGAACCTTGCAGAAACTGGGTCAGTTTCGGCTGGTTCGACACAAGGCTGTTGGCCCGGGCGTTCTGGAACGCCTGAATCTGACGTTGAGCATTTGTCACGGCCTGAAGCGTGCTGACCCTGTTTGACTCAAGGTTCAGATTCCCAGCCGCGTCCGAGAACACCCCTGCCGGAATGAAAAGCTCGATGGTACCGTTGTTCTGGGGCGTCAAAGTGGCGACATAGCTGGTGCCGGACCCGGTCAGAGTGGTCGTTGCATTGGTGACGGACAGGTCGCCCACGGTGAAATCGGTGCTTGGTTCGCTCAGCGTAATGGTTGCTTGAAACGTTCCGCTGCCGGTCGGCGTCAGGGCCCCAATCGTTGCAGTTGGCTGTGTCGTATCCACCAGAACGCGCGTGTTGACGATTTGGGTGTTCGTTACACCGGACAACGCGATCTCATAGCGATAAAGCGGCCCTCCGACGGTTTCGCGCGCGGTGAACGTAATCCCCACATACCCGTCTGCCGCATATGTGGAATCCGCGCCATCCTGACTGAGAATGGTTGCGCCGATATAGCCCAGGGAAGCAAGGCCGGCAGGCGTGATCGCACTCAGGTTCAGAATGCCGTTGTTGAAATAGAAACTACCGCCGGGAACCTGCCCCGACCCACCCAGCGAAACAAAGGCCGATCCGGTAAGTGGGATATTGTTGAAAAAGATGCTTCCCCCGTTCGGCGTCGGAACTGAGGTTATGAAGAAGCCGCCACCAAGGGCCGCACCCTCTTTCGCGCTTCCGATCATGAGTGCTGAAATCAGAAAACAGAGGCACAACAGCCTCGAAATAACGGACCTGACCATTTTACCTCCTACAACACCGCGAGGGCGCTAAACACCAGGGCGCCCGGGCAAAGACACTGTGCCCCGAGCCACGTCATCCATTGTCCCATCCATTGCAGAGACGTCCCCTGAACCGGCCGCAACTACGCCAGTTACCCAATAGTTAATTCAAATTGGAGACACTGTATAGAATTGGAAGCAACTCAACTTTGGCGTGCGGGCCACATGGCTGTGCACAAACCAAAAGACAAAGGCAAAAAATGTCGGAAAGCACTTCGAACCCCGGTGTTTTCAAGGAGTCTTCTCGGCAAGACGTCACAACAAGCCGTGACTTTGCAAGTCACGTGCTCAAAATATGCCGGTTACAGATTCTCGACCTTGACGGGATATTCGAAACAATCCCAGGCAGAGATCGCAACTGGCAGTTGTCGGGAAACAAATGCAGGCACAATGATCGAGGTTTCCCAGCAGCCGGCGATTCCTCGGGCCTCTGTGTTGTCCTTACATGCGCCTTGGCGGCGGCCCTTTTTTTGCAGGGCAACCTGATTTGGGCGGACATGTCACATGTTTGACTATCCCGCCTGTCCTGCCCTGGAACGTCAGGACGTTTCGCCTTGAAAATGTTGCTTTCAGGACCGCTTGAGCCATGGACGCCATAACAGAGCAACCGGGACATGCCGCCCCGGTTCACACTCAACCCGCCGTACGGCCTTCGGTGTCTGACATATCGAAGTTCAGATATTTGGCCACGGTCTGAACGTCCTTGTCTCCACGGCCGCACATGTTCATGCAGATCAGGTGATCCTTGGGCAATTCCGGTGCGATCTTCATCACATGGGCCAATGCGTGGCTTGGTTCCAGCGCCGGGATGATCCCCTCGGTTGCGCAGCACAGCTGGAACGCCTCGAGCGCTTCCTTGTCAGTGATCGAGACGTAATTCGCGCGTCCAATTTCGTGCAACCAGGAATGCTCGGGCCCGATGCCCGGATAGTCCAGCCCGGCCGAGATTGAATAGCCTTCAAGAATCTGGCCATCGTCATCCTGCAACAGATAGGTCCGGTTGCCGTGCAGCACGCCCGGCCGTCCGCCGGTCAGCGAAGCGCAATGCTCCATTTTCTCGTTCACACCTTTTCCGCCCGCCTCGACGCCTATGATATTGACGTCCTTGTCGTCGAGGAAAGGGTAGAACAGACCCATCGCGTTCGAACCGCCGCCGATGGCCGCAATGATCGTGTCGGGCAAACGGCCTTCGGCCTTCATCATCTGCTCTTTCGCTTCCTTGCCGATGATCGACTGGAAATCGCGGACCATTGCCGGATAGGGGTGCGGCCCAGCCACGGTGCCGATGCAGTAGAACGTGTCGCGCACATTAGTCACCCAGTCGCGCAGCGCGTCATTCATCGCATCCTTGAGCGTCCCACGACCCGAGGTCACAGGGATCACCTCGGCCCCCAGAAGACGCATGCGGAATACGTTCGGGGCCTGACGCTGCACGTCGTGCGCCCCCATATAGACAATGCATTTCAAGCCAAACTTGGCACATACGGTGGCGGTGGCCACGCCGTGTTGCCCTGCCCCGGTTTCAGCAATGATCCGGGTCTTGCCCATACGCCGCGCCAGAATTATCTGCCCCAGCACGTTGTTGATCTTGTGCGCGCCGGTGTGGTTCAGCTCGTCACGCTTCAGATAGATCTTGGCACCCCCCAGATGCTCGGTCAGGCGTTCCGCAAAATACAGCGGCGAAGGACGACCCACATAGTTTGCCCACAGGTCATCCATTTCGGCCCAGAACGTCGGATCATCTTTGGCCTTGTTGTATTCCTCTTCCAGTGACAGGATCAGCGGCATCAGAGTTTCACTGACAAAACGCCCGCCGAAGATGCCGAAACGTCCCTGTTCGTCAGGGCCGGACATGAAGGAATTGAAAAGATCGTTGGCCATGGGTGTCTCCCTCGTCGTATCTGTTGTTCATAGGTGGTGGCAGCGGGATTTGCCATGGGCAAAACGCATCATTCCACAACCTGCGTGTTTTGACGCCAGACCTGAACCGCCTGCGCCGAGCTGGGCACACCAATGCACGGAAAATGATGAAACCTGTTCACATCCGCCAAACGATCGGCCGCCAACAAGGCACGCCTGTGTGGGCCGGATTGGGAAAATGTCAGCATTGCTTCGATGTCTTGCCAGACACTGAATGAAAAATAGATGCCATCCTGCCTGAACAAGTCAGCGTGCAGGCACAATGGGTCGCCTTGCGCCTGCCGACAGGCCTGTCCCGCGCGCCAGAAAAACTCCGGCGCATGGTACCAGTGTTTCAAGGAAACGCCCCCGATTGCTGCGAGCATGCTCAACCCCTCTGTTTCGAGGGATACGCAGCAAGATCTTTATCAGATCACCTGAGAGCCGATGCAAAGTCGCGGATCAGGGCAGCATCTTTCACACCCGGCGCGCTTTCGACACCGGATGACACATCCACCTGCCGGGCACCTGTCATCCGGACTGCTTCGGCAACGTTCTGGGGTGTCAGGCCACCGGCCAGCATCCAAGGCCGGCGCCAGTATTTCCGTCCGGCCAACAGCCGCCAGTCAAAAGCCAACCCGTTGCCGCCCGGCAATTCGGCCTCTCTGGGCGGTTTCGCATCGATCAGCAGTTGATCGGCCACCTCCGAGTAAAGATCGACGGCCGCCAGATCCTCGGCCTCGGCCACTCCTATGGCTTTCATCACCGGCAAACCAAATCGCTCGCGAATTTCGGAAACCCGTTCGGGCGATTCCTTGCCATGCAGTTGAAGCATATCAAGCGGTACAGTCGAAACGATTCCGTCCAATTCTTCGTCAGTGGCATTCACCACCAAAGCCACCTTGGCAACGCCAACTGGGACCAGATGCGCCAGTTCTGCGGCCCGCAAAATATCCAGATTGCGTGGCGATTTCGGAAAGAAAACAAACCCAACATAGCCCGCCCCGGCTTCGGCCGCAGCGCGCACGTGATCCGGTGCGGTCAGACCGCAGATTTTGAACCGAACATCAGGCATAGCGGTCAGGCTCAGCTCGCCTCATCCAGAATGGCAAGTACATCGTCCTTGCCTTCGTTTTGCTTTTTCTTGAGCTTCTTGACTTCGCGCTCAAGCTTGCGCACTTCGGTTTTCTTCACGGTCGCGTCGCGGCGGTGCTTGTGTTCCCGCAGCCATTCCCACAGGAAACCAATAACCAATCCTGCCGCAACACCCCCCAAAACCACCAGAAACAGCGGCAGTGACGCGCTGAGGTTAAAACCCAGAAGCTCGGCCAGAGCATCCGGCATCAGTTTCAGTTCTACGGACTGAACATTGGCAAGAGACACGGAAATCAGGATGATCCCGAGAGCCGCCAGAAAAGCATATCGAAGGTAACGCATCATGGTGTCAGGCTTTACCGTTCAATCGATCCCTGAGCAACTTGCCAGTTTTGAAAAACGGTACACATTTTTCTTCGACCTGCACCGTTTCGCCCGTGCGCGGGTTGCGCCCAACACGTGCGTCGCGTTTTTTCACGGAAAAGGCACCAAAGCCCCGCAGTTCGACACGGTCACCGCGCGCCATGGCGTCTGTGACTTCTTCGAATACGGTGTTCACGATCCGCTCGACATCACGCTGATAGAGATGCGGGTTTTCGTCAGCGATTTTCTGAATCAATTCTGAACGGATCATGCGTGATACCCTCCCAGGCAGCCGGTGTGACAGGTCTACTGTTTTGACAGTATAGGAAAAAACCCGGAAGGGGGGAACGGATACTCTGAGTTTTGAGGCTTTATTTTGCCACATTCTCGCGCGAAATTTTATCTGTCAGGCCAATTTCCACACTTAATGCGCGATCAATCCCCTAATTAACCCTGCGGTTCGGAACATATTGATTCGCAACAAAAACGGCCCCGCACTGTCGTGCGGGGCCGAAATTCATGCTTGGGATACTGCCTTGGCTTAGTCGCCGGATTTCAACGCTGCACCCAGGATATCGCCCAGCGATGCGCCCGAATCGGAGGAACCGTACTGTTCCACGGCCTCTTTTTCTTCGGCGATCTCGCGCGCCTTGATCGACAGGCCCAGACGACGGGTCTTGCTGTCGACGTTGGTGACGCGGACGTCGACCTTGTCACCGACCGAGAAACGCTCGGGGCGCTGTTCGGCACGGTCACGCGACAGATCTGAACGACGGATGAAGGACTTCATGCCTTCGTATTCGACCTCGATGCCGCCATCTTCGATCGCGGTGACTTCGACGGTGATGACCGAGCCACGCTTCACGCCGCCCACGGCTTCGGCGAACTTGTCACCGCCCAGGGCTTTGATCGACAGCGAGATACGCTCTTTTTCCACGTCAACTTCCGAGACAACCGCCTGAACGACATCGCCCTTGCGGTAGTTCTGGATCGCATCCTCGCCACGCTCGTCCCAGGACAGGTCGGACAGGTGAACCATGCCGTCGATGTCGCCTTCGAGGCCAATGAACAGACCGAATTCGGTGATGTTCTTGACTTCGCCTTCGACCTCGGTGCCCTCGGGGTGAGTTTCTGCAAACACTTCCCATGGGTTGCGCTGAGTCTGCTTCAGGCCCAGAGACACGCGACGCTTGGCGCCGTCGATTTCCAGAACCATGACGTCGACTTCCTGGCTGGTCGAAACGATCTTGCCGGGGTGGACGTTTTTCTTGGTCCAGGACATCTCGGAGACGTGCACCAGACCTTCGACACCGGCTTCCAGCTCGACGAACGCGCCGTAGTCGGTGATGTTGGTGACGCGACCCTGATGGACCGAGCCCAGCGGGTACTTCGCAGCAACCAGATCCCATGGATCTTCTTGCAGCTGCTTCATGCCCAGGCTGATGCGGTGGGTCTCTTTGTTGATCTTGATGACCTGAACCTTGATGGTTTCACCGATCGTCAGGATCTCGGACGGGTGGTTCACACGACGCCATGCCATGTCGGTGACGTGCAGCAGGCCGTCAACGCCGCCCAGGTCAACAAATGCACCGTATTCGGTGATGTTCTTGACAACACCCTCGACGGTCTGACCTTCGGACAGGTTGCCGATGACTTCGGCACGCTGCTCGGCACGCGATTCTTCCAGGATTGCGCGGCGCGACACAACGATGTTGCCACGGCGGCGGTCCATTTTCAGAATCTGGAACGGCTGCTTCAGCCCCATCAGCGGGCCAGCGTCGCGCACGGGGCGCACGTCAACCTGCGAGCCGGGCAGGAACGCAACTGCGCCACCCAGATCGACGGTGAAACCACCTTTGACCCGACCAAAGATTGCACCTTCGACGCGCTGGTCGTCGGCATATGCTTTTTCCAGCCGGTCCCATGCCTCTTCACGGCGGGCCATCTCGCGCGAGATGACAGCTTCGCCACGGGCGTTTTCTGCGGCACGCAGGTAAACTTCGACCTCGTCACCTACAGCGATTTCAGGGGCTTCGCCGGGATTTGCGAATTCTTTCAGATCAACGCGGCCTTCCATTTTGTAGCCGACGTCGATGATGGCCTGGCCGGCTTCGATCGCCAAAACCTTGCCTTTGACAACAGAACCCTCTTCGGGTGTGTCCATTTCGAAGCTTTCATTCAGGAGGGCTTCGAATTCCTCCATGGATGCGTTAGCCATGTGGCGTTGTTTTCCTTTACAATACGTTTTTGCTGGCCGAGCGGTTGTCTCCGCCGGTCTTGATTCATGGTGCCATCGGACGTGACCCGGTGCGCCCCTGAGCAAACAAACACAAAGGGCCGAGGTAACCCGGCCCTGCTCAGAAACGTCATCCGGACGTTGACCGCCCTTGTATCGACAGCGCGCGTATAGGCGGATTCCCCGGTATGTGCAAGGGCAAAGCCCATATTTTCAAGGTTTGGCGGCTCTGTACCCAGGCGCGTTGCCGGTTTTGAAGGTCCAAACCCCGGCATCGCGCCGCAGCATGGCCTGTTCAATTGCGTCCAGTCGCATCAACGCTGCGGATGGGTTGCGCGCGCCTCCGGCCCGGGTCCAGATTTTTTGCGCAGAAACGGGGCTCCACGGCAAACTTGCCGAGGCCAACCACTGGCGCAGCCCTGACGGCAGAGAATCGTAAACCTGCATAGGCGCCGCCTGTCGTCTCCGACGTTTGAGGGTGCTCCGCAAGTTCCGACCCTTTGTTTGCCCTTGTTTCTTCTGTTGTCGCAATGCGGTCGCCTTTCACTATATATGTGATTACATTACATATTGATAAAACAGTTGGAAGTAAAAAAGACGGGGAGTTTGCACCCCGCCTTTCCTGCAAACATTCCCTGCGCGACGGGCAGGAAGCAGTCAGAACAGTTGCAAATCCTTTTTACCGCTTTGGATTTCAGCAAAGTTCGGCATGTTCTCGATGACCACAGGGGCTGGCGCCGTGCCCGGCATCGCCACTGTCGGCTTCATTGCCGCCGCCATTCCAAAGGCAGGTTGATCAAGTTCCCCCCGGATATCGCGCAACAGTGTTTTGTGATCCGGCATGGATTTAACGATCTTCGCCAGATCCATTTTCGCGTTCTTCATACCCTGGAACCAAATCGGTTTCTTCAACGGTCGAAGACGATCACGGATGCCTGAACCATAGCCCGTATCATAAACCTGTTTGCCCAAAAGAACGGTTTGATAAACGCGGCTGTCAAACAAAGTGGCGAACTCGATATCGTGATCCATCGGCAGGCGATACTGCCACAGTTCAAGATTTTCGGCCAATCGATCCGGTATCTTCATCTCGGTGCGCGCATCGATCCAGTATTGGTCATCGGTACGGTTGCCCAACCGATAGTGTAAACAGATGAATTCCAGTACCTCGTTATAAAGCTTGTCCATCTGCCGATTGTATCTGTCCCTCAGCGAAGGCTCGATGTCTCGCGTGGGCAAATGCTCGGCGAACCAGCGTATCGCATGGTCAATCATATGGATCGCCGTGCTTTCCAGCGGTTCAATGAACCCGCCGGACAGGCCTATGGCCACGCAATTCTTGACCCAGGCATTGCGCACGCGACCGACGCGCATCGGGATCACGCGCGGTGTCAAACCTTTGCCGCTGTCACCCAGCCACTCAAGGTACTCGTCCGCCGCCTGGTCATCCGTTCGGTGTGCCGACGAATAGACATATCCTGTGCCCACACGGTTAAAAAGCGGCACGCGCCACGTCCAACCTGCGCCCAAGGCAGTGGATCTGGTGGCGCTTTCGATCTTGTCAGGATCCGGATGCTCGATCTGCAACGCCATGGCCCTATCATTGGGCAGGTAGTCAGAGTAATCCAAAAATGGCTCACCGAGTGCCTTGTTGATGATCAGCCCACGAAACCCGGTGCAATCCACGACCATCTCAATATCATGGCGGCCTTTTGCCTCGAGCATGAGATGACTGACATTGCCCTGTTCATCCAGCTCGACCGTTTGCACCTCATCCCGGATATGTTCCACTCCGCGCTTCGTGCAGACCCTGGTCAGCATGCCTGCAAACTTTACGGCATCCAGATGATAGGCATAACCAAACCGTTGTTCGAATTCCGGCTGCCCCAACTGACGCGCGCCCTTGCACAAACGGGCCAGATCATCATGCGGCGAGATGGACTGCGTGAAATCCCTGTCGCCATTGCCGAAGCGCAGGAAATACTCGGCAGCCTCCAGTCCCTCAAGCATCTGGCCGTGCGCAAAGGGGTTCATGTAGTCGATGCGATTGCCCTTGGCGTCATTGTTCCAATTGCAGAACTTCACACCCAGCTTGAACGATGCGTTTGTCTCGCGGAAGAAACTCCGCTCTGAAATGCCCGCCTGACGCAGCGTGACAGGCATCCGCGGAACCGTGGCTTCACCCACCCCCACGGTCGAGATGTTCGGGCTTTCGATCAGACAGATTTGCGGTCGATCCTTGGGCGCTGACGTGCGGGAAAACACCATATCCAGGATCAGCGCGGTCATCCATCCAGCCGTACCGCCACCCACGATAGTGATTTTGTTCAAACGATTGTTCATGTAGTTTTGTCCCTGTTGGCTCGGGAATTTTTTGCTGCGCCCCTGCTTTTTGCGGGTTGTGTCGCTGCTTTCCCTTTTCGCTGGGAAGAAACTATAACAGCTTTCCTCAATCCATCTAGGGTCTATGAAGGCCCGGCCGCGCAACGTCGGCCAACCAGCAGGCGTCACGCCATTCCCATATTCACGGTGCAGGTCAGATCTCTTCGCCTTTCTTCAGCAGTTCTTCAATCAACTCACGTTGCAGATCGGTGCTGTCGCCGCCTCCGAACTCTGCCGCGCCACCGGAATACAGGGTGCCATATGTCCTGGCGATGTTCACAGTCTGGGCCAGCCCCGAGATCAGCTGATCTTTTTCCAACAGGGACAACGGGTGGATAAACGCAGCCCACAAGGTGCCATTGGCGATCGCGTAACGGGCATCCAGAGTGCTGTCGAAATTGGCCTGCATCATTCGAATCAAGTCTTCCTCCGACAGCGCCTCAGCGCTGCGGATCGGGACCATGGCCCGCATCCGATCCGCATTGGTGTCGGTGATGACCAAGACCTGTACCCCTGCAATCGTCAATTGAAACCCAGGGCCGCTCGGCTCTGCTTCGGGGTCAAGCGCGAAAAGAATGTTGCCCAGCCGTTCGTACGTCATGGGCGGCTCGGCTTCGGGTGGGCTTTGCACGGGCTCTTGCGCGGCAAGGCTTCGGGCAATGAAAACAAGAATGAGGGCTAATCGGATCATGATGGCACTCCTGCAGGCATTCTTTCAGCATAGGTACGCAAAACCACACTGACCAAACAAAGCTTGGTGAACGCGCCTTCTGGCCATTCAGATACTTGTACGATCTGCAATATCTGATGGCCTATCTGCGATTACACGTCCAACTTTCACCCCCTAACTATGTTTCACCGGTCGACGATCCGATCGACCCGAACCCAGAACCAAGAGGAAACGTGTAATGAAAACTATCGTCTTCACCGCCCTGGCGGCCTCCATCGCCCTGTCCACTCCGGCTTTTGCCGCGGACGAAATCAACGTGTCGAACGGCATCTCGGCCGCAGGTGCCCCGCTTGCCGCACATGGGGTTGATCTGGTTGCTTTGGTCAATGATGGCAACCCGGTCGAAGGCTTCGCCACCCACTCGGCGACATATGATGGCGCATCCTACTACTTCACCACCGCCGCCAACCTCGAGGCGTTCGTGGCCAACCCGGCGGCCTATCTGCCGCAGCATGGTGGGTTCTGTTCATTCGGCGTGTCGGTCGGCAAGAAGTTCGACGGAGACCCGGATCAGTACCTGGTCGCAGATGGAAAACTGTACCTGTTTCTGAACGCCGAAACCCGCGCGGCCTTCCTGAAGGACGTTCCCGCCACCACAAAAACGGCGGACGAACAGTGGGCAAATATCAAGAGCATCGCCGTAGGCGAGCTGTAAACTCCGCCCATGCCTGCGACGTCAGCGCGTCGCGGGCAGTTTTGCGCTTATGATTTCAAGCGCTTTGGCCAATGCAGCCTCGATACTGAGGTCTGTTGTGTCCAGTCGCACTGCATCCTCGGCTGGCTTCATCGGCGCAGCGCTGCGCTCTGCGTCCCGCGCATCCCGCTCTTTAACATCTGCCAGAACCTGTTCGCGCGTCACGTCAGCACCTTTTGCGCTAAGCTCCAGAAACCGGCGTTCAGCTCGCACCTCTGGGCTGGCCGTTACAAACAGCTTCACCTCGGCATTGGGACAAATCACCGTCCCGATGTCGCGCCCATCCAAGACGGCACCGCCCGACCTTCGGGCAAAGGCGCGCTGAAAATCCACCAAGGCGGCGCGAACCTCGGGGATCACCGCCACTTTGGATGCGGCCTGCGCGATTTCAGCCGTGCGCAGATCACCCTGCTCAAGCTCTTCGGCGGTCAGGGCCTGCGCTGCTTCAAGCGCGCCAAACCCTTCAAGAGTACGCCGCCCAACGGCGCGATACAGCAAGCCGGTGTCCAGATGCGCGAACCCGAAATGCGCCGCAACGGCCTTGGAGATCGTGCCCTTGCCCGCAGCCGCAGGTCCGTCAATGGCGACAGTGAAGCTCACCTGCGCACTACCTTTGCACCAAGCGACGCCATCAACGGCTCAAAAATCGGGAAGGATGTCGCGATCGGACCACCATCATCCACGCTCACCGGGTTCTGCGCGCCCATGCCCATCACCATGAAGGACATGGCAATGCGGTGATCCAGGAAGCTTTCGCACGTCCCGCCGCCACGAACCTTGCCGATACCCAACCCTTCGACCGACCACCAGTCGTCACCCTCGTTGACCGTGACGCCGTTGGCGCGCAGACCGCGCGCCATGGCATCGATGCGGTCGCTTTCCTTCACTCGGAGTTCCTTCACTCCGCCCATCATCGTGGTGCCCGTGGCGTTTGCGGCAACCACGGACAAAACAGGATATTCGTCAATCATCGAGGCCGCGCGTTCAGGCGGTACGTTAATACCCTTCATGTCTGGCGAGTATTTTGCGCGCAGATCGGCAACCGGCTCGCCGCCCTCTTCGCGCTCGTTTTCATAGGTCAGGTCGGCGCCCATCTCGCGCAGCGTCGTGAACAGGCCCGCGCGCGTGGGGTTCAGGCCGATACCCGGCACCAGAACGTCCGAACCGGGCGTGATCAGCGCCGCGCAAACCGGGAAGGCCGCGCTGGACGGGTCGCGTGGAACGGCGATGACTTGCGGCTTCAACTCCGGGCGCCCCGTCAAAGTGATGACCCGGCCTTCATCGGTGTCTTCCACCGTAATTTCGGCACCGAAACCGGACAACATCCGCTCGGAATGATCGCGGGTCGCCTCTTTCTCGATAACCACGGTTTTACCGGGGGCATTCAGCCCCGCCAGCAGGACGGCGGATTTCACCTGGGCCGAGGGCACCGGAACTTCGTACCGGACCGGAGTCGGGTCTGCCGCACCGACGATCGTCATGGGCAAACGCCCCCCCGAGCGGCCCACGGCCTGCGCACCAAACAACGCAAGCGGATCCGTTACTCGCGCCATGGGACGCTTGTTCAGGCTGGCATCGCCGGTAAAAGTTGCCGTAATCGGCGAGGTCGCCATGGCACCCATGATCAGCCGGACTCCGGTGCCGGAATTGCCGCAGTCAATCACCTGATCCGGTTCGGCAAACCCGCCAACGCCCACGCCATGCACGGTCCATTCGCCACCGCCATGATCTGTGACTTCTGCCCCGAAGGCCCGCATTGCCTTTGCGGTGTCCAAGACGTCCTCACCTTCGAGCAACCCCGATATCCTGGTCTCGCCTACAGCCATCGCGCCAAGGATCAGTGACCGGTGCGAAATCGACTTGTCGCCCGGCACCTCTGCCGTGCCGGTCAGCGGGCCGCAGGGATGCGAAGTCATCGGGATGGGCGTTCCGTGTCCGGACATGGGGGCTCCTTTTGCGCTATCAGTGCTCAAGCCGATTAGCGAATTGGCACCGGTTGGTCCAGCGGCAATCAGTCTTTGCGGCGGAAGGTCAGGTAATGGGGCGTGCGTCCTTCACGCAAGGCTTTCTGCTCGTAGCGTGTGGAAATCCAGTCGTCCCACGGCTCGCGCCAATCTGCGGGGCGCTCGGCCAGCCACTCGAACCCGGCGCGGGGGACTTCCTCCAGTGTCTGCCGCACATAGTCGGGGATGTCCGTGGCGACCCGGAAGATCGATCCAGGCTTCAAGACCTTTGCCAATGGTTCAAGATGTTCCGGCGTCACGAAACGGCGACGATGATGCCGGGTTTTCGGCCACGGGTCAGGATACAGAAGGAAGGCGCGCGATATACTGGCCTCTGGCAGCACGTCGAACAGGTCTCGGGCATCGCCGGGATGCACAGCAAGGTTATCAACCCCCGCCTGCCGAATTTTGCCCAGCAGCATGGCAACGCCGTTGATATAGGGCTCGGCCCCGATGATGCCGATGTCGGGGTTGCTTTGCGCCTGATGAACCAGATGCTCGCCGCCGCCAAAGCCGACTTCCAGCCAGACCGGTTTGCCGCTGAACAACGTGTTCAGGTCCAACGGCCTGCGTTCGGGGTTTGTATCCCAATCCACCGCACCGGGCGACAAAGCCGCCAGATCTTCGTTCAGATAGGTCTTTTGGCTGGGCTTCAGGGTCTTGCCTTTGAAGCGGCCATAGAAGTTTCTGCGCGGGCGTCGTGGGGTCTCGGTGCTCATGGCGGTCGCCATACTGCGCGCCAGAGAACGTTGCAAGGGCGCGCGGCACGCACAAGGAAAAAGCGCGCCCTCAAAGGCGCGCTTTGTGTTGTTCAGGTCAGACTGCGGATTTCAACGCATCGACCAGATCGGTGCGCTCCCAGCTGAAACCACCATCATCGCTCGGCTGGCGACCAAAGTGGCCGTATGCAGCTGTGCGCTGATAGATCGGCTTGTTCAGTTGCAGATGCTGGCGAATGCCGCGCGGTGTCAGATCCATGACCTCACCCACAGCTTTTTCGATAACCGCATCCGCCAATTGGCCGGTTCCATGTGTGTCGGCATAGATCGACAGCGGCTTGGACACGCCAATCGCATAGCTCAGCTGAATCGTGCAGCGTTCGGCCATGCCGGCCGCCACGACGTTTTTGGCCAGATAGCGTGCTGCGTATGCTGCCGAACGGTCAACCTTGGTCGGGTCTTTGCCCGAGAACGCGCCGCCGCCATGAGGGGCCGCACCGCCATAGGTGTCCACGATGATCTTGCGCCCGGTCAAGCCCGCGTCGCCATCCGGCCCGCCAATAACGAATTTGCCGGTCGGGTTGACGTGCCATTCGGTTTCGGTCGACAGCCAGCCGTCAGGCAGGGTTTCACGGATATAAGGCTCGACGATGGCGCGGATGTCATTCGAAGACAGCGCTTCATCCAGGTGCTGCGTAGACAAAACGATCGAGCTGACGCCGACCGGCTTGCCGTCGCGATAAACGACTGACAGCTGCGACTTTGCATCGGGGCCCAAAGCAGGTTCGGTGCCATTCTTGCGCACTTCAGCCAGACGTCGCAGGATGGCGTGCGAATACTGGATCGGCGCGGGCATCAGCGCCGGAGTTTCAGTCGTGGCATAACCGAACATGATGCCCTGGTCGCCGGCACCTTCGTCCTTGTCGTCCGCAGCGTCAACGCCCTGAGCGATATGGGCAGATTGTTCGTGCAGCAGGTTGGTTACTTCGACGGTTTCGTGGTGAAACTTGTCCTGCTCGTAACCGATGTCTTTGACACAGTCGCGGGCGATCTGTTCGATGCGCCCCATGTAATCGTGCAGCTTGTCTTGATCAGACAGACCTACTTCGCCACCGATCACAACCCGGTTGGTCGTGGCGAAAGTTTCGCAGGCCACACGGGCTTCTGGTTCTTCATTGAGAAATGCATCAAGGACAGCATCCGAGATGCGGTCACAGACCTTGTCGGGATGCCCTTCGGAAACGGATTCCGAAGTAAATGTATAGTTCTGTCGGGACATAAATGCGCTCCATTAGGGGTTTCTCCGCCACGCCAGGAAGCCGTTGTGACAGGTCACAGACGCATACGCTCGCTTAAAGATGGGGTCAATCTTAAATTATTTGGTCAGGCGACGGATGTTGAACCACGCCAATGCAGCAAGAAACAATAGCAGTCCAAGAACAGGGCTGTCCCCGATGCGGGAATAAACTGTTGGCTGATGTGGCTGCGGCAGGATCGCATCCACGTATCCCGCCTTGCCCAGCGCCAATGAGGCCGTGACCTGACCCAATGGGTCAATCATGGCCGATATGCCGGTATTGGCCGAACGGATCATCGGCAGACCCTGTTCAATTGCCCTCATCCGGGCCTGTGCCAGATGCTGAAACGGTCCCGAACGCGTTCCGAACCACGCGTCATTTGTGATCTGCAACAGAAAGTCCGCCCGACCCGCCGCCCCGTTCACATCTTGCGGGAACACGGCTTCGTAACAGATCAGAGGCAGCGCCCTTCCCAATTTGCCAAGGCCCAAGAGCTCGGGCCCCGGCCCTGCGCTGAATCCATGCCCCGTTGTGGCCGCCATCCCATAAATCCCAAAACGGCCCATCAACTCGCCAAAAGGCACATATTCTCCAAACGGGGCCAGATGGTGTTTGTCATACAGACCGCCCTGCTGCCCGGCTTCATCCAGATAGACCATCGAGTTGAAAATCCTCGGGCCGTCTCCACGCTGGATCCCCAAAACCACGGGCGTCCCCTGAGCGGCATCCGCAATGGCCGTCAAATACGGTTGCGCGCTGCCCAGCCAGGCTGGAACTGCGGTCTCGGGCCAGACGATCAGGTCCGGTCTGGGCAAAGCGGCGGAATATTCAATCTGACGGGCAAAGAACAAGGGCGCATATGCCGGATCCCACTTTTGGTGTTGCGGCGCGTTGGGCTGAACGACACGAACTGTGTGCCGGCCTTCCTGAACCGTTGGCCGCATCGACGCATAGCCAATCGCCAGCACCGCCGCCGCAGCTGTAAATCCCAGTGGACGGACCAGTGCCCGCAAGCGTCTTTCCTGAATCAGTGCCGCCCCTATCGGAAACGCCACGGCAAATGTCAGCACATTCAAGCCATACGGCCCCACCAGAGACAGCACTTGCGCCACGGGCGTATTCACCCAGATTTGCGCCACTCCGCCCCAAGGGAACCCGGTCAGCACGTATCCCCGGGCCAGTTCGGCCAGCGACAGCGTTGCGATCAGCAAAACGCCTTGCTGCATGGCGGTCGCGCCAACATGCCGCGCAAGTCGAAACGCAATTGCCCAGAACAGGGCGAGCCCGCCAGCCATTAACACCAGCGCAAACGGTGCCATCCAGGCGTGACGCTCTGCATCCACCTGAAAGGGCTCGATGATCCAGCTGAGCGCATGGGCAAAATAGCCGGTGGCGAAGAACCAGCCGATCCACCCCGCGCGAGCACGGGTTTCACTGGCGAGGAACACCGGAACGGTCAAAACCAGTGCAACAACCGTAGCGCCCCAATACCCATGCGGTGCCTGGCCAAAAGCGCCGAAGGCGCCCAGTGCGGCGGCGGCAAACAATCTCAACGATAACGGCCAGCCCCGGACAGGCGTCATGCAGCGACGTCCGGCAGCATGACGCGCAACCGTTTGATGCGTCGCGGGTCGGCTTCGATCACTTCGAATTCCGGCCCTTCCGGATGAATCACGACCTCACCCCGTGCCGGAACACGCCCGGACAGCATGAACACTAGCCCCCCCAGCGTGTCGATGTCTTCTTCATCCACATCCTCGTGGCTGGTCAAGGATCTGCCGATCTCGGCCTCGAAGTCCTCAAGCGGCACACGTGCCTGCACAACGTAACAGCCCGGCTTTTCCTGCACCCAAAGCTGATCTTCGTCTGCATCGTGTTCGTCCGCGATCTCACCCACGACCTGCTCGATCAAGTCTTCGATCGTCAGCAGCCCGTCGACGCCGCCATACTCATCAATCACCAACGCCATATGGCGACGTTCGGTCTGCATCTTGGTCAGCAGGACACCGATCGGCATTGAAGGCGGCACGAACAAAAGCGTGCGCAACATGGATTTCAGGTCAAACTTGTCCGCACCGCCATTGAAACCATGGGTCAGCGCTAAATCCTTGAGGTGAACGAAGCCCAACGGCGTATCCAGCGTTCCTTCATAGACCGGAATTCTGGACAACCCACTGTCCCGGAACACGTCAGCCAGCTCATCCTTGGTGATGGTCGAAGGAACCGCGATGATCTCGGCCGTGGGAATGGCCACGTCTTCGACGCGCATCCTGCGCAGGTTCATCATCCCGTGAGGCCGAGCTGCCGCTGCGCTCTGCCCGTTCATCCCCGGGTTTTGCTGAGTCTCCTGACTCGAAAACGCATCGAAAATTCGGGAAATAAACCCGCTTTTCTCTTCTGTATCATTGCCGCTGTCCTGAGGTTGCGCGCTTTGCGCCGCCCTAGAACTGCCGTCTGTTTCGCCCATTACCTTGTTCCAATTGATCGGGTCACATGACCCACCTTATACCTTATATGGGTCATCTATACCCAACTTGCCAAGTATCTCGACCTCAATCCCTTCCATCAAAGCGGCGTCGGGGTCACGAATGTGATCATATCCCAGCAAATGCAACGTTCCGTGAACAAGCAAATGGATGACGTGATCGTCAACGTCCTTGCCTGCCTCATCCGCCTCACGCGCGCAGGTGTCGAAGGAGATCGCAATATCGCCCAAAGGAATTTCACCAGTGAAATCCGGCTTTGGCGGATGGGGCGCTTGCCCGGCTTCCTCCGGGGCCAAATCTTCTGCCGGCCAGCTCAGAACATTGGTGGCGGCTGGTTTGCCGCGAAACTCGGCGTTCAGTTCCGAAATGCGTGCGTCATCGCATCCCAGAACGCTGATCTCGCAAAGTTCAGGGTCCAGTTCCGCATAGGACAAGACAGCGGACATCGCTTGCCGCGACAAAGCTTCAAGCCCTTGCCACCGGTCGTCTTCGACAGTGAGTTCCAGATTCATCTTATCGCACAAAAGCCCTGTGAATGAGCCTTGCAATCAAGTGGATTCCCGGCCCGCATCCGCCTCATACGCCTCGATGATCGCGGCCACAAGCGGGTGGCGAACCACGTCCTTGGACGTGAAATAGTTGAAACTGATGTTGGGTATCGTTTTCAACAGTCTTTCCGCATCCTGCAAACCCGACTGAACGCCGCGTGGCAAATCCACCTGAGACCTGTCGCCGGTGATTACCATGCGGCTGCCTTCGCCCAGACGAGTCAGGAACATCTTCATCTGCATGGTCGTAGCGTTTTGTGCTTCGTCCAGCACCACAAAAGCATTGGCCAACGTGCGTCCACGCATGAACGCCAGCGGCGCTATTTCGATTCGCTTTTCCTCAATCAACTTGGCCAGTTGCTTGCCGGGCAGAAAATCATTCAGCGCGTCGTACAGCGGCTGCATGTAGGGATCGACCTTGTCTTTCATGTCACCGGGCAGATAGCCCAATTTTTCACCCGCTTCGACCGCCGGGCGGCTGAGGATGATTCGATCCACATGCCCGCCAATGAACAT
Organism: Ruegeria sp. HKCCD6119; assembly: GCF_013110585.1. Taxonomy (NCBI): domain Bacteria; kingdom Pseudomonadati; phylum Pseudomonadota; class Alphaproteobacteria; order Rhodobacterales; family Roseobacteraceae; genus Ruegeria; species Ruegeria sp. HKCCD6119. The sequence continues at coordinate 56,662 of NZ_WVQV01000006.1, read as the reverse complement.
CGACACGCCCACGGCAACAGCCAGATAGGTTTTCCCCGTGCCAGCAGGCCCAATGCCAAATGCAAGCTCATTTTGAAACAGTGACTGCACATAAGCTTTCTGGGCGTCCGTGCGCGGTTCCACCAGTTTCTTGCGGGTTTTGATCTCGACTGAACCGCCCTTGAACATTTCCAACTGATCGCCGTCGCGGCTGCCGGTCCCCTGTTCCGAACCACCCATCCGCAGTTCTCGGTCCACGTCCGCGGCCTCGACCTCGCGCCCGCCTTCCAAGCGCGTGTAAAGCGATTGCAGCACCTCAATAGCCTGCTTCTGGGCGTCTTCATCGCCCATCACGACAAGCTGGTTGCCGCGGCGTACGATCTGGACGGAAAGCTTGCTTTCGATGTCGGTCAGATTGCGGTCGTATTCGCCGCACAGGTCAATCAACAATCGGTTGTCGGGAAACTCTAAAAACGCCTCGCGTTGGGGCATTTCGTCTTGCGGTGGGGTCAGGGCACCGATGGCCAATCCGTTCTCCTGTCTTGGCGGTTCACCCCGAGCGTAGACAACAAATCTCGGTGGGCGCAAGCCACAGTTTCAAAAATAAGCCCGCGGATGACAAAAGCGCCGATCATACAAAAGAAAAAAGCCTGTCAGACGCGCATCAGAACGTATAGTTCAGCCCGAATCTCAAGCCGCCGTATTTCGGTGTGGACTTCGTGGAAAAGCCCGAACCGAATTGAACGTCTTCGGATTTGAACTGGACGTATTCGTATTCGCCGGTGACCGACCAATTGTCGGTCAGCTTGTGTTCGGCACCGATGCTTGCGGTATATCCGCCCCGCCGATCCGATGCCGAAAAGCTCTGTACTGTAGCTCCGGATGTGATGTTGTTGGTTGTTTCAACATCGCCCCATAGGTAACCGACGCTGAAAAAGTACAGAACCCGACCATTTCGGCTTGTCAGGCCGCTTCGATATTTGAGGGACAAAACGTCAGATATCTCTGCCCCACCCTCAACGTTCGAACCGCCGATCTGGGCCCTGACACTGTCGTCCAAGGATCCGAAATCATAACTGACTTCAAAACCATAGACGAAATCACGCCCCCACCTTGAAGGCAGAACACCACGCCAACCACCACGAAAGCCGCCGTATGCGCCGGATACGTTCAGGTCGCCAATATCAAACAGCCCGGCGGGCGTTCTCAGACCAAATCGATCGTCCCAGCCTGAGGCGTAGCCTCCAGCAATCCCCAGGTAAAATGCACTGACGTCACTGCTGAACTTCTTGGGGCTGATAACGACAGGATCGGTTGTCGTGCCCTTCAGGTCTCCGGCAATCGTCGCGCTGGCAAAAAAAGTAACAACCGAGGCCAAAGGCAAGGTTTTCACTAGGCTCAGGGTCCTGAAGCTGTTCAAGATTGGCACTCGTACCTCCATCACTCCGATCTTAAGATCGGCGTATAATCGTTTTTTGACGCAATAACGGCGCCTGAAAAACATGGCTCCTCTCGGAGCATAGTTCCAAGCAATAAATCAAGGGTAAATTTTGGAAACAAACACCAACTATGGTGTCTGAACGGCGGAATCTTACCGACTCAGAGCAGCTCACCCGCCAAAGAGTTGGCGCCCGAGTCGGTGATCCGGACCTCTTTCAGATCACCAACGGCAATCTCGGGCCCTTTCACATGCACCGAATGCAGATACTCGGATTTTCCGACCATCTGGCCCGGCAGGCGGCCCGGTTTTTCAAACAAAACGCGGACTGTACGACCGACCATACCGTCCTGAATTTCCCTTTGGTGCCGTGTGATAAGGGCCTGAAGGCGCTGCAATCGATCATCCGCCGCAGCCGGATCAACCTGAGCTCGTTCGGCCGCTGGTGTTCCCGGGCGTGTGGAATACTTGAAGGAATAGGCGTAGCCGTATTTGACCTCTTCAACCAAATCCATCGTTGCCTGAAAATCCTCTTCGGTTTCTTCTGGGAAGCCGACGATGAAGTCCCCCGACATCACAATATCCGGGCGCGCCGCACGAATGCGTTCGATCAGGCGCAGATAGCTTTCTGCCGTGTGGCTGCGATTCATTCGCTTGAGGATACGGTCCGAGCCCGACTGAACCGGCAGGTGCAGATACGGCATCAGTTTCTCACAGCTGCCATGTGCCTCGATCAGGTCGTCGGCCATGTCATTGGGGTGCGACGTGGTGAAACGAATACGTTCCAGCCCGTCAACCTTGTTCAGTTCCCAGATCAGCCCGGCCAGGGTCATGTCTCCGTCGGGGCCGGCCCCGTGATAGGCGTTCACGTTCTGACCCAACAGCGTGATCTCGCGCACGCCGCGTTCAACCAGATCATGGGCTTCGCGGATGATGCGATCAGCGGGGCGGCTGACTTCGGCCCCACGCGTATAAGGCACCACGCAGAAGGCGCAGAACTTGTCGCACCCTTCCTGAACGGTCAGAAACGCCGTCGGGCCGCGTTTGGCCTTGGGACGGTTTTTCAGTTTTTCAAACTTGTCTTCCTCGGGGAAATCGGTGTCCAGCGCCTTTTCGCCCGCACGGGTCTTGGCCTCCATCTCGGGCAGACGGTGATAGCTTTGCGGACCGACGACCAGATCGACCAGCGGTTGGCGGCGCATGATTTCTTCACCTTCGGCCTGCGCAACACAGCCTGCCACACCGATTTTCAGGTCAGGCTTTTCGGCTTTCAGACCCTTGAAGCGACCGAGTTCCGAATACACTTTCTCAGCCGCTTTTTCGCGGATGTGACAAGTGTTCAGCAGAATCATGTCGGCATCGTCAGGCGTTTTGGTTTCGACATAGCCCTGCCCGCCCAGCGCCTCGGACATGCGTTCACTGTCATAGACGTTCATCTGACAGCCATAAGTCTTGATAAACAGCTTCTTCGGTTCAGACATGGGACGGGCCTTTGCATTCGCTGGATCGGCGTCATCTATACGCTTCGAACGCCGCTTGCAATGCGGGCGCAATTACCCGAATTTGGCAGGACTTTCCAGCAAGGCCGGACCAAAAAACACCCGATGACGTACGATTCCCTCGACCATTTCCTGAAATCGGGACAGGCCGCACTGGCCAAAGGCCCCGTAGCATTGATTTTTGCCGAGGACGACGTCGAGTTGGCCAGCACGCTGCACCATCATCTGAGGCTGGGTTTCAAATCCGTCATCGTCTTTGCACCGGACGAGTTTCATCTGACAGAGGACCTGTCCGCCAAGGTGCATCGGGTCAATTTGAAATGTGTTCCCCGGCTGGTCGTGTTCGAAACCATAAACAGGATCATTCAGGCCGCACCCGGCATCTGGATGTATTATTGCTACAACGCCGAATACCTGTTCTTTCCCTACTGCGAAACGCGCAGCGTGGGCGAGATGCTTGTCTTTCATGGTGAAGAGCGTCGCAATGCGATGCTCAGCTATGTCATTGACCTGTACGCCGAGGATCTGACCGCACATCCCAATGGCGTGGCCCCCGATCAGGCCATGTTCGACAGTGTTGGCTATTATGCCCATACCCGCCACGACCCAAGCGGCCAACCGCTGGACCGTCAGGTGGATCTTTCGGGCGGGTTGCGGTGGCGGTTCGAGGACCACATTCCCTACGAACGTCGCAGGATCGACCGCATCGCATTGTTCAAAGCACAAAAAAACCTGGTGCTGAGACCCGATCACACTTTCAACGAACCGGAATACAATACCTATTCCTGTCCCTGGCATCACAACCTGACGGCCGCCATTTGTTCTTTCCGTGCCGCGAAGGCGCTGAAATCCAATGCAGGGTCAACCTTTGACATCCGAAGCTTTCGCTGGCGCAACTCGGTGCCGTTTGAATGGCAGTCCCGCCAGCTGCTGGATCTCGGGCTGATCGAATCAGGTCAGTGGTTCTGAGCCGGCCTGGCGCTGCAACAAGATCGGAAACCAATCCTCGCGCAGGCGCTGTCCCGGCGTCATGTCATGACCGGGAAACGGGGGCGAGGTTCGGCCGGGGCGCTCTACATACCGGGCATCGTCGCCCACCAGCCGCAGTGAAAAGGCGCGGCGACGGCTGTCCGACTGGTTTCCGCGCGCACCGTGCAGCGTGCGATAGTTGAAAGCGACGGCATCGCCGGGCTCCATCTCGAATTCGATGACCTTCATACCTTCGGCATCCGGATCCGGCACGGGGATGTACTGACCTTCATCCGGGAAAAAGCCGTCCTCGGAAACCCATCGGGTCGGCAGAACTTCTTTATCCCATCGGTGCGACCCGGCAACACACCGCAGCGTCGCCTGTCTGACCGGATCAAGCGGAGACCAGAAGCTGATCGTCTGCTGACCCTCGACGAAATAATATGGGCCGTCCTGATGCCACGGTGTCGCCATCGACGTACCGGGTTCCTTGACCAGCACGTGATCGTGAAACATCTGAACGCGTCTCGATTGCATCAGATCCGCGGCAACCTCAGCTGCGGGAGACGTCTCGATCACGTCGCGGAACTGCGGAATCCGGGTCCAATTGCAGTAATCATCAAAGAAACGACCTGTTTCACCCGCCTTCTTGTTTTCCGAGGCATAGGGACCGGGATCGGCCATATTCGCGGCCACACCATCGCGCAGTTGATCCACGTGATCCGCAAACAGCCCTTTGACCAGTACGACGCCGTCGGCCTGATAAGTGTCGATCATCTGCTGAGTAACAAGACGGTGTGGCATCGGCAGCTCCTGAAGTTTTTTTGCTTTTGACCGAAAAAATGCATTCTGTTCAAATCATATCTTTCGAAGTTATTATTAATCTCATGTTATATATTTCGCTGCGCCAATATGAATATGTCTGTGCAGTCGGGCGTCACGGCAGTTTGTCGGCGGCAGCCCAGCATCTCAATGTTTCGCAACCGGCCTTGTCCACTGCGCTGACGCGTGTTGAAGCCCATTTGGGGTATCCGCTGTTCGTTCGCCGCCGGGGTGCAGCCATGGCACTGACACCTCAGGGACGTACGTTCATAGAGAACGCCGAGGTCTTGCTGGAAAATGCTGCGCGAATCGAAACGTCCGATACCTCCGCGCCGGGCACCTCCAGGCTGAGATTGGGCTGCTTTACGGACCTGGCCCCCTTCCTTTTGGCCCCGGCCCTGCAACTTCTCCGCAACACGTTCACCGATCTCAACCTTACCTATGTGGCCGGGTCCTTCGAAGGGCTGCTGAATGGATTGATGGATGGCCAGATTGACATCGCAATCACATACGACCTGACCATGGATGCGGGGTTCGCCCGTACAAAACTGTTCGACAGCAGACCGAAGGCCTTGATGTCCCCGGATCATCCATTGGCGACAACCACAGAAGTCACCCTTGCAGCGCTGGAAGGTCATCCGTTGATTCTGTCTTCGGAAGGATTATCCGCCCAACACATTCTCGGCCTGTTCCGACAAAACGGGCTGCGCCCTACCGTCGCGCACCGGGCGGCATCCCTTGAGATTCAACGCAGCCTTGCCGCCCATGGTGAGGGAATCGGGATCAGCTATGCCAGCCCACCCAGCAGCTTCAGCTATGACAACAAGCATCTGGTCAGCGTACCGATTGCCAATCCGGACACAGCAGAATCCGTCGTTCTGGCGCGGCACGGCACAGGACCCTCTGACACGGTCATCGAAAAGGCCGAGCGAGTTTTGGTGGCCGGGCTGACAGGCGTTTAAGGTCTTTTACTTTTTGCGCAAGCGAATGACGACATCGACAGATGCGATTTCGACACCTTCCGGCGCCTCGGGAAGGCGCTGAATGACCAGCTGATCCGACGGCGCATCGCTTAGCCTTGCGTCGTCTTCCCAATAAAAGTGGGGATGATCATGCGTGTTCGTGTCGAAGTAGCTTTTCGATCCGTCCACTGTGATTTCTTGCAGCACACCCGCATCGCAAAAAGCACGCAAAGTGTTGTAGACCGTTGCCAGAGACACCGCATCGCCATTCGCCTTTGCCGATTCAAATAGGCTTTCTGCGGTGACGTGGCGATGGCGGCCGTCGCCCACCAAAAGCTCGGCCAGCGCCACGCGCTGACGCGTCGGTCGCAAGCCGGCATTCACCAGCCAACCTGTTGCGATTTCGCGGCTCTGAGGTGTCATCGATCCGATACCCATTATTCCTGCCTTTATATATAGGGGCGCATCACCGGCAATTACAAATGAAATTCATTCGCAAGATAAGAACCAACACAACATGATGTGGCGCGCCGCTCTTGCAGGACCTTGCAAACGGGTGTTAGACGAAGCCAGATGTAAAGACAGACCCCCGGCAGGAAAGGTGGCAGAATGGCCCAGTTCCCTAGCAGTTTTGACAAAGATGATCTGCTGAAATGCGCTCGTGGTGAGTTATTTGGCCCCGGCAACGCACAATTGCCCGCCCCACCGATGCTGATGATGGACCGGATCACCGACATCTCTGCCGATGGTGGTCTGCACGGCAAGGGCCATGTGCTGGCCGAATTCGACATCACACCCGACCTTTGGTTCTTTGAGTGCCACTTTCCGGGCAACCCGATCATGCCGGGCTGTCTGGGGCTGGACGGGCTTTGGCAACTGACCGGTTTCAACCTTGGCTGGCGTGGATGGCAGGGGCGCGGCATGGCCGTCGGCGTCGGCGAAGTAAAGCTGACCGGCATGGTTCGCCCGGACCGCAAGATGCTGACGTATAAAATCGATTTCAAAAAAGCGATTCAAACGCGCCGCCTGACAATGGGTGTGGCGGATGGCATTGTCGAAGCCGATGGCGAGATGATTTATGATGTCAAGGACATGAAGGTCGTTCTATCCGAGGCCTGAGCCTGAACGGTCTGAAACAAGGAGTGCGCACATGCGTCGAGTAGTCGTCACCGGTCTGGGGGTTGTGTCCTCGATCGGGAACAATGCCGAAGAGGTTCTGACCTCGCTCAAAGCAGGTAAATCCGGGATCGTGGCCAGCGAGCAGATGGCAGAACATGGTTTTCGCAGCCAGATCGCGGGTACGCTCAAGATCGACGTGGCCCAGCATGTGGACAAGCGCACATTGCGCTTTATGGGTCCAGGGGCCGCCTATGCACATATCGCCATGAGCCAGGCGATTGCCGATTCCGGGCTGACCGAAGACCAGATCGTCAATCCACGCACCGGGCTGGTTGCGGGCTCTGGCGGACCTTCGACCAGCGCGATGCTGACGGCGCATCAAACCGTTCTGAAGACGGGCGCGACCAAGCGCATCGGGCCGTTTGCCGTGCCAAAATGCATGTGCTCGACGATCTCGGCCAATCTGGCGACCGCGTTCAAGATCAAGGGCATCAACTATTCGATCACCTCGGCCTGCTCAACCTCGCTGCATTGCATCGGCAACGCGGCCGAACAGATCATGCTGGGCAAGCAGGACGTGATGTTCGCCGGCGGCGGTGAAGAACTGGACTGGACGCTTTCCTGCCTGTTCGACGCAATGGGCGCGATGTCGTCGAAATATAATGACACACCCGATAGAGCCTCGCGCGCGTTCGACGAAAACCGTGATGGTTTCGTGATTTCGGGCGGCGGTGGAATCGTTGTTCTGGAAGAGCTGGACCACGCTCTGGCCCGCGGCGCCAAAATTTATGCTGAAGTTACAGGTTATGCCGCAACTTCAGATGGTCACGACATGGTTGCTCCTTCAGGTGAGGGCGGCGAGCGCGCGATGCGACTAGCTCTGAGTACCCTGCCCGAGGGGCGCAAGGTCGGCTATATCAATGCTCACGGCACCTCGACCCCCGTCGGCGACGTGGGTGAGGTAGAGGCGGTGCGCCGCATCTTTGGCGAAGGCAATGTACCCCCCATCTCCTCGACGAAGTCGATGACAGGCCACGCTCAGGGCGCGGCGGGCGCGCTTGAGACGATTTTCTGCCTGCTGATGCTGGAAAATGATTTCATTACTCCATCGATCAATGTCGACACGCTTGCCGAAGGCATTCAGCCCGGTGAAATTGCAACTCAAGTGGTTGAAAACGCAGGACTGGACAGTGTCATGACCAACAGCTTCGGCTTTGGCGGCACGAACGGGTCCATGGTTCTTTCAAAGTATAACGGGTGAAAGTAATGTCGGATCTTCTCAAAGGTAAACGCGGCCTGATCATGGGCGTGGCCAATGACCGCTCGATTGCGTGGGGCATTGCCAAGGCCATGCACGAGGCTGGCGCCGAACTGGCATTCACCTATCAGGGCGAGGCATTCGGAAAGCGGCTGGAGCCGCTGGCTCAGAGCTTGGGCAGCGATTTCATGGTCGATGCGGATGTCACCGACGACGAGTCGCTGGATCGCGCATTTGGCGAGCTGGCCGAACGTTGGCCCACCATAGATTTCCTGGTGCATGCTATCGCCTATTCGGACAAGTCCGAGCTGACAGGTCGGTTCCTGAATACCACACGTGCGAATTTCAAGCATTCGATGGATGTCTCGGCCTATTCCTTCATCGAGGTCGCGCGTCGCGCCTATCCGTTGATGAAAGACAATGGCGGTTCCCTGCTGACCCTGACGTATCAGGGCTCCAACCGGGTTGTGCCCAACTACAACGTGATGGGTGTCGCAAAGGCTGCGCTGGAATCGGCAACGCGCTATTTGGCCAACGATCTTGGCCCCGATGGCATCCGCGTGAACGCGATTTCCCCAGGGCCGATGAGAACCCTCGCCGGTGCAGCGATCGGCGGTGCCCGCAAGACCTACAAATTCTGCGATCAGAATGCACCGATGCGCTCTAACGCCACACTTGAAGCTGTCGGCGGAACGGCTGTGTACCTGACGTCAGATGCAGGTGCCTGCACGTCGGGTGAGATCATCCGCGTTGACGGTGGCTTCCACGTTCTGGGCATGCCTCAGCCCGAATCCATGTGACCATATCTTTCCCTGCCGCTGCCCAGATTTCACCATCATTAGGCGGCAGGTAATCGATATGAGCAAACTTGACCAAATCATTGCAAACAATGCACGCGCGACGCAAAGCCGGCGAAAGCCCGGCTTTCTCAGCCAACGGGCCAGGGTGCTATTGCTTACGTTGACTTCACTGTTGCTGGTGTTCGTCTTCTTTACGCAGCCACAGGTAAGGGCCGCGATTCACGCTCTGATAGGGTGAGATCCGGGCCGGACATCCGGCCCGAACCATGTCTCAGTTGACTGAAACGACTTCGATCTCGAAAACCAGATCCTGCCCTGCCAGCGGGTGATTTGCATCCAGAGTAACGGTGGCTTCGTTTGAATCCACAACCGTTACAGGCACGGCCTGACCTTCTGGCGTTTGCATCTGCAACTGTGTCCCGGGATCCAGGGGGATGTCGTCTGGAATGCCTTCACGGGGAATTTCCTGACGCATCGCAGGGTTGATCGGGCCGTAGGCGTCTGTACAGGCAATTTCCACCCGCGTCTTGTCCCCGGTGGACAGGCCCGGCATGGCACGGTCCAGCCCCGGGATGATCTGGCCCGACCCGACCACGAATTCCAACGGATCACGCCCGTCCGAGCTGTCAAAGACTTTGCCGTCCAGCAATGTCCCGGTGTAGTGGATGCGAACCGTGTCGCCTTGTTTGATTTCGGTCATCGTGGCCTCCGGCCGTTCCAAGGGGTTAAGCGGCCAACCCTATAGGTTGACACAATGTTGTAAACCCTCGGCTCTTTCACCCCCTGCGCCGATGTGCCAACCTGCGCGCAATCTAAGGAGGACTATATGCCGATCACGACCTGTGTGTTCGATGCCTACGGAACATTGTTCGATGTTGCCGCGGCTGCCCGACAGGCGGCAGACGAGCCGGGTTTCGAAGCCCTGAAAGACAAATGGACCACCGTTGCGGGGCATTGGCGTCTGAAACAACTGCAATACACATGGCTGCGCGCCGTGGCGGATGCGCATGCGGATTTCTGGGACATTACCCAGGACGGGCTGGATTGGGCTCTGGAGGCCGCAGGCCTGCAAGGCAACCCGGGGCTGCGCCAACGTCTGCTTGATCTCTATTGGGAATTGCAGGCCTATCCCGAAGTTCCGGCCATGCTGAAAGCCCTCAAGGATGGTGGGCTGCAAACGGCGATCCTGTCCAACGGGTCGCCCCCGATGCTGGACGGAGCCGTGAAGTCCGCCGGAATCGGCGATGTATTGGATGATGTGCTGTCGGTCGAAAGCGTCGGCGTCTTCAAACCCCACGCCCGTGTCTATGATCTGGTGCAAGACAGGTTTGGCTGCGCACGCGATGACGTTTTGTTCGTCAGTTCGAACGGCTGGGACGCTGCCGGGGCCAGCGGGTACGGTTTTGTGACCGCATGGGTCAATCGGATTGGTGAACCCATGGATCGCCTTCCCTGGACACCTGCGCATGTGCTGTCCGATCTGGCCTCGATTCCCAAGCTGGCCGGTCTCTGATGTCAGAATTCATGACAACGGACGGCAGGCGCATCTATTTCAAAGAGTCCGGCACCGGCACGCCGCTTTTGTGCCTGGCCGGTCTGACCCGAAACAGCCGCGACTTTTCGTTTTTTGCGCCACATGCCTCGGGCCTGCGCATGATCGCCATGGATTACAGGGGGCGCGGGCGTTCGGAATACGACCCCGACTTTATGAATTACAATATCTTCCGCGAATCCCATGACGCGATTGAGCTGCTCGATCATCTGGGGATCGAGAAAGCAGTCATTCTGGGAACATCGCGCGGCGGGCTGATCGCCATGGCGCTGGCCGCAAGCCACCCCGAACGTCTGGCCGCCGTAATTCTGAATGACGTGGGTCCGGTTATCGAGCCGTCGGGCATCGCCAAGATCATGGCCTACGTGGGGGCGCAGCCCACCGCCAAAACCTATGATGAAGCCGCCGCCGCATTGAAACACGTAATGGAGCCACAATTTCCCGGTGTTCCACTGGAGACCTGGCGCAAGCAGGCAGAATTTCAGTATGAAATGCGCAAAGACGGGCTGAAGCTGCGATATGATCCAGCCCTGCGCAAGGGGCTTCTTGAACAAGCTGCAAGCGCGGCAGCCCCTGATCTTTGGGTGTTCTTCGAAGCCTTGCGTGGCATTCCCACCGGTGTGATCCGGGGCGCGAATTCCGATGTTCTGGGCGCGGACACTCTGGCCGAGATGCGGCATCGACACCCGGAGCTGATCTCGGTCGAGGTACCGGATCGCGGGCATGTTCCGTTCCTGAACGAAGTCCAATCACTGGACCTGATACAGAAGGTATTGAAGAACGCCGCATGAGCACATTTGAGATGATCGAAGCCGCCGCAGAACGGCTGAAAGGACACGTTCGCGAAACGCCGATCCTGTCGTCGCCCTTTCTCGACACGCTTGCGGGCCGCCGCATTTGGGTCAAACCGGAATGCCTGCAACATACCGGCAGTTTCAAGTTTCGCGGCGCGTGGTCGGCCATTTCGGCGCTGGATGAAGGCATACGCCAGCGTGGTGTGATCGCATATTCATCGGGCAACCATGCGCAAGGCGTTGCGATGGCCGCTTCGAAACATGGGATTGCCTCGGTCATTGTCATGCCATCGGACGCGCCGCAGCTCAAGATCGACAACACCCGGGCGCTGGGCGGCGAAGTCGTTTTGTACGATCGCGCGAATGAAAAACGGGAGGAAATAGGCGAAGCCATCGCTGCTGAACGTGGTCTGACCCTGATCCGCCCCTATGACGAACCGCAGGTCATCGCGGGACAAGGCACAACCGGGCTGGAAATCGCCAGGCAGGCCGCGGAAATTGGGGTTTCGCAGTCGGATGTTCTGGTCTGTTGCGGCGGCGGAGGTTTGACCTCGGGCATTGCGCTGGCGCTGGAGAAACACGCGCCGAATTTGCGGGCGCGCCCCTGTGAGCCGGAAGGGTTCGACGACGTCAAACGATCCTTGGCGTCAGGTCGCATTCAAAACAACAATGCGGCGTCGGGTAACATATGCGATGCGATCCTGACACCGCAGCCCGGCGACATCACCTTTCCGATCCTTCACCGTCTTTGCGGCCCCGGACTCTCTGTCACCGAAGACGAGGCATTGCAGGCCATGGCATATGCCTTTCTGCGCCTTAAAATCGTATTGGAACCCGGCGGCGCCGTAGCACTGGCCGCGGCCCTTTTCCGGGGCGACGAGATCGAAGGCGACGACGTGATCGTCGTCACATCGGGCGGGAATGTCGATCCGGGAATATTTGCTAAGGCGTTGGAATTCCTGACCTGACATGGGTGCGAAAGCTGTGCAAATTGCATCAGGACGGCATGACGACAAGGACCTTTGTCATGATGATCGCTGATCTGGGCGACGTGAAACTGAACTATCGCATCGACGGCCCCACGGACGGTGCGCCCATTGTGTTTGCCAATTCCCTGGGAACCGACCTGCATCTTTGGGACGCGGTGCTGCCATACATGCCCGACGGGCTGCGCATCATCCGGTATGACAAACGTGGGCACGGGCAATCCTCGGTGCCCCCTGCACCCTATTCGATGGGCGCTTTGGTGCGGGATGCCGAGGCGCTGCTGGATCACCTTCAGGTTCGCGATTGCGTCTTTGTCGGCCTCTCGATTGGCGGGATGATCGCGCAGGGGCTGGCGATCAAACGCATGGACCAGATTCGAGCGCTGGTGCTATCGAACACCGCTGCCAAGATCGCCACGCCTTCGATCTGGCAAGAGCGCATTCAGGCGGTGCGAAAGGGCGGGATCGAGGCTTTGGCCAATGCCACGATGGAGCGTTGGTTCTCGCGCGAATTCCGCCACGCCCAAAATTACCTGCCCTGGCGCGATATGATGGTCAGCCAACCAGTCGAAGGGTATCTGGGCTGCTGTGCCGCCATTGCCGGTACCGACTTTTATACCCCCACAAGCGGCCTGCGCCTGCCTACGCTTGGAATTGCGGGCAGCGAAGACGGATCGACCCCACCCGATCTGGTGCGGGAAACGATTGATCTTGTGCCCGGATCCCGATTTCGGCTGATCCGCCGCGTTGGACATTTGCCTTGCGTTGAGAATCCCGCGGAATACGCAGAAATCCTGACCGGATTTCTGACCGAGATCGGACATGTCTGAAGGAGAATGACAATGGCGTCCTTCCTGTTGGTCCATGGCTCGTGTCACGGCGCCTGGTGCTGGCGCGACCTGATCCCCGCTTTGGAAGCCCTGGGCCATACCGCCCGCGCCATCGACATGCCCAGCCATGGTGCAGACCCCACGCCGGTGGCCGACGTCACGCTGGACGGTTGCCGCGATGCCATTTTGAACGCCTGTACACCCGATACGATCGTCGTCGGCCATTCCTGGGCCGGCTTTCCGATCAGCGCAGCGGCCGAGGCCCGCCCGGATGCGATGCGCGCCTTGATTTACCTGTGTGCCTATGTCCCTCGGGATGGTCTTTCGATGGCGGAAATGCGCAGGCGCGGGCCACGGCAAACCATTGCGCACGCAGTGGAAAAATCTGCGGACGGGCTTTCCTATACCGTGTCAGTGGATGCGATCCCACAGCTGTTTTATCACGATTGCCCGGACGACGTCCTGCCATACGCATACGCGCGCCTGTGTCCGCAAGCCATCCTGCCACAAGAAACACCGCTGCCTGTCGGCCCTCGCTTTTCCAAGGTCCCCAAGGCCTATATCCGAACAACCGACGACCACACGATACCGACCGAGTACCAGGCAGACATGAGCGCCTGCGTCCCCGAAAACCTTCGACGTACAATCGACAGCTCGCATTCGCCGTTTTTTTCACATCCGCAGGAATTGGCTGAGCTTCTGTCCGAACTGGCGGGCAAACTCTAACAACCTGCCGCAACGACATGGGGTGTCCCGCGGAACTGTCTCTTCCCTCATTCGTCGGGCATGACTAGGGTGCCGCTCACAACTCATGTGTTCAGGTCCCATGCGTCTGCCGTTTTTCTTTATCCTCTACATCGTCATGATCGATGCTATGGGCATTGGTCTTGTGATGCCGATCATGCCGCAACTGATCGTCGAGGTTCAGGGCGGCACCCTGGCCAATGCCGCGATCTGGGGCGGTGTGCTGAGCACAGCCTTTGCCGCGATGCAATTCATCTTCGGCCCCATTCTAGGAAACCTTTCCGATGCTTACGGGCGCAGAACGGTATTGCTGGTGTCCTTGTTCGTCATGGCGCTGGACTACGTCGTCATGGCCTTGGCGGGCAGCATCTGGCTTTTGCTGGTCGGACGTATCGTCGGCGGCATAACGGCGGCCACCCATTCGACGGCGGCGGCTTTCATGGCCGATGTGTCCGACCCAAAAGACAAGGCCGCAAATTTCGGCCTTCTGGGCGCGGCATTTGGCGTGGGGTTCGTTCTGGGTCCGGTGATCGGCGGATTGCTAAGCGAATTTGGAACCCGCGCACCATTCTGGGCTGCTGCGGGTTTGGCGGCGCTGACCTTCTGCATCGGATATTTCGTGATGCCCGAAACGGTGACCGATGAAAACAGGCGTGCCTTCAACCTGCGGCGCGCGAACCCGGTGAACTCGCTTCGCGCCATAGCATTATTGCCCGGCATCCGGCCTATGCTGTGGGTCTATTTCCTGTATTCGGTTTCAATCTACGTCTATCCGGCCATCTGGTCCTATTTCACGACCGAGCGCTTCGGTTGGTCCGCGCAGATGATCGGCCTGTCGCTTGGAATCTATGGTATCGGCATGGCCGTCGTGCAAGGCGGTCTGATCCGCCCGGCCATCCGGCTTTTGGGCGAGCGGGCAACAATCATCTATGGCATGATCTTTGAAATCATAAGCTTCGCCATTCTGGCCTTTCTGACCAACGGCCTGATAGCACTGCTTCTCATTCCGATTACCGCCATTGGGGCGGTCATCACGCCCGCCCTTCAGGCGATGATGTCACGGGCCACACCAGATTCTCAGCAAGGTGAATTGCAGGGTGTCCTGACTGCGTTGCATGCGCTTTCGATGGTGATCTCACCGTTGGTGATGACCAGCGTATTCGCGCAGTTCATTCGACCTGACACCCCGCTCTACCTGCCTGGCGCCCCGTTTCTGCTGGCACTCTTGTTGATGCTGGCAGGGTACCTACTGTTTAGACGGTCCCGGCCTGTCGTGGCGTAACAACGACACGCAAATGGCGGTTTCTGCCTTGCGAGCCGCCTTTTCCCGCGCCACCGTGAACCCAACGGGAGTGAGGGACAACATGCAAAAAATCAAAGCCGCAGTCTGCCGGGCATTTGGCGAGCCACTGGTGATCGAAGACGTTTATCTGGCCCCCCCCGGCACGGGCGAGGTCCAGGTGACACTGGATGCCGTGGCCATCTGCCATTCGGACATTTCCTATGCCGAAGGCGCATGGGGAGGGTTCCTGCCAGCGGTTTACGGGCACGAAGCCGCAGGCGTGATCACCGCAGTCGGAGACGCGGCCGGGGATTTCAAGGTCGGCGACCCTGTGGTGGTGACCCTGATCCGCGCCTGCGGGTCTTGCCCTGCCTGTGCAGGCGGGCAACCGACAATTTGCGAAACACCCTACGACACTGTCAAAGGTCCATTGAAAACAGGCGATGGCGGCGCGCTCGAACAGGCGATGGCATGCGGGGCCTTTGCCGAAAAGGTCATGGTAAGCCACCGCCAGATTGTCAAAATCCCGGATGACCTGCCTAAGGAACTGGCCAGCCTGCTGTCCTGCGGCGTGATCACCGGGGTCGGCGCTGCGGTTAATGCGGCAGGCGTGCGCCCTGGTCAGGACGTGGTGGTCATTGGGGCGGGCGGGGTCGGCCTGAACGCAATTCAAGGCGCGCGGATTGCAGGCGCGCGGCGGATCGTGGCCGTGGACATGACCGAAGAAAAGCTTGAGATCGCCAAAGAGTTCGGCGCAACCCATGGCGTTTTGGCCAGCTTGGATCAACCTTGGAAAGCCGCATACAGGGCGCTGGGGGGGCGCGGTGCCGATGCCGTTCTGATCACCGTCGGCGCGATTCCCGCTTATGATCAGGCTCCGCGCTATCTTGGGCGCGGCGGCAAGGCGATCATGATCGGAATGCCACATTCCGGTGACATGGCCAGCTATGAACCCGTTGTATTGGCAGCCCTGGGCCAGGGTGTCGTCGGGTCGAAAATGGGCGACGTGGTCATTCAGCGCGACATACCCTGGATGGTGGACCTGTATAAGCAGGGACGGCTGAAACTGGACGAGCTGATCTCGGGCCGCTGGTCTCTGGATCAGATCAACGAGGCCATCGCCGACACCAAAACCGGATCGGCCAAGCGAAATGTGATCCTGTTCGACAGGACCTGACCCACCGAAAGGATTTGGGATGAAACTTCAGGATCTCGACGTCATCGTCACCGCCCCGCCCGCCCCGGGCTGGGGAGGGCGATACTGGATACTTGTCAAAGTGACGACCGATACCGGCATCACGGGATGGGGTGAGTGTTATGCCTCGTCCGTGGGCCCTGTAGCGATGCGTCATGTCATTCAGGACGTGTTCGACCGGCATATGTTGGGAGAAAACCCCGAAAACATTGAACTCATGTTCCGCCGCGCCTATTCCAGCGGCTTTACGCAGCGGCCGGACCTGACGGTGATGGGCGCATTCTCGGGGTTGGAAATTGCCTGCTGGGACATTCTGGGCAAAGATCGCGACAGGCCGGTGCATGCGCTGCTGGGCGGCAGGATGAATGACCGGATCCGGGCCTATACTTACCTGTACCCCCTGCCCCAGCACAACCTGAACGATTTCTGGACCTCTGCCGAACAGGCCGGTGAAACGGCGGCGGAAATGGTGAACCGTGGCTACACCGCCGTGAAATTCGACCCGGCCGGCCCCTATACCATCCGCGGCGGGCACATGCCCGCGATGAGCGACATTTCCATGTCCGTCGCCTTCTGCAAAGCGATCCGCGAGGCCGTGGGGGACAGGGCCGATCTGCTGTTCGGCACCCATGGCCAGTTCAACACAGCCGGTGCAATTCGGCTGGGGCAGGCGTTGGAACCATACCAACCCCTGTGGTTCGAGGAACCTACGCCGCCGGACAATATCGAAGACATGGCCCGCGTCGCGCGCAATGTACGCATTCCGGTTGCCACCGGAGAACGGATGACCACAAAGGCCGAATTCGGAGCCGTCCTGCGCGCCGGAGCCGCCGAAATCCTGCAACCGGCGCTGGGGCGTGCAGGCGGAATATGGGAGATGAAGAAAGTCGCCGCCATGGCCGAGGTCTTCAACGCGCAGATGGCACCGCACCTCTATGCGGGTCCGGTGGAATGGGCCGCCAATATTCATCTGGCGGCGTCCATTCCCAACCTGCTGCTTCTGGAAACCATCGAAACACCGTTCCACGATCTACTGATCAAGGGCTCGATCCGGGTCGAGAATGGCTTTGTCGCCGCCCCGGATACTCCGGGCCTTGGGATCGATGTCGATGAAGACCTGGCCCGCGCGCACCCATATGACGGCGACGGGTTGCATCTGCAAATGCAGGAGGACCCATGCGATTACGTTGAAGGCAACGCTTTTCAAGGGGGCGCCCCGGCAACCGAGGGGTGACAATACAAATGGCCTTGATGCATATTGGCATCACGAAACGCGATATGACGGTCCGAAAGTGGCACTTAACGAAACCGAACCTCAGGCACACCCAACAGACGCTCCGCCGGACATGAAAGACAACGCTGCACGCGCGGCTGCATTTCTTAAAACACTGGCACATGAAGGGCGCCTGATGATCTTGTGCCATCTTGGCGGTGGTGAAAAATCCGTCGGCCAACTTGAAGAGCTGCTTCAGCTACGGCAGGCTGCCGTCAGCCAGATGCTGGCACGCCTGCGCGAGGAAGAGTTGGTCTCGACGCGCCGGGAAGGCAAAACGGTCTATTATTCATTGCGCGACGGTGCCACGGAAAAAGTGATCCGCCTGCTTTATGATTTGTTCTGCAACACGGACTCTTGATCGCTAATTGGACACATAGCCGGCGATAACCTGCAACAGCTTGAATGCGGTCGCCGCGTCGTTTTCCACAACGGCAAGGAATTCTTCTTCACCGATCCGCAAGCAGGAAAGCTGGGTTTCCGCCACCATGCTCAGCGCACGTGGTTCTTTTCTGATCAGGCCCAACTCTCCGACCAAAGCACCAGGCCCGACTTTGGTGATCAATTGGTCAGGCCCCTGTTCTTGCGGCAGATACAAACCTGCTTCGCCCTCCAGCACCACATAGGCACCGTCGGTGGGTTGGTCATCTTTCAAGAACACCACCTGCCCCGGCGCGGCATCAAACCAGCGCGCACCAAAGGCCAGCAGGCGCAGCTGACGCCGGTCCAGACCCGAAAACAAGGGGGTTTGTTCCAGAGCGCGCAGTTTCCGCGTCAAATCCGCCGATGCTGCACTGTCTTCCTCCACCGCCACAGGCCCTCCGTCCGAGACCACACGACCTTGCCGGATTTCAACATACATGTCGAATGCACCGGGGTTTTCAAACTGATCATTCAGATAGACGACGGTGGTGTCCGGCAGCAGTTCACGGAGCCGTTTATAGACCGCCACCTGCGTTTTCATGTCGTAGCTGGCCAGCGCGTTTTCCAGAATCAGGATGTCAGGTTTCTTGATCGTCGCTCGGGTAAAGGCCAAGGGTTCGGCAAACACCGCCGGAAGATTCTGACCGCCGAGAGCAACCTGGACATCATAGATCAGCTCTGTGACCAATGGGCGCGCGCCGTTTTCAGCCAACACATCCACTATCACCTTGCGGGCTTCGTCCGAACGGGAACCGCCAATCTGGCTGACTTTTCCGAACAGCGCATTTTCCATGACCGTCAATCCGGGCGCAAAGACGTTCGGATCCAATGGAACGAAGACGTCTTGCAAACGCTCCATCAGTTTCTCGGAATGGCTGTGCCGGAGTTCGAGGATGCGATCCTTCAGTTCATCCGTGAACGCAGGTCCGATCTGTTCGGCAGAGATCACAAATGGCACCGCCAACATGTTGGCAAGCTGTTCGTCATCCAGCCCGTCCGAACCTTCTTTGCGGGTCTGGTCCACCAGATCCACCGCAATTTCATAGGTTTTTGCATCAAGACCAAGCTTTTGGAACAACGGGTGGTCGGTTCCATCCATCCCGAAGATCTGGCGCAGCATGTCGATCACGTCGCGGGTCAACGCGATCAATGTCTCGTCCAGCCCCAGTTCACGCAACTGTCCGAGAAAGACCTTTTGCTGCGCAAGCAAAGCCTGTGTCACAGGAACACGTGGCGTTGCGAAAAGCAGATTTTCAGCCACAGGCAGGGCCGCATTATAGGTGTTCCGGTCAAAGACAAGCGCCTGTTGTTCCAGCCCGGCATCCCGAACCGCCTGCTGCACGACCGGGCGCAGCTCGATCAGTTTCTTTGCCAGTTCACAATGCTCGGCCGCATCGAAGCTTTGTTCGGCGCCCCGTTGGAACAGCGCTGCGCCAAACCCCATTCCATCAATCAACTGCAACCACCAGGCACGCAGTTCTGCGGCGTCCTGAAAGCCGGCCAGAGTTGGGTCCAGCCATTCCGCCCCAAACGGATCGGCACTGTTGCCTGCCCTCAAGGTTTCGAGAAAATCCGGGTCGTCCGGCGGGTCAGTCAGCGGTTTGAACCGCATCGGCATCATCACGTTGTCGCCCAGCGTACCCTGGAACATGACAGGGCGTGATGTGACATACCCGATACGCGCGGCGACAACCACCTGATGCAACTCGGCCAGTTTCAGATCTCCGATCCGAACCTGGCCAGCACTGGGACGTATTTCCCGTGTCAGCAATTCGCCGATGGCGCGTCGATCTTCCTCGCTGGGGGCGGCGATCCCAATTGTCTTTCCGGCAGGAAAACTGAGGTCCAGATCATCAAGCACCTGATTGCCATCCATGTCACGCACCGAAACGTGGTCCAGCACGATGTCGCCGTTCAGGTGTGGCCACTCGGAGGGTTCACTTTCGAACAAGGTTTCATCATGCATTCCGGCCGGGGCAAAACGGTCAACGACCACATCCCAGCGCAGCGACATGTCCTGGGTCTGGTTGTAATAGGTCAGCAGTTCCTTCCAAGGTGAGCTGAGATCCTTGTACGCAGCCAATGCGGCAACCAGCGCCCCCAGCGAAACCGAGCCCTGAAGCACCAACAGACCACCAACCAGATAGAACATGAACGGTGTAAGCTGCGAGATGAAGTTGTTCAGGAATTTCATGAAGAACTTCTTTTGATAGATCTCGAAACGGATGCCGAACAGGCGTCCCAATTGCTCTGAGATCATCGACCGGCGAAAACGCCAGCCGCCATTGGTCCGCAGGGTGGACGCGCCCGCCGCGTTCTCGCCAATCTGCGCCGCCAGAACTCGAACCTCCTGAATGCGTTTCTTGTTCAGCAGGTTGATCTGGCGTTGCAGCTTGGGGATCAACCAGGCCTGCAAGGGTATCAGCGCCACGGCGGCCAGCCCGAACCAGACGCTTTGTAGGAACAGGAAGGAAAGTATGGTGATCATTTGGCCAGCCTGAAGAACCGGCTGGCTGATCGCGTCGCCCATCAGGCCGCCCATCGGCTCGCTTTCGGCGGTGATCATTGACACCATTTCACCCTGGCTGACACGCTCGAAATAGGGTTGAGGAAAGCGCAGCGCCCGGCTGATCAACTGATAGCGAAAGCGCCGCAGCATCCGTTCACTCAGCACGCCCTTCATGGTGTTGATGCGCATTTTCATCAGGCCATGGCACAGCACGGCCGCCAGAAAGGCAAAGCACAGAGCAACCAGAAAATTGGTCTGCGACATGGAATAGCCCCAGATCGTCACCTCAGAGGTGGACGACCCGATCGCGTCATTGATTATTCGTTTTGGCAACTCAAGTGTGAGATACAGCAAAGGAAACAGCGTCGCCGTCACGGCCAGCAGGACCAGCTGTTCGCGCTTGGAGTATTTCCAGATAAAGCGGAAAATTGTGCGTTCTATGGAACCTGCCCCTGCTGCTGACCTTCGACGTGGATTAAACGCAATGCATGCAATTTCAACAGCATGAATCAAATATCATCCAGACAGGATAAGCAAATTTTTCCCTTTTGGAAAATTTCTTGACCGAATGTGAACTAGTTCATTTACGCGTGCCCGTTTTATTGCCTAATGTTGGCGTCAGAACGATATCGGGAGGGTTCTTTTGACTGCCAGTATTGGCGCGGTGTTTCTTATGCTTTGTCTTTTGCTGATCAAGCATATGTTCGCTGACTACTACCTCCAGACACCGAAGATGCTTTCCGGTCGGGGTGAGTATTTTCACTTGGGACGCGCGCAACATGCCGCTGTGCATGTTGTGGGTTCTATCGTCGTTTTTTTGGTGTTCGGCGCGCCGCTGGTTTTTATTCTGATTGTCGGGGCGCTGGAATGGTTCATCCATTTCAATATCGATTTCATCAAGGCCAGCTATTCAGACAAAAAGCGACTTGAGCCAACGCAACCCGCTTTTTGGCGCGCCGCAGGTTTGGATCAGTTGATGCACAACCTGACTTATGTTGCGATGGTTTGGGCCTGGGTTACCTTCGCCGCCGCCTGACGGTGTCAGGCCGCGTTCTCCGACACGGCAAGCCGATAGGCCCTAAGCCACATCCGATCCAATGCGTCAATCGCAGCAGGGTCGAACCGGTGCTCAACTTCCCAATACCGACCCGAGGCTACATAATAGCCAAGATCATCTTCGATTCGCTGCACACTGTGCATGGCTGCAATATCGGGAAGCGGTGCGGCTGCCAGGTCAGATAGGTTGACGGATGGAAATACCAGCCGGCTTGGGGCACCGGATAACCGTACGGTTCTGCACCCCTGAGCGGCTGCATAAAGCCCCAGTCGGGCGGCCTTCGCTTCAAGCGAACGCAGTGTCACGTCCTTTCGCAAAGGGTCCGCCGTGCCATTTCCGTAAAAATGTGTTCGCCCCGATCCTGAATACATCATGTCGCAACCGGAAAAAGCCAGAACATCCGGCTTCAAGACTGACAAGGCCCAATAGCCTGCCGTGAAAGCCATCGTTCCGCCGGCATAAACGAACCCGCCATAGTCATTCTGTCTTGGGACGTATTCGTCGGCAGTGACTATGTGTTGAGTGCCAAGAACTTTTTCAGGGCGGCGCTCTGCCGGGAAGTCTTCGGGATGGATCAGGTAATCCCAGTCTTCTCGGATGCGCCATGCGTTGTTGATGGCGACGATATGCGTGAAAGGCGCGCGCGACCATGCCCGCGCCTCCAGCGCCGATGGGGCGCTGCCAAGGATCAATACGGTTGTCTTTCGGTCGGTCATGTCAGGGCCGGGCTTGTTGACAGCCACACACGACATAGACCGTTTGCGAAACGCGACTAGCCCAGAACCGAGAAACTGCTTTCCTCATTGATCGGTCGTTTGCGCGAGTAGAAGCCCACGTCGATTGTCCGCTTGATGTATGGCAATTCGAACTGCAACGGTTTCGCGTCGTGATCGGCGCCACCTTCACAGTAATCGATCAGTGCCGCCATCATCTTGCCCGCAATGGGCGCATTCTTGTATTGGTTTCCGCTTGAACCACAGGCCATGTAGAATCCCGGCAGGCTGGATTTGTCATAGATCGGAATCCAGTCGGTAGACGCATCATAAAGGTCAACCACGCCCCGCGTTTTCGATGGAATACCAAGGCTGGGCACACGCTGCGCATACCGCATGGCCTGCGTGGTCCATTGATCGGTGAATTCACGATTGTAGTTCACATCGTCCTCGCACCACTGATGCGGATCACATTCCGGATCCTCAGATCCGACAAGGATGTGATTGCCGTGTTCCGGGCGGCAATAGCAGGCAATGTCACTGTCCGAAACGATGGTTCCGTCGTGTTCAAAATCGAACCCTTCAGGGGCTGGAACGTGCACGACCTCTTGCCGCAAGGGTCGGGTTTTGATGGTCATATCGTCCAGAACGCCGGCCATCTTGTTGATGATGGACGAACCAGGTCCTGCCACATTGACCACAACCTTGGCGTGGATTTCCTCGCCCGAGGCCAGCTTGACGCCGGAAACGCGCCCGCCCTCGGTCAGGATTTCCGTGACTTCAGCGCCGGTGCGCAGCTCGGCCCCATGCTGTTTCGCGGCATCCATCAGGTTCTGAGCCGACAGGGCCGGGTCGGTGACATAACCCGCCTGAGGCCAGTACACCCCGCCCGTCATTTTACGCCCGTTGGGTTGGCCGAATTCAGGATCGTCCATACGGCGCGCGGGGGCAAAGCTGTCCAGCGAATAGACCGGCAAGCGTTCCAGCACTTTTTCATCTGACCATTCTTCGAACGGGCAATTCAGCTCGGACGAATTGCGCATGTGTTTTTCCAGCATCCCGTTCGCCTCGGTTTTCATGACCAGACAGCCGGTTTCGCGGAACTGCGCAAGGTTGGCGTCTTTCGGCAAGCCAAGGTACTCGGCCCAGTCGCGCCAGTAGTGGTAGCCTTCCCAGGCAAGCGCGGTTCCATCGAATGTGGAATAATGCATCCGGATAATCGCGCAGGACCCCGCGGTAGAACCGTGCCCGACCTGAGAATTCCGGTCCAACGACAGGGTTTTCCGTCCCGCCTTGGACATCTCGAACGCAATGGCCGCGCCGATCACGCCGGTTCCGATGATGATTGCGTCTGGTTGGCTCATGTCTGGTTTCCTTTCCAAAAGCGCAGGGAATACGCGCTGAATTCTTCAACTTCCTCGGGTTTCGGCTCGACACCTGTGAAGGCGTAAAGGTAATGCGGCACCATCGACAGCCGCATCTCGATAGGTTCGTTCAATTGCGCCAGATCATAACCGATCTGCATGTAATACAGCACGCGCGCCCGGGTTTCGGCTTCGATCTCGGAATAGCCGTAGCGGGCGAACATGGCGTGCAGCGCTTTCAGCCTGCGGGCGTCCGACTGATCCAGCATACGCCGCACCTTGCCCGATTTTCGCGCCCAGTCACGTACGGCAAAATCCAGCGCAGTATCGAACAGATCGGTGTTCACCACGCACCGATGAACGTTGCAGACGGCCGCCGTTATCGTCTCGGCCGGTGCTTCGGCC
The DNA here is from genome assembly GCF_013110585.1 of Ruegeria sp. HKCCD6119. Taxonomy (NCBI): domain Bacteria; kingdom Pseudomonadati; phylum Pseudomonadota; class Alphaproteobacteria; order Rhodobacterales; family Roseobacteraceae; genus Ruegeria; species Ruegeria sp. HKCCD6119. The sequence continues at coordinate 32,689 of NZ_WVQV01000006.1, read as the reverse complement.
TGCGCGACCAAGGCGGCGGTGTTGGTGGCCTGCCAGCGCGCCAGCAACGCATCCAGCAACTCTTGCCGGGATTTGAAGTACCAATAGAACGACGACCGCGATACTGCCATCCGTTCGGCCAGGTTCAGGACCTTGATCTGGTCCACGCCGTCCGAAATCAGCACATCCATCGCCACGTTCAGCCAGTCGTCGCGCGTGACCTTGATGTTGCCGATCAATGGTTCGGCCTCGGGGTCATCGCGATGAAGGATCGGTTTCGGGCTCATTCAACTCTCCGGTGGGGCACCGCCCTCGGCGGTACGACGGGCAATGAAGTCATGTAAATCACCTGTCCGATCATTGTCGACAGCGGGCGCCTGGAAGTCGTTTAGAATGCCTTTCCAAACATCCGTTGCCCGATGGTTCGCGTCCACCGAACCACGCTCGGCCCACGTGCCGAAATTGGCGTAGTCATGGACATGCGGTTGATAGAATTCAGTATTATAGCGCTCCATCGTCTGGCTTGATGCGAAGAAGTGGCCACTGGGTTCAACCTCACTCAATGCAGTTTCAAACCCGATCTCGGACGGCCCCGCCTGCGCACCTGCGCACAGTTCGGCGACCATATTCAGCACTTCCGCGTCGCAGACCAGCTTTTCGAAGGAAACCGTCAACCCGCCTTCCAACCAGCCTGCGGAGTGGATGATCACCGTTGCCCCGGCCATAAGGCATCCCCAAAGCCCAAACTGGTTTTCGTTCGCGGCTTGTACGTCGTTGGTGTTTGACGCCGATCCGGCAGCCGACCGCCAGGGCAAACCAAGATGCCGCGCCAGTTGGCCCGCAGCCAGTGATGCCTGAAAGTGCGACGGCGTCCCAAAAGCGGGCGCGCCGGACTTCATGTCCACGTTACTGGTGAACGTGCCATAGCAGACCGGCGCTCCAGGATTGGCAAGTTGGGTCAAAGTCAGCGCGGCAAGGGCCTCGGCATGAGACAAGGTGATCGCCCCGGCCACAGTAATCGGCGCCATCGCGCCCATCAGGGTAAACGGCGTGATGATCGACATCTGACCGTGGCGGGCAAAGTCGATCAGACCTTGCGCCATCGGGATGTCCAAGGTGCGCGGGCTGTTGGTGTTGATGATCGTATAGCAATGCGCATGGCCCCGGAACGCATCATCCGAAAGACCGCGGGCCGTGGTCAGCATCTCAAAGCAGTCCATCACCTGCGGGGTTCCGCGCGAAAAGAAGAACGGAAACTTGTCTGTCAGTTCCATCTGGGCCCGAGTCGTGAAGTAATGACGCAGATGGGTCGGCACATCTTGCGGCTCGACCTGTGGCGAAATCATCTGGAACACGTCGAAATGATGCGTAAGCTTCAAAAACTCCAGATAATCCTGACCTGTCGCCGGGCGCCGACCACGCTCAAGGTCGGTTGCGTTCGGCGCACCGGCTCCGGGTTGAAACACCAGCGAGCCCAGTTCGAGAGTAAAATCGCGACGCCGCGAGCCGGCGCGGCAGGCGATGGATCTGGGCGCTGACGCGACTGCGGCTTCAACTATCTCGCGCCCGATAAACACCATCTCAGTGTCTTCATCCACCCGCGCGCCGCCCTGTTTGAACAGTTTCCGCGCCTCGGGCAGCAGGGTCTTTACCCCCAACTCTTCCAGTGTCCGCAAGGCGGTGTCATGCATATCCGCGATTTGATCGGCCGGGAACACTTCCATCTGTGGGAAAGGATTCCTGAGCTGGCGATAGTTCACATCGCGACCGGGCTGCGGGGCGGCTTCAGCCCCCCGCCCCCGCCGTCGGCGCCCGCGCTCTGCAGCAGTCATGATCAGCCTCGCATCGCTTTGCCTTCGGGGTCATAAGGTGACGGCGCGATCACACGCGCCGGACGTTCAACGCCCACCACGTGGACGGACAGTTCCGTGCCCGGTTCCGCCTTGTCCCGATCAATCAGGGCCATCGCCAGTGACTTACCGGTATAGTGCCCGTAGCCGCCCGAGGTTACGAACCCAACGCGTTCGCCATTGGCCCAGACCGGTTCGTATCCGCTGGCATCTGCGTCCAGAGCATCGATTTCCAGTGTCGCCTGAATTTGCGCGGGGCCGTTGCCGTCACGTTCGGCAAGCGCGCCCGCCTTTCCAACAAAGTCCTTGTCCCAGTCGATCCAGCGATCCATTCCGGTCATGCCCGGTGTGTAGGCCTGCGTGAACTCCGCCGACCAGATGCCAAAGCTTTTCTCAAGCCGCGTGGACAGCATCGCGTTGAAACCGCATTCGCGGATGCCTTCCTCGGCCCCCGCTTCCAGCAGGAGACGGCGCAGCTTGATATGGTCGCCATAGCGGCAGTTGATCTCGTACCCCTTTTCTCCGGTCACCGACATGCGGGCGACGCGGGCGCGCACGAGGCCGATATCGAAATCGCCGCACCCCATGAACTTCAAGCCCGAGATATCCTGTTCCGCCAGTTTTTCCACAACCGCCTGTGACTTCGGCCCGACCACGGCAAAGCCGCAATATTCCTCGCCCAAATCACGGATATTGACGCCATCCATCATGTGATCGTCGAACCAGCGCATATGCCAGGCCCGCAGGTAATAGCTTCCCATGATCCACCAGGTCCCGTCGCCCCAATTCAGCACCGTCAGATCACCCTTCAGGCGTCCATCCTCACCCAACATCGGGGCCAGTTTCGCACGACCCGGGCCGGGGAGCTTGGAGGCCATGACATTGTCCAGCCAAGCTTCTGCGTTCGGACCGGAAACCTCGAACCGCGAAAAGCCCGAAATATCCAGCAGGCCCGCACCTTCGCGGATCACTTTGCACTCCTCGGCCACGATGTCATGCGCGTTCGAACGCTTGAGCGTCGGGGTTTCCTCGAACCCTTTCGGCGCGAAATAAAGCGGTACTTCGAGATCCCAGCTGACGCCCCATTTGCACCCTGCCTCGGTCATCGCATCATGCGCCGGTGCCATTTTCAACGGGCGTCCGGCGGGCAGTTGCTCGTTCGGATAGGTCATCACGAAGCGGCGGGAATAGAACTGGCCCGTCGTCTCGCGGATGTAGCGCTTGTTCTGTGCAAAATCGCCATAGCGCGCCACATCCATCGGCCACGCGTCGGCCTCGGGTTCGCCATGGATCATCCATTCGGCCAACGTCTTGCCGACGCCGCCGCCTTGCAGGAACCCGGCCATCACCGCGCAGGCGGTCCAATAACCGCGCTTGCCCGGCACCGGACCGACCAGAGGGTTGCCGTCGGGCGAGAAGGTGAACGCACCGTTCACCCATGTCTTGATGCCCACGTTCTGGATCGCCGGATAGCGTTCGAACCCCAGCGTCAGTTCGTTTTCGATACGGTCCAGCTGCTCCTGGAACAGCTCTTCGCCATAATTCCACGGCGCGCCGTCCATGGCCCAGTGTTCGTGATCGACCTCGTAGATTCCGACCAGAACACCCTTCTGATCCTGCCGCATATAGGTGAAGCCCTCGAGATCCACGGTCATCGGCATCTCGAAATCGGCCGCGGCGACCTCGGGCACCGTGTCGGTGATCAGGTAATGGTGTTTCAGCGGAGAAACCGGCAGTTCGACCCCTGCCATGCGTCCCACCTGCTTGGCCCACAGGCCGGCGGCGTTGACCACATGTTCGCAGGTGATCGTGCCCCTGTCGGTCACCACCTGCCAGCCATCCGCCGTCTGGATCAGTTCCTCGACCTTGGTTTCCTCGTAGTATTCGGCACCGCGCTTTTTCGCGGCGGTGGCATAGGCCTGCACGGTGCCTGTGGTGTCGATATAGCCTTCGCGGTCGGCCCACATCGCGCCCAGAATGCCGTCGGTGGACATGATCGGGCAGCGTTTCTGCGCCTCTTCAGGGCTCAGCAGTTCACAGTCATCAATGCCGATGGACTGGAAGATACGGTAATTGGCCTGCAACCACTCCCACCGCTCGGGGGTTCCCGCCAGCGTCAGACCACCGGTCATGTGCAGGCCGATATTCTGGCCTGATTCCTTCTCGATCTCGCTGAGCAGATCAATGGTATAGGCCTGCAAAGACGCCATGTTCGGATCGGCATTCAAAGCATGAATGCCTCCCGCTGCGTGCCAGGACGACCCAGACGCCAGCCGCCGCCGTTCCAACATGACGACATCCGACCAGCCAAACTTGGCCAAGTGATACAGAACCGAGGCCCCGACAACGCCTCCTCCGATGACCACGACGCGATATTGGGATTTCATCCCGACCTCCCCTGAACAGAATCTGAGGAGACGCTAGTGGCACTGTTCACATCTGTCTAGACATTTCTGTACAGTGCTGATCACAACGCAACCCGGCACGGTTCAGCAGGTTTACAGACTTGCGCTTGGACGAGATTGGATGGCTCGAAACCACGCAAGGGTGGCCGCGTTGTCTTCCGGGATACGCATCTTGATGACGCGGGTGAAATCGACAAAAACGAAAGCCGAGATATCCGCCAGGGAAAACACGTCACCGGCCACAAACGGGCTTTCCGTCAGACGTGATTCCAGCATTTCAAAGAAGGATGCCACACGCTCGCGCCCGCGCTGTGCAAGTTCGGGAATCTGCGCATGATTGGAAGGGCCCGGAATGGCGCGATCCTTGAAGGCGGGATGTCCATTGCGCAATGCCTCGGCAATCGGTGCCCCGCCCTGATGTTCGACGATCGCGTTCCACATCAGAACCAAACCTTTTTCCTTGGGGGTTCGGCCCATCAAAGGCGGTTCCGGAAACTGTGCCTCCAGAAAAGCCGCAATGCCCAGATTTTCCGTAAAAACGGTTCCGTCATCCGTTACCAGAACCGGGATCGTGGCCCGTGGATTCACAGCGCGAAAGGCTTCGCTCAACTGTTCACCTTTCGCAATCGAGACCTCACGCGTTTCGATATCCAATCCTTTTTCGGCAATGAACATCCGCGCACGACGAGGGTTTGGAGCAGTGGAGCAATCGTAGAAAATCATGCCGTTACTCCTTTTCGGTCAGCGGCGATATATGAAACAGCGCCCTTCGACGGCGCCTTCGGGCAACGGCATCTCGGTCAGCCCTTCGAAATACATCCGATCACTCGAGACCATCAGCCCGCCCGGAGCAAGCAAAGGCTCGATGAGCGGAGATACAAACCGCGCGAATTTGTCATTCTTTTCGCGATTGTGCCCGCCAAGATCCGCGTGGATCAGGCTGGCTGACGCACCGAACCGTTCAACCGATGCAGGTAGGGTATCCCGCACATCACCCAGAATCACGCGATCTTCGGGCGGGGTCGAGTCGGGGTGCGAGGCCACCGCGCGTTCGAACACATAGACCGGGCGACCATCCATGTGCTGCACAAGATGGTGATACGTACGCCCGTTGCCCAAACCCAATTCGAACACCGGACCTGTCATGCCCGCAGTGTGCCGGATTGCGTGATCCAGACAAGCGCGCTGAGACACCATGCGATCGATGAACAGATCCAGACGGCTTTGATTCTCGGACACCGGAAAATATCTCCTTGATACCATTCGAGAGCATAAATGCGCCCGATGCCGTCCTTGATGGCAAAATCTCAAGACTTTGTGTAGCGACGAAGCCCATAGTTTCACGATTTCGCGACATTTCGGCCCAAGAACGGGTTTGACTAGTCGGGCGGAACCGCGCGACACTGAACAAAAAATCACGGGGAGTTGAAGTAACCGATGTCATCGAACGGTCAAACGGGTGGAAAACCCGCATGAGCGCGTTGTTGTCCGTAAGAGACCTCAGCATCGGCTTTGGTACGGGCAATTCCGTGGTCACGGATGTGAACTTCGATGTCGAAGCCGGACAGACGCTTGCCCTTGTCGGAGAATCGGGATCGGGAAAAACAATCACATGCCGCGCAGCCTTACGTATCCTGCCCCGCACGGCGCAGATTCGAAGCGGCACGATTACCCTGAACGATTCCAAGGGCATGTGCGAGCTCACCACGGTTTCCGAACGTGAGCTGCGCGACATCCGCGGCAATCGGGTTTCAATGATCTTTCAGGAGCCCATGAGATCGCTGTCCCCGCTGCACAAGATCGGCAATCAGGTCAGCGAGGTTTTGTGGCTGCATCGTGGGCTGTCCGAGTCCGCGGCGCGCAAAAAGGTCCTGACGCAATTCGAACGTGTCGGTTTCCCTGATCCACAGCGTGCCTATGACTCCTACCCTTTCGAGTTGTCAGGCGGTATGCGCCAACGTGCCATGATCGCCATGGCAATGGTGTCCAAACCCGAATTGCTGATCGCGGACGAACCGACCACCGCACTGGATGTGACCACGCAGGCGCAGGTTCTGGGCCTGATCAAGGAATTGCAGCGTGAAACCGGCATGGCGCTTATTCTGGTGACTCATGATCTGGGCGTCGTCGCCAACATGGCCGAGCAGGTCGTCGTCATGCACAAGGGACGTATCATGGAGGCCGGCCCCGCCGCCCCGATCCTGACCGCGCCCGCACACCCGTATACCAAGCAGCTTTTTGATGCCGCGCCGGAAATACCGGATCAGGATGCGGTGGGTATACCGATGCCCGACACGGATCTGATCCTGCAGATGAAGGATGTGTCCAAGACCTATACCATGCGGTCCAGCAAAGGATGGCAATCCGACAAAGCAATCTATGCCTGCCGAGGAGTCGACCTGAACCTGGCGCGCGGCAAGACTTTGGCAATTGTCGGTGAAAGCGGATCTGGAAAGACAACGGCGGCCCGCATCGCCTTGGGGGCTGAATTGCCCGACCCCGGTGGTGAAGTCCTGTTTCGTACCGCCCCCGACGCCGACCCGATCACGGTGCACAAAATGACCCGAGCCCAGCGCACAGCGTTTCAGCGCAAGGCGCAGATGGTGTTTCAGGACCCTTACAGTTCGCTCAGCCCGCGGATGCGCATCCAGGACGCCATGACCGAGCCACTGGAAATCCATCGCATCGGCACAACAGCCGAACAGCGTGACAAAGCCGCCGAGATGTTGCAGCGCGTCGGCCTGACGGGTGATATGCTCAAACGCTATCCGCACGCGTTTTCCGGAGGGCAGCGACAACGCCTTTCAGTGGCGCGGGCCATGATGCTGGACCCGCAGTTGATCGTGTGCGACGAACCGACCTCGGCATTGGATGTGTCTGTTCAGGAACAAATCCTGACTTTGCTGGAAAACCTGCAAGACAGCCTGAACCTGTCCTACCTGTTCATCTCACATGATCTGGCCGTTGTTGCACGGATCGCTGACGAAGTTGCCGTCATGAGGCGGGGTCTGATCGTCGAACAGGCACCGCCCGAAACTCTTTTCTACAATCCGCGCCATCCATACACCAAGGCGCTGATTGCCGCTCAACCCGAACCCGACATCAATCGCCCGATTGACCTTCAATTGGTTTCTCTGGGTGCCGGCGCGCCGGACAGTTGGGATGAAGCCTTTCGTTTCTCGGACACCGTGATACCCTCATTGGTGGAATTGGAACCGGGCCATAAGGTACGTTGCCATGTTTAATACCATTCGCCCTCTGCTGCTGGCCGCAATGCTGGCGTTTTCAGGGACCCTGCCCGCCGCGGCAGAGACAATCCCGACACCTCAGGAAAGCGCATTCTGGAGCGCCGAGGTTGAAAGCGGCAATCTTCCGCCAGTGCAGGAGCGTTTGCCCAAGGACCCTCTGATTGTGGATCTGGCCGCAAAAGGAAGAGAATTCGGGAAACCGGGTGGCACTCTGCGCACCATGGTCACACGATCCAAAGATATCCGGCAGATGGTTGTCTACGGCTATGCAAGGTTGGTCGGGTTCAACCAAGATTACGAATTGGTACCCGACCTGCTGGCCTCGTATGAAAACGAGGGCAATCGCAAATTCACCCTGAAACTGCGCGAAGGACACAAGTGGTCGGACGGCTCTCCCTTTACCTCGGAAGACTTCCGCTATTGGTGGGAAGACGTCGCCAACAACGAGTTGCTCAGCCCGTCAGGCCCACCCGATTTTCTGATCGTCGAAGGCAAATTGCCCACGGTCACGTTTCCTGATGAGACCACGGTGATCTTCGAATGGGATGATCCCAACCCGAACTTTCTGCAATCTCTGGCACAAGCACGACCGCCTTTTATTTACCGGCCGGCCGCCTTTCTGAAACAGTATCACGAGAAATACGCAGATGCGGAAGAGCTTGCCTTTCAGGTTGAAGATGCCCGGGTCAAAAGTTGGGCAGCGCTGCACAACAAGCTGGATAATCTTTACAAGTTCGACAACCACGAACTTCCCACGTTGCAGCCATGGCTGAACGCCAGCTCGGGCAAGAAAATCCGTCACAGCTTTGTGCGCAACCCCTATTATCACCGCATCGACAGCAAGGGGGTGCAGCTTCCCTATATTGACGTGGTCGAGATGGAGATCGTCGCCCCCGGTCTTGTTGCCGCCAAGACCAACGCCGGTGAAAGCGACCTGCAAGGCCGTGGCCTTGCCTTCCGAGACGCGTCGATCCTCAAGAAAGGCGAAGCACAGGGCGGATACAAAACGCTGTTGTGGAAAACCGGCGTGGCCTCGCAGGTCGCGATCTACCCGAACCTGAACTTCTCTGATGACGTCTGGCGCAATGTACTGAGGGACGCTCGTGTTCGGCGCGCCTTGTCGCTGGCCATCGACCGGCAGACCATCAACCAGGCGCTTTACTTCAAACTCGCACACCCTGCCGCGAACTCGGTTCTTCCCGCCTCGCCCTTCTACAGTGAAGAAAACGCTGCGGCCTGGGCACAATACGATATTGATCAGGCCAATGCACTTTTGGATGAGGCTGGTCTGGATCAGCGCGACAAGAACGGCATTCGCCTTTTGCCTGACGGCCGTCCGATGGAGCTGGTTATCGAAACCGCGGGTGAGCGGCAGGAAGTCGAAAACGCGCTTCAGATCGTAACCGATACCTGGCGTGAAATCGGTGTCAAACTGGTCATGCGCCCGCTGGACAGGGACATCCTGCGCAACCGCGTTTTCGCGGGCAACTCCATGGCGTCCGTCTGGTTCGGTTGGGATGACGGTATTCCACAGGCGCATACATCTCCGGCTTATCTGGCCCCGACAGATCAGGTGTTTCTGGCCTGGCCAAAATGGGGGCAGCACTATCAGACCGGTGGCGAAGCGGGTGAGGCCCCCGACATGCCAGAGGCGCAGCGCCTGATGGAATTGGCGCATGAATGGCAAATCGCCGCGACCGATGAAGAACGCGCAGCTGTCTGGACCGAGATGTTGAAAATCCATGCCGATCAGGTCTATGCGATTGGCATCCTAAACGGCGCCCCCCAGCCCATTGTGGTGTCAAACCGCCTGCGCAATGTTCCGGAACAGGCTATGTGGGCTTGGGAACCCGGTGCACATTTCGGCATTCACCGCCCGGACGAATTCTTTTTCGCCGACTGAGCAGGAGCAGCTAAATGATCATGCTGCGCTACGTGGTGTATCGCTTTTTCACGATGCTGCTGACTTTGTTGGTGGTCTCGGTTCTGGTTTTTGTAATCATCAACCTTCCGCCCGGCGACTATCTGAGCAACCAGATCGCTGAACTTCAGGCCTCGGGCCAGTCCGCAGGTGTCGCAAAGGCAGAGTTTCTGCGCGCTGAATACGCTCTGGACCGTCCGATGTGGGAACAATACCTGATCTGGATGGGATTCTGGCCCGGACCGCACGGGTTTTCCGGGTTGATTCAGGGCAATTACGGGTGGTCCTTTGAATTCGACCGTCCCGTTTCCGAAATCGTCGGTGACACGCTTTGGTTGACGGTTGTGGTCAATCTGGCTGCAATCCTGTTTGTTTATGCCGTCGCATTGCCACTGGGCGTTATCGCCGCCGCGCGGTCCCGGACATGGATCGACTATACCTCGGCCTTCGTCGGATATCTGGGGCTGGCAACGCCGAACTTTTTGCTGGCGCTGATCCTGTTCTATTATGGCCACCAGTATTTCAACCTGCCGATCGGGGGCTTGATGGATCCGAGTTTCGAAGGCCAGCCGATGAGTTGGGAGAAATTGAAGTCCATCCTCATCCACCTGATCGTACCGACCTTCGTCATCGGTACTTCAGGGGCATCGGCGATGATGCAGCGTCTGCGCGCGAACATGCTGGACGAACTCGGCAAACCCTATGTGGAAACCGCCATCGCGAAGGGCATGGCCCCGTCACGAATGCTGACCAAGTATCCCCTGCGGGTGGCCTTCAACCCCTTTGTCGCCGATATCGGCAACCTGCTGCCGTCGATGGTGTCCGGCTCGGTTCTGGTATCGGTCGTTCTGGGCCTGCAAACCATCGGCCCCACACTGCTGACTGCTTTGAAGACGCAGGATCAGTTCTTGTCGGCGTTCATCCTGATGTTCGTCGCCCTGCTGACGCTGATCGGCACGATGATTTCGGATATCCTGCTGGTGATGCTGGATCCGCGCATTCGGTATGAGGGGCGCGAGGCATGACTGATCGTCCTGACAACCGCTATGTCGATGACGCGCCGTTTGATCCGCAGGCCTCGATTCAGCAGCTGGAACGCGCCGATCTGGATGCCCCCAACTGGGTTCTGGTCTGGCGCAAGTTCAAAACCCACAAGCTGGGCCTAATCTCGGGCATTTTCCTGCTGTTTTGTTATCTAATGCTGCCCTTTGCCGGGTTTATTGCGCCTTACGGGCCAAATGACCGAAACGGAGAGCACCTGTACGCGCCGCCACAATCGGTAAACTGGTTTCACGAGGGCGAGTTCATCGGCCCACATGTCTATCCGATCGTCGCCGAGGCGGACCTTGAAACCTTCCAATGGAAGTTTGTCCCCGACACAGAAGACCCGCGCCCGATCCGGTTCTTCTGCGAAGGCTCTGAATACAAGCTGGCCGGTTTCATACCGTCGGACACACACCTGTTCTGCCCGCCAGAGGGGACAACGCTGTTCCTGTGGGGATCCGACCGTCTGGGCCGAGACATCTTCAGCCGTATTCTCTATGGCGCGCAACTGTCTTTGACGGTGGGTCTGATCGGTATCTCGGTGTCCTTCTTCCTTGGCATCCTGTTCGGTTCGATGGCCGGCTATTTCGGCGGGCGTATCGACTGGACCATCAACCGCGTCATCGAAATCCTGCGTTCGTTGCCGGAACTGCCGCTGTGGCTGGCCCTTTCCGCCGCCGTGCCTTCGAACTGGAGCCCGGTCGCAGTGTTCTTCATCATTTCGATCATTCTGGGCATCCTCGACTGGCCGGGTTTGGCGCGCTCGGTTCGGGCGAAGTTCCTGTCTTTGCGGGAAGAGGAATATGTCAGAGCCGCCGAGATGATGGGGGCAAGTTCTGGCCGCGTGATCCGCAAGCACCTGCTGCCCAACTTCATGTCGCACCTGATTGCATCGGCCACATTGTCGATCCCAGCCATGATCCTGGGGGAAACGGCGCTCAGCTTTCTTGGCCTCGGCCTGCGCGCACCCGCAGTCAGTTGGGGCGTGATGCTGAATGACGCGCAGAACCTCGCGTCGATCGAGATCTATCCCTGGACGGCAATCCCGATGCTGCCGATCATTGTCGTGGTATTGGCGTTCAACTTCCTTGGTGACGGGCTGCGCGACAGTCTCGACCCCTATCAGCAATGAGTCTTCTTGCCACGCTTCCCGCTGCCGGCAGCTATCACAGGGTCGGTGCCGGTGTTCTGCCAAGCGCCTTTGCCGTTTCCGAATTGGCCACCGCCAGTTTCGCAGCCGTGGGGCGGGAAATGGCCCAGCTGATCCAGGCGATCAACCTGTCCACGAAGGCACCCGAAGTCTCGATTGATCATCGGCTGGCATCTCTGTGGTTCGGCTATTCCTTCAAGCCGGATGGTTGGGACATGCCCAGTTTGTGGGATGCGGTCGCGGGCGACTACAAAGCCGCTGATGGCTGGATTAGGCTGCACACAAACCTGCCCCGCCATCGCTCTGCCGCGTTGAAAGTCCTTGGCACCCGGCCAGAGCGTGAAGCCGTGGCAAAAGCCGTCAGATCTTGGTCAGTATCGGATCTGGAAACGGCGGTTGTTGCCGAAGGTGGGGTGGCCGCTGCCATGCGCAGCCGGACGGAATGGCTTGATCACCCACAAGGCCGCGCCGTGTCGCGCGACCCTTTGATCGGATGGCAGGGACCGCGCTATGTCAATCTGCGCGACAGACCCCGGGCCACTGCTGATCGGCCTCTGGCAGGGTTACGGGTGCTGGATCTGACGCGCGTTCTGGCCGGCCCGGTTTCTACGCGAACGCTTGCAGGGTTCGGAGCCGAGGTCTTGCGCATCGACCCACCTGGCTGGGATGAACCGGGGGTGATCCCCGACATATCGCTGGGAAAGTGCTGCGCCTATCTTGATTTGAAATCCGAAACCGGCCTTGAACGATTGCATGGGTTGCTGGCTCAGGCGGATGTGTTCATACACGGGTATCGACCCGGCGCGCTGGAGGCACTGGGTCTGACCCGGGCCAAACGTGACGAGCTGGCTCCGAACCGGATCGAAGTCACGCTGGATGCCTATGGCTGGCAAGGTCCATGGTCGACCCGGCGCGGGTTTGACAGCCTTGTCCAGATGAGCGCGGGTATCGCCCATGCCGGGATGGAGTGGGCGAACGCGGACAAGCCGACCCCGTTGCCGGTTCAGGCTCTGGACCACGCGACCGGCTATCTGATGGCGGCTGCCGTCCTGTCCGCACTGGCCGAGGCCGCGTCAGGCAATTCCATCATGCACGCACATCTCTCTCTGGCGCGCACCGCCGAACTTCTGGCCGTGCTCGGCAAAGACGACGCAGAAGCTTCACCCATCAGCCCGGCAACACCGGATTACGGCACGGCGACAGAGGCGTCCGGCTGGGGGCCGGGCCATCGCCTCAACCCTGCACTGAGGGTCGGCGAAGCGACGATGCGCTGGGATTTGCCCGCGTCGAAACTGGGCAGTTCAGAACCTGTCTGGCCGCTCGACGCCTACTGACCATCCGGTACGCAGCCGCGCCCCTATCGATCGTCGCCCCCAGGGCCGATATCGTCCAGGTAATCCTCATCGATCGCTGCCTGCACCGCGCCTGTTACCGCCTCACGCTGTTTCGGCGTCAGGTCATCGGCGTCTTTGCCGTCTGCCAACCTCACGGTGACTTCGCGATGCGCGAATTTGATGCCTTCCCGCGCGAACAATTCACGAATTTCCTGATAGACCTTCTTGCGCACCAGCCACTGATCGCCCGGTTTGGTCATGAACTTGACCCGGATGATCATCGCTGAATCCTGCATTTCGATCACGCCCTGGGACTTCAGCGGCTGTATGAAGTTTTCGCCGATCACAGGATCGCTCAGCAACTCCTGCCCCAGCTTCTTGATCAGCTTTCGCACCTTTTCCACGTCAGTGTCATAGGTCACGCGCAGCGGCAGTTTCATGATCACCCAGTCACGGGAATAGTTCGTCAGAACCTTGATTTCGCCAAAAGGAATCGTGTTCAACGCGCCAAGATGGTGACGCAGCTGGAAGGACCGGACCGAGATCTTCTCGACCGTTCCCTTGACGTCTCCGATATCGATGTACTCACCCTTCCGAAAGGCATCATCCATCAGGAAAAACGCCCCGGAAAAGATGTCTCGCACCAGTGTTTGAGATCCGAAACCGACAGCCAGACCAACCACACCGGCACCCGCAAACAGCGGGCTGACATTGATACCAAGTTCCATGAGAACGATCAGCATGATGGTCACGACCACAACGGCCAGAATTGCGCCGCGGAACAATGGCAGCAGCGTCGCCAGCCGGCTTTGTCCGCCTTCCCCGCCCTCATCGCCCAGTTCGGCCTCGGTGCCATCATCGACTTCTTCCGCTATCTTGCTGTCGATCCAGATGCGAAAGAAATGAAACAGGATGTAGCCGATGAAGATGATGACCATTACATCCAGCACACGTGCAACCGGCAGGTCCTCGCTCCATTCCGCATCGGGATACCAAATCACCACAAGGGCATAGACACCGATCACAAAGGCCAGAATTCCAGCCACCCGACGCGCCAGATCCTCATAGGTCAGAAGATACTGTTTGCGCTGTTCTGCCTCGGGCGTTTCCACGGGCTCGGCATCCGCTTCGGCAGCGGCGGTTTCTTCGTTTATCTCGTTGATCTTGCGCGAACGGTCAAAATACCGCTCCAGCACGTAGTTCATCGCACCATAGGCAACGACGACAGACATGAAGATCATATAGCTGCTTGCGATCAGCGGCAGCGGCGTTGGGTTCTCCAGTGCAAGATCAACCGCCAGGCGGAACCAGCTGAACACGACATAGACGATCAGTGCAGGTGCCCAGCCGAAGGAGACGAACCGCAACAACCACGAGACCTGATCCGGCGCTCTTCCGCCCCGGATGGCATTTGAAATGGCCCGGGCATTGAACAGGATCATCAGAATATTGCCAAAAGCGCCTACCATTGTCAGGCAGCCATAGACCATGGCGTAGACGTTGTAGTTCAGCCCGAAATCCGCAACCCAGGTCGAAAACAGAACAACCGTGATGTCATAGGTCGCGAGGGCCGAAGCCCACAGATACAGCCGCTTGGCGTCCCGGTCCGAGAACGGCGGCAGCCGGTATTGACTCAGGTAAGGTGACAAAACCATCCGCCACAGATCGGACACCGTGCGCGACAGGAAGAACGCCGTGAAGATCGCCGTGACCGTGAACTGGATCGAGATATCGTCCGCTTCGCCAAAAAACAGGTATCCGACGATCAGGGCCATGAGCATGGCAAATATCGTCGCTCCGATCCCCATCAGGAACCGGAACAGAAGGAAGGGCATCTTTTCTCGGTAACCCTGCGGTTCATCCTTGATCCGCGCCACGACCCAGCGACGCGCGATGCGTTTCCCGTATATCTCGATAGACAGCCAGCGGCCCAACAACAGGAACAGGATGTTCCAGCCCAGAACTTCCACATAGGTCTGAATGCGACCGTCCGGACTGGTCTGGCGCAGGATATACTTCACTTCGAACACCGAATACGGCAGCGCCTCAAGCCGTGACTGCATGGACTCACGGAATTTCGAGAACCGCTCCTGCGCCTTCATCAGCTGCGACCCCTCACCCATGGGATTGTTCGAATCGCCCGCCGCATCATTCGTACCCGCATCCGTGCCGCCTGCCGTTGTCACAACCTGCCCGGCGCTGTCGATGACGATCACACTGGCCCCGGCTTCGCTGGCGGCGCGAATTGCGGCAGCCAGGTCGCTTTCCGGCGAGGACGCAGACGAACTGTCCGCGTTGTATCCCGGAATCAAGGATGTTTGCGCTGAAACGCTTACCGGAAGCGCCAGTACAAAAGCCCACAAAGCCAGAAGTGTTGCGGCCAGAAAGGTATGTTTCATGGGGTTTTGCATCCAGTTTTTCCGATAGCGATCAGATTACAGAAGGGTTTTAGGCAGTTCAAACACTCGGGTGCACCCTGCTCAATATCGTGTTCGGGCGTGTTCTTGGCGCACTGCGTAATTCCGGATGTTTTCAATCTGGCGAAAATTGAATATGAACGGCAGTTGAAGGCCCTGCCCCTTTGCCAGTTCATCGGTTCTTTTGCGATCCCTCTCAAGCTTTGGTGCGACATGACGCGAAACCGTCAATATGCTGTTGCCAAATCGCAATGCTTGGAACATTTGCTGAAGAGCAATTCCTCCTTTGGCAAGCGCGACGGGGATATATACAGTAACGCTTGCAAACGCGCGGATTTCGAACCGGGATCAAGAAGACAGGCAACACTATGAGCCTAGGCAAAACCAATTCCAAACCGGGCCGCGCACCGCGTATCCTGTTTTACAGTCACGATACGTTCGGGCTGGGCCATCTTCGCCGGTCTCGGGCTTTGGCGGCCGCGATCACGCAGGCGGACCAAAGCGCATCCGCGCTGATCCTGACGGGATCACCCGTGGCCGGACGGTTTACCTTTCCCCGTCGCGTTGACCACGTGCGCCTGCCCGGTGTCACCAAACGCGCAGACGGGTCTTATGCTGCACGCACGATCGGGATGGGCATCGAAGAAGTGACCGAGTTGCGGTCAGGTCTTATTCAAACCGCCGTTCAGCAGTTCGACCCTGACGTGTTGATCGTCGACAAGGAACCGACGGGGTTTCGGGGTGAGCTGCTACCGACACTGAACCATCTGCAAAAGAACTGCGGAACCAAAATGGTGCTTGGGTTGCGCGATGTTCTGGATGAACCCGAAGTCCTGGCCGCCGAGTGGGCGCGCAAGGAGGCCGTTGAAGCCACCGAACGGTTTTATCACGAAATCTGGGTTTACGGCTTGCAGTCGATTTATGACCCGACGCAGGGGTTGCCGCTGAGCGCTTCGGCGCAGTCCCGCATCCACTGGACGGGATATCTGCGCCGCGATCTTGGTCCGGTCGGCGAGCCTCCGCAACAACCCTACATCCTGATCACGCCCGGCGGTGGCGGCGACGGCAAGGCGATGGTCAACCTCGTCCTGTCCGCATATGAAAAAGACCCGGATCTGTCGCCGCGCGCGGTTTTGGTCTATGGCCCCTTCCTGTCCGGTGAGTTGCGCGAAGATTTCGAAACCCGCGTTGCCGCGTTGAACGGCCGCGTCACTGCCGTTGGGTTCGAATCCCAGATCGAAACGCTGTTTGCAGGGGCCGAAGGCGTCGTCTGCATGGGCGGCTACAACACGTTCTGCGAGGTTCTTTCCTTTGACAAACGCGCTGTCATCGTCCCGCGCACCACGCCCCGTCTGGAACAGTGGATACGGGCCTCGCGCGCAGAAGGGCTGGGCCTTGTCCGAATGCTGGATGAAAACCGGGATGGCCTGACGCCGGACGCGATGATCCGCGCCATTCGGGAATTACCGCACCAGTCCCTACCGTCGCAGGCGATACAAAGCGGATTGCTGGACGGGCTGGATTATGTCACCGACCGCATCGAGAGCCTGCTGACCTGGGAACAGGAACGAGCCACCGGATGACCTCAGATTCTCCTCGATTGGCGGTTGTGGTCAAAGGTTGGCCACGACTGTCCGAAACGTTCATTGCGCAGGAACTTGTCGCCTTGCAGGAGGCCGGGCATCGCTTTGACATCTGGTCTTTGCGGCACCCGACCGATACGAAACGTCATCCCTTGCATGACCGGTTCACAGGACAGGTCCGATACCTGCCCGAGTATCTTCATGATGAACCCAAACGGGTCTGGGCGGCACGGGCCCTGGCCCAAACGCTTCCCGGTTACGACAGGGCCTATCGGACCTGGCGTCAGGACTTGAAGCGCGACCCGACGCCCAATCGCATCCGACGGTTTGGGCAAGCCTGCGTTCTGGCCGCAGAATTGCCTGCCCGGACGCAAGGGTTGTACGCTCATTTCATGCACACGCCGTCATCCGTTGCCCGTTACGCCGCCATCATGCGCGCATTGCCGTGGAGTTTTTCGGCTCATGCCAAGGATATCTGGACGTCGCCGGATTGGGAAAAACGTGAAAAGCTGCAAGCCGCCTCCTACGGGGCCACGTTTGGCGCCACCTGCACAGCCATCGGAGCGGAACATCTGCGCAGCCTGGCCGATGACCCCAAGCGCGTGGACCTGATCTATCACGGTTTGGACCTGTCTCGCTTTCCCAAGCCCCCAACGCGACAGCTGCGTGCTGTGAATGATCCTTTTCACATGATTTCTGTCGGGCGGCTGGTCGAGAAAAAAGGCTTCGATCGTCTGATCGCGGCTTTCGCATTGCTGCCCGATGACCTGAACTGGCACTGGACCCATATCGGCGGCGGCGCATTGGATGACGTTTTGAGGGCACAGGCGAACGCAGCCGGCATTGCGAACCGGATCACTTGGAAAGGGGCTTGCGACCAGCCCGAGGTCATCGCAGCAATGCGTGATGCCGACCTGTTCGTTCTGCCCAGCCGTATCGCGAAGGACGGAGACCGCGACGGGTTGCCGAATGTGCTGATGGAGGCCGCGTCTCAGTTGTTGCCAATCCTGTCGACACCGGTCTCGGCGATCCCCGAGTTTATCGAAACCGGAACACATGGGGTTTTGTCCGATGACGCCCCTTTTGCACTTGCAGAAGCCGTGGAACGTTTGTCAGCCAATCCGCAGCAAGCGTCAAAGATGGCGCATGCGGCCTATGACCGTCTGATCGCTGAGTTCCGGATGGCTCCCGGCATCGCACGGCTGTCGGAACGCCTCAACTCCATGTGCATGGAAAACGCCTAATGGCGCGGGTCGCGTTTTATGCCCCGATGAAATCTCCTGACAGCCCGAAACCTTCGGGCGACCGTGAAATGGCCCGGAACCTGATGCAGGCGCTGACCGCCGAGGGTGATACGGTCGATCTGGCGACCGACTTGCGCATCTATGACAAAAGCGGCGACGAAGACCTGCAACAAGCCCTGAGGCGCGCGGCAGAAGATGAAGCGAAGCGACTTGTCTCTGACATGCCTTCAGATACCGATTTGTGGGTGACCTACCACAACTATTACAAGGCACCTGACCTGCTGGGCCCTCGGGTTTGCAAGGCGCGTGGCATTCCCTATGTGCAACTGGAAAGCACCCGCGCATCCAGTCGGTTAAACGGGCCGTGGGCTGAGTTCGCCAAGGCAGCGCATCAGGCCTGCGATGCAGCGGATGTGATCTTTTATCATACGGCCAACGACCTGATCACTTTGCGGCGGGATCGCTTTGGCGATCAGGCTTTGGTCGAATTGCCTCCGTTCCTGCCCATCTCGGAACTGCCTCCGGCCGCCACAGGTGGCGCACCCATGCTGACCGTCGGCATGATGCGGCATGGGGACAAGCTGGCGTCCTATCAGATATTGTCCGAGGCCCTGGCGCATTTGACCGGGGACTGGCACCTGAACATCGCAGGAGACGGCCCGGCTCGCAGGCAGGTTGAGGCGCTGATGGCGCCGTTCGGACAGCGGGTGCGTTTTCTGGGTCAGCTTGACCGGGAAGAACTGCAACGCGTCTATCAACAATCATCTCTGCTCGCATGGCCCGGAGTGAATGAGGCTTACGGCATGATTTACCTCGAGGCGCAGGTTGCGGGATTGCCTGTGGTCGCTCAGGATCGGCCCGGTGTACGCGATGTTCTGTCCCCGGCGGCCTATCCATCCGTCGAAAGCGGCGCCAGGGGATTTGCGGATGGCATGCAGGCCCTTTTATCGGATTCCACGCTGCGCCACACTCTGGGCGCTGCGGCACGCAACTACGTGGCAGAGCGCCACCTGATGCCACAGGCGACCGAGCGCTTGTGGGCAACCCTCCGACCCCTGCTGAAGGACGTAACATGACCCGGCTTGCACTGCTCCGCCACGGGCACACCCATTGGAACCGCGCGGGACGGATCCAGGGGCGCAGCGACATACCGCTGGACGATGACGCCCGAGCCGAATTGGCGGGCTATGGATTGCCGCAGGACTGGGCCAAGGCTGACATCTGGTCCAGCCCCCTGCACCGCGCCAGTGAGACGGCGCAAATCGTGACCGGTCGCGACCCGAACACCTCGGACGCGTTGACCGAGATGAACTGGGGCGATTGGGAAGGTCAGCGCGGGGTCGACCTGATCGCGGACGCATCCAGCGGATATCGTCATATCGAGCATTGGGGCTGGGATTTCCGCCCACCAAACGGAGAAAGCCCGGCCGAGGTTCGGGACAGGCTTCGCCCCTGGCTGTCCGCGCTGCGGCAGGATACGGTCGCAGTCTGTCATATCGGTATCATGCGGGTCATTCTGGCTTGGGCATGGGGTTGGAATTTCGAAGGACCTGCCCCCTTTAAGATCAAACGCAATCGGCTGTATATCGTCGACATGAAGACCATGACCGCCGACGCCGACCCCGTTCGCCTGATCAAATACGAGGCCCCGCAATGAAGGTGATGATCATCGTCACGCACCTGTTGGGCACCGGGCATCTCAGCCGGGCGCTGACATTGGGGCGGGCCTTTCGGGATGATGGCCACGACGTCATGGTCGTGACGGGTGGCATGCCCGCGCCGCAATTGGACAGCACGGGCATGACCCTGTTCGGCTTGCCGCCGCTCAGGTCAGACGGAACCAACTTCACCCGTTTGCTGACCGAAAGCGGCGACGAGGCTGACGCGGCCTATCACGCCACGCGCGAGGCCGCCCTGGTGCAGGCGGTGAACAGCTTCCAGCCGCAGATCCTGATCACCGAGCTTTACCCCTTTGGTCGCCGATCACTGTCGGCCGAGTTCGATGCGGCCTTGAATGCGGCAAGCGCGTTGCCTGAGCGTCCCGTCATTCTCGGATCGGTCCGCGACATTCTGGCTCCGCCCTCCAAACCCGCCAAGGCCGAGCGCGCGGATGAAATCGTGTCTCGGCATTATGACGGCATTCTGGTGCATTCCACCGAAAGCGTTACACCCCTGTCGGTCAGCTGGCCGGTGTCGGACCGATTGGCCAAGCGACTTCACTATACCGGCTTTGTGGCGCCTGCATTGCCCCAACCTCACCCCGACGCAGCGGGCCAGGATGAAATCCTGGTCAGCGCTGGCGGCGGATCCGTCGGGCAACCGATCTTTCGCGCGGCCATCGAGGCCGCCCGAAAGATGCCCAACAGGCGCTGGCGCCTGCTGGTCGGTGGAACGGATGCAAAGGCACGGATCGCGGAATTGTCCCGGATGGCCGAAGGTGCTTCGGTTGTTCTGGAACCTGTGCGGCCGGATTTCCGCCAGATGCTGCCCCTGGCAGCGGCATCGGTAAGCATGTGCGGCTACAACACTGCCATGGATATCCTTCAAAGTGGCACCCCCGCCGTGTTTGTACCTTTCGACGACGGCAAAGAGGTGGAACAAGGGCTGCGCGGGCAAAGCCTGTCCGATCTGCCCGCAATCGAAGTTCTGGAAAGCCGAGCGTTGAGCGGGGCGACATTGGCTCGGGCGGTGGAGCGTGTCGTGGCCGACGGCCCCCGTGTACAACAGGATTTCGGTTTTGACGGGGCCATCCAGTCCGTTCATATCGCCAAGCGCCTGCTGGAGCAGCGCACATGAACCCCGACTGGCGCCCACTTGACGTCGAGTTGAATCATTGGCGTGCCGAAAGCTTGCTCTTGCCTTTGTGGTGGCGCGATGATGATGCCATTGCGCCAACACCGCAATTGGACCGCCTTTCCGAGCTGGCCGACAAACTGGGCCTGCCCGTGCATCTGGCCGTCATTCCACGCGACGCGACGCCCGCGCTGGCGGAATACGTCGCCGCGCGCGCGTCTCTTGTTCCGGTCGTACACGGGTGGGCGCATACAAACCATGCGCCCCGCGGCGAGAAGAAGGCCGAGTTTCGGCTCGACCGTCCGCTGGACATGATGGTGACGGATGCGGAGGCCGGGATGGTGCGTCTTCGGTCCCTGTTTGGTGACAATATGCGACAAATGTTCGTGCCCCCCTGGAATCGCATTGCACCCGAAATGGCCAAACAGTTGCCAAAGCTGGGATACCGCATCCTGTCCACCGCAACGCCCCGCAAATCATGCCTGGCCGCACCGGGTCTTGAGCAGATCAATACCCACCTTGATCCGATCGACTGGCGCGGGTCGCGTGGCTTGATCTCAGCCGACGCCCTGGTCGCGCAGACTGCTGGTCTTCTGCGAGACCGACGCGAAGGCCGTTCAGACAACACCGAGCCCTTTGGCATATTGACCCATCATCTGGTCCATGATCAGGACATCTGGACCTTTACCGAGGCCCTTCTGAGCAAACTGCTGAGCGGGCCCGCCACAGCCTGGGTCGCGCCAGAGAACGAATGAGGACATCACCATGAGCCGATTGGATTCCATGCTGCGCCGACTGACGGCCCAACGCGACGGATTGAACTGGGCGGCCGAGCGGATCAGCGGCCAGCCGGGGGATGTGCTGGATATGGGCCTGGGCAATGGCCGCACCTATGACCACCTGCGTGAAATCCTGCCAGAGCGCCGGATCTGGGTGATGGACCGGATCCTGCAATGCCATCCGGACAGCACCCCCCCGGCCGAGGATTTCCTGCAAGGTGAGGCCGAACCGATGCTGCTCAGACTGGCGGCCGACGGGCATAGAATCGCGCTGGCGCATTACGATTTCGGACGCGGCATCAAGCACGAGGACGTCGCCGAAGCAGAGCGTCTCAGCCCGCTGATCGCAAAAGTCATGCAGCCCGGCGGGTTGTTGATTTCAGGTCAGCCCCTGGTCGGCTTTGCCCAGATCCAGGGGCCCAAGACAATCGCCCCGGACCGTTACCTGTTCTACACGGCCTGATCACGCCACGCGTCGACCGCGCGCCCAAACCGAACTCGGGACGGGTACACCCGCGCGCATCCGGAAGCGGATGACATCGGCGCGGGCGTCGACGCGCAACTCGCCCCGCTCCTCCAACCCTGCGGCCCGAGCCGGTGCCAGCGTAACCGTCTTCATCCCCCGCGCCAGGTCGCCCCAAATCTCGCCCAGCCTAACCGCCGACAGCAACAAGGCCGACGGCACATAATCCGAAGACAGGATGTCCAGATACCCAAGCTGAGCCAGCTCGTAGGCAGCAACATTGCCTGAATGCGACCCCCCGCGGATTATGTTCGGCGCGCCCATCATGACCCGAATGTCGTTCTTGTGGCAGGCGCGTGCCGCTTCGACGGTTGTGGGGAACTCGGCCAGACGGATGCCGTGACCTACGGACACTTTCACCTGATCTTCAGTCGTGTCGTCATGGCTGGCCAATACTGCTCCGAAACGGCGGGCAGCTTTGACAGCTTCGACCTCGTGCAGTACGCCATTGCGATCTCGAAGCCCTTTCAATTGCGCCACGTGCTGAAAGAACGTGTCATCATCCATGGCATATTTGCCCTTCAAAAAGGTCTCCAGCTTGCCCATATCTCGAAACTGACGCTGACCGGGTGTGTGATCCATTATGGACACAATGCCAACCCTGTCTTCCGGTCCAAATTCGCTCAGCTCTTCAACCAGAGTTTCCGAACACACCTCGGCCCGCAAGTGCAGAAAGTGGCTGATCTTGAGCGCATCCTGTTCGTGCAGATCCCACAACTCCTGCGACAGGCCGCGGGCGTATTTCCCATACCGCCGGGCGCCCGACGGGATCGATCCAACCCGCATGGCATCGAACACTGTCGTGATCCCGGCGCCGGCCAATTCCGCATCATGCGCAAGAATTGCGGCGGCATGGGGCCAGTTCACCTGTGGGCGCGGTTGAATGTGACGTTCAAGGTTGTCCGTGTGCAACTCGACAAGGCCGGGGCTGACATAGTCGCCTTCGCAATCTATCGCGCCCGCGGGAACCCCGTTTCCGGTGTCGATTTCAGCGATGGCCTCACCCACAATCCGGACACTGCCGGTTACGGTTTCATTCGGCAATACAAGCGTGGCATTGGCAAGGATCAACTCTTCTGTCATCTGAACTTCACGCATGTTGAGACCGAGGAAGGCCACGCAAGAGGAGGCCGACATGACATTCACGCGATACGCGATCTATTTTGCGCCGCCTGCGGGAAAGGAATGGGCGAAATTTGCAACCAGTTGGCTGGGTTGGGACATGGAGGCGGGAAAGCCGGTTGCCCATCCGATTGTCGAAGGCATCGACGTTGCCGCTGTCACGGAGGTGCCGCGCAAGTACGGGCTGCACGCGACACTGAAGCCACCGTTCAGACTGCGCGACAGCAAAACACTCGAAGCCCTGCAAGAGGCGTGCAGCTCGCTCGCCTCCCGCCAACCACCTGTGTCGCTGGATGGCCTCGAGATCGCCCGGTTTGGGCGCTTTCTGGCCCTGCGTCCGTTGGGTGAGACGCGGGCACTGAATGCGCTTGCCGCGGCCTGTGTTCGGGAACTGGACAGCTTTCGTGCGCCTACCTCCAAGGCCGAACTGGCCCGCCGTCGCGCCGCCGGGTTGACCCCAGAGCAAGACGCCAACCTGGTTCAGTGGGGCTATCCTTACGTACTGGACGCGTTCCGCTTTCACATCACGCTGAGCGGCAAGCTGGACAAACCAACCCTGAAAGCAACTCGGAACGCGCTGCAAACCGATCTGGTCCCACTGCTGCCGCAGCCCTTCCAGATCACGGATCTGGCCCTTACGGGCGAGGCCGAGGACGGGCGCTTCTACCTTATCCATCGCTACGGGCTTTCCGGTTGAAGGTGCGACAGGATTTCGGCAACCGTATCTTCCATCGCACCGGAGTTGTCGAATTCCAGGACCTGATTCAAACCGTTGGGCAAAGACGTTTGGGCCCGGTCCAGACGCCGCGTCTGTTCCGCCTTGCTTTCCCGCCCTCTTAAGGACAAGCGTTCGGACAGAACCTCGGGCTTGGCCGTCAGGGAAATCACGATCAGATCACCAAACACCTCCTGCGCCTCAAGCAACACCGTTCGTGACAGGTTGACCAGAACGGCCACGGCCACCTGCCGCTGCCGCGTGATCGTCTTCGGCACGCCGTAACACAGCCCATGCGCATGCCAACTCAGCGCAAACGCACCATCCCGTTCCATTCGCTGAAATGTATCGACCGAGACCCGGTCGAAATCTTCGCCGTCTTCGCCTTCGGGACGGGTAATCACCCGCCGCTGCCGCTGAACACCCGGCGCCCGGGCCACCAACGCGTTCATTACGCTGTCCTTTCCGACCCCCGAAGGACCCACGACCGCTATGACCGGAGCAAGCGTCATGCAGCCATCCCCGGCGTGAAGTCCGAGACATCGACCTCGCGATCGCAGACCCGTTCGCGTGCGTCGAGATCGTGAAAAATCCCGACAATCGTCACGCCCTTGTTCTTGGCCTCTTCGATCAGGGACAAAACCGTTTCCCGGTTCTGCGCATCCAGGCTTGCGGTCGGTTCATCCAACAGCATTGCCGGATATTCATGCGCAAAGCCTCGCGCAATGTTCACTCTCTGCTTTTCGCCACCCGAGAAAGTCGTCGGGCTGAGGGTCCACAGACGTTCGGGAATATTCAGCCGTTTCAGCAATCCGGCTGCCCTGTCCATTGCCACTTGCCTGTCACAGCCCACGGCCAGCAGCGGCTCTGCCACAACGTCCAGCGTCGGCACCCGAGGCACGACCCGCAGGAACTGGCTGACATAGCCCAACGTGTCACGACGCAGCAACAGGATCTGCCTCGGTTCAGCCCGGGCCACGTCCAACCCTGCGACCAGCACCTGACCAGTGGCCGCCAGATAGTTGCCGTAGATCACCCGCATCAGCGTGGATTTGCCTGCACCCGACGGCCCGGTCAGGGCGACGCACTCACCCGGTTCCACTTTCAGAGACGCGCCTTTCACCACCGGGATCGCGGCGCCGCCCTGATTGTGCAGGGTGAAGCTTTTGCTGACATCGACAAGTTCAATCATCGCTTCATCTTTCCCCAAAGCCTCAAACCTGCAAAACGCTGGACACCAGCAACTGCGTATAGGCATGTTGCGGGTCGTCCAGTACCTGATCCGTCAGCCCGGCCTCGACCACGCGACCGCTTTTCATCACCATCAACCGATCCGCCAGCAGACGCACCACGGCAAGATCATGGGTGACGATGATCGCACTCAACCTCATCTCACGCACAAGTCCGCGCAACAAATCCAGTAAACGCGCCTGTACCGACACATCCAGACCACCGGTCGGTTCGTCCATGAACACCAGCCGAGGACCTGTCACCAGATTGCGCGCGATCTGCAAACGCTGCTGCATCCCGCCCGAAAACGCGCTTGGGCGGTCATCGACGCGGCTCTCGTCAATCTCGACCCGGCCCAACCAGTCAATGGCCTTGCCCCGAATGCTGCCATAGTGGCGTCCGCCGACGGCCATCAGCCGCTCGCCAATGTTGCCTCCGGCGCTGACAGACATCCGCAACCCGTCGCGCGCATGTTGATGGACAAAGGCCCAATCGGTGCGGCTCAGCATCCGGCGCTCTGGCTCGGACATTGTGACCGTATCGACCGGGCCGTCTGCACGGGTATCAAAGATCACCTGCCCGGCATCCGGCTTCAGAAGGCCGGCCATACAGTTGAGCAAGGTCGACTTGCCCGACCCACTTTCACCAACGATTCCCATTACTTCTCCGGGGAAGAGATCAAAATTCACATCCGCGCATCCGATCCGGCGGCCATAGCTTTTTTCAATGCCTTTGACTTGCAACAGAGGGGTCATTGCGCGTTCTTTCCGGCCAATTGGCCTGCATGCCCCGCCTCACGCCTTGACCGGCAGTAATCCGTGTCAGAACAGACAAACATCCGGTTGCCCGCGTCATCCATGATAACCTCGTCCAGATAGCTGTCTTCGGCCCCGCACAGATCGCAGGGATGATCGGCCTTGGTGGCCTCGAACGGATAATCCTCGAAATCGAGGCTCACGACTTTGGTATGCGGAGGCACCGCATAAATACGCTGCTCGCGCCCGGCTCCAAACAGCTGGATCGCGTCCATCTCAAGCTTTGGATTGTCGAATTTCGGAATCGGGGACGGGTCCATGACATAGCGTCCAGCCACGTTCACCGGATAGGCATAAGCGGTCGAAATCGCCCCGTGCTGGCTGATATCCTCGTACAGTTTCACATGCATCAGCCCGTATTCCTCAAGACTGTGCATCTTGCGCGTCTCAGTCTCGCGCGGTTCCAAAAAGCGCAGAGGTTCGGGAATCGGCACCTGATAAACGATGATCTGGTCTTCGCGCAGTTTTGCTTCGGGGATGCGGTGGCGGGTCTGAATGATTGTGGCCTGTTCCGTCTTTTCCGTGGTGGCGACGCCTGCGGTGTTTTCAAAGAACTTGCGGATGGATACGGCGTTGGTCGTGTCGTCTGCGCCCTGATCGATCACCTTGAACGTATCCTCGGGCGTCAACGTCGCGGCTGAAACCTGTACGCCCCCGGTACCCCAGCCATAGGGCATCGGCATCTCGCGGCTGGCGAACGGCACCTGATACCCCGGTATGGCCAGACCTTTGAGGATCGCCCGCCGGATCATCCGCTTGGTTTGTTCGTCCAGATAGGCGAAGTTGTACGCGCTCATAACCAGCCTCTTTCTGCAAGAGCGCGTTCAAGCGCGTGCGGCGCGGTGAAGTGGATCCCATCCATGCCCACCGCACGCGCGCCTTCGACATTGTGCAGCCCGTCATCGATGAAAATGCAGTTCTCGGGTGAAAGCCCGGCCCGCTTGCACAACAGATGGAAAATCTCTGGCTGAGGCTTCAAAAGCTTCTCCTGCCCCGACACGACGGTGACACCAAACACTTCGCCCAATTCGGGATGTGCCCCCACGCCGACAGGCCAGGTTTCCGCTGACCAATTGGTGATCGCGTGAACCGGAGTGCCTTTCTCTTTCAGGCGGTAAAGCAGGCGCCAGCTTCCCTCGATCTTTTGCGGAACGGTTCTGGCATAACGTTCAACGTAAACACTGAGGCGCTGCCGATCTTCCGCATTTTCCAGTTCAGCGGCCAGATCGGCGAACATCTCTCCTCCATCGGCCCGCAGGTTGCGTTCGGGGAAATTGATGCGCGTCAGGAAATCTGCCACCGCCTCGCGGCTGCCCATCTCCTCCAGCCATGCCAGATGCGGATCCCACTTGACCAGAACGTTTCCGATATCAAAAACGACGGCTTTCATTCCACGGCCTCCTCTGACATGCGCTCTTGGGCCTTTCGGCGCAGTTTGCGGACCAGTTCCAGCTCGGACTGGAAATCGACGTAATGCGGCAGCTTGATATGTTCGAGAAAGCCGGTGGCCTGAATGTTGTCCGCATGGCTCAGAACAAATTCTTCATCCTGCGCGGGCGCGCCCACGTTGTCTTCACCCAACTCTTCCCACCGCAAGGCCCGATCGACCAGCGCCATCGCGATGGACTTTCGTTCAGACTGGCCAAAGACCAGCCCATAGCCCCGCGTGAACTGTGGCGGTTCCGTTTTCGAACCGGTGAACTGGTTCACCGTCTCACATTCGGTCAGCTCGACCTCGCCGATATCGATGGCAAAGCCCAGCTCGGGGATGTCCAGCTCAACCACGACCTTGCCGATACGCAATTCTCCGACAAAGGCGTGGTTGCGGGCGTAACCGCGCTGGGTCGAATAAGCCATGCCCAGCACAAATCCCTCGTCCGCACGGGTCAGCGACTGAAGGCGCACCGGGCGGGTGGACGGGAACTCCATCGGTTCACGGGTCAGATCGCCCGGAACGTCATCGCGGGCCGGTTCATCCTGAATGATACCCTCATCCTTCAGGAATGCGGTAACATGTGGCGTTGATTCCAGCCGCACAGGGCCTTCAGGCGCCTTTGGAACTTCGCTCTCGGCCGCCAGCTTGAAGTCCAGCAATCGGTGGGTGTAGTCGAAGGTTGGCCCCAGAACCTGACCACCGGGGGCATCTTTGAACGTGGCCGAGATCCGGCGATCACAGGCCATGTCGCCGGTTTTGACGGGGTTGGAATAGCCGAAACGAGGCAGGGTCGTGCGGTAAGCGCGGACGAGGAAAATCGCCTCGATCAGATCGCCGCGCGCCTGTTTGATTGCCAGCGCAGCAAGGTCGGGATCGTATAACGACCCCTCAGCCATGACCCGGTTCACCGCAAGGCCCAACTGTTCACGGATCTGCGCGAAGCTCAGTTCCGCGACATCTGTCGCACCGCGGCGTTCTTCGGCAAGCCACGCATGGGCGTTTTCGATAGCTTTTTCGCCCCCTTTGACAGCGACATACATGGCTTACCCCCTGGACCTGATTTGCGTGCTACGCGGCAGGGCCGCGACCGCCTCACCGCAGGTGAAGAAAAAATCACACCCCAAAGGGAAAAGCAGCGCATTGTTCTGAAGAGCCGGAATATCCGGCAGAGAAAGCCGCGCCGTGTGCCGGATGCCGGGGCCGCTCAGAACCGCTCCGTTCTGCTCCAGCCGCTTGCATTCCACAACAAGTGTCGCGGACCGGTCCGGGTATTCCGGCGTCCCGATACAATAGGTGTTGAGCGGCGCCAGTGCATCCCACGTACCAAGGGCAAAATCAGCCTCTTCCGCCGCCACTATCGGTGCACCCGTGTGAAAGGTCAGCCATTCGCGCACCACATCGGTGTCGGCTTCACCCGCCAGATGAACGTTTGTCTCGGCGTCGCAAAGCGTCAGGAGCAGCGTGCCAGCCGCGACGGACAAGGGCGCAGGTGGTGCGCAGCCAGTCAGGGTGCGGAGTTCACCCGGGCGCGCCATGGCGGTCATGGCCGCGCGGAATGCATGTGCCGCGTCGACAGGTGCGTCTTGAAAGCCCCCCGAGTACCGCATTTGAACAGGCATCAGTCTTCCCCCCGAGCCAGCGTGAAAAACTCGACCTTGGTGGCCGCTGCCTTTGCGGCGCGCGCTGTCTTGATGGACTGCATTTGCAGCCTCAGCGGATCAAGCAGCCGTTCCTGCAAATCACCAGCAGCGGCCGTCTGCATCATCGCATCAATCAATGCCGCCGCTTCTGCCTTGGATTTCGACCTGCCCTGAACATATCCGTGACCGACCGTACCATCCTGCAACACGACCGAGCAGCGCGTAACGGTCATTTCACCCAGGTTGAACAAAGCGCCGGTTCCTCCGATGCGGCCACGCACCATGACACCACCCACTTCGGGCCTGCGCAGCCATTCGAAACTCGGGCAGTCCTGGATGCCGTCCCACAGCGCCATTAGGGCAGTGTTCGGCGCGCGCGCCAGCAGACCCATCCATTCCTTCCGTGCCTTGATCCCGATTTTCGTATGGTTTGCCATCAAAGCCTCTTGGATAGGTTGTCTACATGAACTATACAACTAGACAAATGTTAACCGACAGGTTGTCAAAACGCAATCTGCGACCGTTTGAAGGTTTGGTGGAATGAGCAAAACGCCGATCTGGAAAAGTATTGCCCTGCGCCTGACCTCGGACATCGCCGAGGGGCGCTATCAAACCGGAGATCGCCTGCCGACCGAAACCCAGCTGGCCGCCACCCATGGCGTCAACCGCCACACGGTACGGCGCGCTTTGGCTGACATGTCTGATCAGGGGCTGGTGCACGCTCGGCGCGGTGCGGGCGTTTTTGTTGCGGCACGGCCAACGGATTATCCGATCGGCAAAAGGGTGCGCTATCACAAGAACATCTCGGCCAGCGGCAAGATACCGGGTAAGAAAATCCTAGCTTTGACCACGCGCGTCGCCGATGAAGCCGAAGCCGAAGCTCTGGGCCTTAACAAGGGTGATCCAGTGCACGTCTATGACGGATTATCCCTGGCGGACGGGCAGCCCATAGCCCTGTTTCAAAGCGTTTTCCCCGCGGAACGATTTCCGGATATCTTGCAGACATTGACCGAAACCCAATCCGTCACCAAAGCGCTGCAAGCCTGCGGCATCAGGGATTACGTCCGCGTCTCGACTCGCCTGACCGCGCGCGGGGCGACCGCAACGCAGGCGCTACAACTTCAATTGTCAGAAGGTGCTCCTGTTCTCTTTTCGGTCGGCGTCAATGCCGACCCGGATGGACGGCCAGTTGAGTTCGGCCGCACGGTTTTCGCGGGTGAGCGTGTAACGCTGACCCTGAACGAGGCATCAGCGAACTAGGATTCTCAGCCGCATCCGACCTCCGGGCCGAGATCTCAACCCATTGGGTCAGATGCCACGCGGTAAGAGTTTTGTGGCGGCACAGCGTTTGCGGGGGCTATCCATCCCACCGGCTCAGGGGTATACGCATCCGCGACTCTTCAGCTGATACGAGGCCACCATGAGCTTTGACCGCACCATCAAGATCGCGCCGTCTATCCTGTCCGCCGATTTCGCCAATTTTGGGCAGGAAATTCAGGCCATCGAAGCGCAGGGCGCCGACTGGGTTCATGTTGACGTGATGGATGGCCATTTCGTTCCAAACCTGACCTTTGGCCCTCCGGCCGTGAAAGCCTTTCGCCCGCATGTGAAAACGGTGATGGATGTTCACCTGATGATCACGCCGGTCGATCCCTACATCCAGGCCTATGCCGATGCCGGAGCGGACATTCTGACCGCACATATCGAGGCTGGCCCACATACCCATCGCACCTTGCAGGCCATTCGCGGCGCCGGAATGAAAGCCGGCGTTGCCCTGAACCCCGGCACCCCAGCCGAAGCGGTCGAGCATCTGCTGGACCTCACGGATCTGGTTTGCGTGATGACCGTGAACCCCGGCTTTGGGGGCCAGAAATTCATCGACATGACCGGCAAGGTCAAAAAACTGCGTCAGATGATCGGTGATCGTCCGGTGCATATTGAAATCGACGGTGGCGTCGACCCGAATACCGCCCCGCTGGTTGCAGCGGCGGGTGCGGATGTGCTGGTGGCCGGTTCGGCTGTATTCAAAGGCGGTTCGGTTTCAACCCCACAGGTCTACGGAAACAACATCCGCGCTGTCCGGGCGGCGGCTGAATCAGCACTGTCCTGATTTGCAATCACCAGCGGCTGACGGCAAGACCGTCAGCCGCCGGTATGGATCACAGCCCTTGTCAAGTAAGGGCTTCAGTCCGTGCGGACCGCGCCCACATGAGACGCTCTGCCCGTTTCCTTGACGTCGCAGCAGGGAGGAGGACAGACGCGCATCGCCAATCCACGTCACGCCTCAAAAGCTGGGATCACCCCGCCGTGACGTTCTTGTTGAGAACGCGCGTAAAGTGGGGTTGGCGGGGTTTGGCAAGGGGGAATCCATGCTCTGCAAACGGAATCATCGCGCGTTAAAGTTGCTTTCGGTATTGGGATTTCTCCATATGGATTATACCAACCGTCGACTAGCGTCATTCGAAGGAAACAATATGAAACACCTATTAGGTGCCTCCATTCTAATCATCGTAGCTTGTCGCGCGGTTTTAGCTGGCGAAGCCGACTATGAGAGCCTGACTCACAAAATCGCCAAGATGTCTTTGACATCACAGCCGCAGGCAGCCGGACGAAAGAAAACCCAGCAGATCTCCTTTCCACAGAAATGTATATTTTTGATCGGCACGGAAACTTCAGATCAAAACGGTATCTTGCATCAGGGAACCTATTTGAAAACTCCGATTGTAGACCTCCGCATCCTGAGAGCGGATGACCATTACGTTGTATTTAGTGGTGGGGGTGACAATGCAGAAAACTACTCGATTGCGTTCATGGAAACCTACAACAACGATGAAGCTCTTCAGCCTGCTGGCCAGCTCATTCGGGAGACAGCCATCGAATGCAATGAAACGCATTGCACGAGTGATTTGGGTAGCTCACACGCCGAACACTACAATTCAGCAGATAACAATTCACCTCTGTTAGAAGCGCTGGAAGAATTGGTTAATATTTGTGAATAGCCAAGGTCTTCACACAAAAAAAAGGCCGCCCCGGTGTGGAGCGGCCTTCTTTGGTTCGACGGTGTGGGCTCTCATTGCTCTTTCAGAGCAACTGCCGCCCACCAGTCGGCAAAGCCGACTTACTCGATGATTTTCGACACGACGCCGGCGCCGACGGTGCGGCCGCCTTCGCGGATGGCGAAGCGCAGGCCGTCTTCCATCGCGATCGGGGCGATCAGCTCGACGGTGAAGCCGACGTTGTCGCCAGGCATAACCATCTCGGTGCCAGCCGCCAGGGTCACGGTGCCGGTCACGTCAGTGGTCCGGAAGTAGAACTGCGGACGGTAGTTCGCGAAGAACGGGGTGTGACGGCCGCCTTCTTCCTTGGTCAGGATATAGGCTTCGGCTTCGAACTTGGTGTGCGGTGTCACCGAACCCGGCTTACACAGAACCTGGCCACGCTCAACGCCGTCACGGTCGATAC
>NZ_WVQV01000027.1:0-1273 GCF_013110585.1 Ruegeria sp. HKCCD6119 | reverse complement strand
TTACAGGTTCGGATAGATCGGGAATTTGGCGCAGAGGTCTGCGACCTCGGCCTTGACCTTGGCTTCGACGGCGCCGTTGCCGTCTTCGCCATTGGCGGCCAGGCCGTCGACCACTTCGATGATCCAGTCGGCGATCTGGCGGAATTCGACCTCGCCGAAGCCGCGGGTGGTGCCGGCGGGCGAACCCAGACGGATGCCCGACGTGATGGTCGGCTTTTCCGGATCAAACGGCACACCGTTCTTGTTGCAGGTGATATGCGCCCGGCCCAAGGCCTTTTCGGTGGCGTTGCCCTTGACGCCTTTGGGGCGCAGGTCGACCAGCACCACATGGGTGTCGGTGCCGTGGGTCACCGTGTCCAGACCGCCCTTGATCAGCTGATCCGACAGCGCCTGTGCGTTGGTGATCACCTGCTTGACATAGTCCTTGAACTCGGGCCGCAGCGCCTCGCCAAAGGCCACGGCTTTGGCCGCGATCACATGCATCAGCGGGCCGCCCTGAATGCCGGGGAAGATGGCCGAGTTCACTTTCTTGGCGATATCTTCATCATTGGTCAGGATCATGCCGCCGCGCGGGCCGCGCAGGGTCTTGTGCGTGGTGGTGGTGGCCACATGCGCATGCGGGAAGGGGCTTGGATGTTCGCCCGCCGCGACCAGACCGGCAAAATGCGCCATGTCCACGTGCAGATAGGCACCGACCATGTCGGCAATCTGACGCATGCGGGCAAAGTCGATCTGGCGTGGGATGGCCGAACCGCCGGCGATGATCAGCTTGGGCTGGTGCTCTTTCGCCAGCGCCTCGACCTGATCATAATCCAGCATGTTGTCCTGCTGGCGCACGCCGTATTGCACCGCGTTGAACCACTTGCCCGACTGGTTCGGGCGGGCGCCGTGGGTCAGGTGACCGCCGGCATCCAGGCTCATGCCCAGAATGGTGTCGCCGGGCTTGATCAGCGCCTGAAACACGCCCTGGTTGGCCTGAGAGCCGGAATTGGGCTGCACGTTGGCGAATTCACAGCCGAACAGCTGCTTGGCGCGGTCGATGGCCAGGTTTTCGGCGATGTCGACGAACTGGCAGCCGCCATAATAGCGGCGGCCGGGATAGCCTTCGGCGTATTTGTTGGTCATCACCGAGCCCTGCGCCTCCATCACGGCGGCAGAGACGATATTCTCGGACGCGATCAGCTCGATCTCGTCGCGCTGACGACCCAGTTCCGACGTGATCGAGCCAAAAAGCTCGGGATCACGATCAGAAAGGGACTGGGTGAAAAATCCG
>NZ_WVQV01000024.1:0-3745 GCF_013110585.1 Ruegeria sp. HKCCD6119 | reverse complement strand
TATTCCGCGGCGTCTGCGTATGCGTCCATTGGGGGGCATGTGCAGACGAGGTTTCTGTCACCGTATGCGTTGTCGACGCGGTTGACGGGGGACCAGTATTTGTCGACGCCCATGGAACCCGGCGGGAAGCAGGCTTGTTCGCGGGTGTAGGGGCGGTCCCAGTCGCCGACCAGATCGCGCACCGTGTGGGGGGCGTTTTTCAGCGGGTTGTTTTCCGCGTCGATCTTGCCGTCGATGATGTCCTGCGCTTCCGAACGGATCGACAGCATGGCGTCGCAGAAACGGTCCAGTTCGGCCATGGGTTCCGATTCCGTGGGTTCCACCATCAGGGTGCCGGCCACCGGCCAGCTCATCGTTGGCGCGTGGAAGCCTGAATCGATCAGGCGTTTGGCCACGTCATCGACGGTGACATGCGCCTCGGCGTCCAGGGGCCGGGTGTCGAGGATGCATTCATGCGCCACACGCCCCGTTTCCGAGGTATAGAGGATCGGATAGGCATCCTTGAGCCGCGCCGCGATGTAGTTGGCGTTCAGGATCGCCACCTTGGTCGCCTGCGTCAGACCCGCGCCGCCCATTAGCAGCACATAGGCCCAGCTGACCGGCAGAATGGACGGAGACCCGAAGGGCGCCGCCGAGACCGGGCCCACGGCGGTGCCGTATTCCGGGTGCCCGGGCAGGTGCTCGGCCAGATGCGCCTTGACGCCGATCGGACCCATGCCGGGGCCGCCGCCGCCATGCGGGATGCAGAAGGTCTTGTGCAGGTTCAGGTGGCTGACATCGCCGCCGATGTCGCCGGGGCGCGACAGGCCCACCATGGCGTTCATGTTGGCGCCGTCGATATAGACCTGGCCGCCGTGGTCATGGGTGATCTGGCAGACCTCCTGCACGGTGGTCTCGAACACACCATGAGTGGACGGGTAGGTGATCATGCAGGCGGCCAGATGATCCGAGTGCTTTTCCGCCTTGGCGCGGAAGTCGGCGACATCGATATTGCCCTTGTCATCCGCCTGCACCGGCACGACCTGCCAGCCCACCATCTGCGCCGAGGCCGGGTTGGTGCCATGGGCCGAGGTCGGGATCAGGCAGACATTGCGGTGCCCTTCGCCGCGCGCAAAGTGATAGTTGCGGATGGTCAGCAGGCCCGCATATTCGCCCTGCGCGCCCGAGTTGGGCTGCTGGGAGATCGCGTCATAGCCGGTGATCTGGCACAGCTTGTCGTTCAGATCGGCGATCATCTCGTGATAGCCCTGCGCCTGATCTTCGGGGCAGAACGGGTGCAGATTGCCGAACTCGGGCCAGGTGACCGGGATCATCTCGATCGTGGCGTTCAGCTTCATGGTGCAGGACCCCAGCGGGATCATCGCCCGGTCCAGCGCCAGGTCGCGGTCGGCCAGACGACGCATATAGCGGGTGATCTCGGCCTCGGCCCGGTTCTGGTGGAAGATCGGGTGGGTCAGATAGGCGCTTTCACGCAGCGCATAATCCGGCAGGCGGTATTGCTTGTTCGAGCTGTCATCCTTGCGGTCGATGCCGAAGGCGCCCCAGACCGCCTCAATCGTCTCGGGGCGGGTCTGTTCGTCCAGGCTGATGCCAACCTTGGTGTCGCCCACCTTGCGCAGGTTGACGCCGCGCGCCACGGCGGCCTCCATCACCGTCTTCTGCAGATGGCCGACCTCGACCGTGATCGTGTCGAAGAACACCTCGGGTTCGACCGAGAAGCCCGCCTCTTCCAGGCCGGCGGCCAGGCGCGAGGTCTTGCGGTGCACCGACTGGGCAATCGCCTTGATGCCGTCGGGGCCGTGATAGACCGCATACATCGAAGCAATCACCGCCAGCAGCGCCTGCGCGGTGCAGACGTTCGAGTTCGCCTTCTCGCGGCGGATGTGCTGCTCGCGGGTCTGCAACGACAGGCGGTAGGCCTTGTTGCCGCGGCTGTCGATGGACACACCGATGATCCGGCCCGGCATGGATCGCTTCAGCTTGTCGGTGGTGGCCATGTAGGCGGCGTGCGGGCCGCCATAGCCCATCGGCACGCCAAAGCGCTGGGTCGAGCCGATGGCAATGTCCGCGCCCATCTCGCCCGGTGACTTCAGCAGCGCCAGCGACAGGATGTCGGCGGCGACGATGGCGATGGCCTTGTGTTCATGCAGCGCCGCGATCTCGGCGGTGAAGTCGCGCACATGGCCATAGGTGCCCGGATACTGGAAGATCGCGCCGAATACCGCGCCCGCGTCCAGCTGATCCGGGTCGGCGACCTGCACGTCGATGCCCAGAGGCTCGGCCCGGGTCTTGATCACCGCGATGGTCTGCGGGTGGCAGTTCTTGTCAACGAAGAAGGCCGCGTTGTTGGCCTTGGACCGGCCGCCGCGCTTGGCCATCGCCATCGCTTCGGCCGCCGCGGTGGCTTCGTCCAGAAGCGAGGCGTTGGCCACGTCCAGCCCGGTCAGGTCGCTGACCATGGTCTGGAAGTTCAACAGTGCCTCAAGACGGCCCTGGCTGATCTCGGGCTGGTACGGCGTATAGGCGGTGTACCAGGCCGGGTTTTCCAGGATGTTGCGCAGGATCGGCGCAGGCGTGGTGGTGCCGTAATAGCCCTGACCGATCAGCGAGGTCAGAACCTTGTTCTTCCCCGCCACCTGTTTCATGTGGAAAAGCGCATCGCGTTCCGTCATCGCCGGGCCCCAGTCCAGCGGCTGTTTCTGCCGGATCGCCGGGGGGACGGTGGCGTCGATCAGCTCGTCCAGCGTCTTGAAGCCGATCACCTGCAGCATGTCGCGCATCTCGGTCGGGCTGGGACCGATATGGCGACGGTTGGCAAAATCATAGGCTTCGTAGTCGGTCAGTTTGAAGGCCATTGCAGCGCTCCCATGGATAGGTCAGGGCCGGCGGAGACTGCGGGAGCCTCCGGCGGGGATATTTCTTGCCAGATGAAGGGCGGGGCCCAAATTCGGCGGCATCAATTAATTCGATGGAGCCCCATGCCGGAACTCCGTTCGGGTTTACCCGATGAAGGCCTTGTAGCCGGCTTCGTCCATCAGATCCTCGAGCTGCGACGCGTCACTGATCTTGATCTTGTAGATCCAGGCCTCGCCCTCGGGGTCGTCGTTCAGTGCGCCGGGATTGTCGGCCAGCGCCTCGTTCACCTCGACGATCTCACCATCGACCGGAGCATAGAGTTCCGAGGCCGCCTTGACGGATTCGATCACGCCGATCTCGCCGTCTTTCTCGAACTCGTCGCCCACTTCCTGCTGCTCGACAAACACCACCTCACCCAGCTGTTCAGCCGCGTGTTTGGTGATGCCCAGCGTGGCGGTGTCGCCTTCGACGCTCAGCCATTCATGTTCTTCGGAATAATAGGTTGCCATGCTTCTCTCTCCTGACTTCAACGCTTGTAATTCTGTTTGACGAAGGGCAGCGCCACGATCTGCGCCGGTTGCGCCTTGCCCCGGATGATCAGGTTCACCTTCTCGCCCGGCGCGCCATGGCCTTTGCTCACATAACCCATCGCAACCGGGCCGCCGACCGTGGGGCCAAAGCTGCCCGAGGTGATCTGACCGATGGTGTTACCCTCTAGGCATTGCACTTCCACGCCCTGACGCGCCGGCGCACGGCCGTCGGGCTTGATGCCCACCAGCTTGCGGGCTGCGCCCTCGGCCAGTTCGCGCTGGATACGCTCCGCCCCCGGAAAACCACCTTCTTCCTTGCGGCGCTTCTGCATCGCCCAAGCCAACGAGGCCTCGACCGG
>NZ_WVQV01000005.1:0-236636 GCF_013110585.1 Ruegeria sp. HKCCD6119 | reverse complement strand
TTTTGGGAGCCGTGAATCACGCAGCGCAGCGAAAATCAATGCATCCTGACCCTAGCGACGAGCCCCATGATCATCGAGGGCGCGACTGCCGCGAGGCGGTCTGCACGCATATCAGATCCGTCCATCGTATGCCCCCCGATCAATCACCGCAGCAATGACTGTGAAACTGTCCGCGCTCCGAGCTGCCATGAGTGCAGCCTTCAGTTCTTCGGCGTTGCCAACGGTATGCCCGCTGCCTCCGAAGGCTTCGGCCAATCGGGCAAAGTCGTGCTTGTCGAAATCGACGCCCGCGTTCTTGAGCTGACGGCCGCGCTGTTTGATTTCAATCAGCGCGAGGCTGGCGTCCACAAAGACCACGAAAATGGTCTTCAACCCAAGTTCCGCTGCTGTCGACAATTCGCCCGCGACCATCAGCATGCCGGCATCACCGGAAAAAGACACGACGGTTCGCTCGGGCTCGATCAGGGAGGCACCCATTGCGAGCGGAACCGCGCAGCCCATCGTGCAGAGAGCAGACGACTGCAACAGGCCCTTAGGCGCGTAGCAGGACCACTTCTGGGATAGCAGAATCCGGTGCGCGCCGGAATCGACGGTAGCGACAGTGTTCTTTGGCAGCACGTCGCGACAGGTATCGATGACCACACCAGGTCCCCACGCCTCCGTCTCGGCAACGGCCTTGGTCAGGCTGTCACGCACGTCGTCGATCCCGCCCCCCGACCAGCTCGGCGTTGTCGCAATGCAATCTGACATAGCGTCCAACGTTAGTCCGACATGGCTGACGAGTTGGAGGGTCGATTGGTGCATGTAGTGGGTGTTGGGCTCGGCGGTGATGTCGATGACATTGACAATTTCAGGGTCCCAGACATCGCGCCACCCAACCCGCATTTCGATTGGGTCGTAGCCAGCACAGATGATCAGATCAGCCTCCTTCACAAAGGGCAGTAGGATATCATCGTTCTTTGGCGACAGGCCCGCTCCGCCAAGGCAGAGCGGATGATCTTCCGCGATGATGCCTTTGGCTTTGTAAGTCGTAATGACCGGTACGTTATGCGCTTCGCAAAAACGCAAAACAGCGGCGCTCGCATTGTCCTTGAGCGCATCCAGGCCAGCGATCATCACGGGTCGCTTGGAAGACGCGAGCCATGAGCGGGCCAGCGTGAGATCATCTTCCCCAGGAACAACCGCGCTGACCTTGGCCCGGCGGCGCATCTCAACGGGTCCAGGCTTTGCATCGGCCACGGAGATCGGGACGTCGATGTGAACAGGACCGTCCCGGCCATCCGTTGCAATTGCAACGGCCTTGTCTGCAATCGTATCCGCTCCATCCGCAGTCAGCACGAAGCTCGCCTTGGTGATGGGACGGAATACAGCCTGATGATCTAAAACCTGATGGGTATAGGTCAGGGCTTCGGTTGCATCGACACAGCCCGTCAGGACGATCAAGGGCACGCGGTCTTGCTGTGCATTCGCGACGACATTGACGCCGTTGACAGCCCCCGGCCCGACTGTCGCCACCAGAATGCCGGGCGCGCCCGTCATGTGATGCGCGCCCTCGGCCATAAAGCCGGCACTGTTTTCGTGCTTGCACAGAATGAATTTGATACCGGCCGTTTTGAGCGCATCGACTATCGTCAGCACCTCGCCACCCGGCATACCAAATGCATGCCTGCAGCCAGCCTCGTAGAGCCGCCGCGCGACGAGGTCGGCGGCCCGAAGGTCTTTCTCAGTTTTCATGGGGTCTCCTATTCAGCCGCGAAGCGTGCTGGTGTCGTGAGGCGCGCATACCCGTCACGCGTCTGTGGTGTTTTGATCCCGAGAACGGTCCCGGCGACTTGAGTTCTCAGGATTTGCGCTGTTCCACCGCCAATGGTGAACATGCGCACATCCCGATACATCCGCTCCAACGGCTCGCGGTCGCAGTAGCCACGTGCACCGAACATCTGCAGCGCGTCACTGACGACTTTGATCGCCATCTCGGAGGCAAAGAGCTTGGCACGGGCGGCCATTGTCATGTCAGGGTATTGGCTGCCATTCGGGCCGCGCGACCGCGCCGCCTCATGCAACATCAGCCGCGCCGCATGGACCTGCGTGTCCATATCCGCGACCATCCATTGAAGGCCTTGGAACTCCGCAAGCGGACGCCCGAACTGCTCCCGCTCATGGAGGTAACGCTTGGCATGTTCGAGCGCCCCGGCGGCGACACCCATGGCGATGGTACCCGCGCCGACGCGTTGTGAATTGTAAGCATTCATGAGGTCGGCAAAGCCGCGCTTGAGGCCAGATGGCGGTTTGACCAACCACTTCTCTTCGATCTCGACATTCTCAAATCGAAGTTCCGCTTCCGGCATCCCGCAAAGGCCCATCGTATATTCGCGGCCCACCACGGCGAACCCTTTTGGCATCTCGCCCGAGAGCGGATCGGCATGAAGGATGAAACCGCCAATGCCTTGCTCGACACCCGCTTCATCGAGGACGCGGGCAAAGATGAGGTGGAGTTTTGACACGCCGCCGCCGGTGATCCAGTGCTTGGTGCCGTTGAGGATGTATCGATCACCTTGTTTGCGCGCCGTGGTCAGCATCTCAGTTGCAGCACTCCCGGCCTCAGGTTCGGTGATGCAAATCGCGGGTTTGTCGCCGGACAGAACATGGGACGCGCAAAAGGCTTTCTGCTCATCATTGCCGTAGCCCATGACTGCGCTGATGCCGCCCATATTGCCTTCGACAACGACGCGCGCCGTCAGCGTGCAGGCCTTGGCGATCTCTTCGACCACCATGGCCACGTCGAGAAAGCTTGCGCCCTGACCGCCATATTCCTTCGGAATAGACATCCCCATGATCCCGGCATCGGCGAGTTCACCAACGTTCTGCCAGCAGTAGACACGGGATTTGTCCCACTCTGCAGCGCGTTTCTCAAATCCCGGCACCAACTCTTTTGCGACGTCAACAAGCGGATGTGTCATGGCAAGTCCCTCATTCTCTTCTGGTCAGAATACGCTTGCTAAAGTCCAACACAATCGAATAAGATTTGATATCAAATACAGAGTTTCTTAAGTAATGCAGACACGTTCTCTCAGAACCCTGGTCCGCGTGTCCAAGGTCGGCTCCTTTGCTAAAGCAGCTGAGCAGCTGAACATGACTTTGTCCGCTCTTTCCATGCAGATGAAGGCTTTGGAAACGGAACTCGGCGTCGATCTCTTTGATCGCACCGTGCGGCCACCGCGCTTGACACCCATAGGACGAACCATCGTCGAGGCCGCGACGCCGCTGCTGCAACGCGAGGACAAGCTTCTCAATCTGTGCAGGCCCACGGATACTTTGGTTGGACATTTCCGGATCGGCTTTGTGACCTCCGCCGCCGTCCGACTGCTGCCTGACTTTCTGAGGAACGCCAAGCGCGATGCTCCACAGGCGACCTTCGCGTTTGAGACCGGGCTCTCAAAAGTGCTGCAGGATAAGGTTGTGAATGGACAACTCGACGCGGCGCTTGTCACGGATGCCGAAGGCGTTCCTGATGCGCTGTCAGAATTGGTGCTGAGGGAAGAACCTTTTGTTTTTGCGGCCCATGAAACCCTCCTAGTGGACGGCCTCACGGGTTTGCTGAGTGAGCAGCCCTTCTTTCACTTCATGCCCAACACGGGCATCGGGAAACTTATCGCAGGCGAAATGTTGAAGCATGACCGACCAAAGGAGTCCGAGACGATCGTTCTCGATAACCTGGAAGCCATCATGGAATGTGTCTCAGCGGGACTGGGATTTACGCTTCTGCCTGCACCGGACGTTGTCCGATATCGGTCCGCAGAGGTCAAAAGTATCCAACTTCCAAAGGCTTCGGCCAGAAAGCTGGTTCTCGCAACTGTGCGCGACGGCGCGTTGGCCGGACGCGAAGCAGCGCTTGCGGCTCTGTTTTCGGTCGACAATGCCTAAATGGTAGAGGTGTGAGGGCTGGTTCGAATCGTGCCGGAGGGGCACAAGCTTCGGAACAAGTTTCGAATTCAAGTAGTCGGTCCTGGCTATGCGGAGCCCTCGCCGTTAAGGACGGCCCAGAACCGACTTTGCGCACTTCGTTGGATTTCTGCAGCCGCGCACGCATTCCGGCCATTCACGGCAAGCGCGAAATCCGATAAGAATTCGCCGTTCGGGACCGCGTAAGAAAACCGACAATTGGCTCCTGGTTGTGAATGTCGACTTCATCTCGACATTACGAGTTGGTTGTCGAATTTCACCATTCCGCGAAATATTGAAAACGCTCACAAAAGAGCTCTTGTGGTTCAGTCAGAACGACGAAGGTGTGCATGCGCTGATCACCTTGCACGGCGCATCACCGGCATTCCGAAACCTGTGTGGCAAAATGCTTGAGAAGTAATACGCATCACCTGGCCCCAGCACCCTCGACTGCCCATCAACCGTGACTTCAAGACGGCCCTCTATCACAACCGCGCATTCCTCACCTTCGTGAGACAGTTCAGCTCGCCCCGAGTCGGCACCTACTTCGTACTCCTCGATTAGCATCTGTAATTTTCTGTCTCGGCGCTCACCTGCGACAAGCAAATAGGAAACTCCGGTTGAACCAAGGTCGCGCATTCTTTCGTGCGGATAAAAAAACGACTCCTCGTTCTGCAATTCGAAACTGAAGAAAAAACCCAAGTTGACGTCGACTGCGGCAAGGATCTTTTTTAGCAGCGCCACGGAAGGTTGAGTTGATCCACTCTCGATCTGAGAAATCGTTCCGCTACCCACTCCTGCGCGTTTCGCCATTTCGCGTTGACTGAGGCCTTTGGTCGTTCGAATCAACTTTAGACGACGGGCTGTTTCGAGATCTGATGACATAACCGTTACTCCAGTGCTTTCCCGCTTTGGATCGAAAGCATTCTAAGGGCGCAACGATTTTTTTCAATAACTTACAGATTAAAACAAAGCCGGGTATGCGGAAGGCGCGAACTCTGCAAAGATCTGTCATCAAATGAAAATCTGCTTCACGAGGAATGTACGTGCTCGATCAACCCAACACAATGTCATCGTTTTGGATGCCGTTTTCGGCCAATCGTGATTTCCTTCGCGAGCCCCGGATGATCCAATCGGCTGAAGGAATGTATTACACCAGTTCCGATGGTCGGAAGGTCATGGATGGCACCGCCGGACTGTGGTGCGTCAACGCGGGCCACCGGGATCCGCTGATCGTAGAAGCCGTGCAGAAGCAGGTGCACGAGTTGGACTATGCGCCGAATTTCCAGTTCTCCCACCCTCAGGCGTTTGAGTTGTCGGCAAAGCTGACCGCGATGATGCCTGAGGGAATGAATCACGCCTTCTTCACCAACTCTGGCTCCGAGTCCGTCGATACGGCGCTCAAGATCGCACTGCATTACCATCGGATGCGAGGCGATGGAGCGCGCACCCGCCTGATCGGGCGCGAGCGCGGGTATCATGGCACAGGGTTTGGTGGCATTTCGGTTGGCGGTATCGTCAAGAACCGCATGCATTTCGGCACGCTCCTGACCGGTGTTGATCATCTGCGTCACACGCATGATCTGGAGAAAAACGCATTCTCTCGCGGTTGCCCGCAACACGGGGCAGAGTTGGCGGACGATCTGGAGCGTTTGGTTGCTTTGCATGACGCCTCGACCATTGCGGCTGTGATCGTCGAACCAATGGCCGGTTCAACCGGTGTGCTTCTGCCGCCGAAAGGATACTTGAAGCGACTGCGTGAGATCTGCGACCGACATGGCATTCTGCTGATCTTCGACGAGGTAATCACTGCATTTGGTCGTCTGGGTGCGGCGACGGCATCAGATTATTTTGATGTAAAGCCAGACATCATCACGACCGCCAAAGGCCTGACCAACGGCGTAATTCCGATGGGTGCGGTCATTGTGTCCGATAAGATCTACGACTCGGCGATGGAAAACGCCGATGCGCCGATCGAACTGTTCCATGGCTATACCTATTCCGCAAATCCGGTGTCCTGTGCCGCCGCGCTGGCAGCTTTGAAGAGCTATGAACAGAACGACCTGTTCCGCCGCGCCGCGTTGCTATCGCAGCCTTGGGAGGATCAGCTTCACAGCCTTAAAGGGCTGCCGAATGTGATCGATATTCGCAACCTGGGACTGGTTGGCGCAATTGAACTCGCCCCACGAGAAGGCGCGCCGGGTGCACGGGGCTATGATGCAATGAAGCGGGCCTGGGATGCCGGAATAATGATCCGTGTCACCGGTGACATCATTGCCTTGTCGCCACCACTGATCATCTCGGAACCCGAAATAACGACACTCTGTCAAACACTCGGAGAAGTATTGGCTGACCTGCCATAGTCCCTGACTTCTAACCCCAAAAAGGACTGACATCATGAAAGATGCATCCCCGATCGCTTTGATCGGCCACTACATTAATGGCCAAATCACTGCTCCATCCGGTGAAAATACTCAGCCGGTTTTCAATCCCGCAACCGGAGCGCAAACCGGCGAGGTGTCGCTGGCGAACGTCCAGACAGTCGACGACGCAGTGGCCGCCGCCAAAGCAGCGTTCCCGAAGTGGTCGAACACTCCGCCGATCCGCCGTGCACGTCTTATGAACAACTTTCTGGCTCTGGTGCGTGAGCACAAGGACGAATTGGCGCGCGCGATCACCGTCGAGCACGGCAAGGTTTTCACCGACGCCCAAGGCGAGGTTGAGCGCGGTATTGATATCATCGAGTTTGCCTGCGGCATCCCGCAACTCCTCAAGGGCGATTACACGGAGCAGGTCTCCACTGGCATGGACAACTGGACCACGCGTCAGGCGTTGGGGGTTGTCGCCGGGATCACTCCCTTCAACTTCCCGGTCATGGTGCCGATGTGGATGTTCCCGATCGCCATCGCCGCAGGCAATACCTTTATCCTGAAGCCGTCTCCGACCGATCCGTCGGCCTCTCTGCT
This sequence comes from Ruegeria sp. HKCCD6119, assembly GCF_013110585.1. NCBI lineage: Bacteria > Pseudomonadati > Pseudomonadota > Alphaproteobacteria > Rhodobacterales > Roseobacteraceae > Ruegeria > Ruegeria sp. HKCCD6119. Next base: position 229,728 of record NZ_WVQV01000005.1, on the reverse strand, counting down.
GTACGCGAATCTGATGCAGAAGGCGGGTTTCCCTGATGGTGTGTTCAACGTCGTACAAGGTGACAAGGTCGCCGTGGACGCGTTGTTGGAGAACGACGACGTCAAGGCCGTGTCCTTCGTCGGTTCGACCCCGATTGCGAACTATATCTACGAAGTTGGTGCTCGGCACGGCAAACGGGTTCAGGCTCTGGGTGGCGCAAAGAACCACATGCTGGTGATGCCCGATGCCGACATGAACAAGGCTGCCGACGCCCTGATTGGTGCGGCCTTCGGGTCGGCGGGCGAACGCTGCATGGCGATTTCTGTTGCCCTGTTGGTTGGCGATGCCGCCGACAAACTGATGCCGGTCCTGAAAGAGCGCGCCGAAACTCTGAAGATCAAGAATGGCCTTGAACTGGACGCCGAGATGGGCCCGATTGTCACCGCCGCTGCGCGTGATCGGATCAAAGGCTACATCGACTCTGGTGTTGCAGAGGGTGCTGACCTGCTAGTCGATGGTCGCGACTATACCGTCGAAGGGCACGAAGAAGGGTTCTTCCTGGGCGGCACCCTGTTCGACAACGTCACGCCCGACATGAAGATCTACAAGGAAGAGATCTTTGGCCCCGTCCTGTCCTGCGTCCGCGTCTCGAACTTTGCCGAAGGCCTTCAACTGATCAACGACCACGAGTTCGGCAACGGCGTGTCACTGTTCACCCGTGACGGCAACGTTGCGCGTGAGTTCGGCAAACAGGTTCAGGTCGGCATGGTCGGCGTCAACGTCCCGATCCCGGTTCCGATGGCATGGCACGGCTTTGGCGGCTGGAAGAAGAGCCTTTTCGGCGACATGCACGCCTATGGCGAAGAGGGCGTTCGTTTCTACACCAAGCAGAAATCCATCATGCAGCGCTGGCCCGAGAGCATCTCGGAAGGTGCCGAATTCGTCATGCCAACGGCAAAATGATCATCCGATCCAAGGAGTGAAGAAAATGTTCATTGGTGTTCCCAAGGAAATCAAGAACCATGAATATCGGGTTGGCCTGACCCCCGAAAGCGTCGCGGAACTGGTTTCTCATGGTCACAACGTCATCGTGGAAACCAATGCCGGCATCGGCATCGGCGCGGATGATGATGCGTACCGGGCCGCGGGCGCAGAGATCGCCGAAACCGCAGCCGATATCTTTGCCAATGCAGAGATGATCGTGAAGGTGAAGGAACCTCAGGCTGTGGAACGCGCCATGCTGCGCGAAGGTCAAATCCTATACACCTATTTGCATCTGGCCCCCGACCCGGAACAGACCAAAGATCTGGTCAACTCGGGCGCTGTCTGCATCGCTTACGAGACAGTCACCGACGATAATGGCGGTCTGCCCCTGCTGAAACCGATGAGCCAGGTTGCCGGTCGCATGTCGATCCAGGCCGGTGCCAGCGCTTTGGAGAAAGCAAAGGGCGGTCTGGGCGTATTGCTGGGCGGCGTGCCCGGCGTGAAGCCCGGCAAAGTTGTGGTCATCGGTGGCGGTGTTGTTGGGTTCAATGCGGCTCAGATGGCTGTTGGCTTGCATGCGGACGTGACTATTCTAGACCGCAATCCGGCAGTTCTTGAGAAGTTGGAGAACCATTTCGAGGCGTCCGCCAAGGTTGTCTATTCGACCAAGGCTGCGCTGGAGGAAGAAGTCACCAATGCCGATCTGGTTGTGGGCGCGGTTCTGATCCCGGGTGCCGCTGCACCCAAGCTGGTCACGCGCGAGCTGATCTCAAAAATGAAACCCGGTGCGGTCGTCGTGGACGTGGCGATCGATCAGGGCGGCTGCTTTGAAACGTCCAAAGCCACCACTCACGCAGAGCCCACGTATGTTGTCGACGATGTTGTTCACTACTGCGTCGCCAACATGCCGGGCGCAGTCGCCCGAACGTCGACCTATGCACTGAATAACGTCACGCTGCCGCATGCTCTGGCCATTGCCAACAATGGGTGGAAGCAAGCACTCGCAGACAATCGTCACCTTATGAACGGCCTGAACGTGGCCCACGGGAAGGTGACATACAAAGCTGTGGCCGATGATCTTGGATATGAGTTCATCGCCCCGGAACTTTGCTGAATTGAAGCAAAGAAACGTCCCGCCGCGCGCAATGCGGCGGGAGACCCACCACTGAGGAGGAAACCTAATGATTACGAAGATTAACCGCCGCGCCCTTGGCGCGATGGGTGCCGCGGCTTTGCTTGCTGCAACCACAATCTCAACAGAAGCCGCAGCAGAAGACATGACTCTGCGCTTTGCCGGTGTGTTCCCGATTGACCATCAGGGCACGAAAATGATGGAGCAGGTCGCAGCGGATGTCGCGGCAGCAGACGTCGGCTTGAAGATCGAAGTATTCCCGGCAAACCAACTGGGTTCGGGTGAGGCGCTGTTCGAAGATGTTGCGCGCGGTAATATCGACCTGGCATCGGCGTTCATCTATGCCGATACCGATCCGCGTTTGGAATTCCTATCAATGCCGTTCCTGCTGGGCGGCTGGGATGACATGGAAAGCACGCTTTTGAACATGGATTCCGAGTTCAACACCATCCTGCAAGAGATCACCGACGAATACGGTGTTCGCGTGATGGCACAGAATCCGGAGGGGTTCATCGGTATCGTTGCTTCGCAAGAGCCCGACAACTGGAATACCTTTGACGACAAAGGCATGAACATTCGTGTCTGGTCGTCCAGCGTCGTGAAGTCGATGGTCGAAGAACTGGGTTACCAGGCGACCACCATGGCATGGGGCGACATTTTCCCCGCACTTCAGGCCGGCATTGTCGATGGGGCCATCTGCTGCACCAAGACTGCGACCTACTCGATCTTCGCAAAGTCGGATGTTGGCACTCACTTTGTCGAATACAACTCGATCTCAGAGCTGACAACTTTCTATGCGTCGCAGCGGACGCTCGACAAGTTGAACGACGAACAGCGTGCCGCGCTGCAGGCCGCGATGACCAAGGCGTCCGAAGACTTCTTTGCCTACAACCGTGAGAATGACGAGGTGTTCGGCCAGAAACTACTCGACAAAGGCTACACCATCCTGCGCCTGAGCGACGAAGAACAAGCTGCGATGGCCGCTCATGTCCAGGAAACGGTCTGGCCCGCGATGGCACAAAACGTCGGTCAGGACATCATCGACCGCCTGCTGGCAGCAAAGGAACAGCAATAAACACTGAAAAGAAGGGCCAGCAGATCAGCTGGCCCTTCTTTGGTCTTTGGCGCAACAAAGGGAGGGAGAAAGATGTCTAGTTCTGAAGCTGAACGTCCGTTGGTCGTCGAAAGTGCAGAAAAGAAGAGCTCGCAAAAAATCACTGACGAGTTGCCGGTTATTATAGGATATCCGCTGAAAGCAGTGGCCTTTGTCATGAGGCAGATCGTTATGTTTGCCGGTTTCCTGATGGCTTTCACATTTGGGGCAGTTGTTGTCATCCGCTATGGATTTGGCGGTGATCTGTTTGCCTACGAAGAGTGGCTTTTGGGCATTAGCATCATCGGGTTTTTTGCAGGCGCAGTGCTGGCCTCTGCCCGCAACCTGCATATCAACGCGGATATTCTGGGCATTGTAATCCAAAACCCCCGGTTGATCTGGTGGCGCGGCTTTGTCGTCCTGACAGTCGAGGTGCTGGTGATCCTGTTTCTCATGTATGCGTGCTACGTTTCGCTGCTTGATGACTTCTCATTCCCGCGGTTGCGCGCAACCCCGGTGCTGCGCATTCCATTTGTGACCTGGCGGATCGCAATCATGATTGCCTTTGGCCTCATGGCAACGTTCACGGCGGCATACTTGTACGTACACATCCGCAAGGGGCTCGGGCTTCCCCTGAGATCAGAAATGCAAAAAGGAGAAACCCAATGATCATCGGAGGAAGTCTCCTTATTGTCTGCTTTATGCTGCTGTTGGGCGTTAGCGTTTACGTGGCATTCGGATCGGTCTTGATTTTCATCGCAATTGTTGGAGATCAATCCATCACCGGCTACCTGCCGACCGGCTCTACAGGCATCCGTTCATTGGTGCTTTTGGCGATCCCGCTCTTCATGATCGCTGGTGGCATCATGGAAAAAGGCAAAATTGCCGCCCCTCTTGTCTCATTGGCTGAAATGTTCATTGGCCATATCAAAGGGGGATTGAGCGCGGCAGGAGTACTGGCCTGCGGTGTGTTCGGCTCTATCTCCGGCAGTGCGAACGCAACGCTGACCTGTATTGGCGGCATCATGATGCCCCACCTTAAAAAGGCCAACTATCCGGGTGGGCAATCTGCGGCTTTGATCGTAGCGGCCAGCCCCTTAGGTCTGTTGATCCCACCGAGTTCGTCGCACATCCTTTATGGCTGGGTCGCACAGCAGCATGTACTAAAGTGCTTCTTGTCCACGGTCATTCCGGCGATCATCCTGATCACGCTATTGATAATCGTTAATCAGTTCATGCTGCGGAAGTATGACGACATTAACCTGACGGAACGTCCTAAACCGTTTCTGCCGACATTCGGAGTTCAGGCGCGCCTGGCCGGACCTGCGCTTATGATGCCTCTGATCATTCTGGGCGGAATCTATGGCGGTATCATGACACCGACCGAAGCCGCCGGTATCGCAGTGGTCTACTCGATCCCAATCGCGATCTACTTCTATCGTGGCCTGACCTGGAAAACTCTGGCCCAGACCATCCAGAATTCCGGTGTTACGATTGGTGTGGTCATGGTCATGATCTTCATGGTTCTGATCGTGTCGGACAACCTGATCTCGCAGGGTGCCCCTCAGTTGGCCAAAGATCTGGTCTATTCCGTTTCGGATAATCCGGTCGTCATCCTTCTGATGATCAACGTCGTGATGATCCTGATCGGGATGCTGATGGACGATATCTCGGGTTTGCTGCTGGCGACACCGATCTTGCTGCCCATCGCGCAGAGCACTGGAATGGATCCGATCCATTTTGCGGCTGTGATTGGCGTGAACCTGGGTATGGCGAACATCACCCCTCCAACTGCGCCGCTGCTTTACCTTGGAGCTCAGGTCTGTGATGAGCCGGTTTCGCGCATGCTGTGGCCGACTTTGATCTTCATTGTCTTTGCATGGCTTCCGACGCTGATGCTGACGACTTTTGTACCAGAGTTGGCTCTCTTCCTGCCTGATCTCCTGCTCAGCCGGTAGTGGCAAGAAAGCGCAAAAGCCCAAGACGAAATAGCACGCACCCCAACCTTTCGGCTGGGGTGCCTGAGCGCCCTCCTAAAGATGAAGTGGGAGAGGCCAGTTCGCAGAAGAAAACTGAAAACCAAAATACGGAGGTTTAAAATGTACAAAAATATTCTAGTCGCGCTGTCGCTGGAGCATGGCATCAGTAAACACGCGCTTGCGGCGGCACATGCCCTTGTATCCGAAGGTGGAAAAATCACTGCCGCGCATATCCATGAGCCCCCAAACAGACAGATAATGTACTATATGGATGAAGGGATTGCAGAAAAATCTCTCCAGAAAGCAAAGGCGCGCTTGGCCGAGCGCCTAACAAGTGAGACCGACGTGTCGTCTATCCTGCTCGAGAGCCAATCGGCAGGTCGCGCAATCACCGAATACGCCAACAAACATGGCATCGACTGTATCGTCCTCGCTTCACATAAACCTGGGATGAAAGAGTTCTTTTTGGGTTCCACGGCTGCTCTCGTTGTTCGCCATGCTCAGTGTTCGGTGCATGTACTACGTCTGTGACGCTGGCACCCACAATATTTAGCAACTTTGCCCTGAGAAATCTGCGGTGATAAGCACGTCTCAATGCGACCTGGGGTCAGGATTCATAACCAATAGATGACGGTTGCTGCAAGTGCGATTGCGGAGAGGAAGACTTTGGGACAGCGATCATAACGTGTCGCTACGCGCCTCCAGTCCTTGAGCCTATTGGGCCTCCATAGAAGTGCGCGCAAACCATGCCGCTCAGCAGGATGGTTCTGTCGCAAACTTTGTTCCCACCTGTCAGGTCAAGCTTAGTTTTGGTAGCGCATGCTCTAAATGACAGGAGCAGACTGTGACAATCTCATTCAAAGGCGCACATTTTCCGAAAGAAATGATCTTGTACGCGGTTTTCTTCTACCTACGCTACGGTGTTTCATACCGGGATCTGGAAGAAATCATGGCGGAACGCGGCGTTGAACTCGATCACGCGACCTTGAACCGCTGGGTGAGCCGATATGCCGGTCTTGTCGCTGATGCTTCGCGGCACAAAAAGCGTCCTGCCGACCGTTCATGGCGCATGGATGAGACCTATGTGAAGGTGAAGGGTGAGTGGGTTTATCTCTATCGCGCCATCGACAAACACGGCAAGACCCTTGAATTCATGCTATCCAAGCGCCGAAATAAAGCGGCTGCGACCAAGTTCTTCGCTCGTGCGCTTGAGGTAAACGGATTACCACGGAAAATTGTCATCGACAAAAGCGGTGCAAACACAGCTGGCATCAAAGCAATAAACAAGATGCTGAAAGGCTTTGGTTGCCTGGTACCGATTGAGATGGTGAGGCGGAAGTATCTCAACAACATCATTGAACAAGACCATCGCTTCATAAAACGTCGGATCAGGCCAATGCTGGGTTTCAAGTCTTTCTCTTCAGCTGCATCTGCCCTAGCTGGTATCGAAATGGTTAACATGATCCGCAAAGGTCAATTCACGCCCGAACTCCGTCCGTTTCAGCAGTTTGCTCAACTGGCAGGATAATCAACCTGCCTACGCCATCTCCTCAGCCTTCAAAGGAATTTGCGACAGAACCATGCTCGGGTCAACAACTTGGCAATACCCAAGAAACCGTTTCCCAAAAATTATCGTGTCGCAATCCCCATACCTGCTTTACGCGCAAAAACAGACTATTTTGATCGTTACTTTCGTCATGCCATCAAATTTCAATAAAACCTGATAAGTATCGCTTATCAGATGTGATTGATTTCCCGCCGATTTGCGCGCAGAGTGGCCGCCATGAAGCCCGTGTTCTCGCGTCACATATTGCAAATTGCAATCTCGAGCCAGAATCGAGGCTCCTACCGTGACCTGAACGTACGAACCCGGACAAGACGCCGTGATGTTAGGCCCCGACAGCACTCCGCGAAACCGACTGTTCCAGAACCAACGTTAATGGCTGACTCCACATGCCTCGACCTCAAGCCCCTGCCCCGCCGGTTTCAGGTCACAGCTTCAAGGCAAGAAGACATATGACAGGAATCCACTGCTGAGAACGCCCTGGCTTTTGCGACAAGACAAAGGCGCCGGATTCGACCGGCGCCTTTTCTCAGACCTTCAAACCAAACCTTACCCGTGGGTAAGATCGTCTTCCTCGGGAAGAGCATCGATGAAAGCAGCTATTGCCGCCTCAAGTTTGCTGCGATCAACACGCGTAAAGTCCAAATCGTATCTCAACTCAATTCGACCACTGGATGCCGAGCACTTGGCGATCCCTGCCCGCCCTGATACCTGAAACGTGGTCTTTGCACGTCGTGGTTTATCGGCGCTTTCAACCGGGGCCTTCTTCGCCACGCTTGTTTCCGGCGCGCCCAGAAATGACCTGAGGATAGCAACCTCCCGCGCTCCGTCACGGTCCGGCTCGCTCATGACCGCGGCACTCACCTGGCGCACCAAACCGGGCGTTGCATCCAGTTTGCGCTTCAGCTCTACGCCTACGTTGCGCGGAATGTCGTTCGGATGTTTCAGAACCTTGTCCAACATCATCAGCAAACTGGCAAATGACCTAATGTAACTCCGCTTTGTGTAACTGGCGGATTTGAACAGCGTGGACACCGCCTTGTCTACATCCGGGCAATCATTTGCCGGGTCCTCGGCATACGCGCGTGCCAAAGCACCCATTTCCGCAAACGAGATATCCTTGCGGATCAGGTTCTCATCCACCATGCGCCGGTAGCTGCTGTCGAGATCGCCCGCCTCTGAAATTCCCGCTGGAATTCCGGCATAGGACTCATCGCCCGTTTCTTCATATAACGCCCGATAGGCAGACAGGCGCCGCATCCCCTGGATCAGTTCAAATCGTCCATCTGAGCGTCGCTCAAGTCGGATGGGGTTGGACAATCCAATTTCCTGAATTGACGCTTTTAGCTCGTCCAGTTCCGGATCCGGCCCTGGTTTGCGATCCCGCGTCAGCTTTTCAAACAGAATGTCATCCAGTGCTACGCGTTCGGTCACAAGACCTTCGGAACGCAGGCGCACAAGTTCATGCGCAAGACGATCGTTTTCTGCGCGAATGGTTTCTTCCGTCGATTGCTGGTCGCGCAGCGCATCGGCATTTTCCGAAATGGCCGCAGCCATCGGGCCCCGCCGCTTTTCAAGAACCTTGTCCGGAACCTTGCCGACAGGAATGTCATCCATTGCAGGCAGGTCGATATCAAACATTCTGCGCTTGCGGCTCATGCGTCATCCTCCAGCTTGTCCCAGGCAGACAGCATCACTCCCCGGAATTCTTCGTAAACATTGTCGAATGTCGAGCGGGCCCGACGCCAGGTTTCACGGGTCATCTCTCGGTAATCCATCTCGTAAACCGAGCTCAGAAAACGGCCGGATTGTTCGACCGCGCGGGTCATTTCAACAGGGTGCTGGGCGACGTGGTCTCCGAAAACCTTCTGAAACGCGTCGAACATCGCCAGATGCAACGCGTTTCCGGGCTCGTACCGTGTAAGCAGGAACCGCAGCTCGCAGAAGGTTTTGGGAAGACCAATCTTACCCGTGGGTAAGGTTTTGTCGAACCCGTAGGCCAGGTCCTCCAAAGCTTCTGCCAGCTGACCTATAAAGGACGTGGTCGAGTCGTATTCCCAGTATCCCGGTCCGGACGGGATGTACAACATGTCTGCCGCGAACACCGCGTTCATGGACTGATACCCAATGGCCGGCGGGCAATCGAACAGAATCAGGTCATAGGCGTCGTCGGGAATTTGATCCAGATACCGGGACACTGCGGCAAAGAAAGACCATTCAGGGTTCAAGTGGCGATACTGTGCCGAGGCAAATTCGACGAAGGCTGCGTTCGCACAGGAAGGGATCGCATCGATGGTGGACCAAGACGTCCGTCTGATGAAATCGCTGATCCGCAGATCTCCAAGCCCCATATCGGTGATCGCCGGGGGCAATTCCCGGCGGGGCAGGGCGGTGCCGGACTCGGCCGCGGCAGGCCGGTTGTTCATGCGCTCGGTCTCGCGGATCAGGTCACGCGCCATGATCCCCCAGACAGTGTAATCCTCGGCGACATCGGTCAGGCCCATTGAATGGCTCAGCGTGGCCTGCGGGTCGAAGTCAACGACAAGAACACGGTACCCATCAAGCGCGGCGGCATGCGCAAGATGCAATGCCACCGTTGACTTGCCCGCCCCGCCCTTGAAGTTCGCCACGGCTGCACGAATAGCCCGCTTGCCCTCGGGACGCGGCGGCATGAGGGACTTGCGGTTCACCTTGAGCCGCCGCCGCAACTCATTCACCTCTTCCAGGCTGAACCAGCGCTGCCGCCCCTCGGGCTCAACCTCGCCTCCGGGCAGAGACGGATCAGCGGCCAGCTTTCCGCGAAAGGTTGACTGGTTGACCCGGAAGATCAGCTCGGACACTTCCCAGCTCGAAAACCGGCGGAGTGTCTTCTCCATCTCCGGGCTAAAGGTCTGCTGACGAATCCACCCCTGGAGTTTGAGAGATTGATTGCGCAATGCATTCAGGTCTTCGTGCGTGTACATGCCTCATGTCTCTTTGTTTGGAACGTAAATTTATGTTCGTTTCTTATTTACGCCCGATTTGCGCTTTACGCAAAAGAAAATATGATGAAACTCAAATCTTACCCGTGGGTAAGAAAACAAGGCCCTGCAAGGCCATCGCCGATTCGGCAGTGCAGAAGAAGAAGGGTGACGATTCGCAACACGTCCTCAACCGTATTTAGGGGGGTATTCTTCCAGGACCGGCGACATATAGGGGGACATAACAGGCAAATAAGGGGTCATACAGAATGTCCCCCATCACCAATACTTCACCAGATTTCTTTTATTTTTTGATCTGGATTGGCGCAATTTTCTGACCTGTTTCAGACTCTTCTTGACAGAATCGAAGCTTTGGACGCTAATTAGGCCAAGATGACGAAAAGCGTTGGCAAACAGCGCAAGAACGGCGGGACACACCCGTCTGAGGCAGACAGAGCGGTGAGAACGGGTATGCAGCTGGCTAAACCGGTCGGGCGAAATGCGGCGGCCTTAAAATACGATATACTTTCTGCGCTCACCATATATGCGTTGTCAGGCGACAAGCATCGGCAACGCAGCGTACTTCGTATCATCGCATTGATCACGACACGATATAACTGGCGAAACAACGAAGTATCGATTGGGCGCGAAGAAATTTCGCGCCTTTGGTCAGTGAATGAAAGGACTGTAAAGCGCGAAATGGCCAGATTTCGCGCATTAGGTTGGGTAACGGTCAAACGGCCTGCTGCACGGGGTCGGGTCGCGGTCTATGAAATCGACCTCAAACAGATCATGATCGATACACAGGAGGTCTGGCCGATCATAGGTTCCGATTTCCAGGCCCGGATGACCGCGGATTCTGAGCCCGTTACAAATGTCGTGCCTTTCGCGGCAAAACCCCAGGGGCCAGAAATCGACACCCCCGAAGCCAAGCCCGAGGATGTCTGGTCGCAGGTGCAGTCAATCCTTCACGGGCGCGATCCCGAGTTGTGGGCAAGTTGGTTCCAGCATCTGTCCGAGTCGGAAAGGGCAGGGGGGCGCGTCATTTTGGTTGCCCCCTCGCGGTTCATGGCTGATTACATTGCACAGAAGTGGACGGCACGTTTGCTGGCCGCCTATAGCCGCGTCGATCCCAGTATCAGAACGGTTCATGTAAACGCAGCCGATTGAGGCTGTCAGGTGCGCAGCACGGCCCAGCAAAGGATGCATCATGATCAACCGAAATTTTCAACCATTTAGGGTCGAACAGTTCCTGTCCGAGACGGAACACGGGGTGGTCTTCAATTTCTCGGAAAGCGGCGTTCATCCCATGTCGTTGCAGGGATTGGTAGAACTGGCCGGGATTGATCTCGGCGCGCTGCTGAAGACGATGATCGACTATCCGCAAGTCAATGGAAAGCAATCCCTGCGCGACACCGTCGCAGGCTTGTATCCGGGGGCCTCGGCAGATGGGGTATTGGTCACGGTCGGCGCAACCGAAGCGAACACTCTGGTGGCCAACACCTTGTTGGAGCCCGGCGACAATGTTGTGTGTTTCCGACCGACCTATGAACAGATTTCAGGAAACGCCGCCAATCTAGGCAACGAAGTGCGTTGGGTAGATCTGATCGAATCCGAAGAGTGGGCCATAGACGCAGAGGCGCTTGAGCGGGCGGTCGATGACAGGACCCGCATCATCCATGTGGTGAACCCGAACAATCCAACGGGCCGTATTCTGACCGAAGCGGATCGCGCCCGTATCGTATCGGCTGCCGAGCGCGTTGGCGCCTGGATCGTTTCAGACGAGGTTTATGCCGGAACCGAGCGGGAAGGTGACACAGAAACCCCTTCGTTCTGGGGAAGTACGGACAGGGTTCTTGTGGTGAATTCCATGTCCAAGGCCTATGGGCTTCCGGGGCTGAGGCTGGGATGGCTGGTTGGGCCCGAAGACATCATTCAGCACTGTTGGCGGCGGCACGAATATGCCTCGATCGCGGCATCCATGTTGTCGATGGAGCTGGCGGACAAGGCGCTTGCCGAACCGGCACGGTCAAAGTTGAAGGCCCGCGCGCGCTGTCTGATCCGCACGGGGTTCGACGTTCTGACGGAAGAACTGGCGCGGCATCAGGGGGTGTTTTCCGTTGTACCACCTCAGGCGTCGGCCATGTCGTTCGTGCGGTTCAATCTACCGATCGCATCCGAGGCGTTCAGCATGCGCCTGTTGCGCGAAAAAGATGTGCTGGTCATTCCGGGGTCACGGTTCGGGGTCGAGAACCATTTTCGGTTCAGCTCGGCCCTGCCCGAAGATCATCTGCGCAACGGGTTGGCAAAGTTGAATGATCTTACAGGAGACATCCTGAACGGACGCTGAGAGTTTGCCGCCGAACTGGTGCGAGTGGTTCGGTGACATTTCTTTTGCCTTTTTCATACGTGTCGATAGGCTTCGCAAATGGAAGATTCACCTGTGCTTTCCGCCGAAAAACCGCCGCTGGATCACCTGGTCGGGGCCGCAGTGAAAACGCATCGCGCGCTGGCCGGATTGACTCTGGCCGAACTGTCTCAGCGGTCCGGCGTGTCCACGGCGATGATTTCCAAGATCGAGCGCGGTCAGGTGTCAGCCTCACTGGCGACACTTGAGGCCTTGGCCGGCGGAATCGGCGTTCCGCTGATCAACTTCTTTGCCGGCACGGTCGAACGCACGGATGTGTCATTTGTGGCTGCGGGTGAAGGTGTAACCGTGCAACGGTTGGGCACCGGTTTCGGGCACAGTTATAAGCTGATCGGTCGGGCGGAAGCGAAACATGTCAGTTTCGAGAGTTTCAGCGTTACATTGGAAGGTCCGCTGGACGAACGCCCGCTTTACCAACATCAGGGTGTCGAATTCATCCACGTCACCGCCGGCGAGATGGTCTATGGCTGCGGTGAAGCCGCTTATCACATGCGGCCGGGCGACAGTCTGAGTTTTGATTCAAACGCCACTCATGGGCCGTTGGAGTTGAAAACTGACACGGTCAGCTTTGTCACCGTGGTCGCCAAGGCCGTGTCGGGCGACAACTGAAAAACGCCCGGCGACCGGGCCGGGCGTTTGGGAATCAAGGTGATCCGAGAAGAGTCAGAGACCCCATTTCTTGCGGTTTTCCTCGAAGAACCCTTGCGCCTTTTTGACTTCGATCCAGTTGTTTACATAGTTGATCCACACCTGATCGGCCTGTGGCAGGATCATCGCGATGGGTGACGGCGAACGCGGGCCTGCGTTCTTCACGCGTACCACCGGAAATTTCGCCTCGAGGGTCGAACCTTCGATGTTCGACGTAATGAAGACATCCGCGCGTCCTGCGATTACTTCCTGAAAACCGCGGGCCGGGGCCTCGACCACCTTGATTTCTGCGTTCGGGAACCATTCGCGGACGCGCTTTTCGAACGTTGTGCCCAGGGTGGTCGCGACTTTTACTCCGGGCTGGTTGATCGAGTCATAACCGTCGAATTGGTCGGCCTTGTCCTTGGTCGTATAGGGGAAGAGTTCCACCGAAATATAGCTGTCGGAAAAGCCCGCGACCTTCATGCGCGGTGGCGAAATCGATGCCGATCCGGTCAGGTGATACTTGCCTGCCACCACACCGTTGACCAGTGTTTTCCAGTCGGTGGGGACATATTCGACCTCGACCCCCAGATCGGCGGCCAACTCGTTCATGATGTCGATGTCGTACCCTTTGTAGCTGTTGGTTGCAGGGTCGCGGAGCGACATGGGATTCCAATCGCCCGTGGTGCCCACCTTGAGCACGCCGGAATCCAGCACCTCGTTCAGTGCAGATTGCGCCTGCGCAGCGCCTGACAAGACAAGTCCAAGCGCAGCGGCTGCCGCAGCTTTCCAAAATGTGTTCATCGGTTTCTCCCGTTGGTGGCATTTCTACCTTGTGGCCGTATTCTTCATTGATTTAAGCCCAAAGGGAAAGATAACCTCAAGAAAATATTATACTGGGACTAAAAACAGGGGCAGTTCATCTTATGCCAGACGCCGCAATCGAACTTGTGGGCGTGAACAAGTGGTTCGACACGTTTCACGTTCTCAAGGACATCAATCTGACGGTCAACAGCGGCGAAAAGGTGGTGATTTGCGGGCCTTCCGGGTCAGGAAAATCCACCGTTGTGCGATGTATCAACCAGTTGGAAAAACATCAGAAAGGAACCATCCGCGTAGACGGGATCGAGTTGACGGATGACGAGAAATCCGTGGCCAGGATCCGGTCCGAGGTTGGAATGGTGTTCCAGCAGTTCAACCTGTTCCCGCATCTGACCGTTTTGGAAAACCTGACTTTGGGCCCGATCAAGGCGCGCGGTCTCGGCCGCAAAGAGGCAGAGGAAAAAGCACGTCACTATCTGGACCGGGTGCACATTCCCGATCAGGCCGACAAAAAGCCCATTCAGTTGTCGGGTGGTCAGCAGCAACGCGTCGCCATCGCCCGGTCGCTGTGCATGGAGCCGCGTGTGCTGCTGTTTGACGAGCCGACCTCGGCACTGGACCCCGAGATGATCTCGGAAGTGTTGGACGTGATGGTCGAGTTGGCCAATGAGGGGATGACCATGGTGGTTGTCACGCATGAGATGGGGTTTGCCCGAAAGGTGGCCGACAAGATGATCTTCATGGATGCCGGTGAAATCGTCGAAGAAGGCAACCCCGAACATTTCTTCACCAATCCTCAGTCCGATCGGTGTCGCAAATTCCTGTCCCAGATCCTGCAACACTGAGAGCGGCCGATGAAAAAACTTCTTCTCATATTGCCTCTGCTTCTGCTGGCAGGCTGTTCGTCGTCACAGACCTGGGGCTGGTACGTTATCGATCCGACCACGGCCTCGGGGTGGACCAATGTGAAATTCCTGATCTCGGGGATGGGCGCGACGATCCAGATTTCCCTGATCGCCGCCGTTCTGTCGATCGTCATCGGATTGCTGGTCGCCCTGCCGGGATTGTCCGAAAAACGTGGCTGGCGGGTTGTGAACCGGGTTTACGTGGAGTTCATCCGCGCCATTCCCCTGTTGCCGATGCTGTTCTGGGTGTTTTACGGCTTGCCCATCGTGTTTCAGTCGATGGGTCTGAACATCCCCATCGATCCCTTTTGGGGGGCAATCATAACGCTGGCGATTTCAGACAGCGCCTTTACGGCCGAGATCTATCGCGCAGGTATTCAATCCATTGCGCGTGGACAACGCGAGGCGGCGCAGACCATCGGGCTGAACTATGTGCAGACCATGCGCTATGTGATCCTGCCGCAGGCGATCCGGCGCATTCTGCCGCCTTTGGCAAACCAGTTCATCTACATCGTCAAGATGAGCGCCTTTGCCAGCGTCATCGGGATGCAGGAACTGACCCGCCGTGCGAATGAACTGGTGGTGACGGAATACCGCCCGCTGGAAATCTATACCCTGCTGATTTTTGAATACCTGATCCTGGTTTTGATCATCTCAGCCGGGGTGCGCTGGCTGGAGCGTCGCATGGGCGCGGACGAGCGCGGATAAGGAGTGAAGAAATGAACTGGAAAGATTTCATGGCCGAGACCGAGGCCAATATCGGAACCTTCTCGAAAGAAGTGCCGGAAACCGTGCGCGGCTTTGGCATCATGGGCAAGGCGGCCAAGACTGACGGGGCGCTGAGCGAGAAAACCAAAGAGTTCATGGCGCTCGGCATTGCGATCGCGACCCGCTGCGACAGCTGCATCGGATTCCACGTGCGTTCGCTGGTTCGGCTGGGCGCCACCCGCGAAGAAATGTGCGAGGCGTTGGCCATGGCCACCTATATGGGCGGGGGGCCGTCCTATGCCTACAGCGCCAAGGCGCTCAAGGCTTTTGATGAGTTTTCGGAGTAAGAAACATGCGTCCTGATCTGGCCGGAGCAGAGGGGTTTATTCGCAACAGCTGGTACGTCGCCGGACGGTCCGAGGATTTTGGCCGCAGCCTGAGCGCCGTGCGAATGCTGGGCGATGAGATCGTAATCTATCGTGACACAGCGGGCAAAGCGATCGCGTTGGAGGATGCTTGCCCGCATAGAAAGCTGCCGCTGTCTCGGGGCACCATCGAAGGGGATCATGTGGTTTGCGGCTATCACGGTCTGACATTCGGCTGCGGCGGTGAATGTGTCAGCGCCCCGACACAGCTGGACAATCCTCCGCGCCGCGCCGCCGTGCATGCATACCCGGCCGAAGACCGCTGGGGATTTCTTTGGCTCTGGATGGGGGATTCGGACAAAGCCAGCACAGACGATATCATCGACATCCCTAATTTCGACAGCCCGTCTTGGGGCAAGACCCGGACCGGTGCGATGGAGATGGCGTGCCACTACCTTTACATTATCGATAACCTGCTGGATCCAAGCCATGTGGCCTGGGTGCATCTGACCTCGTTTGCCGGGGCGGGAACCGACAACCGCCCGCTGGATCTTGAAGAAACCGAAAGCGGCGTCATTGTTTCGCGCTGGATCGCGGATGAACCCGCGCCGCCCTACTATGCGCCGATACTGCCGTTCGGGCCAAGCTGCGACCGCAAGCAGCATTACGAATGCCGTCTGCCGTCCACTGCGATCAACATGTCCATTTACACTCCGGCCGGAGAAGGAGGGGCGGATCGGCCGATGTCGCCCAATGCCTTTGTCAATATTTCGTACAACTTCATCACACCGGTCGATGCGGAAACATCGCGGTATTTCTGGTTCCAGCACCGCAACATGCACGCGGATGACACAGCCATGTCGCAGCGCATGTTCGAAGGCGCGGTCATGGCTTTCAACGAGGACAAAGAGGTTCTGGAACACGTTCAAACCGGCATGGCGCGGCGCAAGACCGGCTATATCAACCTCGGGCTGGACGCAGGCGCGATGCGGTTTCGCGCACGGGTTGCAAAGCTGATCGCGCAGCAGGCCGGCTGATCATCAGGCCGACAAGCGCCCGTTCGCGCCCTGGCCCACGTGTCGGGCCGGGGCGTCGAACACCGCTTTGATGCAGGGATACCGGTCGAGAATTTCAGCCCCACCGGGCAACAGATCGGCCCGGAGAACACCGGCATCCCAGATCGCAACGCCATCCACCCGGATCGTCGGGTCCAGAACGTTCAGCGAAATCTCACCCGGCGCGTAATGCCCGCATGTGTGAAAGTGCAGCAGACGCGGATTGCCAAAGGCCGACCCGCTCCAACGTTCAAAATTGCTTCGGGCCGGGGTCTTGTAGGCGCAGCCCGGGTGGATGCCTGCGTGCCAGGAATGCATGGTCAGGGGGTCAAGGTCGAACATCTTGCCGACTTTTTCGTAATGCATCTGCGCGCAATGCACATCCATGGGATGGCCCTCAAAGCCGGTCAGGCGGTTGTTTTCGAACCGTATGGTCAGCGGTTCGCGCAGATCACAGCCGTATGGTTCGTAGAATTTCGAACCGGTGCCGACCAGAAACCCGTCCTGAACCAGCACTCCGGAAAACCCCTGCACGGGAACCGGGGCAAAGACCGACATCGGAAAACGCGCCACGCTGACATCCGCGGCACCTGCTGGGGGGAAGGCGGCGCCGGGGCCAGCGAAGTCGGTGCCCAATGGGCAGGTTACGTGGATGTGCCCGGCACTGGCCAGCAGCCGGTTGACCGCGTTTTTCAGTTCAACGAACCCGGTGTAGTTGGCGCGCCCAAAACCCGAGGCCAGCATTCCGGCGTCCAGCGCATATGACATGATGGGTCGAACGTCCCTCATTCCCGCGTCGAAACGAATCTGATCGCCGGTGCGGGACAGAAACAAGGTGCGATCCGCCGTTTCCATCGCCGTTTTCAGATCCGCTGGCAGCGATGAACCCATGGGATCAAATGCAAGGGTTCGAACTGCGATCTTGATCCGGTTTTCCCGGGCGCAGTCCACGATAGCCTCGGTGATCTCGGCATCGTAATACCCGTTGGCCGCATCTTCGCAGACCACAAGCAACTGGTCGCCCGCCGTCAGGCCACCGCATCTGAACAACAGGTTTTCGGCACCCGCCATAAGCTCTGGACTGTGCATTCGCGTCGATCCTCAACAAATCCCTCGCGCTGATATTTTACATCTTTCACGTTTCTGTGATCCAGAAAAATTTCACCTTAAGAAAAAAATTAACTGACATGCCTGTGGGCTTTGTACATAAGCTGAGCCCGAACAGGACAGGAGACACAGCAATGAGCGCTTGGATCGAGATGATCTCGGACGACAAGGCCAACGGCCGCCTGAAAGAGCTGCTGGACAAGGCCCGCACCCCTCATGGCACCGTGGACACAGTTATGCGTGTGCATTCATTGCGGCCCGAAACGATGAACGGGCATGTGACGCTGTACCGTTCGGTCCTGCATTCCGATGACAACCGGTTGCCATTCTGGTTTCTCGAGGTTGTCGCCAGCTATACCTCGATCCTGAACGATTGCACCTATTCACTGACCCATCACTTCATGAACGTGCGCAACCTGCTGAAGGACCAGCCGCGCAGCGACCGGATTTTCGTCGCGCTCAAGGCGCATCGGCCCGAGGATGAATTCGAGGGCAAGGAACTGGCGCTGCTGCGCTATGCCGCCAAGCTGACGACGGATGTTGGCAAAATGGTCAAGTCCGACTTCGAAGCGCTCAAGATTGCAGGCTGTGAGGATGGCGAGATCCTGGAGGTCAATCAGGTCTGCGCCTATTTCAACTATTCAAACCGGTTGCTGAACGGGTTGGGTGCAACGACCGAGAATGATGTGATCGGCTATTACAAAGGTGACGACTGACGGGTTGCGCCGGGTCTGGCCTTCGTGCCGAGGAACATCGTTTCGGGCGGGTCAGCCTGTTGTTTCAGGCTGAGGCGGTTTCACGCCCCACGTGTTTTCTTCGGCTGTTTTGCGGATGATCGCGCCGATCTTCAACAGGTTTTCGCTAAGCGGGTTGGTCTTTCGCCAGATCAGACCAATCGTCCGCGTCGGCGGCGTGTCCTGAAACCGGGCAATGGACACATCCGCGGATCGGGTTTCCAGCCCGACCGCCATTTCCGGTATCAGGGTCACACCGATGCCGGCGCCGACCATCTGAACCAGTGTGGAAAGCGAACTGCCCTCCATGATGTGCTGCGGTTCGATATTGCGGATCGAACAGAAGGACAGGGCCTGATCCCTGAAGCAATGCCCTTCTTCCAGCAACAGCAGGCGCATGGTTCTGAGCTGCGAGGAACTTGGCATTGGCAGGTTGGCATCCTGCGCCGGGCGAACCAGCAGAAAATCTTCGTTGAACAGCGAGAACTCTCGGAGTTTGGGTTCCGAGACGGGCAGGGCAACGACACCGAAATCCAGTTTGGAATCCAGAATTTCGCCGATCAACGTCTTGGTTATCGTTTCCTTGGGTTCGATGGTCAGTTGTGGGAAACGCTGCGACAGAGCTTTGATGATCGAGGGCAGCAGATAGGGCGCGACCGTGGGAATGACCCCGATTCTGATGCGGCCGGACAGGGCGCCTGAGGGAGATTGCACCAATTTCCCCAAATCCTCGACCCGGGTCAGGATTTCGCGGCCATGTTTCAGCACGTCTTCGCCAAGTGCTGTCAGGCGGGTTTGCCGGGCCGCGCGTTCGACGAGCGGCCCCCCCATGATTGCCTCCAGCTCTTTGATTTGTATGGAAAGCGCGGGCTGCGATATTGCACTGGCCGCTGCGGCCTTGCCAAAGTGGCCGTGCGTGGCGAGCGCCTCGAAATAGCGCAGATGTTTGAGGGTGAGTGCCTTCATATGAAAAATTAATCACAACGATAGTAATTACAAATTTCCAATTATCGAAGCCGTGGGGTACGAGTCAAGATATCTGAACCCCTAGGTAAATACTCAGGAGATTTACAATGGACGGTACCCCCCACAATCATCAATCCGGCGGCTGCCCTGTCATGCATGGCGGCAATACTGGTACGGGCAATTCCGTCACCAAGTGGTGGCCGGATGCGCTGAACCTGGACATTCTGAGCCAGCACGACACGCGCACCAACCCGATGGATGCGGATTACAATCACCGAGAAGCGGTCAAGGGGCTGGACTTCAAGGCGGTTCGTGCCGATGTCGAGGCGTTGCTGACCGACAGCCAGGACTGGTGGCCGGCTGACTGGGGTCACTATGGCGGGCTGATGATCCGTCTGGCGTGGCACTCGGCCGGGTCTTACCGTCTGGGGGATGGTCGAGGTGGCGCCGGTTCGGGCAACATCCGGTTCGCGCCGCTGAATTCATGGCCGGACAATGCAAGCCTGGACAAAGCCCGCCGTCTGCTGTGGCCGGTGAAAAAGAAATACGGCAACGCGCTGTCCTGGGCCGATCTGATCGTTCTGTCGGGCACGGTGGCCTATGAATCCATGGGATTGAAGACCTTTGGTTTCGGTTTTGGTCGCGAAGACATCTGGGGCCCCGAGAAAGATGTTTACTGGGGTTCTGAAAACCAGTGGCTGGCCCCGTCCGAGAATCGCTATGGCGATCTGGAAACCCCCGGCACGCTGGAAAACCCTCTGGGTGCGGTGCATATGGGCCTGATCTATGTGAACCCCGAAGGCGTGAACGGCAATCCGGATCCGGCCAAAACCGCGCTGCATATCCGTGAAACCTTTGCGCGTATGGCGATGAATGACGAAGAGACCGCAGCATTGACCTGCGGGGGTCATACCGTCGGCAAAGCCCATGGTGCGATGCCCGGTGACAATATCGGCGCCGAGCCCGAAGCCTGCCCCGTGTCCAGCCAGGGTATGGGATGGGAAAACCCTGATCAGAACGGTAAAGCGGCCAATGCCTTTACCTCGGGGATCGAAGGGGCGTGGACGAAAGAGCCGTTGAAATTTGACATGGGCTATTTCGATTACCTGTTCGGTTACGAGTGGGAACTGGGAAAATCACCCGCAGGTGCCCATCAGTGGCAGCCCGTCGACATGCCCGAAGACGAAAAGCCGGTCGACCCGACCGACCCCACTGTTCGTCGCATGCCGATGATGACCGATGCGGATATGGCGATGAAGGTCGACCCGACCTACAACGCGATCTGTCAGAAATTCATGGCGGATCCGGACTATTTTGCCGATACATTTGCACGTGCCTGGTTCAAGTTGACTCACCGCGACATGGGTCCGCGCGTCAACTATTATGGCCCGGACGTGCCGTCGGAAGATCTGATCTGGCAGGATCCGATCCCGGCTGGTTCGACAGATTACGACATAGATGCCGTCAAGGCCAAGATCGCAGACAGCGGTCTGACCATCGCCGAGATGATCACCACCGCCTGGGACAGTGCCCGAACCTTCCGCGGTTCGGACAAGCGTGGCGGCGCAAATGGGGCGCGCATCCGACTGGCGCCGCAAAAGGACTGGGCGGGCAACGAACCCGAACGTCTGGCGAAAGTGCTGGGTGTGCTGGAGCCGATCGCGGCGGAAACCGGCGCCTCGGTTGCCGACGTGATCGTTCTGGCGGGCAACGTCGGGCTTGAGCGGGCGATCAAGGCCGCAGGCTTTGACGTGGCGGTTCCGTTCTCGGCCGGTCGCGGCGACGCGTCGATCGAGCAGACCGATGTGGACAGCTTCTCGGTACTTGAGCCGCTGGCGGACGGGTTCCGCAACTGGCAGCTGAAGGAATACGCGGTCTCGCCAGAGGCGATGATGCTGGATCGCGCGCAACTGCTGGGTCTGACCGCGGCCGAGTTGACCGTTCTGGTCGGTGGTCTGCGTGTGCTGGGTGCCAACCATGGCGGATCGCCGCATGGCGTCTTCACCGACCGGTTGGGCCAACTGACAAACGACTTTTTCGTCAACCTGACGGATATGTCGCTGAGCTGGCATCCGGTTGACGGAGGCACCTTTGAACTGCGCGACCGCGCCTCGGGTGAGGTCAAGTTCACCGCAACCAGCGCAGATCTGGTCTTCGGTTCGAACTCGATCCTGCGCAGCTATGCTGAGGTCTACGCCCAGGACGACAATGCCGAGAAGTTCGTGCGCGACTTTGTGGCGGCATGGACCAAGATCATGAACAACGACCGGTTCGATTTGGTTGCCTGAATCATGTAATAAATCAGGCGGGGACACCCTCGCCTGATTTTCTTTTCAGGGGGTGCATCCGCTGATCCCCGCTTTGCCGAGCCTCGCTCACACGGTCATGAAGAGATCTTTGTATCGGTCACGCAGAATGTTCTTTTGAACCTTGCCCATCGTGTTGCGGGGCAGTTCATCCAGAACGATCAGCTTGCGCGGATGCTTGAACCGGGCCAGACCTTCGCGGACCGCGCCCGTTATCGCCTCCGGATCAGGGGTCTGGCCGGGCTCTGCCACGATGACACCAACAACCGTTTCACCGAAATCGGGATGTGGCACGCCGATCACGGCGCTTTCCAGAACACCGGGTTGATCATCGAGAACCATCTCGATCTCTTTTGGGTAAATGTTGTAGCCGCCCGAAATGATCAGATCCTTGTTGCGACCGACGATATGGACGTACCCATCCTCGTCGATGCGGCCCAGATCGCCGGTGATGAAAAAGCCGTTGTCGCGCAGTTCGGCAGCGGTTTTTTCAGGCATCTGCCAATACCCTTTGAAGACGTTGGGCCCGCGCACTTCAATTGTGCCGATCTCGCCCACAGGCAGGGTATTGCCGTCTGAATCACAGATCTTCAGTTCGACCCCGGGCAGCGGGTGCCCGACCGTTCCGGCGCGCCGCTCGCCGTCATATGGGTTTGACGTGTTCATGTTGGTTTCAGTCATGCCATAGCGTTCAAGGATGCGATGACCCGTTCGTTCTTCGAACTGCACATGGGTTTCCGCCCGCAGCGGTGCCGATCCGGAAACGAAAAGGCGCATATGGGTGGCCAGTTCCCTGGTAAAACGCGGGTCGTCCAACAGGCGCGTATAGAAGGTTGGGACGCCCATCATCGACGTGGCACTGGGCAATTTGTCGATGATCTGGTCCAGATCGAATTTCGGCAGCCAGATCATGCATCCACCTGCGGCCAGCATGATATTGGTCGCGACGAACAGCCCGTGCGTGTGAAAGATCGGCAGGGCATGCAGCAGCACATCCTGCGAGGTGAAGCGCCATTCCTTGACCAGTGTCCGTGCGTTCGACAGCAGATTGTTCTGGGTCAGCATGGCGCCCTTGGACCGGCCTGTGGTTCCCGACGTGTAAAGGAACGCTGCCAGATCCTCGCCATCGCGGGCGACGGTTTCGAAACGTGTCGGCATGGTCGCGGCCAAATCTGTCAGAGACCCGGTGCCATCCGCGTTCAGCGTCTCAACCCGGGCGCCCAGCTGCGCGCCGACAGGGGTGAGTTTTCCTTCTCTTTCGGTGTCGCAGATAATCAGCGAGGCCCCGCTGTTTTCGATGAAATAGGTCAATTCATCGACCGTGTAGGCGGTATTCAGCGGCAGGAACACCAGACCGGCCTGGGCGCAGGCAGCATAAAGCGCCAGCGCCTCGGGGGTTTTTTCAACCTGCGCCGCAACGCGGTCACCGGGATTCAGGCCCAGATGCGTGGCCACATGCGCAATCTGCGCCGCTTTGCCGAGGAAATCCTGGTGAGAGATCGTTGTCCCGTCCAGCAACTGCAAAAAAGGTGTGCCTTTGCCGGCGTGGATGCCGAACAGGCCTTCATACAGAGGGTTAGCCATCAGGTTTACCTTTCTTGAGATATGAAAAGAGAGGTGGATGCAGCGAGGAAATTGATCTCGAACGAGGCGATCATCTCATGGGTCGTGGCGAATTGGTCTTGGTACTGGGCAACACGGGTCATTTCATACAGGCAGTTCACCAAAGTGCCAACGGATGGGGCCGTGATTGCGTTGCCCTGAACAGAATGAACAAAAGCACTGTTACCCAAATGAAACTGTGCAATTGAATCCAGAGGCGTGTGCCTCATTCCCCTGAGGCTCGGCAGTTACACCCGCCGACACCCTGCTGCGCATCGTGCTTTTAGAGTATCGGCGCGTGTCGACTGATTTCCCTATGAGAAGTGTTCTGGCAGCAATGCATCCGGCAGATTCTGATAGCAGACAGGACGCAAGAAACGCCGGATCGACAATGTGCCCACGGATGTGGCTCCGAAATTGGTCGAAGCCGGGTAGGGGCCGCCATGGACCATGCTGTCACATACCTCGACCCCTGTGGGGAAGCCATTGGCCAACACGCGTCCGGCCTTGCGTTCAAGGATCGGCAGCAGGGATCGCGCCATGCCCATGTCGGCCTCGTCCATATGCAGGGTGCAGGTCAGCTGCCCGTGCAATCCGCTCGCGACGTCGTACATTTCGTCGGGTGTCTCGGCGGTCACGATGATGCCCAGCGGGCCGAACACCTCTTCCGCGAGGGACGTGTTGGCCAGCCAGGTTGCGGCGCTTGTTCGATAAAGGAAAGGGGTCGCATTGCGCTGATCGCATGTCGAAGCCAGAACCTCTTGAACGCCAGCGGTTTCAGCAACACGGGTCTGACCGTTGCGATAGGCTTTGGCGATGCCGTCGGTCAGCATGGTCTGCGCTGGAACTGCGGTCAATGCCGCCTGTGTGATCTCGGCGAAACGGTCCGTTGCTTCACCTGCCGGCATCACGACGACGCCCGGGTTGGTGCAGAACTGACCAGCGCCCATGGTCAGCGAGCCGGCCCAGCCTTTGGCGATATCTTCACACCGGTTTGCCAGTGCCGCATCCAGAATGAACATGGGGTTGACCGATCCAAGCTCACCAAAAAACGGAATCGGTTCGGGGCGCGCGGCGCACAGGTCGAACAGGGCGCGGCCGCCCGCAAGCGATCCGGTGAACCCGACCGCCTTGATCAGAGGGTGCTGCACCAAGGCTGAACCCACAGCCGGTCCGCCGTCCTGGATCAAGCTGAAAACGCCGGGATGAATGTTGCAACGGCGGATGGCCGCAAGGATGGCTTCGGCGATGATCTCGCCGGTGCCCGGATGGGCGCCGTGGCCTTTGACGACGACCGGGCAGCCGGCAGCCAGTGCGGCGGCCGTGTCCCCCCCGGCGGTGGAAAATGCCAGCGGGAAATTTGATGCGCCGAACACACCGACCGGGCCGATCGGGCGCTGGATCATTTTCAGATCGGGCCGGGGCAGGGGTGCACGGTTCGGCAACGCGCTGTCGTGGCGCCGGTCCAGATAATCGCCGCTGAGGATATGCGTTGCGAACAGCCTCAGCTGCCCCGACGTGCGGCCCCGTTCACCTTGCAGCCGAGCCTCGGGCAGGCCGGTTTCCTGAGTGCCAATCTCGGTGATTTCATCGGCGCGCGCTTCGATCTCGTCGGCAATGGCGTTCAGAAAGACGGCGCGTTCTTCCCGAGTGGAATAGCCATAGCTCCAAAACGCCTCTTCCGCGGCCTGCGCAGCGGCGTCGACGTCTGAAATTCGACCTTTCGAAAAGTCATGCGATGGCCCATGTGCGGGTTGTGATGCAAAGAAATCGTCACCGGCAAGCCAGTTGCCGGCGATCAGATGTTTGCCATGCGGAGTAAAGGTCATTTGGGCCTCGTATTTCGGGATGTCCAGATTAATGGATAATGTATCCAAAATGACAGGACATGCAAGACCGCCCTAGGGTTCGTCTGTCCCGCGCTTCGAGGCGATCATTTCCAGAAGCTGTTCCTTGGTCCGGCGAATATGCTGCGCCAAGACCTCGCAGGCTTTGTCCACATTGCCTTCCCGGGCTAGCCGCAACAGATCACGATGTTCCTTTTTTGCGGGTTCGCGCTGTTTCATCACGCTCAGGTGCATCCTGACATAGCGATCCGATTGCAGGTTGACGCGGTCCAGCAATTCGTTGGTCAGCTTCCGCTGTGACGCCGCATAAAGCGCCGAGTGATACTGATAGTTCAATATCCCCCACTTGCCGACGTCATTTTCATCATATGACGCTTCCATCTGCTTGAGGATTTCGTCGCAACGCGCAAATTCCCTTGGGCCCATATTCGGGATGGCCCGGCGGAACAGATCGACTTCGATCAGGATGCGAAGATCGAAAATTTCACCGATTTCGTCGAGGGAATGCTTGGTCACCGAGCCGCCGCGATTGTTGGCCCATTGCACCAGACCTTCGGCATTCAGGCGTTTCAGCGCCTCGCGGATCGGCATGCGAGAGACATCATATTCCTCGGCCAGTGCTTCCTGCCGGATCGTTTCACCCTCGGCGAGTTCGCCGCTCAGGATACGTTCACGCAGATCATTTGCGATGACGTCCGGTAGGCTTTGTTTCGTGATCGCGCGTTTTCCTGCCATTTCCAATATCCCGCCACGGTTTTTTGGATACAATTACCCGTAATCACCAACTTTTCCAAGCCGAACTTGGATTTCGACCCATGTTCGAATCCTGTCCGAGATTTGGAAAAAGCCTGAATCTGATGATGAAACCGTAACGAGGACGCGTATCTTCAGACTTCTCCGTTTTTGAAAAACGTGCCTGCTGACATCAAACACCCCAGGTGTCAGACAGGCGATATCCACCGGGCCATGGATCTGCGGGGTCCAACATGTGCTGATGAATTCCGGTGATCCAACCGCGACCGCTGATTTCAGGAACGATCGCCGCGCGGCCACCGACCTGCGCAGTGTCAATGATCCGCCCGGTAAATCGTGATCCGATGATCGAGACAGCCTCGAAGGTCTGGCAGGGTTTCATCACCCCCTTGGCCGCCATCAGGGCCATGCGCGCGGACACTGCGGTGCCCGTCGGCGAACGGTCGACCTTACCCGGCTGGATTGCCACGGCGGACTTGCCGCTCAGACCGGTTTCCGTTTCATTCAACGGGCCGCAAAAGGCGCAGAACGATATATGATCCCAGTCCGGGTTCTCGGGATGCGAGAATCCAAGCTGCTCATTGGCGGCGTTTGTGATCTTTACCCCCAGCCGGGCTATGTCGCGGGCCTCGTGGTCGAGGATTGTGAACCCAAGCGCCTGCGCATCGACGACCACGAAACTGTCGCCGCCATAGGCGGTGTCTACCGTGATCGTGCCCAGTCCGGGTACCTCGAGCGGGACGGACAGCTTGTCGGCGAAGCTGGGCAGGTTCTGGACAAAGATGCGTTGTGCCTTGCCATCGCGGCATTCCGCACGTACCCGGACCAGCCCACCCGGTGCCTCGAGCACCATGTGGGTTTCCGGCTCGTGCATTGGAATGATCCCGCCATCCAGCAACACGGTTGAGACACAGATCGAGTTGGACCCCGACATGGGCGGCGTGTCTTCGGGTTCCATGATGATCCAGGCGGCGTCTGCCTCGGGGTGTTTTGGCGGAACCAGAAGGTTGACATGCCGGAACACACCGCCGCGTGGTTCGTTCAGAACAAAGTTGCGCAGGGTCTGGTCCCGCGCAATGAAGCTTCGCTGTTCCCAGAGAGTGTCGCCCGGCGGTGGGGCGACACCCCCAACGATGACATCTCCAACCTCACCTTCGGCATGGGCCGAGATCACATGTACGGTTTTTCTGCTGCGCATGTTTACCTCAGCTATATTGCGCGACGGGGGCACCCAGCGCATCGAAGATCGGTGTCACGCCCAGACCCGGACGATCTGCTGCGGTCATCCGGCCATTGACACGCTTTGGCGCGCCTTCGGCGATGTCCACGGTACCATAGGAATTAAAATCGGTGGCCGAGAACGTGAACTCGGACGGTGTCGACCGCGCCAGATGAGCGATGGCGGCGGTGGTGATATCGCCCCCCCAGGTGTCTTCGATGGTCATCGGGATACCATGCGCGACGCACAGATCGCGCATCAGCCTTGCTTTGCTCAAACCTCCTACCTTGGAGATTTTCAGGTTGATCACGTCCATGGCGTCTTCGGCTATGCCGCGGACCAATGTGTTGGGCGTGTCGATGACCTCATCCATCACGAAGGGCAGCGCGGTGCGCCGGCGGATCGACACGCATTCCTCATAGGTCAAACAGGGTTGTTCCACATAGACATCCATGCCCGCGATGGCGCCTACGACACGCGCGGCCTCGTGCCGGGTCCAGCCAGTGTTGGCATCCGCCACCAGCAGGTCGGTCTTTTTTAGAACCGCGCGGGTGGCGTGAATGCGGTCGATGTCGTCATTGGCGTCGCCGCCCACTTTCAGTTGAAACTTCGTATAGCCTTCGGCCGCATAACCTTCGATCTTTTGCGCCATGATTTCCGGTGCTTCCTGGCTGATCGCGCGATACAGCACCACGTCCTGTTGCGCGTCGCCGCCCAACAGGGTGTAAAGGGGTTGCCCGGTCGCCTTGCCCAGCAGATCCCAGCAGGCAATATCAACAGGCGCCTTGGCATAAGGGTGGCCACGCAGGGCTGCATCCATGGTGCGATTGATCTGGCCGATATTCAGCGGATCCTGCCCGATCAGATGTGGCGACAATTCCGCCAGCCCGGCCCTGACGCCCAGGGCAAAGGACGGAAGATAAGCCGATCCCAGCGGGCAGCATTCGGCATACCCCTTGAGACCTTCATCCGTGATGATCTCGAGAACGGTGCTGTCGAAGACCTCGACATAGTTGCCATTGGACCAGCTGTAGCGGCCTTCCTTCAGCGGCAGATCCACCTGATATACGTTCAGTGCAGTGATTTTCATAAGGTGTTCTCCTGATCAGAAGCGTGTGGATGCGAAAGGCTTCATGTCGAGCGCGGGCTTTGTGTCCGTGACCAGATCCGCGACCAGTTCCGCCGTGCCTGCGGATTGCGTCAGACCCAGATGGCCATGTCCGAAGGCGTAAAATACCTGTGGCGCACGCGCCGAGCGGTCGATCAGCGGCAAACTGTCGGGCAGTGACGGCCGAAAGCCCATCCATTGCGTGCCGCCTTCCAAGTTCAGGCCAGGCATGAAGTGCCCGGCCTTTGCCAGAAGCGCGTCGGCGCGTTTGTAATTGGGTGGCAGTTCCAGCCCGCCCAACTCGACCGCGCCACCGATACGCACGCCGCCGTTGATCCGCGTCACCACAAAGCCGTGGCCACCGAATGTTAGATGGGTGCGCAGATCAAAGGCCCCTTGGGGCAGGGTCGTGTTGTACCCGCGCTCGGTTTCCAGAGGGATGCGATCGCCCAGGGTTTTCGCCAAGTGATGAGACCACGCCCCGGCAGCCACGGTCACCTGTCTTGCATCAATTTCACCGATCGAAGTCGTCAGGCGAACGCCCGCATCCATGGGCGTGAGCGCGCTGATTGTCGCGATTTCGACCTGACCGCCACGGGCGGTGAACCGGGTGGCCAAATGTCTTGTCCAGCTGGCCGGATCGACCGTGTTCATCCAGGTGGGCGTAAAACCCGCATGGGTAAATCGTCGGTCAAGCCCGGGCTGGATTTCCGCAATCGCGTCGGGGCTGTCCAGCAGGTCAAAGGGGATGCCGTGATCCTTGCGCCTGTCCCATGTGGGCAGACTGGCGCGGAATTCACCTTCACCCTCGAACACCTGCAACTGGCCGTCGCGTTGCATCAGCGCTTGGCCGTCGACATCCGCGATCTGGCGTTCCAGCGCCGTGCGGCTGTGATCCATCAAAGCAGCCTGCGCAGACAAGGCCGCAGCATAGCGATCCTGCCAACTGGCCCGCCAGAACCGCAGCATCCACGGCGCGATGTTCAAAGCGTAGGAGGGTGGAATTGAAAGCGGACCCAGCGGATCAAACAGCCATTTCGGAGCCTTGCGCATGATCCCGGGGGTGGCCAATGGCACGATGTCGGTAAAGGCAAAGGCTCCGGCGTTGCCCTTTGACGCCCCGGCTGCAACGCCTTCGCGATCCAGCACCAGCACGCGCCGGCCGCGTTTTTGCAATTCAAGTGCGGTGCTGATGCCGATGATACCGGCACCGATCACAACGATATCCGTCGGGTTGTCTTGCAGCATGGCCAGATTTTCTCAAACTGTGGCTCGGTTCCGGGGGCTGGATTGCGCCAGTCCCCGATAATTTTGTCAAAGAAGGATCCCACCGCGAAACGGATCGTTCTGCGCGAAAATCAATGTGGCCTCGGCCATGATATGCGCCTGCCCGGTCAGGGTCGGAATGACGCCGCCGATGGGACCGGGCTGATAGCTCAGCCGGTAAGAGCTGCCGATCACGCTTTCCTGCACGATCTCTTGCCCCGGAACCAGAACCCCATCCGCCGCCAGACAGGCCAGACGCGCCGAACTGCCGGTCCCGCACGGGGATCGGTCATATTGATCGTCCGGGCACAGGACGAAATTCCTGCTGTGAACGTCTTTGTCCGGGGATTTGTCCTGCAAGATCACGTGGTCCACCGGTTCCCCGTTCTCGCCACGCACGTTCTGGTCGATGCAGGCTTTGCGAATTGCAATGGTCAGATCGGTGAGGGCACGGATGTTGCCGGGCGTCACGTCCATCGGGCTGGGATCGACAATGAAGAACCAGTTGCCACCATAGGCCAGATCGCCGGTCACTTTTCCATGGCCTTCGACGTCAACCGACACCGAAGCCTTGACCCGGCGGCTTTCGATATTGGTGACGCGCACCGTATTGGCGTCCAACAGGTCAACCGAGATGACGCCGGCCGGCGTTTCGACCCTGTGCGTCCCAAGACCGATCCGGCCCAGATGGGCCAGAGTGACCCCAAGGCCGATGGTGCCATGACCGCACATGCCCAGAACGGCGTCGGCATCGAAATAGATCACGCCGGTTTCGCAGCCGGACGTTTCCGGGGCGACCAGAAGCGCCCCGACCATGCCGGGTTGACCGCGTGGTTCCAGAAGGACCGATTTGTAGAAAGCCTTGTGCTCGGTGGCCAGGCGTTGCGCGCGCTTGGCCAGCGGGCCCGACCCCAGATCGGGGCCGCCGTTCAGGATGACCCGCGTGGGCATGCCTCCGGTATGGCTGTCGATCACATGCATTCAGCGATGACCCCGCCCTGGCTGGACCAGTCGGCAAACCAGGTGCGGAACAGTTTGTATTGCTGTTCGCAATAGTTGCGCTGGGCATCCGTCAGCTCGTCGGTTTCGTTGAAGTGCAAGCGGTATTCCTCTTCACCGTTCAAGACCAGCAGGTGCTTGTAGTACAGCACCAGATCGGTGCCTTCGTCAAAGCTGGCCAGCACGCCAAAGGCTTCTTCAAGCTCGCGCGCGCGCAGGCGCGCTTCGGCGTGGCCCGCCGCCGCTTTCTGACACAGGGCGGCCAGCAGCAATGCTTCTTTGGGCAGGGCGGTGCCGATACCTGTAATCGAGCCCGTGGCGCCGCAGTTGACGAAGCCATGATAAACCTCGGTGTCCACGCCCACCATCAGCGTGACCTGATCATCTTTCGAGGTGATGTGTTCCGCGGCGTAGCGCAGGTCGCCTTTGCCTCCGAATTCCTTGAACCCGACAAGGTTCGGATGATCTGCACGCAATTCCAGGAACAAATCAGCGCGGGTGGCGAAGCCGTAGACGGGGCTGTTGTATATGATGGCCGGGATATCCGGCGCGGCTGACAGGATTGCCTTGAAGTGGTTGCGCTGTGCCGGGATGGACGATCCGCGCGACAGCACACGTGGGATGACCATAAGCCCTGCCGCGCCGACCTTTTGCGCATGTGCAGCTAGCGCCACGGCAGATTTCGAGTTTATCGCACCAGTGCCGACGACGACAGGAAGGCCGGCGTCGATCAGGCGTTCGACACCTTGCATACGTTCGGCATCCGACAGCAACGGCCAGTCGCCCATCGAACCGCAATACACCACGGCCGACATGCCGGCCTCGATCATTTCCTTGCCCTTTTTCACCAGGGCATCGAAGTCCGGGGTCCGGTCGGCTTTGCACGGGGTCATCAGGGCTGGCATGGTGCCGGTGAAGATATTCTTGGACATGAAGGTGATCTTCCTCGTTGTTTCTGGGGGCCAGTGCACTCAGCGCACGTTGGCCAGGAATTTACGGGTGTGTTCGGATTGCGCAGCACCGAATATCTGCCCGGGCGGGCCGATCTCTTCCATCACGCCCTGATGGAAGAAAGCAACCCGGTCCGACACATCGCGTGCGAAACCCATCTCGTGCGTGACACAGATCATGGTCATCCCTTCTTCGGCCAAAAGGCGCATCGTGTCGAGAACCTCGCCCACCAGTTCGGGATCCAACGCTGACGTCGCCTCATCAAAAAGCATGTATTCCGGCTCCATCGCCAGCGCGCGGGCGATGGCCAGACGCTGTTGCTGGCCACCCGAAAGGGCAGATGGGTAGACGCCCAGCTTTTCGCCCAGGCCAACATGGGTCAGTTGGTGGGCCGCGATATCGCGGGCTTCTGATTTTGACAGTCCTTTGACGATCTTGGGGGCCAGCGCGACGTTTTCCAATGCGGTCAGGTGGGGAAAGCTGTTCCATTGCTGAAACACCATTCCCAGCTTTGTGCGCAGCTTGTTGATATCGGTGCCTTTGGCATGAACATCTGTGCCATCGACCCTGACCGAGCCTTGCTGGATCGGTTCCAGCCCGTTGATGCAATACAGCAGGGTCGATTTGCCGGAGCCCGATGCGCCGATCACCGACAGGACCTCTCCTTTCTGCACATCCAGATCGATGCCCTTCAGCACATGCAGCGCGCCGAAATACTTGTGCAGGTCGCGAATTTCGATCATTGGGCCCACCTTTTTTCAAGAGACGCGGAATAGCGCGAAATCGGATAGCTGAGCGCGAAATAGAACGCGCCCGCGATTGTCAGGATCAGGAAAGGTTCCTGCGTCCGGGTGATCAGGATCTGACTGGCCTTGAGCAGTTCGACATAGCCCAGCACCGAAACCAACGCGCTGTCCTTCATCACTCCCAGTGCGACACCGACCCAGGCCGGGAACACCGCGCGTCCGCCAATCGGGAAGACGACATAGCGCAGATCCTGCCAATAGGTCATGCCCAGACTGCGCGCGGCACGGCGCATCGGCGCACCGACGGCCTCGATCCCTCCGCGTGCGACATTCGCAACCAAAGCGGCCGTGTAGATCGACAGGATCACCACGCCCGAGGCGAAGGGGTCCAGATTGAGCCCGACGATGGGCGCAAAGTTGTAGAACAGCACCAGTTGGATGATCAGCGGGACGGAACGGAAAACATCCAGAAACGGGGCCACTGTCAGGGCTGCGGCCAGCTTGCCCTCGTACAGGATCCACCCGCATACCACGCCAAGAAGCGTTCCGATGGATATCGACAGAACCGAAATCCAGAGTGTCCGCAGGGCAGCTTCGCCCAGGAACCACAGATCATTGATGGTGAAGCCGCTGAAAAAGCTGACAGTGGGTTGCATCCGTGCCTCCTTCAATAGCGGAAAAGCCGGGACGCCAGCAGGCGCGAGGCAAGAAGGATGATTTTGACGATCACGTAATAAATGACCGCGGTGACGGCGAAATATTCAAAGATGCGGAAGGTGCGCGAGGCAAAGAACTGCGTCTCGCCGGACAGCTCGCGGAAACCGACCAGCATGCCCAGCGAGGACATGAGCACGGCCCAGACCATCTGATTGGTGATCGGGTGATATACGATGCGAAACACCTGCGGGATCACCACGCGTGTGTAAGCCTGCCACGCGGTCATGCCCAGAGAACGAGAGGCCCGCAACTGCGTCTCGGGGACGGCCTGGAAACCTCCGCGAAAGTTTTCGGCCAGATAGCCGGCGCAATTGAAGGTCAAACCCGCCAGCACGATGAAGTAAGGCGACAGGTGCAGGCCGAATGCGCCAAGCCCGAAGCCGAAAAAGAACAGCTGAAACAGGGCGGGCGTGTTTCGGGCCAGTTCGACCCAGGCCGACGCGAACCAGTACAGCGGCCCCTTCAGGTGCAGCCGCGTCAGCGCAAGACACAGGCCGATAAGGATACCCAGGATCATCGCCAGAACCGAGACTTGCAAGGTCAGCAGCGATGCCTCAAGCAAGTCCGGCAGGCTTTTCATGACCGGCCGCCAGTGGAAGTTGTAATCGAACACAGGTTTTTTCCGAATTGACCGGCTCTTTCGCCCGGCCGAAACCAGACGAAAGAGCACTGGGGGGTGAAATCAGTACATCACGCCGGGGATGCGCAGCTCGGGTGCTTCACCTCCGACATATTTGCCCCACAGTTCCTGGTACCGGCCCGAGCGCACCTGATGCGTGACAAACAGGTTCAGGAAATTCAGCCAGGTGACGTCCTGTCGTTTGCCCACGACCGAGGTGTAGTCGGTGGTCCAGGGCATACGGGGGCCGGCCAGCACGGTTTCATACTGCTGGGTGATCGGCAGAACGGCGGTGTTGGTGGTGATGCCGATATCGGCCTTGCCCTGCGCGACCGCCAGAAACACCTCGTTTTCCGACTGGTAGCCCTGATAATTGCCTTCCTCACCCCATTCGGCGGCAATCTTCAGCCATTCCTGTTCCGGCACGGTGCCAATCGCGGCGGCGACGCGTTTGCCGCGGATGTCTTCGAAGGTTTCGATCCCGCTGTCCGCGTTCACGACGCCCTGCGCATAGTAGATTGCATAGGGAATGCTGAAGCCCACGGTCCGCGCCCGTTCAAGGCTGTCCGAGGTTGCGCCGAACACGACGTCGGCGCGCCCGGTCACGATGACCGGCAGGCGTTCGGCCCAGGTCAAAGGCAGGATTTCCGCCTCAACTTCAAGCGCTGCGGCCAGATCATTGCAGTAATCCACGTCAAAACCCGCCGGTTCGTTGTTGGCGTCGCGATACCCGATCGGCGGAAAGTCCAGAACAACGCCGCAGCGAAGAGTCCCGCGATCCACGACATCGTCGAGCGTGTCCGCCATCGCAGGACCTGTTGTGAAAGTGGTGAAGGCCGCCAAAGCGACGAGTTTCTTGAGCATGTGATCCTCCCTGAATCAAAGATGCGATCACGAATAAAGGATATTGGATCCAACATCCATAAAAAATTTCCACCGGCAACAGAAACGGGCCCGTACCCGGCTACAGGATGGATCAATTGTTCAAGAAACGCCCTTCGCTGATTGATCGTCTTGGGGGGCAAGCCGATCATCCAATCGTTCAAAACGTTGTGGAGACGCTTTTGGCGCAACATCCAATGAAGGACCGGTCATTCTGATCCGGTCCGCGTTGCGCAGCTTGAACCGGGCCAGGATGGACGAAGACAACCCCAACACGTTCTGGAACCGTCCGCCAGAAGACTGGGTGCCCGAGGTTCACGGAACCGACCTGCACAAATCCGGACAGGTGCCACAATTCGCTGTCAGACAAAGCGCAGGGAGATTTTCCGTTTCCCGATGCTGCCAATGGCGTTCAGTCTGTTCGGATGACGCCGGTTTCCACCCACGTGTCAAATCGCGACAGAACAGCTTGACAGAAAGCCGCGTCGTTGATGTGAACATCCAGCTCGGTCATCGGCACCCGGCCGGGCATGACCTTGCGCGCCTCGTCCACCATTTCGGCCAGAGCCTCTGGATCATGCGCCTCTTCGCCTTCCCTGTCCCAGGCCTCGACACCCTGAACAGGCAAAAAGAAATGCACCGGCCCGGTTGCGGCTTCCAGCCGGTTGGCGAGTTCCCGAATCCAGGCGCGCCGTTCGGCGCCGTTGAAGACCGAGCTTTTGATCAGGCGGTTGTGTTCGTGGAACGGGCGATCGGCATATTGTTCGGGGATGTCCTGCCAACCCGCAAAATCCAATAGATCCAGCGCACCGGGCGCCACCATCTGGGGCGTTCCTACGCGCCCGGCATTGGTGACCCGGTCATCGCCGCTGGATACGACAGAGCCCGCCATCAGGTTGCCAAATTCCTGCATGCAGAAGTCCATCACGCAGGCAAACGCGCCTTCGCCCGCCAGTTTTTCATAGGCCATGCCGCCCATGCCGGTAGAGTGGAACACGGCCACTTCAAAGCCGCGGTCTTCTAGTGCCGGTTTCAGAATTTTCATGTAGCGAAGGCAGGACGAACCAAGGCTGGTCATCCCGATCAGAGGTTTGCTGCGATCGGGGGCGGTCGCCGCCTTGGCTGCGCCCACGACGGCCCCGGCAGCCTGGCTGAGCGACGATTTGCAGATCGAATTCATGCCATACAGGCCGCCGGCCCACAGGATCATCTGAACATCCGGCGCCAACCGGTGCGGAGGGATCAGAGGCGAGAAGCTGACCGTTGACACGATATATTTGGGAACCCCCATCGGCAAAGCCTGTGCACAATCAAGTGCAAGGTCTGTGCCCATGGTCCCGCCCGTGGCCAGCAACCCGTCAAATCGACCTTCTGAATAGGCCTGTGCAACAACTTTTGCGGCCCCTGCGGACATCACGCGAAAGGCTTTGTTCTCGTCTCCTTGCGCGATGACCTGTTCTATTGTCATGCCACCGGCAGCGGCAACGTCGTGTTTCGAGATATCCGTCGGTTCGGACGGATCACCCAGAACCGATACATCCATGGTCAGCACGTCAGCGCCCTGCGCTCTGACCGCCTTTTCGATGAACCGCATTTCGGGCTCTTTCGTATCATACGTACCAATCAGCAGGATTGTCTTTTCGGCCATCGGTGCCTCCTGTCTAGATGTGCTGTTGAAGGTATTGGGACATCAACGCCCGGGCGGTTTCAATGAACCGCTCATTGCGTAAGCCCGATCCATCTTCGTTCAGTCGGGATGCAACCCATCCCACATAGGTTACGGCGCGCAGTGCCATGAACAGGTCGAGTTGTTGGGTACAGATCGTTCGTTCAGATCGATACCCCGCCAGCAAAGCACCGCGCAGCCAGATGAAATCAGGTTCGTGCAGGTTCTTGAGAAGCGTCGTTGCGATATCAAACAGGCGAAAACCGAACCCGGCATCGTCGAAGTCAATCAGCCACAGTTTGTCACCGTCAACCATGACGTTTTCGCGGACAAGATCGGCGTGGATCAGCCCGTAATCCAACTGATTTTCCACGCGCCGAAGGTCACGATCTGCGATATCCCGAAACGCCAGGAAAAGGGCCCGGTCCGTTTTTCCAAGCGTTGGGTTTTCCCAGAAACGACCCCAGACAGGGGCGGCTCCAAGCAGCCCGCTGCGATCCCATGACCAACGCACGAAGCCCTGAGGGGGTGCCCATTGGTCGCTGATGTGGTGCAGCCGTGCCATTTCCCGGCCAATTGAACAAAAGACGCCTGTCCGGTCCTGATGCGTCAAAGCCTTTTCGGTCGCACCCAGAGGGCGGCCCGGCAGCCAGTCGAGCATGTCGACCTGAATGTCGTCCACCAGATGCAGATAGCGCCCATCCGCGGCCGCGACGGGCGTTGGAACCCGGACCCCGTTTTTGCCGAGAACGGCCATCCACTGTAGCTCTGACCGGAGTTCGGCATCCGTTCGCAAGCCCTTGCGATGCAGTCTCAGGGCATAGGCGGTCTGGCCTGCCTGAACGCGATAGACACGGTTTTCCCGAGCCGCCACGAGAGACGCCTGGCCATCAGCCAGCCCCCAAAGGGACAGCGCATGTTCCACGATCTGCTTCATGCGACCCGTGGCGTTTCCGCCAACACGTCGTCCAGTGTGTCGAAAAGAAGATCCGCGTTTTCGACAGAGAATGGCATGGGCGGGCGAATTTTCAGAGTATTCTTGTGACGCCCAAGCTTGGAGTGAATGATCCCGCGCTGGCGCATGGCGTTGATGATACGGTCAGTGAATTCACCGGCGGGTTCCTTGCTGTCGTGATCAAGGACCATTTCAGCCCCGAATATCAGCCCCGAGCCGCGTATGTCTCCGATGACGTCATACTTTTCTTTCAAAATGTTCAGCCGTTTTCGCGCGTGGTCGCCAACGGATCTGGCATGTGCGACCAGGCTATGGTCTTCGATCTCTTCCAAAACCGCCATCGCGGCAGCACAGGAAACAGGGTTTCCGCCAAACGTGTTGAAGTACCGATATCCCTTGCGGAATGCCGAAATGATCTCGGAACCTGTGACCACGCCGCCCACCGGATGGCCGTTGGCCATGGGTTTGCCCAAGGTCATGACATCCGGCACAACGCCCAACTTCTGATGCGCCCACATGTGGGTGCCGGTTCGGCCAAAGCCTGATTGCACCTCGTCGCAGATCAACAGGCCCCCGGCCTGGCGCACGACCTTGGCCGTGGGTGCCAGCCAACCGTCCGGTTTGTCGGGAAACCCCTCGTTCAGGAAATAAGGGCAGAGGATCAATGCGGCAAAACCGATGCCGGCCTTTTCGTGTTCCGCAATCTGTTCCGCCACCGCATCGGCGAATTTTGACCCGTCCGGGTCGGGATGGCGATAGCTGTCGGGCGCGCTGACAAAGCGGAAGTACCGGCCCAGACCGAAGCCGACTGTCGGAATGTTCGATCTGCTCAACTGGCTGACCAGCGCGGTATTGCCGTGATAGGTGGCGTCGGTGCCAATGATCCCTCGTTTTCCGGTCATCGCCTCGGCCATTCGCAGAGCAATGTCATTTGCCTCGGAGCCGGTACAGGTGAGGATGGCCGAATCCAGGGATTCGTCCATCGTTCCGGTCAGTTTTTCCACATAGTCCAGAATCCCGTCATGCAGATACCGGGTGTGCGTGTTGAGTGTGCGCGCCTGACGACAGATCGCCTCGACCACGCGCGGGTTGCAATGCCCCACATGAGGCACGTTGTTGTAGCAATCCAGATATTTGCGCCCGTCCGCATCCCACAGCCAGACACCTTCCCCTTTCACGAAATGAACGGGCTCGTCATAGAAGGTCGACACATTGGGGCCCAGCAACCGGGCCCTGCGTTCAATGAGTTCCGCAGATTTCGCTGAAAGGGTCATGCGGGCGGCCTTTTCTCAGAGTTTTATCCATGCGGTTTTCAGATCGAAGTATTTCTCGATCGCGTGCAGCGATTTGTCGTGCCCGTTTCCGGATTGGCGAACGCCGCCCAGCGGAACGGTCAGGTCGGCACCGCCATATGTATTGACATGCACAACGCCGGCGCGAATGCCGGCCACCATGCGATGCGCGCGGCCGAGGTTCGAGGTCCAGACACCACCGGCCAGCCCATAAACGGTGGCATTGGCAAGGCGCAGCGCTTCGTCTTCGTCCGCAAAGGGTGTGACGGCCAGAACAGGGCCAAAGACCTCATTTTGGAACAGGGTGTCGGTCTCTTTCACGTTGGCCATTACGGTCGGCGCCATGTAATAGCCTCCGGTCTTTGTCAGAATGCGGTTTCCGCCGGTACGGCGCTCGGCGCCTTCGGCCTCGGCCTTGGTGACGAAATCCAGATTGGCCTGAAGCTCTGGCAGGCTGTGGACCGCACCGATCTGGCTGTTCAGATCCAGCGGGTCGCCGACGCGAAAGCCTTCGGCGTGGCGGCTGATCTCGGCGACGAAGTCCTCGTAGATCTCTCGCTGGACCAACAGGCGCGATCCGGCGACGCAGACCTGACCAGAGTTGCGGAAGATGCCCGCCGCGGAAACCTTGGCCGCTTCGGCCAGATCAGGGGCGTCGGCAAAAACGATGTTCGGGGATTTTCCGCCCAGTTCAAGATAGCAGCGTTTCAGGTTCGACCGCGCCGAATACTCCAGCAGCCGCCGCCCGGTTGTACCCGACCCGGTAAACACCATGATGTCAACATCCATCGACAGGGCCAGCGCCTCACCCACGACCGAGCCACGCCCGGTCACGACGTTGAACACCCCATCGGGCACTCCGGCTTCCGCGGCAAGCTCGGCAATCTTGAGCAGGCTGAGTGAGGCGCTTTCGGCAGGTTTCAGCACGATGGAATTGCCGGCGGCCAGTGCCGGTGCAATTTTCCAGCTGCCGATCATCAGTGGGAAGTTCCAGGGCACGATGGCCCCGACAACCCCGGCCGGAGCGTGATGCACAAGACCCAGGACGTCACCGCTTGTCGGGGCGATTTGTCCGTAGATCTTGTCGATCGCCTCGGCATAATACCGGAAAGTGGCAGCCGCCGAGAGCGTCTCGGCCTTGTAGGCCATGGTGATTTCGGTTCCGTTGTCGCGCACGCCCAGCACGGCCAGTTCAAGCGCGCGTGCTTCAATCAGGTCGGCCAGCTTCAGAAGCACTTTCTTGCGGCCGGCAGGGGCCATGCGCGACCATCGCCCGTCCTCGAAAGCACAGCGTGCCGCGCGCACGGCCATGTCGACATCGGCCGGTGTGCCTTCGGCGATCAGCGCCAGAGGTTGGCCGTTGATCGGAGACAGAACCTGATGCCGGGCCCCGGTTTCGCCATCCTGACTGCGGCCGTTTATGAAATGCCCGCGCGGAGCAATGTCCTGCGCGCGCAGCGCATCAATCGAGGATTGGTCCATGGGGTTATCCTTGCTGAGTTGAGTCTTCGTCGAGAACCGGCTGCGGTCTGATACGTTCCTTGTGTTCCTTGATCAGCGAGCGAACGTGCAGCAGAAGGATCCCGAGGATCATGATGAAAAGCATTGCGGCAATCGGTCGGTCGATGAAATCAAATGGCGACTTCACCCGCGCCATGGCGCTGCGCAGTTTGACTTCCATGATCCCGCCCAGAACCATGCCCAGAATGATCGGAACAATGGGCAGGTTCAGGCGCTTCAGGATCAGCCCGAACACGCCGAACCCGGCGGCAATAGCGCAGTCCGTGACTGAGTTGCGCAGGCTGAATACCCCGACAAAGGACAGCGTCAGGATCATGATCCCCAGAAAGCGCGTCGGGATCTGAATGATCTTCAGCAGCAGGTTGGTCGAGAACAAAAGAAAGACCAGAACAATCACGTTGAGCAGGATCAGCGACATGTACAGCGCCATGACAAAATCCATCTGGTCGGCAAAAAGCTGCGGTCCGGGGATCACGTTGTGAACGTAGAAGACGGACAGCATCATCGCGGTCAGCGCCTCGCCCGGAATACCCAGCGCCAGCAGTGGAATCATCGCGGCCCCGGGAACGGCATTGTTGGCCGCCTCGGACGCCACCAGACCTTCGGGTGATCCATCGCCGAATTTGTCCGGTTCCTCAGAGGTTTTCTGTGCGTATGTGTATGACAGGAACTGTGATGTGAATTCGCCTGTGCCCGGTATCATGCCCATGAGCACACCCAGCGATGACGAAACCGTCGCGATGCGTTTCAGGCCCAGCAGCTCTTTGAGGCCCGCGAAGATGCTGCCGCGCACATGGGCTTCGCCCGGCGCGTGTTCTTTGTCGACCAGCAACAGCAGCGCCTGACTGATGGCGAACAGCCCAAGAACCACCACGATCAGATCGACACCTGACGAAAGCCAGGTTTGGTCAAAGGTGAAACGTTTGGTGTATTTGACGGGTTCCAGACCGACGGTGCTGAGGAAGATGCCGAAGAACGCCAGCATCGCGGCCGAGAAGGTTTGCCCTCGATGGGCCAGGATCACCAGAAGGATGCCCATGAGTGCGGCCAGAAAAATCTCGCGGCTGCCGAAATGCGGGGCAACCCAGGCCAATACGGGCGACAGGATGATCAGACAGAGGATCGAGAAGATGCCGCCAAAAAACGACGCTGAATAGGCCAGCGACAGGGCCCGGTGGCCCTCGCCGCGCTTGGTCATGGGATAGCCGTCATAGGTGGTCAGTGCGTTGACGGCCGTACCGGGCGTGTTGATCAGGATGGCGGGGATTGCGCCGCCATACATGGACGACCCGTAGATGCCCAACAGAAGGGTCAGGCCGACGATGGGCTCGAACGCGAAGGTGGCGGGCAGCAGGATGGCAATTGCGACAGCGGCGCCGACGCCGGGCAACGCGCCGATGATGACCCCGCCCACCGATCCGATGATCAGTGCCACGACGACCTGCCACTGTGCCAGAATTGCAAAGCCGGAAATCAGATTGTCCATCTTGGCCTCACAAGTAGGTCAGCGCAAAGGCGCGCAGTCCGTCGGGCAGATATTCGTATATCCGACCGGCAGGAATGTTCACCTGAAGCAACGCGCGGAAAACGACTGCCACGACCGCGCCGAAGCCAAGTGCAACGCAAAAAGCCCCGGGCAATCGAAACCCCAATCGTATCGTCAGCAGGGCTGCAAAAAGCATGGTCGATGTCAGGTATCCAAGCCACGGAACCGCCACGACATAGATCAGGAAGTAGGCAACGTATTCGAGGGACATCAACCAGAACGTCACCTCTCGCAACCGTCCGGGAATGCGTGGGGACAGGAAGGAGCCCAGCAAGTGGAGGCCGCTGAACAAAACCATGCCCCAGATCGCGATCTTGGGCCAAAGGGCGGGCTGGGCAAACCACTTGGTTCGTTTGACGGCCTGAGTCTCAGCGCCGATCTGGCTGAGAAGGAACAGGGAGAAGCCGAAGAAAAGGAAGGCAAAGACAATATCGCCAGGACGTCGATACCGTCGGAACATGTCTTGCAGCGTCTTTGCTATCATCTTGGCCTCCTGTTTGAATCAAACAGACCCGGCGTTGTTCGATCTGGCCGGGCCTGTTTCGGATTATTCGCCCAGAATCTCTTCGATCTTGGCGAAAGAGGCTTTGTCCTGCTCGATCTGAGCATTCGAAGCGTCCGGGTCCTGCCAGTAGATCAGGGCGCCCGTTTCCTCAGCCAGCTTTTTGGCCTTGTCCGAGGTCAACGCTTTCTGCGCGGCAGCCGAGATCTTTTCACGCGCGTCGGCGGGCGTGTCCTTGTGCACGAACAGCCCGTTCCAAAGGGCCAATGGCAGATCCGGATTGAGTTCCACGATCGTCGGCGTATCCGGAACCAGTGAAATCCGCTCGCCGCCGATGCTGGCGAGGACGTTCACCTGATCAAGGCAGGGAAGGATAAGCTGTAGCGTCGTATTGATGACATCCACGTCGCCTGAGGCCAGCGTGTTGCAATCCAGGGCGTCGAAAGCCGCTTCGCTGGCAAAGTCGAACCCGCTGCTGACCGCAGCTGCAAATGTGACCTGAGTGGGGGGCAGAACCGATCCGAAATGGCCAAGCGCCACGTCATTTTCCTTGCCGTGTTCGGCCAGTTCTTCCCAGCTTGAAAACGGCGCGTCTTTGCTGGCCGCGATGACGAAGGGATAGGTCAGGAAGATACCAATTGGATCAAAAGGATTCGGGTTGAGTTCGGGAATTCCGATTTCGGGGCCGATGACAGGTACGCCGATGACGAATGAGCCGATGGTGTAGCCATCCGCCGGAGCGGTTGCCACCTCGACCGCGCCGGGGAATGGGCCGCCTCCGCCGCCGGGTTTGTTCACGACAGCGGCAGGCACACCGTACATGGCCTGGAATTCGTCGGCGATCATCCGGGTAAGGACATCTTCCAGATCACCCGGAGGCCAGGGGACGACAAAACTTACCGGCTTTTCAGGGTATTCAGCCAGTGCGGCAGTGGCCGAAGCCGCAAAAGCGGCGGCTGTTAGAAATTTCTTCATTGACACCTCCCGATACTGGTTCATTAAATGAACCGCGTTAACAATAATAATGTTGCTTTGTTAAGTTAGTTCTGTCAAGTAATACCTGAGCAAGAGGACCACACGCACATGGGTACAGCCCTTAACGCCTTAAAAATGCTGGACTACTTTTCCAATGCCCGCCCAGAGATCGGGTTGAGTCACCTTGCGCGGTTGTCCGGGCTGAACAAAGCAACGGCATTGCGTCACCTGCGCGCGCTTGAGGAGTTCGGGTTGATCGAACAGAATCCGATGACGAAATCCTATGCGATCGGGCCGGCGGCTTTGCGTTTGGCCGCGCTGCGAGAGATCGCCAGGCCCGGCATTGAGGGCGCGCGCCAAAAGATGCAGGCCGCTATGCAGGTGGTCGGTGAATCCCTGCATCTGTCATTGCTTGAGAAAACGGGGTTGCAGACGGCGCTTGTGGTGGAAACAACGCAGCACAGTGTCCGCGTCAGTCTGGATCCCAGCGAGATGCTTCCGCTCAATGCAACGGCATCAGGTCTTTGCATGCTCAGTTTCGGGCCGGCTCACCTTTTGGAGCAGTTGGATCAGCACGTGCAGGCACGGTTTACGCAAGCGACGCTTACTGATCCGAAGCTTATCAGGGAACGGGTCGCAAAGATCAGAGTTTCAGGCTGGGCCGACAGCCGTGGCAGTTACGAAGAAGGTGTTTTTGGATATGCCGCGCCGATCTTCGGCATCGATCAGGTCGCATTGGGAACCATCGCGATAGCTGTCCCGGAAACCCGGGCAACCAGCGACCGCCTTCCGGCAATACTGTCCACGTTGCATTCACTTTCGGTTGATCTGACTGCTGGTTTTGGCGGCCAGTTGCCCGACTCCTTTCCAACCGG
Organism: Ruegeria sp. HKCCD6119; assembly: GCF_013110585.1. Classification (NCBI taxonomy): domain Bacteria; kingdom Pseudomonadati; phylum Pseudomonadota; class Alphaproteobacteria; order Rhodobacterales; family Roseobacteraceae; genus Ruegeria; species Ruegeria sp. HKCCD6119. Next base: position 185,969 of record NZ_WVQV01000005.1, on the reverse strand, counting down.
ATTCCACCCGTGACCCGGGGCGGATTCAATACTCGGAGACCCGCGACATGAAAGACTCCAACTTTCTGAAGGAAAACAACGCCCGGTATTTCTGGCACCCGATGGCGCACCCCGCCGACAGCCGGAAGAACCCGCCGACCATTCTCAGCGGCGGTGAAGGGGTCAACATCACTGATGTCGATGGTCACACGGCGCTGGACGCCGTAGGGGGGCTGTGGAACGTCAATCTGGGCTATTCCTGTGAACCGGTGAAACAGGCCATAGCGGATCAGCTGAACGCGCTGCCCTATTACTCGACCTTTCGCGGCACCAGCAACGACAAGGCGATCGAGCTGTCCTATGAGCTGGCCCAGTTCTTCGAGGCCGACGGGCTGACCCGTTCATTCTTTACGTCGGGCGGGTCGGATTCCGTCGAAACTGCGCTGAAGCTTGCGCGTCAATATCACAAGGTTCGGGGTGAAGCAGGGCGCACCAAGTTCATCAGCCTGAAGCAGGGTTATCACGGCACCCATTTTGCCGCCGCTTCCGTCAACGGCAACCAGAAATTCCGCGCGGTGTATGAGCCGATGATGCCCGGCTGTTTTCACGTGCCGGCGCCGTGGACCTATCGCAACCCGTTTGACGAAACCGACCCCGAGCGTCTGGCGCAGCTTTGCGTCAAGGCGCTTGAGGCCGAGATCGCTTTTCAAGGTGCAAACACTGTTGCCGCCTTCATCATGGAGCCGGTGTTGGGCGCGGGCGGTGTGATCCCGCCACACAAGAGCTTCATGCCCATGGTGGGCGAGGTCTGTTCGAAACATGGCATCCTGCTGATCTCGGACGAGATCATCACCGCTTTTGGTCGCACCGGCAGCGAAAGCGGTGCGCGGCACTGGGGTGTACAGCCCGATATCATGACGACGGCCAAGGCGATCACCAACGGGTATTTCCCTTTTGGCGCGGCCATGATTTCCGGTGCGGTCGCAGAGGTATTTGAAAGCGATACCACGGGCCTGGCATCCGTGGATCAGGGGTACACCTATTCTGGCCATCCGGTCGGGGCGGCCGCGGCCTTGGCCGCCCTGTCCGAGATCAACCGGCTGAGGATCTGGGAAAACGCTGCTGCGCGTGGGGATGAGTTGTTTGACGGCTTGCAAAAGCTGGCCGACAAGCATGACGCTATCGGGGACGTGCGGGGCGGCGAGGGACTGATGTGCGCATTGGAACTGGTTTCGGACCGGGCGACCAAGGCGCCTGTCGCAAAACACCTGCCGCTTCAGGTTCAGAAAGCCGCATATGAAGATGGCGTGATGGTGCGTGTGTCTGGCAACAACATCATTCTATCGCCGCCGCTGATCGTCACTTCGGAAGATGTGGCCAAAATTCTGTCGGCGCTGGATACCGGTCTTGCCACTTTGTAGGCGGTTGAACGACCCCTTCGGAACCTGGCGGGGTCAGACTTTGATAGCTTGCAGATCCTCGAGCAGGTCCAGCAACTGATTCAGTTTCTCCTTGCCCATCTGCGCTTCGATATTGCTGGAGATCGCAAGTGAAGTGGCCAGGTTTTCCCTGAGGATGGTGCGGCCTGCTTCGGTGATCTTGACCATGGTGCGGCGTTTGTCTTCGCTATCCTGACGGCGGGTAATCTGGCCGTCAGCCTCCATCGTGCGCAAAATGCGGGTCACGCTGGGCAGCAACAGGCACGCCTCGTGCGCGATGGTGCTTTGCTCCACTTCGCCCAACTCGTCCAGAACACGCAGGATGCGCCATTTCTGCTCGGTCAGTTGAATGCCTTGCAGCATATCCCGGATCGGAGCCATGACGGTTTCGCGGGCACGCAGCAGCGCGATCGGAAGGGACCGGGCAGTGCTTTTGGAGTGGCTTTGAGTGTTCATGCGGCCTTCTAGAACGCCGTTTTGGGAATTGCAAAGATTAACAAAGCAATCTCTTGACAGGGGGTGCATTAAAAACTAAACATGTTAACTAATAAAGGAGAGACCATGCCTCACTTCCACGTCGAATATTCCGGCAATCTTGAAGACAGGATCGACATGGATGGCCTGTGCGAGTGCATTCGGTCAACGGCGGCCGGGATCGAGACCTTTCCCATGCCCGGCATTCGTGTGCGCGCGACACGGGTCGATCATTACGCCATAGCGGACGGCAACCCGGCGCATGGGTTCATTGATATCTCGATCCGCCTGCGGGCAGGCCGATCCGCGGATGTCAAGGAAGATGCGACACAGCGCATATTCGAGGCGGTCAAAACATATCTGGCGCCGGTTTTTTCACAGCATTCCATCGCGCTCTCGCTTGAGATGCGTGACATCGACCCCAAGCTGTCGCCCAAGGCCGGTACGATCCGCGACCACCTGTCGGCGACCACGCAGGAGACCTGACGCATGAGCGCACTGGACACAAACATCGAAAAGCTGAACGGCTTTCTGGACCGGTTCCGGGAAACGGGCATCCACAACCGTATAGCGGGTGAAGACCGGGACGGATCCGCCGGAGTGTTTCAGTCGGTCTCACCCGTCGACAAATCCGTGATCTGTGATGTTGCCCATGGCACGGCAGATGACATCGACGCGGCAGCCAAGGCCGCCCACGCAGCCTTTGCAGAGTGGCGAGACATGCCCGCCACCCAACGCCGTCGCATCTTGTTGAATGTGGCTGATGCCATTGAAGCGCGCGCCGAGGAAATTGCACTGTGCGAGTGCTGGGACACGGGGCAGACCCTGCGTTTCATGTCAAAGGCAGCTTTGCGCGGGGCAGAGAACTTCCGGTATTTCGCGGATCAGGTGATTCAGGCGCGGGATGGGCAGCACCTGAAGTCTCCGACGCTGATGAATGTGACGACCCGTGTGCCGATTGGCCCGGTTGGCGTGATTACCCCGTGGAACACGCCGTTCATGCTGTCGACTTGGAAGATCGCGCCTGCCCTGGCTGCGGGTTGCACGGTGGTTCACAAACCCGCCGAGGATTCCCCTCTGACGGCCCGTCTTCTGGTGGAAATCGCCGAGCAGGCAGGGCTGCCCAAAGGTGTGCTGAATACGGTCAACGGGTTTGGCCCCGACGCTGGCAAGGCTTTGTGCGAGCATGCGCTGATCAAGGCCATTGCCTTTGTGGGCGAAAGCCGTACCGGCAGTCTGATCGTCAAGCAAGGCGCAGATTCCCATAAGCGCAACCATTTGGAACTGGGTGGAAAAAACCCGGTTGTCGTGTTTGATGATGCGGATCTGGACCGTGCTTTGGATGCCGTGATCTTCATGATCTATTCGATCAATGGCGAGCGCTGCACCTCGTCTTCGCGGCTTTTGGTGCAGGACACGATCAAGGAAGACTTCGAAGCCAGATTGATTGAGCGCGTCAACAACATCAAGGTGGGGCACCCCTTGGACCCCGAGACCGAGATCGGGCCGTTGGTGACCGAAGAACACTACACCAAGGTCACGAGCTATTTCGACATCGCCAAGGAAGATGGCGCAACTGTCGCCGCTGGCGGCGTCACGGTGGGGGATGCGGGCTATTTCGTCCGGCCGACCCTGTTCACCAATGCCACCAACCAGATGCGCATTGCGCGTGAAGAGATATTTGGCCCTGTCCTGACCTCGATCCCGTTCTCGACCGAGGATGAGGCGCTGGAGATCGCCAACGACACGCCATATGGCCTGACCGGCTATGTCTGGACCAATGATCTGACCCGCGCGCTTCGGTTTACAGACAGGCTGGAGGCTGGAATGATCTGGGTGAATTCCGAGAACGTGCGTCACCTGCCCACGCCGTTCGGTGGGGTCAAGGCGTCCGGCATTGGCCGGGATGGCGGCGACTGGAGCTTTGAATTCTATATGGAACAGAAACATATCGGCTTTGCCACCGGTCAGCACAAGATCATGCAGTTGGGTAAATAGATCACGCAGGCCGACCCCGGCCGGGGCAAGCCCATTACACGAGGAGGAATTGCCATGGGAAAGATAGTACAGGCCGCAAAGATCACGCATGTACCCAGCATCTGGATGTCCCACACGATGCAAAAGTACAAGGGCATCCGGCAATCCGCCATTGATGGATATGCACGCCTGCGTCAGGACGCGATCGACCGCGGGGTCGAGACGTTCATCGTGTTCGACACCCATTGGATCACCAATCAAGGGTTTCACCTGAACACGAAGGAACATCACAAGGGCCGGTTCATAAGTCACGAACTGCCGCATATGTTGGCGGATATGGAGTTCGACTATCGCGGCGATCATGAACTTGGGGAAACCATCCTTGACGTTCTGCGCGAACGGGGAGAGCGGGCGCTGGGCCATTCGCACCCCGACATGGGCATGGAATACGGCACCCTGCTGCCGATGCATTTCATCAATGATGGCGTGAATGCCCGGGTTTTGCCGGTGGCGGTCAATCAATTCTCGTCGATTGCGGAAAACCGGGCCTGGGGCGAGGCCATTGCCGAGGGTATCCGACGTTCGGACCGCAATGTATCCATTCTGGCGTCCGGCTCGCTCAGCCACGACTTTACGCCGAATGAACGCTCGGTCGACGGGCTGAATGCCGTGAATGGCGAGTTCAACCGCCAGATGGACATGCGCGTTCTGGAGCTGTGGCAGCAGGGCCGATTTGAAGAGTTTCTGGAAATGCTGCCGGACTATGCAAAAAAATGCACCGGTGAATGCGCCATGAATGACACTGCTTTGCTGTTTGGTGCGTTGGGGTGGGGAAGCTACAAGGGTGAGATCGACATCTACACCCCGTATTTCGGCAGCTCTGGCACCGGTCAGGCCAATGTCAGCTTTTCGGTGTGACGCACGCAACGGAACAAAAGGGTTTGGCGGTGATCCCGTCACAAAGGAAAGTCAGCAGATGAACTGGGACACGTTTTCGCATTGGGGTCAGCACATCTCGAAATGGGCGGCGGATTATCACAAGACACTTGCTGAACGTCCCGTGCGGGCGCAGACCGCGCCGGGGGAAATCGCGGCCCAGCTTGTTGCAACTCCACCCGAGACAGGCGAGCCGATGGACGCCATCATGGCCGATTTCGAACAGATCGTGATGCCGGGCATCACCCATTGGCAGCATCCGCGCTTTTTTGCGTATTTCCCGGCCAACGCTGCACCCCCGTCCATGTTGGCCGAGATGCTGGTGACGACCATCGCGGCCCAATGCATGTTGTGGCAGACCTCGCCTGCCGCGACCGAGGTCGAGGGCGTCATGGTCGACTGGCTGCGGCAGGCCCTCGGATTGCCCGAGGGTATGACCGGCGTCATACAGGACAGCGCCTCTTCGGCCACCTTGTCGGCGGTACTGACCATGCGGGAACGGGCCACCGGCTTTACCGGCAACCGGGAAGGCCTGAACGCCAAGGGGGCGCTGCGGATCTATTGTTCCGATCAGGTGCATTCGTCGATTGACCGGGCATGCTGGGTTGCCGGGATCGGTCAGGACAATCTGGTCAAGTTGCCCACGCAGGGGCCGAATTTCGGGATTGTTCCCTCGGCGCTTGAGGTCGCCATTATGAATGACGTCGCCGCCGGACATATCCCGGCCGGGATTGTTGCAATTACCGGTGGCACAGGTGTGGGGGCCTGCGATGATCTGATGGCCGTGGCTGATATCGCCCAAAAATACGACCTCTACGCCCATCTTGACGCCGCCTGGGCGGGTTCGGCCATGATCTGCCCCGAATTCCGCAGGGCTATGTGGCAGGGCGCCGACCGCTATGACAGCATCGTCTTCAACCCGCACAAGTGGATGGGTGCGCAATTCGATTGTGCCATCCAGTTCCTGAGGGACGCCACGCCGCAGCTCGATACGCTGAAAATCGAACCGGAATACCTCAAGACGACCGGAGCCGAGGTGACGAATTACTCGGAGTGGACTATCCCGCTGGGCCGCAGGTTCCGGGCGTTGAAAATCTGGTTCCTGTTGCGGTCATATGGGTTGGAGGGATTGCGCGAACGCATCCGCAACCATGTGGCATGGGCCAGCGAACTGGCGGAAAAGATTGGTGCGATCGAGGGGTTCGAGATCACAACCGGCCCTATCCTCAGCCTGTTTTCCTTCCGCTGCCCAGGGGACGATGCTCAGCAGCAGCGTCTGGTGGACGCGCTGAATGACGATGGCCGGATTTACCTGACGCAGGGCATGTTCGACGGCCGCAAGATCATCCGCTTTCAGGTCGGGCAGTTCGATACCACCCGCGACGACGTGTTGATGGCTGCGGACGTGATCCGGGACGTGTGGGAGACCATGAAATGAGGTTTGCCACTTTCGTATCGGGCGAAGAACGTTTCTTCGGGGCAATCACCGACGGTGGTGCCATTGCCTTGAACCAGGAATTCCCGGAACACGACAGCCTTTATGAGGTGATCGCGGCCGGGGCGTTCGATCAACTGGCAGAGGCGGCCGGGGGGAAACCTGTCACCCATCCCGATTTCATCTACGACATGGTGATGCCGGATGCGCGACGTATCCTTTGCGTCGGGGTGAACTTTCCTGACCGGAACGCAGAATACAAAGATGGCAGCGCGCAACCCAAATACATGTCCCTGTTTCCGCGTTTCGCCAGTGGCTTTACCGGCCATGACCGGCCTCTGATCCGCCCGCCGGAAAACCACACGCTGGATTACGAAGGCGAAGTGGCCATCGTGATTGGCAAGGCTGGCCGCCGCATTCCACAGGAAGACGCGTATGATCACATCGCCGCGCTGACGTTGTGCAATGAGGGAACCATTCGAGACTGGGTTCGGCACGCCAAGTTCAATGTCACACAAGGCAAGAACTGGGACAGGTCCGGGGCCATTGGCCCGTGGCTGGTTCCGTTCACGGATGTGGCTCAGCTGGATGAGGCGCGTCTTCAAACCCGCGTGAATGGCGAGCTGCGACAGGATGATACGCTGAACCGCATGATGTTCCCGATCCGGCGCGAGATCGAATATATCTCGACTTTCATGACGCTTCAGCCCGGCGATATCATTGTGACCGGTACACCGACTGGGGCGGGCGCGCGGTTCGACCCGCCAAAATACCTGGCACCCGGTGATGTGGTCGAGGTCTCGGTCGACGGTATCGGTATTCTGCGAAACACGGTTGAGGATGAAATAGTATGACGCCCGAAGACCATGCGCGCGCGGCCGCTGACCTTTTGCAGGCGGAACGAACGCATCAGCAGATTGGCCTGCTCAGCCTGCGCCACCCCGAGATGGGCATGGATGACGCTTACGAGGTGCAGAACGCCATCTCTCGCCAGAAACTGTCCGAAGGGCGCAAGGTGATCGGGTGGAAGATCGGCCTGACTTCGAAAGCCATGCAATACGCGTTGAACATCGATATTCCTGACAGTGGAATTCTGTTTGACGACATGGTGTTTGCACAGGGTGCCACCGTTCCGGCCGGGCGTTTCATTCAGCCGCGGATTGAGGCCGAAATTGCCTTTGTCATGAAATCGGCCATAGGCGGGAAAAACGTGTCCCGCGCAGATATCATCGCGGCGACGGGTTATGTCGCGCCGTCCATCGAAATTCTGGATACGCGGATTCAACGGGTGGATCCCGAAACCGGCAAAGCCCGCACGGTTTTTGACACGATCAGTGACAATGCCGCCAATGCCGGTATCGTTTTGGGCAACGATCGCCACAGGGTGGATGTCTTTGATCTGCGATGGGTTGGCGCGCTGACCTTCCGCAATGGCGAGATCGAAGAAACCGGTCTGGGCGCGGGGGTGCTGAACGATCCGGTCGAAAGCGTCGTGTGGCTGGCGCGTCGCATGGCGCAATACGGTCAGAGCATCGCGCCGGGCCAGGTCGTTCTGTCCGGCAGCTTTATCCGCCCGGTCGAATGCCCCCCGGGAACAGAAATCCACGCGGATTTCGGACCGTTCGGCTCAGTCGATATCAATTTCGCCTGAAAGGAGCGCCAATGCCTGCGCCAATCAATTCGTTCAGGGCCGCGCTGACGTCTGGAACCCCTTTGATCGGGTGTTGGATCGGCTTGGCCAATGCCTACACCGCCGAGATCGCCGCAACCGCGCAGTTTGACTGGCTGCTGGTCGACGGTGAGCATGCGCCAAACGATCTGCGCTCGATCCTCGAGCAGGTGAGGGTGATTGAAGGATCTGGCAGTACCCCCGTCGCACGCCTGCCGATTGGCGAAACCTGGATGATCAAGCAATATCTCGATGCCGGTGTGCAGAACATACTGGTGCCGATGGTGGAAAGCGGCGATCAGGCGCGCGAACTGGTGCGGGCCGTGCAGTATCCACCTCGTGGCGTTCGGGGCGTAGGTTCCGCTTTGGCGCGGGCTTCGCGTTTTGCGGCTATCCCGGATTATCTGAAAACGGCGGACGAGCAGATCTGTCTTTTGGTGCAGGTCGAAAACAGGCTTGGGCTGGAGGCGCTGGACGACATACTGGCGACCGACGTCGATGGGGTGTTCGTCGGCCCGTCGGATCTGGCCGCAGATATGGGCCATATCGGCGATGCCGGGCACCCGGACGTGATCGAGGCCGTTCTTGATGCGATCCGGCGCATCGTTGCGGCAGGCAAGCCGGCAGGGATATTGTCACTGGACCCGGTCATGCAGCGAAAATGCCTGGATCTGGGGGCAACATTCGTGGCCACGGACATCGATGTGACTTTGTTCGCCAAGGCAATCCGGGCCGCTGCTACTGATGGGCTCAGCCTGCTGCCCGATCAGGTGGCTTCGGGAAGCGCACAGACAGGCGCGGCGTCGAAATACCTGCAACAGCTTTGCAAACACTGGTCGCGCAAGGCTCAGGTAACATTTGATGAAACGCAAGGCAGCGTGAGCTTTCCGGACGGGAACCGCGTCACGCTTTCGGCAGGTGATACCAGCCTGACCGTAACCGCCGCCACCCGGGCGCGCGGTGATCTGGCCCGATGGCAACAGGTCATCGAGGCTCATCTGGCGCGTTTTGCGTTTCGGGAAGAGTTCCGCATTGATTGGTCAGGATGAGGAAAACACGTTGCGGCCCTGAATCCGGCTCTGTGGCAACAGGACAAAGGCAGGCACACCTGCGTTGGATTTGAAACGGTTTTGCCCGAAAGGCCACAACTAGAGCTTGTGGATACCATGGACGGTCAGCGTACTGACCAGATCGGCATAGTCTTCGCGGGCTTTGGGGCCCGCGCCGGTGTTCCACATGTAATACCAGTTCAGCATCCCAAAAACTGACATCGTGGTGCCGCGCAGCTTGTCCTTGTCATCATTGAAGGCTGTCGGGGCCAGCTCTTTCAGGATATCGCGCACAAAATTTACCAATTCCAGCTGATACCCGCGCAGAAGTTTCTGCTGTTCCTCGGTCAAGGCGCTCATGCCGCTGATCTGCACCCGGTGTTCGTCATCTGCGCCTTGATAGGCAAACAGGATTTCGCGCACCGCTTTCCGCAGCTTCTGTTCAGACGTAAGACCGTTCAGATCCACATTGCAGATACGGTCGCGAAGCTCGCGCAGGTAGGTTTCAAGGATGTCATACAAGATGGCATCCTTGCTGTCGTAATAGTGGTAGATGTTTGCCTTGGAAATCCCGCACTCTTTTGCCAACAGGGTCATCGAGGCGCGATCAAACCCTTGGTCGGCGAACACTTTGGCAGCCATTTTCAGGATTTGCTTCCGCTTCTGGTCGTGATCTTTGGCGATTGTACGGGCCACGGCTTATTCCTTATCGCGATTGTCGACGACGCGCTTCGCCTTGCCCTGAGAGCGTTCGACGTCGCCGGGGTCACCTACAACAATTTCCGTTGAGACGCCAACGACGTCCTTGATCCGCTTGGTCAGCATCCGTGCCGCGGCCGTCTTGGACAGTTCGTCGGTGGAATCCGGGGACGATTCAACATAAACCCGCATGGCGTCCATGCGGCCGGATTTGTACAGCTCTATCTGATAATAAGGGGCAAGGCCCCCCGTCGCCATGACCTGTTCTTCAATCTGGCTGGGAAAGACGTTGACCCCGCGCAGGATCATCATGTCGTCGCTGCGACCGGTGATTTTGGCCATCCGGCGCATGGATCGTGCTGTCCCCGGCAGCAGGCAGGTCAGATCGCGCGTGCGATAGCGGATCATCGGCAAACCTTCCTTGGTCAGGGTCGTGAACACCAACTCGCCGGTTTCGCCATCGGGCAGGACCTCTCCGGTCGTGGGATCAATGATTTCAGGCAGGAAGTGATCTTCCCAGATCACCGGGCCATCCTTGGTTTCAACGCATTCATTGGCCACCCCGGGCCCCATGATTTCGGACAGGCCATAGATGTCGACCGCATGCATATCAAACGCATCCTCGACTTCGGCGCGCATGGCGTCCGTCCAGGGCTCGGCACCGAACACGCCAACCTTCAGCGAGCTTTCACGCGGGTCGAGCCCGGCCTTGTGGAACTGTTCAAGGATATTGAGCATATAGGAAGGTGTAACCATGATCCCGTCGGGCCGGAAATCGTTGATCAGGTTGACTTGCTTTTCGGTTTGCCCGCCGGACATGGGGACGACGGTCGCGCCAAGCCGCTCGATCCCGTAATGTGCGCCAAGACCGCCGGTGAACAACCCGTAACCATAGGCATTGTGCACCATGTCCCCCTTGCGCAACCCTGATGCGCGCAGGGACCTTGCGCCCAGATCCGCCCAATTGTCGATGTCGTTTTTGGTGTAGCCCACCACCGTCGGCTTGCCCGTCGTACCGGACGAGGCGTGCAGACGAATGATCTGGCTGCGTGGAACGGCGAACAGGCCGAACGGATAGTTGTCACGCAGATCATTCTTGTACGTGAACGGAAACTTCGCCAGATCCGAAAGCTGCTGAAGATCGTCGGGATGCACACCGGATTCGTCAAACCGTTGCTTGTACATCGGAACGTTCTCGTAGGCGTGGCGAACGGACCATTTGAGGCGTTCAAGCTGCGTCGCGCGGATTTCGTCGATCGAGGCGATCTCGATCGGGTCCAGATCCGCTTTGTTTGGGGAAAGGTCTTCCATCGCGTCACTCCTCCAGTCGCGAAGCTATTCCTGAAAATTCTGCCCGCCGACCGCGCGGGACATTCCGCGAAACTCGGCGATCAGGGTGTTGTCTTGGTTGGTGACGTGCACGTCATAGATGCCACTGCGGCCGGTGACGGCAACCTCTGTCGCGGTTGCGGTCAGATGGTCCCCTTTTTTTCCGGGCGCGAGGTAGCTCATCATCGTATGCTGGCCGACGGTTGCCACGTTGCGGCTGTTGCAGGCGAAGGCAAAGGCGCTGTCGGCCAGGGCATGAGTGACGCCCCCGTGGCAAATGCCGTGCCCGTTGCAGTGATGGTCCCCGACTGTCAGGGTCAGAACTGCACGGCCTTCGTCGACTTCGACCAGATCCATCCCGAACCATTTGCTGGCTTGGTCATTCGCCCACATCGCTTCAGCGGATTTCGTGGCACGTTCCTTGGGTGTCATCATCAGCGTCCCTGGAAATTCGGTGTCCGCTTTTCAAGAAAACTGGATACGCCTTCGGCGTAATCCGCGCTTTCCCCGCAGGTCTTCATTGCGTCTGCTTCGATCTCAAGCTGATCCGAGAGCGACGTGGTGGCAGCGGTTTGAATGCACTGTTTTGTCAGCCCGAGCCCGAGGGTTGGGCCGTTTGCCAATTGCGCGGCAAGTGCGCGCGCTTCGGTCATCAATTGATCATCGGCCACCGCCTTCCAGATCAGCCCCCAATCTTCGGCTTGCTTGGCCGGAAGGGGTTGGGCTGTCAGGGCCAGCCCCTTGGCGCGCGCCTCGCCCAACAGGCGCGGCAAGTGCCAACTGCCGCCCGTGTCGGGAATCAGGCCCACCTTGGAAAAGCTCTGAATGAATTTTGCACTTTCCGCGGCCAGAACCATATCACAGGCCAGCGCCAGATTTGCACCCGCCCCGGCGGCTACTCCGTTCACGGCGCAGATCACCGGGATATTCACTGACCGGATCAACCGGACAAGAGGGGCATAGAATCTGCGTACCGTTTTGCTTAAATCCGGCGGGCCATCCATTTTCGACGGGTCGCGATCGCCGAGGTCCTGACCGGCACAAAAGCCTCGTCCGGCACCGGTCAGCAATATCGCGCGGGCCCCGCCGTCGCGCGCGGCTTTCAGCGCATCCTGAAGCGCCAGGTGCATTTCTTCATTGAACGAGTTCAGCTTGTCCGGGCGGTTCAGGGTGATTTCGGCCCAGTTCCCGTTGTCTTGTACAAGAATCGTATCGCTCATGACTGTCTCATCTGGTCTCGTTTCAACTTAATCATTGCATTAACCGAACGGTTGGTCAATATATAAACCCGAACCGAATCTGAACCGATCAAAGGGATTGCAAATGTCGCAGTCGTCGCTGGTGAGCGTTGAATTTAAGGGCGACGTGGCGTGGGTCACCATTGGCAACCCGCCGGTAAACGCGACGTCGACAGGAGTTCGCCAAGGGCTGTCTGACGCCGTTGATGCGGTCAAGGGGGCGCGGGTGGCGGTGCTGTGTTGCGCTGGAAAAACCTTTGTCGCAGGCGGCGACATGTCCGAATTCGATGCGCCGCCGGTCGAGCCGCACTTGCCCGACGTGGTTCAGAAAATCGAAGACAGCGAGGTTCCGTTCATTGCCTGCATGCATGGCAACGTGCTGGGTGGTGGGTTCGAAATCGCCATGGCCTGTGCGTGGCGGATCGCAGCGCCGGGAACGGGTTTTGGTCTGCCGGAAGTCAATGTGGGCTTGATCCCCGGGGCAGGGGGCACACAACGATTGCCGCGTCTTGTCGGGATGCAGGCTGCAATTGACATGGCTTGTTCGGGCAAAATTTTCAAGGCAGAGACACTGGCCGAGCTTGGCGGCGTCGACCGCGTCGCCGAAGACCCCAGGGCTGCTGTCCTGGAGTTGATTGCCGACCTGCCCGAACGCCCAATACCTGTCAGCCAGCGTGCTGTGGCGGAATTTGCGCCGGATCTGTTGGAGACGAGCCGCGAGGCTTTGAAGAAACGCGCCAAGGGTCAGAAATCACCGTTGGAAAACCTGACGGCGCTTGGTTGGTCGGTTGAGCCATTTGCCACCGCACAACCGAAAGAGCGCGCGCGCCATCTGGAGTTGCGCCAAAGCCCGGAAAGCCGCGCTTTGCGCTACGCGTTTTTTGCTGAACGTGCCGTGTCCAAACCTTCGTTGATCAAAGGCGTGGCCGCCCGTGACATAACACGGATCGCCGTTGTCGGAGGTGGGTTGATGGGGGCAGGGATCGCAACTGCGGCCCTGAGCGGCGGGCTGTCCGTGACGTTGATCGAGCGAGACGCTGACGCCGCGGCCGCAGCGCACAATCGGGTCGAGGGTCTGCTGCAAGGCGCGGTCAAGAGAGGCAAGATGTCCGAGGCGCAGCTTCGGGATCGCCTTGCTGCGTTTCGTGCGGTGAACAGTTATGCAGGCGCTGCGGATGCCGAACTGGCGATCGAGGCCGTCTTTGAAGACTTGCCCGTCAAGCAACAGGTATTTGACGAGCTGGCAAGGCATATGAGCAGCGATGCGATTTTGGCCACCAATACGTCCTATCTGGACCCGCGCGAAATTTTCGCGGACGTCGGCAATCAGGCCCGATGCATCGGGCTGCATTTCTTCAGCCCGGCCCATGTCATGAAACTGCTCGAGGTCGTAGTAGCTCCGCAAACCTCTGCTGAAGTGGTCGCAACCGCGGTCGCGCTTGGGAAGAAGCTTCGCAAGGTTTCGGTGCTGTCGGGTATCTGCGATGGGTTCATTGGCAACCGCATGTTGGCCGCCTATCGGCGCGCGGCCGATTATCTGCTGGCAGATGGGGCGCTTCCCTATCAGGTGGACCGTGCAATGCGGGCGTTCGGGATGCCCATGGGGCCTTACGAGCTTCAGGATCTGACCGGTCTTCAAATTGCCTGGGCGAACCGCAAACGCAATGCCGCCAACCGCGACCCGAACGAACGTTATGTCACCATCGCGGACCAGCTTTGTCAGCGTGAGCGTTTCGGCCAGCGTGTCGGCAAAGGGTGGTACCGCTACGAAGAGGGCAGTCGAGATCCGGTTCGTGATTCCGAAGTTGAGGCATTGATCGAAGCTTATTCCGACCAGCAGGGCATCACCCGCAGGGATTTTTCGGACGAGGAAATCTGTTCGCGGTTGCTGGCGGTCTTGGCCAACGAGGGCGCTTTGATCATTGAAGAGGGGATCGCGGAAAACGCCGAAGCTGTCGATATGGTTCAAATCCATGGATATGGCTTTCCCCGCTGGAGAGGAGGACCGATGAACTATTGCAACGAAATCGGCATCAGCCGGTGCGCCGCAAATATGCTAACCGTAGTGAAAGAAAGCCCAGGTTCGTGGCGCCTCGCGGGCCAATTGGAAAACAATTAACATGTTGATGGTTACAAAAGTGACCATTAACGCATTCTCGAGTCATGTTTCACAGGGAGGAGACAAAACCATGAAGTTCACCAAGTTGAGCACTCTTTTGGCCTCGGCCGCGCTGGCTGTTTCGGGCACAGTGGCGCTGGCGGCGGATTATACGCTGACGATTTCCAGCTGGGCACCGCCGACCCACGGCATCAACGCGAAGATGTGGCCGAAATTCGTGGAAATGGTCGAAGAAGCCACCGACGGCAAAGTCACTGCTGAACTGAAGCTGGGAATTGCCCCGCCGCCGGCGCAGATGGATCTGATCATGGATGGCGCGGCGGATGCGTCGATCATCTTCCATGGTTACCAGCCCGGTCGTTTCGTCACCACCAAGATGATTGAGCTGCCCGGATATGAGGGCTCGGCCGAAGCGGCCTCGGTCGCGTATTGGCGTACATACGACAAGTATCTCAAGGCAGCGGACGAACATCGCGGTGTGAAAGTGATCGCCCTGCACACACACGGCCCGGCACAGCTTCATTCCAGCAGCTCCGTGACCAACCTCGACGAGGTATCAGGCCTCAAGGTGCGTATCCCGGGTGGTGTGGGCGGAGATGTCGGCACGGCGCTGGGCGCAACCGGAATCCAGGTTCCCGCGCCGAAAGTATACGAGACACTCGCGTCGAAAGCTGCTGATGGTGTGGTTATGCCATTTGAATCCCGTAAGGGTTTCAAGCTGACTGAAGTGGCGCAGAACGTATATGAAGTTCCGGGTGGCCTGTATCGCGGTTCATTTGCGTTCATCATGAACGAAGACACTTTTGCGGATCTTCCCGCCGATGTGCAGGCCGCTTTGGAAGAAAAGGTCTTCGGCGAACCGCTGAGCCGCGAAATCGGTAAAATCTGGGATGAGATCGACGCGATCGGCCGTGAGGCGACCGAACAGACCGAGGGCAACGCGATCAATGCAGCCTCTGCTGAAGATCTGGAAAAGTTCAACGCGATCGCTGCCGATGTGCGCGCCAAGGTCATCGAAGAGGTCAATGGCACCGGTGTTGATGCGCAAGCCGCTTATGACATGATCGTTAACGAAATGGCTGCCCAGTAACACAGCCCGGCTGGCGGGGTTGACCCGCCAGCCATCTTCACCCGTTGGGGGCCAATCATGCAATCTATCGTGACCTTCGCGCGTCGCGTCAGTATCATTCCGACGGTGCTGGCCTGTGTGGCGCTGTTCATCCTGATGGTGATGACCTTTTTTGACGTCATCCTACGCTCAGTCTTCAATGCTCCGATCGAGGCGGCAACCGAACTGACACGGATTCTGATGGCGATCCTTGTGTTCTCGGTTCTGCCGATGATTTCGGCCGGGAAAGGGCAAATCGCCGTTGACCTGACCGATGGAATTTTTTCCCGCCTGCGGCTGAGCAGGGCACGCGATGCAATTGTCTATCTGGTGTCTGGCATCATGCTGATCTGGCCGATTCAGCGCGTTTGGGTTCTGGCTGAACGTGCACGGGATTACGGGGACGTCACCGAATACCTGTCGATCCCTGTCTTCTATGTCGGCTGGTTCATCGCCGCCTTCACTGCAATAACGGCCGTTGCGATGGTCATCACCGGTCTTTTGCACATTTTTGCCCCCCAAACCTTGTCGGAGCACGCCTGATGACTGCCGCACTGATCGGTTTCGCCCTTGTCCTGGTTCTTGTGTTGGTACGCTTGCCCATTGTGTTTGCGATGGGCCTCGTGGGGACGCTTGGGTTCGCATATGAACGCGGTGGCAGCATCCTGTCCGAGCGCGGGCTGAAGGCCGCCATGTCGATGGTGGGTCGCCAGATTACCGATACGGCACAGGACTATGGCCTTTCGGTCGTGCCACTGTTCATCCTCATGGGTCTGTTCGTGAACAAGGGCGGGCTCGCGCGCGAATTATACGCGGTTTCAAACGCCTTCCTGGGCCACTTCCGAGGTGGTATCGCCATGGCGACGGTTGCCGCGTGCGGCGGCTTTTCGGCCATTTGCGGTTCCTCGCTGGCAACGGCTGCGACCATGTCCAAAGTCGCGATGCCCGAGATGCGCCGGTACCGCTACGCGGATGAGTTGTCGACCGCGTCGATTGCAGCGGGGGGCACGCTGGGTATCCTGATCCCACCGTCGGTCATTTTGGTGATCTACGGCCTGTTGACCGAAACATCGATCGGCAAACTCTTCGTTGCGGGCATAATTCCCGGTGTACTTGGTATCCTCTTCTATCTGTTCGCCGTGCGCTGGACCGTTTGGCGCAGGCCCGAGGCCGGCCCCGCCGGTGAACGCCACGGCTGGGGCGAACGCCTGTCGGCCCTGCGCTCGGTCTGGGCGGTGTTGCTGTTGTTCTTCCTGGTGATCGGCGGCTTGTACGGAGTGTTCGATTTCCATCCTTTGAACCTGACCTTCAGCCCGACCGAAGCCGCTGGTATGGGCGCGATGGGGGCGTTCCTGATCGCATTGTCGCGCGGCGGGCTGACCCTTAGATCGACCTTTGAAGTGCTGAAGGAAACCAGCTTCACCGCCGCAGCGCTGTTCTCGGTTCTGATCGGCGCGCAGATCTTCTCGAATTTCATCAATCTGGCCGGTCTGCCCGAAGCGTTGATCGCCCTGGTCACCGCATATGAGGTGGAGCCCTTCGTCGTGATCCTGATGATCCTCGGGATCTACATCATTCTGGGATGCGTCTTTGAATCGCTGTCGATGCTGTTGCTGACGGTTCCGATCTTTTTCCCTCTGGTCACGTCACTGGGATACGATCCGATCTGGTTCGGCATCGTTGTCGTCGTCGTGACCGAGATCAGTTTGATCACGCCGCCCGTGGGTCTGAACGTGTTCATTCTGAAAGGCGTGGTCGGGGACGTATCGACCGGAACAATCTTCAAGGGGGTCACACCGTTCTGGGTGGCAGACATCTTCCGTCTGGCTCTGATCGTTCTGGTGCCTTGGCTGGTTCTGGTCCTTCCCGAACAAATGGGAGCGATGGGTCACTGATGTTCTCTCTGACTGCGCTTTCGGACGGGTTTCATGCGGATCCCTATCCAACCTACGCCGCGTTGCGCGAAGACACGCCCGTCTGCTGGCAGCCCGATGGTTCGGTGGTCCTGTCGCGGTATGACGATCTGGATCTGGTGTACCGGGATACCGAGCGTTTCATTTCGGATAAAAAGGCGGTTTTCGGCCCCAAATACGGTATCGATAGCCCGCTGTACGAACACCATACCACCAGCCTTGTGTTCAACGATCCGCCCCTGCATACCCGCGTCCGCAAGGTCATGGTCGGCGCTATGAACCCACGGGCGCTGGCGCAGATGGAACCGGGCCTGATTGAACTTGTGGATGGGCTGCTGGACGAGATGCAGGCCAAGGGCTCGGTAGAGTTGATCGAGGATTTCGCCGGTGCCATCCCGATCGAGATCATCGGCAACCTGCTTGGCATTCCCAGATCGGAACGTGGCCCTTTGCGGGATTGGTCTTTGGCTATTCTGGGCGCTTTGGAACCCCAATTGACGCCCGAGCAGGAAGAGTGGGGCAACCGGTCGGTATCTGATTTCAAGGACTATCTTCGGCATGTCATAGAAGATCGCCGGGCCAACCCCGGAGATCCTGCGACGGATGTCCTGACACGGTTGATGCAGGATGACACCGACGGTGGCTTGACCGAGGTCGAGCTGTACCAGAACTGCATCTTCATTCTGAATGCAGGGCACGAGACCACCACCAACCTGATCGGCAACGCATTGGAACTGTTGGAACGGCACCGCGACAAGCGGGCCGATCTTCTGGCCAATCCGGATCTGATCAACACGGCAGTGGACGAGTTTCTGCGGCTGGAAAGCCCAAATCAGTTTGGCAATCGTCTGACCACCGAAGATGTAACGTTCCACGGTCAGACCATTCCGGCAGGTACGGACATTCACCTGTGTATCGGCGCGGCCAATCGCGATCCGCGGCAGTTTGAACAACCTAATGAGGTTG
This sequence comes from Ruegeria sp. HKCCD6119, assembly GCF_013110585.1. NCBI lineage: Bacteria > Pseudomonadati > Pseudomonadota > Alphaproteobacteria > Rhodobacterales > Roseobacteraceae > Ruegeria > Ruegeria sp. HKCCD6119. Next base: position 167,639 of record NZ_WVQV01000005.1, on the reverse strand, counting down.
TATTGGATCGGCGCCCCAACAAGCATCACGCGTTTGCCGGAGGTCCCCATACCTGCGTCGGCCTGACCCTGGCCCGTATGGAGGGGCGCGTGGCCGTCAGACGGTTTCTTGCGCGATTCCCGACCTATCGCATCACTGACGGCGCCGAACGGGGCGGGCGCATCCGGTTTCGGGGTTTCGCGCGACTGCCAGCGCAAGTCTGAGATGTGCGGTTTAAGTGACAATTCGCCAATTTATTGACCGACCGTACGGTTTATATTATGATTTCGTGAGACGGGCATATGGCCGCGCGAAGTTCACACAACAAATGAGGAGACGCTCATGACAATCCAACAGATTTCCAGCTTCGCGGCCGGTGAATGGGTTGCGCCCGGTGCGGGTGCCCGCAATATTACAAGCGCAGTCACCGGCGAGGTGATCGCCACGGCCGGCAATAGCGCGTTGGATGTGCAGGGGATGCTGGACTATGCGCGCAATGTCGGCGGGCCGGCGCTGCGGCAGATGACGTTCCACCAGCGGGCCAAGATGCTCAAGGCGTTGTCCGTTCATTTGGGTCAGCACAAACAGGAAATGTATGACCTGTCTTTCAGCACAGGTGCGACCCAGTCCGACCACTTGATCGACATAGACGGTGGTATCGGCACGATGTTCGTCTTCGCTTCGAAAGGTCGACGCGAGATGCCGGACGGATATGTCTATCTGGACGGTGAGGTCGAGCAGTTGTCGCGCAATGGCACTTTTCTGGGGCAGCACATCTGCACCCCGTTGCATGGGGTGGCGGTTCACATCAACGCGTTCAACTTTCCTGTGTGGGGGATGTTGGAAAAGCTGGCTCCAACGCTTCTGGCAGGCGTTCCGGCCATAGTAAAACCGGCGACGAACTCGTGCTACGTCACCGAACTATGCGTCCGGCTGATGCTGGACTCCGGCATTTTGCCTGCAGGCGCGTTGCAGCTGGTTTCGGGTGGTCTGGGCGATATGCTGGACCGTCTGACCATGCAGGACGTGGTCAGTTTCACCGGATCCGCGGAAACGGCGTCGAAACTGCGTTCCAACCCGGTCATCCTGGAGAATTCTGTTCGTTTCGTGGCCGAGCAGGACAGTCTGAACTGCTCGATCCTGGGCCCTGATGCCGAGCCCGGAACGCCGGAATTCGACCTTTTCGTCAAAGAAGTCCAGCGCGAGATGACCACGAAGGCCGGGCAGAAATGTACGGCGATCCGCCGGATCATTGCCCCAGAGCCTCAGGTGCAGGCGGTGATCGAAGCCCTGTCCGCGCGGTTGGCAAAAACGGTCATCGGCGACCCGCGGCTGGAAACCACACGCATGGGCGCGCTGGTCTCGAACGGTCAGAAACGCGATGTTCTGGAAAAGGCGGCAATCATCGGGCAGGAAGCCGAGCGCGTTTTCGGCAACCCTGACGATTTTCAGGTTGATGGGGCGGATGCCGAGAAAGGCGCGTTCCTGCCGCCGATGTTGTACCACTGTGCCAATCCGGATGCGGCCCGACGCGTCCATGACACCGAGGCTTTTGGCCCGGTCAGCACGGTGATGGGGTATCGCGATCTTGACCATGCGATCGATTTGGCGAACCGCGGGCAGGGGTCGCTGGTGGCATCGGTCATAACTCGTGACGCGGATGTGGCGCGGCAAGTTGCCCTTGGGGCCGGGGTCTATCACGGGCGGCTGTATTTCAACAATCGTGACTCGATGAAGGAATCCACCGGCCACGGCTCTCCTCTGCCGCATATGGTTCACGGCGGACCCGGACGCGCTGGTGGCGGCGAGGAGATGGGCGGTGTGCGTGGCGTGAAGCACTACATGCAGAGGACAGCCATTCAGGGGTCACCCGATTTGCTGACCGCGATCGGGAACAAATGGGTTCCCGGCGCGACCGAGGTCGCAGGGCCAGCCCATCCGTTCACGCGCCGGTTCCACGAGCTGGCGATTGGCGAGACCCTCCACACGGCGCCCCGTACAATCACGATGGAAGACATCGAACACTTTGCCAATTTCACCGGCGATACGTTCTACGCGCATATGGATCAGGCAGCGGCGGAACGGAACCCGTTCTTCCCGGGCCGTGTGGCCCATGGGTATCTGCTTCTGTCATTTGCAGCCGGATTGTTTGTTGAACCGAACGAAGGCCCGGTTCTGGCAAACACGGGTCTTGACGGGTTGCGATTCATGAAGCCCGTTCAGGCGGGTGATACCATCAAGGTGCGGTTGACGGTCAAGGCCAAGACCAAACGGAACGAAGAATACGGCGAAGTCCGCTGGCATGTCACCCTGACCCAACAGGATGATGAAATGGTTGCGGAATATGAGCTTTTGACGATGGTCGCCTACTAGGCCCGGAACCCATTGAATTCGGCAGGTCAGCGTGTTCACGGTTCGAAAAACGAGCGGTGAACATGTCTGATCTTCGGGATGCGTGCCAGAATCCGGGGGCGCAAACAGTGCGGGTTGCCTGCAAAGCACGCTAAGCGGCGCAATCGCGTCAAGATATTGTTCGACAGAATCAAGGGCTGGCGGCGCGCCACGACCCTTTGCGATCGAGGCTCAAAGGTCCTCTCGCCCACGCCGCCATGAGTTGGCTGTGAAACCTTATCCCGGCGCGCGTTAAACATGCACATCAACCTGAGTTCGCAGATTGGCCGGGCGCGTTCCATCAGGGTGGAAAAACGGCGGTCTTCTTTACCGTTCCATAAACAAAGCTGGTGTCGATCGAAGCAATCCCACCGATCGGGTGAATTCTGTTTCGTATGAATTCTTCATATGCCTCGAGATCCGATACCAACACCCGCAGCTGGTAGTCCATCGCCCCGGTCAGCACGTGGCATTCAAGAACTTCGTCGATCATCCGAACGCGTTTTTCGAAATTCTGTACGTCCGTTTCATTGTGTCGCTCCAACCGGACCCGCACAAAAACAGTAATGCCTATGCCGTATGCGGCGGCGTCCACATCTGCGCTGTAACCCTTTATGATCCCGCGCGCTTCGAGGTTCTTGACCCGGCGCAGACACGGCGACGGAGACAGGTTCACCTCGTCGGCAAGGTCCTGGTTCGTCATGCGCCCGTCCTTTTGCAGCGCCCGAATGATCTGTCTGTCTTTATCGTCCATTTCAACCTTAAAATTGGCAGAATCTGCCAATATAGATCGCTGTCTTGATACTATTTGCAAGCACAAGCCCAAAGTAAAGGTGCAAACTGGCGTCAGCTTGAAACAGGAGCTTGCAATGAGTCGTTCAACCGGATTTGCCACCCGCGCCATTCACCACGCTTACAACCCTCTGGAAAATGACGGCGCCCTTACCCCACCGCTGCATTTGACGTCCACGTTTACCTTTGAAACCGCAGAGGCTGGTGGAGAGATGTTCGCCGGTGAACGCGCAGGTCATATCTACAGCCGTATTTCGAACCCCACATGTGACCTTCTGGAACAACGCATTGCGGTGCTTGAAGGGGCCGAGGCCGGACTGGCCCTTTCCAGCGGCATGGGGGCGATCACGGCAGTGCTCTGGACCCTGCTGTCGCCGGGGGACGAAGTCATCGTGGACAAAACGCTCTATGGCTGCACCTTCGCCTTCATGCGCCACGGTCTGGCAAAATGGGGGGTCACGATCACCCATGTCGACATGACAGACCCAGAGAACCTGAAAGCTGCCGTTTCTGACAAAACCCGCGTTGTCTATTTCGAAACTCCGGCCAATCCGAACATGCGCTTGGTGGACATCGCCACCAGCGCCGAAATTGCGCATTCGGTCGGTGCAACGGTTGTCGTCGACAACACCTATGCCAGCCCCTATCTGACCCGCCCGATCGAGCACGGGGCGGATATCGTTCTGCATTCTGCCACCAAATATCTCGGTGGGCATGGCGACGTGGTCGCTGGTCTGGTTGTCGGCACCGCCGACCAGATCGCCGAAATCCGCCTGGTCGGAATGAAGGATATGACCGGTGCGGTCATGGCCCCTTTCAACGCGATGCTGATCCTGCGTGGTCTAAAAACACTGAACTTGCGTCTGGATCGTCATTGTGACTCTGCCAAAGTCGTCGCTGATTTCCTCGAGGCGCACCCCGCCGTCGGTGAGGTTTATTTTCCCGGGCTGAAAAGCTTTGCTCAGCATGATGTCGCGCAACGGCAAATGTCCCAACCCGGCGCCATGATCGCGTTCGAGATCAAGTCCGGCCTGTCCGGTGGGATCGAATTCATGAACCGCTTGAACATGATCCAGCGCGCGGTGTCCTTGGGCGATGCCGAAACGCTGATCCAGCACCCTGCATCCATGACGCATTCGACCTATACCCCGGAAGAACGGGCCGCGCATGGGATCAGCGATGGTTTGATCCGTTTGTCCGTCGGGCTTGAGGATGTCGAAGATATCCTCGCAGACCTGGAGCAAGCTTTGCCTTATCCTGCCCGCAGCGCCGCCTGAACCCGGAGACCGCCATGCACATTGATCCCACTCAGTTGAAGATCGTTGAACAACGTCTGCTATGGTTTTCGCATTGGATGATCCACAATGCCAACCAGATCCGGCCAAAGGTGGATGGGATCAAGGTTGGTGGCCATCAGGCGTCGTCTGCTTCGATGGTGTCGATCATGACCGCGCTCTATTTTTCGGCCCTGCGCGCTGAAGACCGGGTGGCGGTCAAACCCCATGCCTCGCCGGTTTTCCATGCGATGCAGTATCTCATGGGCAATCAAACGCGCGAGAAGATGGAAAACTTCCGTGGTTTTGGCGGTGTGCAAAGCTATCCCAGCCGGACCAAGGATATCGACGACGTCGATTTTTCTACCGGGTCTGTGGGTTTGGGTGTCGCGATCACCTCGTTTGCTTCGATCATTCAGGATTACATCAAGGCCAAGCGCTGGGGCTCGGATGCTCCGATGGGGCGGATGGTGGCCCTTGTAGGCGACGCAGAACTGGACGAAGGCAATGTGTACGAGGCTTTGCAGGAAGGCTGGAAGAATGACCTGCGCAATACGTGGTGGATCGTTGACTACAACCGGCAATCCCTGGATGGCATCGTCCGCGAAGGGCTGTTCGAACGGATTGAAAAGATCTTCGATGCGTTCGGTTGGGATGTCGTGCGCGTGAAATATGGGGTTCTGCAACGCGCGGCCTTTGAAGAACCGGGTGGCGATCGCCTGCGCGACTGGATCGATGCGTGCCCCAATCAGGAATATTCGGCTTTGACCTTCGTGGGTGGCGCAGTCTGGCGGCAGCGTCTCATGGACGATCTGGGGGATCAGGGGGATGTGACCGCCCTGATCGAACGGCGGACGGATGCAGAGCTGGCTGCCCTGATGGAAAATCTTGGCGGCAATTGCGTCGAGACCATGGCCCGGACATTTGCCGCCATCGATCATGATCGCCCGACCTGTTTCCTGGCCTACACCGTCAAAGGGTGGGGCACCCCCATCGCAGGTCACAAGGACAATCACGGCGGGCTGATGAACAACAGCCAGTTCGCCGCGTGGCAGTCGCATGTGGGCGTGCCGAAGGGCGAGGAATGGGAGCCGCTTGCGACAGTGCAGGACCCAGCCGCATTCAAGGATTTTCTGGCAAAGGCACCGTTCTTTGCCAAGGGTCCGCGCCGCTATTTCGATGACAAGCTGGACGTGCCACGGATCGAGGTCGACACCAGCCGTGAAATCTCGACCCAGATGGCGTTTGGCAAGATCCTTGACGATCTGTCAAAAGGTGATGGCCCGTTGACCGAACGCATCGTGACAACCTCTCCGGATGTCACCGGCACGACGAACCTGGGGCCTTGGGTTAACAGGCGCAAGCTGTTTGCCCGATCCATGCAAGCCGATGCCTTCATAGAACATCGGATCCCTTCGACGGCGAAATGGGAGTTCACTCCGGAAGGGCAGCATATCGAGCTTGGTATCGCCGAAATGAACCTGATGCTACTTCTGGGAGCGGCGGGTCTGTCGCATTCCCTGTTTGGCAAACGGTTGATCCCGATCGGCACCGTCTATGACCCCTTTGTCAGTCGCGGCCTCGATGCGCTAAACTATGCCTGTTATCAGGATGCACGCTTTATTCTCGTCGGTACGCCATCGGGCGTGACACTGGCACCTGAAGGCGGAGCGCATCAATCCGTTGGTACCCCCCTGATCGGCATGAGCCAGGACGGGCTGGCCGCATTCGAACCCGCCTTTGCTGATGAACTGGCGGTGATCATGGAATGGGCCTTCGACTATCTGCAACGCGACGGTGAAGTGCAACCGGACGAGCGCACATGGCTGCGCGATGAAACCGGCGGTTCCGTCTATCTGCGTCTGACGACCAACCCGATTGAACAGCCTGGAAAGCGTGTCGACGATGAGTTCCGCCAAGGTGCCATCGATGGGGCCTATTGGTTGCGAAAACCGGGGCCCAATTGCGAAGTTGTAATCGCCTATCAAGGTGCCGTCGCGCCCGAGGCAATCAGGGCCGCCGGTATCATCGGCGAGGGCCGTCGCGATATCGGCGTTTTGGCCGTGACGTCCGCGGATCGGCTGAATGCCGGTTGGACGGCTGCACAACGCGTGCGGTCGCGGGGCAACCCCGCCGCACTTTCCCACATCGAGGCCCTGATGTCTGGCCTGCCGGCGCATTGCAATCTGGTCACCGTGATTGATGGGCATCCTGCAACATTGTCGTGGCTGGGCGCTGTGCGCGGTCATCAGACCATTCCGATGGGGGTCGAACATTTTGGCCAGACAGGAACGATCGGTGATCTCTATCGCCACCACTGCATTGATGCCGATGCCATCATCGAAAAAGTGAATGGTTTGACCCGTGGCAGAGTACTTCATCGGGCAACAAGCGCTTGAGATCGGGCCAACAAGATCAGGAACGAACCCGCTCGGTCTCTTGTTTGACCTATGTCGCATCGACGACGGTCATGTCATCGAAATGATCGGCACGATTGTGTGTGTCCGGTGCGTTTCTCCGACGCCCAACGGCAGGCATCTGCCAGCAAGATGTCGAATTTTGTACCCGCGTTGACCCAGGCTTGACGCGGCCCGGCCCTGGCGGTTGCGTCAGGGTCTGACCTGTCAGGGTGTTCCCTTATTGGAAGCTTTTCGGCGAAAATGCCCGTTTTCCCGTCTATACAACCGGGATGGCAGCCGGTAAGGGGCTGTCTTTACCCTTGGATGATCCGCTGATCGCAATTCCGCACAGCGCCTATCACCTGGCCGATACAAAGAACCACCACCGTGAAACAAACCATTGCAGATGCGCTAGCGCGCAAGGGCTATGATACATTGACCCAAGTTCAGCGAGCCGTCACCCAGCCCGAACTGGAAGGGCGCGACATGTTGGTTTCGGCCCAGACCGGATCAGGGAAGACCATTGGGTTTGGTCTGGCGATAGCACACAGGGTGCTGGGCGATGAAGAAACGCTCGGCAAACCCGAAGCGCCGTTGGCGCTGGTTGTCGCACCGACCCGCGAGCTGGCACTTCAGGTGAAACGGGAACTTGGTTGGTTGTATTCCGGAGCGGGAGCGTTTCTGGCCTCGTGCGTTGGGGGCATGGACATTCGGGATGAACGTCGCGCGTTGGCCCGAGGCGCCCATATCGTTGTGGCCACTCCGGGACGACTTCGCGATCATATCAATCGAGGGTCAATCGATCTGACAGCTATCCGAGCGGTTGTTCTGGACGAAGCGGACGAAATGCTGGATCTGGGGTTCCGCGAGGATCTTGAGTTCATCCTTGATGAAACACCCGCAGATCGTCAGACCTTGTTGTTTTCTGCCACTGTGCCACGCGCAATTGCCAATCTGGCCAAGCGGTATCAGCGCGAGGCGGTACGTGTGAGCACGGTCGGCGAACAGACCCAGCACGCGGATATCGAGTATCGGGCCATGACGGTGGCGCCGCGTGATGGTGAAAACGCGATAATCAATGTGCTGCGATATTACGAGGCCCCCAATGCCATCGTTTTCTGCAACACCCGAGCAATGGTTTCGCGCCTGACCGCTCGCCTGTCGAACCGGGGGTTTTCTGTCGTGGCCCTGTCCGGTGAGCTGACCCAGAGCGAACGATCCAACGCGTTGCAGGCTATGCGTGATGGACGGGCCCGGGTCTGTGTCGCAACCGATGTTGCGGCCCGCGGCATCGATCTGCCCAACCTTGATCTGGTGGTCCATGCCGAACTGCCCAACAGCCATGAAACACTGCTGCACCGGTCTGGCCGCACAGGTCGCGCCGGGCGCAAGGGCGTCAGCGCCCTGATCGTCGCGCCATCATCGCGAAAAAAGGCAGAGCGCATTCTGAAATTTGCCAAGCTGACAGCAGAATGGGGATCGGCCCCGTCTGCCGACGACGTGAACGAGCGTGACCAGGTTCGGATGCTGGCATCAGAGGACTGGCAGGTAGAGATTACGGAAAGCGAACGGCCGTCTGTTGAAAAACTGATTGCTCGCTTCACGCCCGAACAAATCGCGGCCGCTTACCTCAGGCAATACAAACTGCGCCATTCCGCCCCGGAAGAGCTGTCGGCGGTCGATCAGACCACCCCAAGACCACGGGCATCCTTTGGGCCCGGCGTCTGGTTTTCATTGTCCGAAGGGCGCAATCAGAATGCGTCCCCCCGTCATATGCTGCCGATGATCTGCAAGGCGGGCGATCTGACAAAAGACGACATCGGTGCCATTCGGATTGCCGAGGACGTAACTTATTTCGAAATCAGTGAAGCCAGTGTCGACCGCTTTTTGACCGCCATTGGTCCAGAGATGAAAATCGAAGAAACCAAAGACCTTGTGCGGTTGGATAAAGCACCGGACCTGTCGTCAACCGGTCGGTCCGGTCTCAAAAGTAAGTTCAAAGGCAGACCTACAGGACACAAAAAGGAAAACTCTCCGGCTGAGCGGAAAGCCCACCGCCGCCAATCCAAGCCCGAGGCTCAGCCTGCCCAGACCGTGCCCGCGACCGAAACCCGCCGAGCGTCGGATGACGACGCAAAAAGCCAGTTCAGGGCTTCGGGCGCAAAACCTAAAAAGCGCAAGCCCGACAGCGTCGAGCAAAAGAGGGGTCGTTCCAAACAAGCCGGAGACGCGCCGAAAGGTCCGCCGCCGCCGAAGGGCAAGCCAAACAGCAAGAAGAATCGTGCACGCGCGGCGGCCGTCAAATCCGCCAAGGGTGGCAACGCAGTTCCAAAACGTCGCAAACCCGGACCCAAGGGCAGTTGATTTCCGCCACGGACAAGGTTTGTCCTCTGGCCATTGGCAAGTGACCAGGTGCTGTTGATTTCGGTCCCGGCATACACATGTGCTTAACAGTTGCGTGATTTTTAGGGGTTGGAGCAAACTAAGCTTTGCTCTTCTTGCCATCTCAACCGAATACTGTGGTACAGGACATTCTTTTCGGGGTTTTCATGCGGTTCAGTGTCGGCATTGCTGTATCTATGCTGGTCGCCGTATCCATCGGCGTGTCGACCTTTGTTGTTCATTCGCTGTGGTGGACGACCGCGCGTGACAACAGCCGCATGCTTGCCGCTGAGATCAACAGCCAGATTGCAAACGCGGTCCGTATCGAAGTCGGGGCAACCCTCAGATCCGCCGAAGCCGCATGGTCGGCGGTGCGCACGATTTTTGTACAGAATGTCATCGCAACACGGCAGGCCGATAAACGAGAGTTCGTGTTTCTGTCTCAGTTGCAGGCGCAGCCGAATATTTCCTGGATTTTCTTCGGTTGGCCGGACGGCAATTTTTTCGCGTCGCATCGGTTGGGCGACAGCGGGCTTGAGATGATCGAGATCGACAAGGCCATCCGCGACCGGAACCTGCGAACCGATCGATACATTTTTGTTCCCGGGGATATTCAGTTCGAAGAAAGGACCTTTGTTCCGACCTCTTATGATCCTCGCGATTATGCCTGGTTCAACAATTTCATGTCCCTGGACACGATGGGATGGATCGAAGCGCGCGATCTTCCGGGCAGTGACAAGACCGTATACGCATTTGCGGGGCCGATCGATGTCAACCGGGCACGGCAGGGTGTCCTTGCGGTCGCAATAGAAACCGACCGTTTGTCACGCTTTCTGGCGACGCTTGAGCCCGGCGAATTTGGAGCTGCCTTTATTCTGGATGCTGATGGCAAAGTAATTGCCGTTCCCGACGCAAAAGCGGACGAAGTTACACCGGCGCGCATGGGCGAGGGTGAACTGTACGAGGTTGCCAAGATCTCGGGGGAAAAACTGTTGGGCGACCCGGATGGCAAAACTTCTGGCAACTCGACGAAACGCGTGGTGATCGATGGCGTTCCTTATGCGGTGGCCCTGACGCCTTTAGGTTTTTACGGGTGGCGCGTCGCTACGGTCATTCCGGAATCGGCCTTCTTGTCGGGTATCAACGCAACCTTGATAGACCTGATCTATATCCTGATCGGGGTCGTGATCGTCTCGACCGCTCTGGCGATCTGGTTGATCCGTAGAATTGTGGCCAACCCATTGGCGCGCATCGCAGAAGACCTGAGCAAAATCGAACGCTTTGATGTCGAACACATTTCACGCAGGCCTTCCAACCTGTCCGAGCTGGCCAATCTGTCAGCAGCCACTGCCAGCATGGCCGCAGGGTTGTCCGCGTTCCGAAAATACGTGCCGACCGATCTTGTGAAGATGCTGGTCGCCGAGGGTATCAAGACACAGCCGGGCGGCGACATAAAACAGGTCTCCGTGTTGTTTTGCGATGTGACCGGATTCACCGGGTTGTCGGAAAAACTGGGCCCCAAGATCATCCAGTTGATGGAGCCTTTTTTCTCTGCGGCCGCAGCAGCCGTCGCGCGCCATGACGGGACGATCGACAAATTCATGGGTGATGCGGTCATGGCGATCTGGGGGGCACCGCGCAAGGATGCGCTCCATGCCGAGAATGCCTGCCGCGCGGCACTGGATCTTGTCGCGACCGTGGAAGATGCGGGCATCGAGGACGAGGCCGGAAATTCCCTGCGTGTCAGGATCGGGTTGAACAGTGGGGAAGCTCTGGTTGGCAACATTGGGTCAGAGCAGCGGTTGAACTATACGGCAATCGGCGACGTCGTGAATGTGGCCAGCCGATTGGAAGGGGCCAACAAGGAGTATGGCACGCGCATTCTGATCGGCCCCGAGACCCGGCGCGAAGCCGCCGACGCAATTGTCGTCCGAGAGCTGGACACGCTTGCGGTCTTTGGCCGGACCGAGGAACTGGTGGTCTATGAGCTGATTGCGATGGTCGGCAGTTTTGACGGATCATTTGATTGGATCGAGACATACGAACAAGGTCTTGCGCATTATCGTTCCGGCCGGTTCGAGCAGGCGATAGCTGCGTTTGAAGCCGCGGACAAAATGCGGGGCGGGGATCCTGTGTCCGTCGCCATGAAGTTGCGCGCAACGAAGCTTTTGACCAACCCTCCCGCACGGGATTGGCGTGCGGTTACGCATACGGACAAGACGTGAGGGTACAGGCCATGAGAGCATGCGATCCGCACCCATGAACAGAAAGGTCTGAGTGCGCGGCAGAGCGTTTCGGGGCGTCGTATCGTTTTCGCGGCGAAGATGAGAATGAGACCCTGAAATCAGGGTGCAAAGGCAGAAACGGTCTTCAGAGACATCCGCAGAAAGACACTGTTGACTTTAGATTTTGTATTTTGGATACATTGGGCAGAGGGATCGCGACGACCTGTGCTGTCACTGAATGCTCTGACGACAAAGAGCCATGCGATTGTCTTTCAAAGTCCTTTTCTGGGAGAAAATCATGAAACTCAAACTTCTGGCCGCAACCACTGCGATCGCCCTGACGGGTGCCGTGGCGCAGGCAAATACACTTGTATATTGTTCCGAAGGGTCGCCGGAAGGGTTCGATCCTGCGCTGTACACCGCGGGGACGACCTTTGATGCGTCTTCACATCCGATCTACAATCGGTTGCTTGAATTTGAAACGGGCACGACCAATGTGGTCCCCGGCCTGGCCGAAAGTGTCGAGGCCAGCGATGATGGTCTGGAATACACTTTCAAGCTGCGCCAGGGCGTCAAGTTCCACTCGAATGACGCGTTCACGCCGACCCGCGATTTCAACGCGGATGACGTGATTTTCTCCTTCATGCGTCAGAAAGACGAAAACCACCCTTATCATCAAGTGTCAGGAGGAACCTGGGAATATTTCCAGGGTATGGGGATGCCTGATCTGGTCGAGTCCATCGAAAAGATCGACGACTACACGGTGAAATTTACCCTGTCCAAGCCCGAAGCACCGTTTGTCGCCAATATGGCGATGGACTTTGCCTCAATCGTGTCGGCGGAATACGCTGCGGCAATGATGGAAGCCGGTACGCCGGAAAAACTGAATACGGCACCCATCGGCACCGGACCTTTCTCGTTCGTGGCATATCAAAAAGACGCGGTGATCCGTTACGCGGCCAATGATGCGTATTGGAACGACCCGGCGCAGGTCGAAAACCTGATCTTTGCCATCACGCCGGATGCGTCTGTGCGCTATCAAAAGCTGAAAGCAGGCGAATGTCATGTGATGCCCTATCCGAACCCTGCCGACATTCAGGCAATGAAGGATGATCCGGACATCAACATGCTGGAACAAGAGGGCCTGAACGTTGGTTATCTGGCCTACAACACCACCATGGCGCCATTCGACAATCCGAAGGTGCGCAAAGCGCTGAACATGGCGATCGACAAGCAGGCGATCATCGACGTGGTCTTCCAGGGCTCGGGCCAGGTGGCCAAGAACCCGATCCCGCCTACCATGTGGGGCTACAACGACGCCATCGTGGACGATCCTTATGATCCCGAAGCGGCCAAGGCGATGCTTGAGGCCGAAGGTGTTTCGGACCTGTCGATGAAAATCTGGGCCATGCCCGTCCAGCGCCCCTACAACCCCAATGCCCGTCGCATGGCCGAATTGATCCAGGCGGATTTCGCCAAGATCGGTGTGGGCGTCGAAATCGTCTCGTACGAATGGGGTGAATACCTGTCCCGCTCGAAAGAACTGAACCGGGACGGTGCCGTTCTGCTGGGCTGGACCGGGGACAATGGCGACCCGGATAACTTCCTGGCGGTTTTGCTGGGCTGTGACGGGGTCGAAGCATCCAACCGGGCGCAATGGTGCCATCAGCCATTCGAAGACCTGATCCTGAAGGCCAAGCAAAGCACGGATCAGGCCGAGCGGACCAAACTGTATGAAGAAGCGCAGGTTGTGTTCAAAGAGCAGGCTCCGTGGGCAACCATCGCGCATTCGGTCGTTTACATGCCCATGAGCAACAAGGTGCAAGGCTATAAGGTGCACCCTCTGGGCGGTCACATCTTCTATGGTGTGAGCGTCGAATAAACCACCACTCACAAACCGGAGCCACCTGATTGGTGGCTCCGGCTTTCTTATTGAGGAGGTCGGGCAGAATGCCGGATTTGTCCGAATACCGCCAATTGGCAATGGATATGTCAGTGGACGCAGTGGCCCTGGTGCCGGGTCCAAATTTCACCCGCGCATTGGGCAAATCCTTCATGAGCCACGAGCGCCCTTTTGTCGTGGTGATTCCGGCCATGGGTGATCCGGCGGCGATCGTGCCCAATCTGGAACTCGCCTCATGGGATCTGGTTGGATTTGAGGGTGCCGTATTCGACTGGCGCGATCAGACCGGCTATGACCGCGCATTTTCCGCGCTGGCAGCGCATAGTCCTATCAGATCGTTGGCCGTCGAAGGTCAGGTGATGCGGTTTTTCGTGTCAGACGCGTTTACCCGCGCAATTCCGGATCTGCGGATTGTGGACGGCGAGCGCGAAATCTCAGGCCTTCGCATCATCAAAACCGAAGAAGATATCGCCGCGCTGCAAGCGGCCATCGATATTTCGGAACGCGCGTTGGAGCGTGTGATTGCAGGTGTTCGTGCAGGTCAGACCGAAAAACAGATCGAGCAGGCGCTGATACAGGCGCTTTTTGCGGAAGGCGCCGAGTCGTTGGCCTTTTCCCCCATCGTGGCTGCGGGGGACAACTCGGCACGACCGCACGGAAAGGCGCGCGCCGACTACCGGATCAAAGCAGGCGATGCCTTGCTGTTCGACTTTGGCGCTCGAAAACATGGTTTTGCGGCCGACATCACGCGAACTTTTTTCGTTCAGGACGTCCCGGACGAAGGCCGGGATGTCTACGACACGGTTTTGCGCGCCAACAAAGCCGGGTTCGAAGCCTGCCGCCCCGGCGTGACAGCGCATGACATCGACGACGCCGTCACAGGCGTGCTTGAGGCCTCGCCCTTTGCCGATCGTATCCGGACCAAGACAGGTCACGGTCTGGGCCGGGATGTGCATGAGGCGCCGTATATCATGCGCGGCAACAGCCAGAAAATCCTGGCGGGCATGGTCTGGACCAACGAACCCGGTCTGTATGCATTGGACAAGTTCGGCGTTCGCATAGAAGATGACGTTCTCGTCACCGGGGATGGCTGTCGGTCACTGACCCGCTTTCCCAAAGAACTTACAATCATAGGTCGCTGATGCTTGGCTATTTCCTTACCCGTCTTGGCCTGTTTGTTCCGACATTTCTGGGCGTGACGTTGATTTCGTTCATGTTCATCCGGGTGCTGCCCGGCGATCCGATCATCGTGATGGCCGGGGAACGCGGCATGACGGAAGAACGTTATCAGGAAATGGTCGAAAAGCTGGGTTTCGACAAGCCGGTGTTGCAGCAGTATTGGGATTACCTCACCGGAGTGCTTCAGGGTGATCTGGGCGAAAGCTTTGTCACAAGGAAACCCGTATGGGATGAGTTCTTTTCGCTGTTCCCCGCAACGCTGGAGTTGTCCCTGTGCGCCATGACCTTTGCCGTTGCGCTGGGTCTGCCCGCAGGTGTGATCGCGGCGGTGAACCGAGGGAAGTTCTTTGACCGGGCGCTGATGTCCTCGGCGCTGGTCGGGTACTCGATGCCCATCTTCTGGTGGGCGCTGCTGTTGATCATCATATTCTCGGGCAATCTGGGCTGGACGCCGGTCTCGGGCCGCATCGACCTGTTGTATTATTTTCCCAGCGTCACGGGCTTTATGCTGATCGACAGCCTGTTGTCGGGTCAGGAAGGAGCATTCGGATCAGCCGTGCGCCATCTGATCCTGCCGACGATTGTGCTGGGAACGATTCCGCTGGCGGTTATCGCACGCCAGACCCGGTCGGCGATGCTGGAAGTTCTGGGCGAAGATTACATCCGCACCGCGCGCGCCAAGGGTTTGTCACCTTCGCGGATCAATGGATTGCACGCGCTGCGAAACGCTTTGATTCCGGTTGTTACGGTGATCGGCCTGTCGGTGGGCACGTTGCTGGCGGGGGCCATCCTGACCGAAACCATCTTCAGTTGGCCGGGCATAGGAAAGTGGATGGTCGACAGCATCTTTCGCCGTGACTACCCGGTTGTTCAGGGCGGATTGCTGATGATCGCGGTGATCGTGATGCTGGTGAACCTGCTGGTCGATGTCCTTTATGGCATCATCAACCCCAAAATTCGGAGGCGGTGATGGCCGAACTATCTTCAACCCCGCCCAGAACGGAAGACCGCCCCAGCGCCCTGCGAGAGTTCTGGTACTACTTCAGCGAAAACCGCGGCGCTGTCATCGGGCTTTGGGTTTTTGCAGCCTTTGTGTTTTGTGCAGCTTTTGCGCCCCTTCTGGCCCCCTATGACCCAACCGAACAGTTCCGCGATCATATCCTGCAACCGCCTGCTTGGCAGGAGGGCGGAAGCTGGGCTTTCCCGTTGGGTACCGATCCGCTGGGTCGGGACATGCTGTCGCGCCTGATCATGGGCTCGCGCTATTCCTTCTTTGTTGGAATCGTCGTCGTCTGTGTGGCGGTGTCGGGCGGCGTGATGATTGGCCTGCTGTCGGGCTTTGCCCCCAAATGGGTCGATACGCTGATCATGCGGGTGATGGATATCGTTCTGGCCTTTCCGTCGCTGCTGTTGGCACTGGTGCTGGTGGCCATCCTTGGCCCGTCGCTGACCAACGCGATGATTGCCATCGCCATTGTTTTCCAACCCCACTATGTGCGCCTGACCCGCGCGTCGGTTCTGGCGGAACGTCAGAAGGATTATGTCACGTCGGCGCGCGTGGCAGGCGCTGGCAGGTCACGGTTGATGTTCATCACCGTGCTGCCCAATTGTCTGGCTCCGATCATCGTCCAGGCGGCGTTGTCCTTTTCGACAGCAATTCTGGATGCAGCTGCATTGGGCTTTCTGGGCATGGGCGCGCAGCCGCCCACCCCGGAATGGGGCACCATGCTGGCCGAAGCGCGCGAATTCATACTGCGCGCCTGGTGGGTGGTTACTTTCCCCGGTCTGGCGATTCTTGTCACCGTTCTTGCCATCAACCTGATGGGTGATGGCCTGCGTGATGCGCTTGACCCGAAACTGAAACGGAGCTGATCGCATGAGCCTTTTGCAGATCCGCAACCTGACTGTTGAATTCGCCACGGCCTCGGGCAAGTTCCGTGCGGTGGACGGTGTCGATCTGTCGGTCGACAGGGGCGAGCTGATGGCCATCGTCGGCGAAAGCGGCTCGGGCAAGTCGGTGTCGATGCTGGCGCTGATGGGGTTGTTGCCCTGGACCGCGACGATCACCGCTGACGAGATGCGTTTTGAGGGGCTGGATCTGGCCGGTCTTTCGGCCCGCGATCGACGCAAGATCATCGGCAAGGACATGGCGATGATCTTTCAGGAGCCGATGTCGTCGCTGAACCCCTGTTTCACGGTGGGATTTCAGATCAAAGAGGCTCTGCGCATCCATCTAGGTTTGAACCGCAAGGACCGCCACCAGCGCGCGATTGAGCTGTTCGACCAGGTCGGCATCCCGGCCCCGGAAAGCCGTCTGACCACCTTTCCACATCAGATGTCAGGGGGCATGAACCAGCGCGTCATGATCGCGATGGCCATCGCCTGCAAGCCCAAGCTGCTGATTGCGGACGAACCGACCACTGCGCTGGATGTCACCATTCAGGCACAGATACTCGACCTGCTGGTTCGGTTGCGGGACGAGCACGATATGGGCCTTGTGCTGATCACTCATGACATGGGGGTGGTGGCCGAAACCGCCGAACGGGTTCAGGTGCAATATGCCGGACAAAAAGTCGAAGAGCAGCCCGTGCGTGATTTGTTCCGCACGCCGCGTCATCCCTATACATCGGCCCTGCTGAGCGCCTTGCCCGAGCGCGCGACCTCCAAGATCCTCCCGACGATTCCCGGCGTTGTGCCGGGTCAATTCGATCGCCCCGCAGGGTGCTTGTTCAGCCCACGATGCCGGTTTGCTGATGCAACTTGCGCTGAAATACCGCCGACCCCCCATGCCGACGCCTTCGGCAAGGCACGTTGTCACCACGTAGAAAAAATTGCGGCCGGAGAATTGGCATGACCGACCCCATCGTTCAGGCGAAAGATCTGACCCGGTTTTACACGGTGAAGGGCGGGTTGCTGTCCAAGTCAGCGACGGTAAAGGCCCTTTCTGGGGTGGATTTCGAACTGAAACCGGGAAAGACTCTGGCCATCGTCGGAGAGTCCGGCTGTGGCAAGTCAACATTGGCGCGATTGGTCACGATGATTGAAGAGCCGACGTCGGGCAGGCTGACGATTGATGGTGTCGACATTACCCCGTCGCGGTGGAGCAAGATGCGGGAAACGGTGCAAATCGTGTTCCAGGATCCGTATGGATCGCTGAATCCACGTCAACGCATCGGCCAGATCTTGCAGGAACCGCTGATCATCAATCGTCCGGACATGTCCGCCGCAGACCGCGAGACACAAGCGCGCGACATGATCGAGATGGTGGGATTACGCCCCGAGCATTATGATCGCTATCCACATATGTTCTCTGGCGGGCAGCGTCAGCGTATCGCCATTGCACGCGCGCTCATGTTGAACCCCAGGGTCCTGGTTCTGGATGAGCCGGTTTCGGCACTCGACGTCTCGATCCAGTCGCAGATCCTGAACCTGCTTGTGGATTTGCAGGAACGGCTTGACCTCGCCTATCTGTTTATTTCGCACGATCTTTCCGTGGTTCGACATTTTGCAGACGACGTGATCGTGATGTATCTGGGGCGCGCTGTTGAAAAGGCGCCCAAAGAACAGCTGTTCGCCGCGCCGCGCCACCCCTATTCCAAGGCGTTGCTGTCCACGACGCCCCGAGCAGACCCTATGGCCCGAAAAGAACGGATCAAGCTTGAGGGCGAACTGCCGTCGCCAATGAATATTCCAAAAGGTTGCGCCTTTGCGCAAAGATGTTGGCTGGCAACCGATCAGTGCAGGGCAACATTGCCTGAACTGGCCGGAGAAACGCATCAGGTCGCGTGTCTGTACCCCTTGTAATGCAAGTAGGTTTTTGCGTTGGTGTGAGACGGTGGCAAACAGGGCGGCCTCAAGAAAAGCGACGTTGACTTCTTGTCGGAGAACCTCCGTGCCCAGGCGCTGGCAGGAACGGCGCGCCGGCGTGGGCGACCATGCCACATGTTTGTGTCGCTATCGTCGAGACCGCCATCTTCGAACCCGTACGTAAGACAGGACCGTCTATTTCCCCAAGTGCGGCCCGAGCGGCCATATCCCTTGGGCGGCTTGGGCCTGATGACTTCGATGCACGGACGCGCGTGACAAGAATACTCCGCCCCTCTTCCGGACGGGTCTTGCCCGGAGAAGCGAGGCATGTGCCAGACCGAATGCAGGGGCTACTCTGCCACTTCCGCCGAGGGTTCGTGTTTTTTGAATTGCTGATCGAACAGGTTGCGGAAGGCTCCGTTCTTTTTCATCAACTCGTCCAGATTGCCCTGTTCCACGATCGAGCCATCCTGAACCACGATAATCTTATCCGCTTCCAGAACAGTCGAAAGTCGGTGCGCAATGACGACGACGGTCACATCCTTTGTCAGGGTGTCCAGAGCCTTTTTGACAAGCGATTCCGATTCAGCGTCCAGCGCGCTTGTGGCCTCGTCCAAAAGCAGGATCTCGGAATTTCTCAGTATTGCGCGTGCAATCGCAATTCGCTGTTTCTGACCACCTGACAGGAAGGTTCCGTTTTCGCCGACTTGCGTTTCGTACCCTTCCGGCAGGTCCATGATGAACTCGTGCGCATGTGCGGCTTTGGCCGCGGCAATGACCTCTTCCTCGGTTGCGTCAGGGGCCGAGCAGCGCAGATTGTCCATGATCGACGTCGAAAACAGAAACGTATCCTGACCGACATAAGAGATTTTTTTTCGCAGGGACGCAAAGCTGACCTCGCGCAGATCTTGGCCATCAATCTCGACGCTGCCCTCATCGGGATCGTAGAACCGCATGATCAGCCCGAATATCGTAGATTTGCCACCGCCGGACTGACCGACGAGCGCGGTGGTCTTGCCGGCCTCGAACGTGACGTTCATGTCTTCGATCACAGGTACGGCACCTTGATAGCCGAAAGTCACATCGCGCAACGTTATCTGGCCGGGGCCTTCGATCAGGTCATGGGCTTCGGGGCTTTCCACCATCGTGTCGTCCTGATCCAGCAGGCCGAACAACATGCTGATACCAACCATGCAGGTTTCGATCTGAACGCGCATTTTCGACAGCCGCTTGGCAGGTTCATAGGCCATCAGCAACGCCGTGATAAAGGACATCAACTGGCCAGCGCTGGGTTGTTCCGTACCTGCGATTCCCATCGTGCTGACCACTAGTACACCCGCCACGGCGAGGCCGGCCAGAAACTCCATAAGAGGGCTGGCAATGGACTGCAACTTGGCGATATCGTTCGACCGCTGTTCAACTTTCCGGATGGCGGTGTCCATGCGGTTGATCATCCGGTCTTCGAGCGAGAAGACCTTGATGACCTTGATCCCTGCCGAGGTCTCTTGCAGCACCCGAATGATTTCCGCCAGTGACTTGAATTCGGCCTGCATGATCGTTCGTACGCTCTTCAGCAGATAGCGAACACCCAACAGGGCAATCGGACCCACGACAAAGAACAAGACGGACAGAACGGGCTGCTGATACACCATCACAGCAACCAGCCCGACCAGAGTCAGAGCGTCGCGGACGAACCCGGTGACCAGCACATCGATCAGGTTTCTGGCTGCCTGCGCGCCATGGGTGGTGCGCATCAGAAGGTCCGACGATTCATTGGTCGAAAAGAACGCGACCCCATGTTTGAGCAGTTTGCGGTAAACCTTGTCCTGCTGTTCCGCCACGATCCGATTGCCTGCGCGGGCAAGGTAAATAGCCTGAATATAGGATGCGACCGCTTTGACCAGAAACAGGAGGACAACCCCCAACGCAATTACATGTGCCCAACCCTGCAAGTCGGGGCTGGTCATGGCATCGACAATGTATTCCATCATATATGCGGAGCCGGCCGTGGTGACCGCCACGGCAATCATTGCCAGAACCGCAATACCATACAGCTTGCCTTGCGCGTAAAAGCTTTCACCTACAAGGCGGCCCATATAGCCTGATCGCCACTTGTTCCAGGCGCGCTTTATCATTGCGTTCTCCAAATCGTGAAACTGTGCGCACGCTCAGTTAACCTATATTTTGTCGGGCCTAAAGGACAGATGCCAAGCTGCGGCAGAGCGGCCCATCCCGACTGTCTGAGCTGTACGCCCGCTAAATAATGGCTGGTTGACGATCGGACAAGAGTTGGAAAGCGCAAGGACAACCGGGATTTGCCTCTTTGTACGGGCGCAGGCAGGGTTGGTGGCGTGACAGGATTCGCAAAAAACGCCGTAAAACACGGGCTTTTTGCCACAAACGAGTCGTATGTCCGGCATGAACCCGCTAACAAAGGGCTGTATTTCCTGACATTGAACACGTGTTGATCCGAAAACCAGACAGGGAAGGGGCACAAGTATCGTATCCGATCCTGTCTGGGGCCGGTTGTTGGAAATCGAAATTCAGCGCTGCGGCCAGGTCTCTCGGGCGTTGCCTTCACCCCTCTTCTTGCAAATATGCAAGAAGGTTAACAATATCTTCGTTCTTTTTCAGGCCGCGAAACTGCATTCGATTGCCCTGAAGATACCGTTTGGGATCCGTCAGGAACGCGCTCAGGGTCTCATGCGTCCAAACGATGTCGGAACTTTCCAGCGCTGTCGAATACTTGTATCCCTCTGCCTGTCCGGCCTTTGTGCCGATAATACCGTGCAGGGACGGGCCAACACCATGGCTGCCTTCTTTCAATTTGTGGCAGGCACTGCATTTGCGAAACACCTTTTTGCCCGCCGTCGCGTCCCCCTGAACATCTGCGGCAGCAACATCCTCTGTGGCTTCCGATGCCGTCGAGGCCTGCTCTTCATCCGTGTTAAAGATCAGCCGGGCCGTAATAGGTACCGTTCGGGTGATGCCGGGCAGGCTTGCCAATTCCATAAGCTTGTCCACGCCGGCGTTCACACCGGCGTCTTCCGTGCTGAGAAACACCATGTCGTTTGTCGAAACAAGCACTGACGTCTCGGACAAGCGTGCGACGAACATTTCCGCGTCAAATTCAACTTCCGTGCCGGCCAGCGAAAGCACGGAAGCAGCTTCCAGAGTGGTGGTTTCACCCACGGCCAGCCCTGAAACCTTCGCCATGTCGAATTCGGCCGTCAGGCGCGCAGTGGGTGCTTGGCGGAATACAAATTCGATCATTCGTTCATTGCGAATATCTATGTTGGTCTCGACCGAGGACAGGTCGATTTCGATTTCGGCTATGCCCTCCTGTGTCACGTGTCCGCTCAGGCCGGTGAAACTGTTGACCTCGCCCACCGCGTTTTTCTTGATCGTTCCATAGGCCAGATGCGAGTGGTCGGACTCCAGTGTCCAATCTGCTGCCCAAATGGGTGTTGCAACAATTGCCGACGCAAACGTGACTGCCTTCAACAGAAGTTTCATTTCTTTCCTCCGCGGTTTATGTCAGTTTTGGCCCTGCGGGCCGGGTCCGTTTCTGACAAACACACACAGGTCGCGTTTTATTCGATGAGTGCCGAGATGACTTCCGAACAGGCCGTTCGTGACGCCGTACAGATGCACTCAAGACGCGTCTGGCGGTTTGCTCTGGCGTTGTCGGGGGCATCAGATGTGGCGGACGATCTGGTGCAGGCCACATGCCTGCGTGCGCTTGAGCGGCATCATCAGGTAACATCGCATGATCGTCTGGACAGTTGGCTGATGACGATCTGCCGGTCAATCTGGTTGAACGAAGTGCGGTCTCGTTCCGTCCGGCGGGCACAGGCGCTGTCCGTGATCCCGGAAGCGGAACTGGTCGCAACTTTGCCGGATTCAGAAACGAATATTTTTGCGGCTGAAGTGTTTACTCAAGTGATGCAGCTGCCAGAACCGCAGCGGGAAACGGTCATGCTTGTGTTCGTCGAAGGGTACAGCTATCGCGAAACCGCTGCATTGCTGGACGTTCCCATCGGCACAATCATGAGCCGGCTATCGAATGCCCGGCGGAAACTGAAAACCGTGATGCAGTTTGAGGCGGCAGACACCGCGCGACGGAGTGGCAAATGACGTTTTCCGACGAGACGCTGTTGGCGTATCTGGAAGGCACGCTGGATGAGGCTCAGAGCCGCGCCATCGAGGCCGCGGTTGAGGATGATGTCGAGCTTGAACGCCGCTTGATGGCGCTGGATCCGT
Source organism: Ruegeria sp. HKCCD6119 (assembly GCF_013110585.1). NCBI lineage: Bacteria > Pseudomonadati > Pseudomonadota > Alphaproteobacteria > Rhodobacterales > Roseobacteraceae > Ruegeria > Ruegeria sp. HKCCD6119. Next base: position 145,045 of record NZ_WVQV01000005.1, on the reverse strand, counting down.
TTGCGCCTGTCGTTGGGCAGGTCTTTGAGAAACTGCCCACCGCGGCGCCGAAGGTCGATTTGCCGGAACCCGTGGCGCAAAACACCAATGCTGGGTTTCTGCGCCTTCTGGTCGTGGCCGCGGGCGTCGGGGTTGCAGCCGTCGCCCTGACATTCTGGGCGACGCGTCCGGCGGAACCGGGCTGGGCGCAGCAAGCGGCGATCTATCAGTCGCTTTATGTGCCCGAGACGATTGTCTCGCTGGACAGTTCCGAGGCATCGCTGGACAAGCAGTTCGCGATGGCCGAGGCAGCACTTGGCAGGTCTCTGAACCGTGAAGCGCTGGACTCCATGCCTGGGCTGGAGTTGAAGCGAGCACAGGTTCTTTCGTTCAAGGGAAAGCCCTTGGTTCAGGTCGTTTTCGCTGATGAGCAGGGTCAACCTTTTGCCTTCTGTGTTATCCGTCAGGGGCCGAACGCCCCGAAGGCAGAGGTCAAACAGGCCATTCTGAGCGGTTTGGCAACAGCGACCTGGGCGCAGGATGGCTATGGTTACATGCTGCTGGGCAGCTCTCCGCAGACCGATTTGAGCAGCGAACTGGATGTTCTGACCCGAACCTTTGCGGGCTGACGGAATACCCCTTGTGAACCAACGGGAATGCCCGAAGAATGCGGGGTATGACGTCGAAGAAACCCTTGCCCCTTCCAGAAGACGAGGCCGAAGATCTTGGCCCCGCCAGCATCTATGACGGCGATCCGTCCGAAGAGGACGACCTGTGGTTCTTGCCGCCGGATGAAGTCGAGGAAGACGAGGGATTCTTTTTGCCCGGGCCGCGACGCGAACAGCGCCTGCTGTTCGATCCGCGTGATTGGCGGGCAGCGCAGTCCGACCTTTCTGCGGAACTTGCAGATCTGGCCCTGACTTTTGGAGCGCTGGATGAACGGTTGCGAGCGGGCCCCGAAGGCTGGACGCATCGCTTGGCATTGATGGAGACGTCCGATCTGGGGTGGTGGACCGGAGACCGGATCAGCGTGGATCGATTGGCCTTGTGGACCGGTTTGCGGATCGGCGCGACTCATGATGACGTGCAGGCCCTGTTCCGGGCCGGATGGGCTGTACGACGCCTGAGTTCGGGCGCGCCGCCTGCTGCCGGCGGTTGGGAACGGGGGCTGACCGCGTTTCTTGACCGACTGGCACAGGGGGCCGACGCGACCCCGGAATCCATCATTGATCTGGCCGAGGTCATGCAAAACGCCGAAGGGCTGCATCCTGTGACGCAGTCGGCAATTGCGTTTCACGCGTGGCGGGCGGTGTCACAAGGCATCGGACAAGACACGGAAGCAGCCGTCATAGCCGCGCGGCATGCGGCCTCCATGGGGCGTGGCGGTGCGCAGTTTATGCCCTTGGCCTTGTCCGGGCCGAGCGCGCTGCGCGGCTCGGGGGATCCGGCGGAAAAACTGAGCGCATGGATCGGCGGCGCAGGTCAGGCTGCCCTTGCAGCGTTATTGCACCTGGACCGGATCAGCGCGTGGGAGGCGAAAGCCAAAGAGGTCACGCAGGATCTGAGCGGCCGCACCCCACCGCGCCTGATCACTGCATTGACGGCCTGGCCCATGGTATCCGCGCCTTTGGCAGAAGACCTGACCAAGGCTTCCCGCGCGGCGGTGCAGCGCAATTTCGACCTGTTCGCGCAGCGGGGTCTGGTTCGCGAGGTCACCGGGCAGGGGCGTTACCGCGTCTGGACGGCGGCGCTGTAATCCATCAGCCAATCGCGAAACGTACGCGCTGCCGGGCGCAGCGCCGTGCGGGAGGGATAGACCAGATGATAAGCTTCCTGCCCCGGGCAGGAGATGTCCGGCAGACAAGGGACCAAGCCCGACAGTTTCATAATGCGATCTGACGCGGGCGCGCGTGCCAAGGCAATGCCGCATCCGCTGGCGCAGAGCTCGGCCGCCATCACCGAATTGTCGGCAAAAAAATACTGTGCCTGGCCTGCTGGCAGCCGCTGGTGTTCGAACCAATGCGGCCAGCTTGCCCGATGGGTCGAAACTTCGATCAAGGTGAAGTCGAACAAGTCCTTTGCCGTCTCGATCCGGGCAGCAATCTCGGGCGGGGCGATGGGATACAGATGTTCGCGCATCAACTCGTCACTTTCCGAGCCGAACAGCGCGGGGTTTCCGAACACGATCTGAAGGTCAGTGAACCGATTGGCAAAATCCGACATGACATTGCCGGTCGAAAGCGAAAGGTTGATCTGAGGATGCGCCGCCTGAAAATCGGGAACACCCCCGGCCAGAATGCCATGTGCAAACAGCAGCACCGACTGCACGTAAAGCCTTTGCTCGCGGGTTTCACCGAACAGACCGGCGGTTGCCGTTTCCAACATGAGCAAGGATTGCTGTACCGACGGCAGATAGGCGCGCCCGGTCTCGGTCAAAGTGACCGCATGCGCGTGACGGTGAAACAAGGGTGTGCCCAGTCTTGTCTCCAGCGCCTTGACCTGCTGGCTGACGGCGGCAGGCGTCATGTTCAACTGGGTCGCGGCGCGGGCAAAGCTTTCGGTTCGGGCCGCAGCCTCGAATACGCGCAGCCAGTTGAGGGAAGGGACGCGGGCGTTCATTCCGACAGGCTAAGCAGAACTTAGCCTCACCGGCAAGACAATTAGGTCTGAGCTTTTGATCCCCCGCCTTAGGCTTGTAATCAGTGAACAGATGAAATGAGCCTTCTATGTCAGACCCCGCCCTGCTGCCACGAGCCAAGCGCAAGATCTGGAATTACACGCCACAGCTGCCGATTCAGACCGCGCCCTATTGGGATTGGCCGACGAAACCTCTGGCCGCGTTGAAATACCTGCTGCAAAGCTGGAACCCGCTTGCATTGCGGGCGCTGCTGCTGGTCTTTGCGGTCATCACCTGGACCTATCTGACGCCTTCACTGACCAGGATCGAAACCTTCGGCTGGGATTGGGTTGCGGAAATCTGGTTCCGCAATTTCTGTATCCTGATGGTGGTCGCAGGCGGCTTGCACCTGGCCCTTTGGAAGTTCTGCACGCAGCAGGACGAATACCGCTATGACATGCGCCCGATGATGAAGGGCGCCAAGGTGTTCACATTCAAAAATCAGGTCTGGGACAACATGTTCTGGACCTTGGGCCCGGCATTGACGTTCTGGACGTTCTGGGAATGTCTGATCCTGTATTCCTATGCCAATGGCTGGATCACGATGATCACGTTAGACGGCAACCCGATCTGGTTCATCGCCATGACCGTCTTCGTGCCGATCTGGGCCGGGTTCCATTTCTACTGGCTGCACAGGCTGCTGCATGTGGGTGAGCTTTATACAAAAGTCCACGCTTGGCATCACCGCAACATCAATACCGGCCCTTGGTCGGGGCTTTCGATGCATCCGGTCGAAAGTTTCTTTCTGATGTTCGATACGATGATCTTCTTCCTGCTGCCGTCTCATCCGATCCACGCCATTTTCCTGCTGTTCCATCACGGCATCGGCGCTCCGACCTCTCATGCCGGGTTCGAGCACGTGAAGTTCGGCAACAAGGCCAAGTTTCAGGTCGGGGATTTCTTTCACCAGCTGCATCATCGGTTTTTTGACTGCAACTACGGCACTTGGGAAACCCCTTGGGATGAATGGTTCAACACGTTCCACGACGGCACCGATGAAGGCAATGACATGGTCAAGGAACGCCGCCGCAAGATCTGGGCCACCGAATAGCCCGTGAAGGCAGATCCCTGCCGGACCCAAGCGGGTCCGGTGGGCGCGTTTGATCCAACAGGCGGTGTGCGTTCAGCGTCCAACGCCGACATAGGTTTCAAAGCCGGATTTCAGCGCCTGTGACTTTGAATAGATATTGCGCAGATCCACCATTCGGGCAGAGTTCATGGAACCGGCCAGCTGGGTCAGGTTCAACGCGCGGAACTCGTTCCACTCTGTCAGCAACACCACAACGTCAGCCCCTTGAACCGCTGCATAGGGATCGTCGCACCATTCGACTCCGGGCAATAATGCATCGCCTTCCGCTTTGCCCTGCGGATCGACGACGCGCACTTTGGCTCCTCCGCCGATCAAAGCGGGAATAATGGACAGTGATGGCGCGTCGCGCATGTCGTCCGTGTTGGGTTTGAAAGTGACACCCAGAACCGCCACCGTCTTGCCGTTAAGGCGGTCGTCGCAGGCGTCGCGGATTTTTTCGATCATCCGCTTTTTGACCTCGTCATTCACCCGAATGACGGTTTCCGTGATCTGCATCGGATATGCATGATCCTGCCCGATCCGCGCCAGCGCGGCGGTATCCTTCGGAAAACAAGACCCACCATAGCCCGGCCCCGCGTGCAGGAATTTGTTGCCAATTCGTCCGTCCAGACCGATGCCGCGGGAAACTTCCTTGACATCCGCACCGACCTTTTCACACAGGCCCGCGATTTCATTAATGAAAGTGATCTTGGTCGCCAGAAACGCGTTGGCGGCGTATTTGATCATCTCGGCGCTTTCCAGATCGGTGGTCAGGATCGGGAAGTCACGCAGATAAAGCGGTCGGTAAATCTCGGCCATCACTTCGGCGGCGCGATCGTTTTCCACACCCACCACGACGCGATCGGGGCGCATGAAGTCATCGATTGCAGCGCCTTCGCGCAGAAACTCAGGGTTCGAGGCCACGTCGAATTCGGCTGCGGGGTTGGCGGCCGCAACGACCTCCTGAACTTTTCTGTTTGTTCCCACCGGCACGGTCGATTTGGTGACAATGACCGTGTAACCGGTAACCGCTTGGGCGATCTCTTCCGCCGCCGCCATCACATAGGTCAAATCCGCGTGGCCGTCCCCTCGTCGGGTCGGAGTTCCGACCGCGATGAAAACCGCATCGGCGCCATCAACTGCTGTTTTCAGATCGGTTGAAAAACTCAGGCGACCGGCAGCAACGTTTTTTGCCATCAGCACATCCAGGCCCGGTTCATAGATCGGCACTTCTCCGGCCTTGAGCATGTCGATCTTTTGCTCAGCCTTGTCGACGCAAATCACGTCATGACCAAAGTCCGAAAAGCATACACCGGACACTAAGCCAACATAACCGGTGCCGATCATTGCAATACGCATCCAAAAATCCTTCTTACCAATTACCACGGACGGCGTGGGCACAATCAAAGAAACTGACGCCGGTTTCAATGGCCGTCAGCAGTTGCGTGGTGCATCCCATAGATTCTTGCGGATATTGAGGCAATAAGAACGCAGACGGTGCAAAGCCCTTCGAAACCGCGACCATGTCCGTTTTGTTCAGCGGAGCCGGGGATCAGGAAGACCGGTTGGTGTTGAAATTCGGTTGAACAGAGGGTGTTGTTGATGGCTGGAATAGCTCCTGCCTTAAGTATTGATGAGGCGCGGGGGTGATCGCGCGTTCTCGCCACCAACAAGACGGCGTAAGGGATAAAAGGGGCCGCGTGACATGGCCCGGCAAATGACAGGTCGATCAGCTGTCCATTTCAGCGGCGGCTTGCAACAGCCAATTCTGAAACAGCCGGACCGGTGGCGAAACGGGTTTTTCCTTGAGACGCATGAAATAGGTCCAGGGGCTGTTCAGATCAAACCGGAAAGGCTCGATCAGCAGCCCCCGCTCGACATAGGACCGGGCCAGCGACCGGGGCAGGGCGACGCATCCCAGTGACTTGGCGGCCATTTCCATCGCCAGATTCGAGACATTTGTCCGCAACCCGCCCTTCTGGCTCAGATCGGACAATCCGAACTGCCGCGCCGCGTGCTCCCAATAGGAGGGGCGGCCCAGGATATGGATCAGCGGTGCATTCTGCAATTGCTTGGGGTCGGTCAGCGGCTCGCCATCGACCAGAAAGTCGGGCGCACAGACCAAGGCCAGTTTTTCGACCCACAAACGATGGGCGTCGGGCAACACATCGTCGACATGATTGATCGTCAGCGAGATGTCCGAAACATTTGGTTCGACATCAGCCCAGACAGTGCCGTGAACCGTCAGATCAATATCGGGATGCACCGCGTTGAAACCACGGATCACATCCGGCAACCAGTTCTCGGCCAGACTGACCGGGCAAGATACCACCACTTTGCGGGTATGCGACCGCACGATGACCGATTGCGTGGCAGCGTTGATTTCCTGGAGGGCATGGCGCACTGACGGCAGATAGGCCTCACCCACATCCGTCAGCGACAGCGACCGGGGATGGCGCACGAATAGGGGGCGCTGCAAAAACTCTTCCAACGAGCGGACATGATTGCTGACGGCAGATTGGGTGCAGTTCAACTCTTCGGCTGCAGCGGTAAAGCTCAGGTGCCGTGCCGCCGCTTCGAACGAACGCAGAAAGGTCAGGTGTGGAAGATTCATCATGACGGATGTTTCTCAGGCAAGGCACGTTGCAAAGAACTAATAAGCCCAGGGCTTGCTGTCTTGCCCATGAGCGACTCACACGTATGGTTCTGCCTCGAAACGCGATCTGGTCCTAGTCACAAATAATCCGGGGCCATTGCCCCATGATTGTTTTCGTGCCGCTATGCGCAAATTCACATAGGCTTTTTCTTGTATCCGGAACCCGAAAGAAAAACCTCGACTGGACACCGTGACAGATACCTTTCAGACCGTTGCAGATTTTGCGCTGAATCGTGCCGCGCAGGATTTTCCCGACACCGCGCGCAAGGCAGCGGCGTTGATGCTGCTGGATACGCTGGGGATCACCATAGGATCGGGGCCGATGCAGGCCGGACAGATTGCGCGCGAGAGTGCGGTAGCGCTGTTTGGCGCGGGCGATCCGGGGCTGAGCGCGCGCATGCTTTTCGACGGTCGTCGCGTCAGCGTCGCGGGTGCGGCCTATGCAGCGGCCACACAGACCGACAATTTGGACGGACATGATGGATACAATCCGACCAAAGGCCACATCGGGGTTGTCGTCGTTCCCGCACTGGCGGCACTGGCTGAAACCGTTCAAGATTTTTCAGGCCTCGAAGCGCTGGCGGCGGTGATTGTTGGATACGAGGTCGCGGGACGCGCGGGCATTTCTTTGCATGACACCGTCAGCGATTATCACACATCCGGAGCTTGGAACGCGATTGGCGTGGTGGCCGTGGCGGCGCGTTTGCGCGGTTTGAAGGCCGAACAGATGCGGCAGGCCATGGGGATCGCCGAATACCATGGCCCGCGCAGCCAGATGATGCGCGAGATCGCCAATCCCACCATGCTGCATGACGGTTCGGGCTGGGGCGCTTTGGTTGGCATTTCTTCAGCGGTATTGGCCGAGAAAGGCTTTACCGGGGCACCGGCCATCACCATCGAAGCGGCAGACGTTGCCCCCCATTGGCAAGATCTGGGCGATTTCTGGCAAATGGAGCATCAATATGTCAAACCCTACCCGATCTGCCGTTGGGCCCACGCCGCAATTGATGCCACCCGTGCACTCATGCGTGAAAACGGCCTGACTCACCGGGATGTTGCCGCGATTCATGTAAACACGTTTCGGGAAAGCGCCTGCCTTTTCAGGGGCATGCCGGATGATACGTCCAAGGCGCAGTATTCGCTGCCATTTGCCGTCGCGACAATGGTTGCGCATGGCCGGATCGGGGTCGAGAACATCACCGGCGCGGGCCTGGCCGACCCGCTGGTCGCCTCGATCGTCGAGCGTATCTCGGTTGCAGAGGCCGCACGCCATTCTGACCGTTTCCCCGAAAGCCGGTTCGCCGATGTCAGCATCACCCTGACCGACGGGCGGATACTCGAGTCGGGCGACGTACATGCACGCGGCGGACCCGAGGCACCAATGGATGAGACAGAAGTGATCGACAAATTCATGGAATTTGCGACACCATCACTGGGTGCATCCCGTGCTGCCGCAATTCGTGACGCGGTTCTGGGGCTGGGCGCGCCAGGTTCGAAATTCTCAGACCTTGGCGCGTTGATCTACGCCCCCGCCGACCAGACGTAAAATCTGCCGAAGCTGCCGTATATACGCATTCCGACCGGCACATCCGCACCCTTGATCCTGATGACGGCGCGGCAACGGTCTTGCCGCCTGCTGCACAGGTTGAATTGGAGCTGGGAACAAGTCTGGGTGATCCAAGACCGGTTCGAGGTGAGTTTGATCCGTTAAACTATCGCCTTGCGCCCTGATCCGGTCAGAGCAGGTCGAACAATCGCCCCGGCAGCGCGTCGTGACGCGGTAGGTTCAGAGCCCGCATAAGGCAGAACATCATCGCCTGATTCGAGGTGATGACCGGCTTGCCCAGCGTTGCTTCAATCCGGTCGATCGCCTCGACCGAACGCATGTCGGTGCAGCTGAGAATTATGGCCTGTGCCTGCGGGTGATCGGCCTGACAGGCCAGTTCATAGACGTCGTCCGGGGTCAGCTCTCCCTGACCGTAATTGCCCAGCTTTCGGCCGACATCGGTGCATCGAACGGTCTCGATTCCGTTCTGGGCCATGAAATCCATCGCCTGAACGTTTATTTCGCCCAGATAGGGCGAGGAAAAGCCGACCTTTGTGGCCCCCAGTGCCTTGATTGCGGCGATTAATGATCCGGCCGCGGTCAGCGACAGCGCACCGGATTCCGATTTTATCTGTTGCGCCAGCTCAGCGTCGAAAGACGGCCCATGGGTCAGGGTGGCCGAGGTGCAGCCGTACAGCACCACATCGGGCCGCACCCCCGAGATCATCCGCAGATCGTGGCTGATATCCGAAGCACCCAAACCTGCCATTTGATCCGAGCCGGGAATTTCATCCACGTCATAGCCGCCCATGCGCTGGAAATGGATGGTGGTGTTTGGCGGTCGCAGCATCTCCATATCCGGTTCCAGATTGGTGTTGGTGAAGGGCACCAGAACACCGATCTTGGCGGCTGTGCGGGTCTCGGTCATGTCAGCGCTCCTTTCAAGATGTCGCGGGCCTTGTCCATCACCTGGGGCGCACAGATCGTGGCGCGCAAACAGTCCGACAAACCATAGCCGCCCATGCCGCGCATCATCAGGCCCTCCGCCCGCAGGGCCGTGTCAGCGCGCTGCGCCTGCGCGGTCGAGGCAAAGCGGATCAGCACGAAATTGGTGTGGCTTTCCGGTACGCTCAGGCCCAGTTCGCGGCATTCCTGCGCAAACCGGTCCCGAATCTCGGCTGTCCGTGCGACCACGTTGCGCATATGGGCCTGATCGCGCATCGCCGCCGCGGCTGCTGCCTGCGAGGCAATCGAGATATTGTTGGGATTCAAAAGCTTGCGGACCTCGCCCGAGATTTCGCTTGGGAAATAGCCCCAGCCGGCTCGCGCCCCCGCCAGCCCGTAGGCCTTGGAACATGTACGCGTGATCACGGTCTCGCCCCGATCCACCAGCGCAAGAATCTGCGCAGGATCGTTCGTGGCATCGGCAAATTCCGCATAGGCTTGATCCACCACCAGCAGTGTATCGCCAGGCAGATCCGATCGCAGACGGACAATTTCGTCATTCGGGATCAGCGTGCCGGTGGGGTTGCCCGGATTGCAGACGAACACGATGCGGGTGGCAGGTGTGACAGCGGCCAGAAGCGCGTCCACCGATACGGTCAAATCGACCTCGGGCGCTGCCACATATTCGGCCTGTGCCTGAGCTGTCGCCGAGGCGACAAAGGCATAGCCATATTGTGTGCCCAGCACCTGATCGCCCGGCCCGGCAAAGGCGCGGATCAGACAGCCAATCAGTTCCATCGAGCCCGCCCCACATAAAATGCGCGCGGGGACGAGCCCGTGCACCTCGGCAATGGCCGAGCGCATTTCGGCCCATTCCGGATCGGGATAAAGGGCCAGATTCGCCAGCGCTGCCTGCCCGGCCGCAACGGCGGCGGGGCTTGCGGGAAAGGCGCTTTCGTTCTGCGCCAGTGAAACCGTGTCTGCGCCGTTCGGATCAGCCAGCGCATAAGCGGCCATGGCGCCAATGTAAGGAACCGGTCGGATCATGCGTCACCCGCGTAAATCCTGGCGCCTTGCGCAGTTACCAACCCGCGTTTGATGTCCAGCGCCAGCGCATCCGGGTCGCGTTCGGCAGGGTCGCCAAATCCACCGCCGCCCGGTGTATCGAAGATCAGATAATCACCGTGTTCCACCCGCAACTCTCCTTTGCCCGGAATATCGTTTGCGCCGTCCCTGAAACGGATGCGACCGGGCGCGCCGGGTCTGCCGCCCATACGGCCAAGCGCCGGGTATTTCAGCCGTTCGACCGAAAGGAAAACGATAAAGGGAGCACCGTTGGACGAGGTCATCTCGATCCGCTGCCCCAGCCCGCCGCGATACTTGCCCGCGCCGCCGGAATCTGGGCGCAGTTCGCGCCGCCAGATCGTCACGGGTGCGACGCTTTCGGTGATCTCGACCTGACTGCCGAACACCCCGGACGGATAGGCCGTGGCCGACAGTCCATCGGCATGAGGTCGCGCGCCGGTTCCGCCATTGTGTACGGGTTCCACCGCGAATTCGCGACCGCCATCACGAGCCACTTCGGGCGCGTGACGCATGGGCAGGTCGAACATGCAACTTGCACCTTCGGCCGGGACCGCATCGGGCAGGGCCTGATGCAGGCAGCCCAGAACCAGATCGGGCGTGACCTGACCCAAGGTATGCCGCATCGCAACCGGCACCGGGCGCTGCGCGTTCAGGATGCAGCCCTTTGGCCCGTCAATGGTAAACGGCTCCAGCGATCCCGCATTGTTGGGAATGTCCGCGCCGACAATGCAGCGCAAGGCAAACACCGTATAGGCGGTGGCATAGTTCAGCGGCACGTTGATGCCCTTGCGCGAACAGCCCGAAGTGCCCGAGAAATCCACATGCATGCCGTCCTTCCTTACGGTCAGGGTGGCGTGCAGTTCCAGCTCATTCTCATAGCCGTCCATCTTCAGAACATTCTTGTAGACACCTTCGGGCACGTCGGCGATGGCCTCCAGCGTGCCGCGGCGCGACGTGTCGATGATGTACGAGCCGAGCGTCCCTAGATCGTCGAGACCAAATTCCTCCATCATCGACAGAAGCCTTGCAACCCCGGCTTCGCAGCAGGCGATCAGTGCATAGATGTCGCCATCGTTGGCGACGGGTTCGCGGCTGTTGGCGCGGATGATGTCCAGCAGCAAATCGTTGGGGGTGCCCTGCTCAACCAGCTTGCAGGGCGGGATCAGCAGGCCCTCGTCATAGATGTCGGAACCTTCGGGGCCCATGCCTAACCCACCCAGATCAACGAGATGCGACGTGCAGGAGGTAAAGCCCACCACCTTGCCATCCTTGAATGCGGGCATCATCAGCAGAAAATCGTTCAGGTGCCCCGAGGCAAGCCATGGGTCGTTCGTCATGTAGATGTCGCCCGGCTTCATGGACTGAACCGGGAAAGCCCGGCGCAGGTGCTGCACCGCCTCGGCCATGGTGTTGATGTGCCCCGGCGTGCCGGTCACGGCTTGCGCCAGCATCCGGCCATCGGCGTCAAATATCCCGGCAGAGATGTCGCCGCATTCGCGTACGATCGGGCTGAAGGCGGCGCGGATCAGGGTTTGACCCTGTTCTTCGACCACGGCCAGCAGACGATTCCACATCACCTGCAATCGGGCGGGCGAAAGATCGTGTGAAAGATCGGACGACATCATGCGCCTCCTTTCTGGTCCCGAACGAGGACGAGGTTTCCAATGGCATCCACATGGGCCGAGAAGTCGGCGGACACGAGCGTGGTTGTCTGCGGCTCGGTGATCAATGCGGGGCCGTGAAGGTGGTCGCCGGGCTTCAGATCCGCTCGGGCTACGAAGGCCGCTGGTTTCGACACTCCGTCCACGTCACAGGTGATCGGACAGGTTTCCGGCGCCGAGATTGTCTTCAACCGGGGCGTTTCAGGAACCGCCGGCACGACACTGTCACAGGTCGCGACACGTACCGCCCAATTGAGAATCTCGATCTGCATCCCCGGCACCGGGCGCGAGAATTGCTTGCGGTATTCCTGTTCGAATGCAGAGGTCAGCGTCACGATATCTTCGGCGGTCAGGGGGCGGTCGGGAAGGGTGATCTCGATCTCGTGCCCTTGTCCGTTGTAGCGCATAAAGGCAGTGCGCAGCGTCTGGGTCGGGACATCGCCGGCCCCTTGGAAGACGACCTCTCTAGCCTCGGAAATCATGGCTTCGAACAGCGTGTTGATCCCGTTCAGGTCCATGCTGCCCAGCAACGAATAGCGCGAGCGGACGATCTCGAAAGACACCGGAGCGAACAGGAAGCCGACGGCCGATCCGACACCGGGATCGGGCGGGATCACGATGCGGCAGACCCCGGCGGATCGCGCGACCCGGCTGGCGTGCAATGGCCCGTTGCCCCCAAACGCTATCATTGTTCGTGGGCCAAGGTCCTTGCCGGATTCCACCGCATGCATCCGACCCGCGCTGGCCATGCTTTCGTCGACGATACGGCTGACGCCATCGGCGGCGCCTACGGCATCCAGATCCAGTTTTGACCCGATCACCCGGCTCAGCGCCCGTTTCGAAGCTTCGGGATCAAGCTGAATATGCCCCTCGGCAAACGTGTCGGGTACGATATATCCCAGTGCAATATCACTGTCAGTCACCGTGGGTTCGGTTCCGCCGCGCATGAAGGCGACGGGGCCGGGCTCGGATCCGGCTGATTTTGGCCCTACGGTCAACCGTCCTAGCCGGTCAACCCCGGCAATCGAACCGCCTCCGGCGCCGATCTCGATCATTTCGATGACCGGTATTCGTACCGGCATTCCGGACCCTTTGATAAACCGAGCGGCGCGGGCAATTTCGAACTGGCGCGAGGTCTGGGGACGGGCGTTGTCGATCAGGCATAGTTTGGCGGTGGTACCGCCGACGTCAAAGGACAGAACCTGATCCAGACCGGCGTGGGCGGCGACGCGGGCAGCCAGAATGGCACCACCGGCAGGGCCGGATTCCACCAGCCGGATTGGAAACCGCGCGGCGGTTCGCATGGTGCACATTCCACCACCCGCTGTCATCATCAGGATCGGACAGGTGACGCCCTGGGCCTCGAATTGTCGGACAAACCGGGCCAGATACGTTGCCATCAGAGGCTGGATATAGGCGTTGGCGACTGTCGTGCACAGCCGGTCGAATTCGCGCGCTTCGGGGCTGACGTCCGACGAAATCGAGACGGTCAGATCGGGTCGCCTGTCCGCCAGCGTATCGCGCAGCCTGCGCTCGTGCTCGGGGTTTGCATATGCGTGCATCAGGCAGATGGCGATGGCTTCTGCTCCGCTGGCGTCGATGTCCTTCAACAACGCGTCGACGGCTGTGTCTTCCAGCGAAATCAACACCTTGCCTTCCGCGGAAACGCGCTCGCGGACCGTCAGCGCGCGCTCACGCGGCACCAGCAGATCAGGTTTTTCCAGATTGATGTCGTATTGCGAATAGCGCCGCTCGTAGGCGATTTCCAGAATGTCCCTGAACCCTTCGGTGGTCACGGTTGCCACGACCGCGCCGCGTTTTTCGATCAGCGCGTTGGTGGCCAGCGTGGTGCCGTGAATGAAACCGGTGACTTCGCTCAGACGGTGCCCTGTCTGTTGCATCACGCGCGTCGCGCCTTGCATGGCTCCGTCGGCGGGGTTGTGATGCGTGGTCAGGGTTTTGGTCGAGGCAAGTATCGTCTCTTCGCCAGAGACAAGAACCGTATCCGTGAACGTGCCGCCAATATCGATGGCCAGGCGCAGCGCTTGAGTTGTCATGAGGTTATCCGAAAAATCCGTAATCACAGCGTGATGCATATGGGCCAGACGCCCTGAGATCAGGCTGGGATCACAAGGTCACAGCCGGTGGCACGGCGGTCCATGGGATTTGGAAAACAACTCTTCATACGTAGGTATTCTTGTTCACACCAGCATAGCGCAACAAGCCGGAAAGCGACAAAAATGCCTGCAAACGACAAAATTCGTCACGCCTGGCCGATTGCGGGGCTTGCAGTTGAGGGTCTTGACCGCTCGCACATCACCTGTGGTCGTCTATTTTGTGTGACCCAGCCGATGCAGATGTGTGGTTCGCAAGGGTGATCCTCTGCAAGACCCATTCGAACCACATGCCGTCACTCTGAGATAGGCGGGAGAAAGATCTGCAAGCAACCGCAGGGCAAACTCTGCCTCTTGAACGGCCACGATTGAACGGGAAGGGATGGTTTCTGGGGCAGCCATTCGACTGCCCCGTTGCCGATCAGGCCTGCTGAGCGGGTGAATCGTCATCGATGAGGTCGGGCTCGTCCGGCACGATGATGCGATGCTCAAGATCCTCTTTGGGGGCGAACACCGGGTAGACGTACAGAAACGCACCGATGATCAGATAGCCGATGGTTATCCCGTCGAACTGAGGCATCTGTAGCGTGTAGGAATGGATGATGCCGATCGAAGACATCAGCCCACCTGCGACAGCAAACGCGCCGGCCATCCGGAAGCGCCCGTCAATCACATCGGCCACGATGGCACCCCAGACCAGACCGGTGATGATCGCCCCCTGGCTCAGGGCAAGGTGCCCCTCGTAATGAGCCCCTTCCATCAGAAGGGCCGAGGTCAGATCAGGATCTCCCAAGGATGGCAGCCCTTCGACACCGCTGCTGCGCAGCGCGTTCATCAACGATCCCCATTTGACCATCAGGAAGGCCGAGATATGGGGCAGGATCGCGAAGGATACCGCAGCCATGTGCATCGGTTTCACAGCCCAGGCCGTGTTGGTGATCAGGCTGACTGATACAAAGACCAGTACCGGTGCGGCTGCGGCGATCGGGATCAGCCCCGCGAGGAAGGACAGGAACCCCAGAAAGGCGGCGGCGGCAATTACAACGGCCACACCGACAATATACCCCGCATGGGCATCCAGCCGTTTATAGGCCGGATGGCCGATGTAGACGGTTGTCGGGAATGGCGAACCAAACAGAGCACCCAGCATCGTGCCTGCGCCGTCCGTCACCTGGCAGAGCCCGACAGGGTAATGGTCGCCTGCCGCTTCGGCGGATTCCACGTTGTTCATCGTTTCGATGAAATTGTAGATCTGCACGGGGATCAGCACCAGGAACAGCTCAGGGTTGGCGAACAGGTATTGCACACCGGCGATCAGGTCACCGAAATACGGGATCGGCGGGTAGAACCCGATGCCGCTGACATCAATTTTGGACTCGCCAAGCAGAAGGGCGATCACGGTACCGGCAGCAATCGCGACAAGGCCGGCCGGAACATTGGCCGGCAGGCGGAAACGGCCGATCAAACCCCAGAGGATGAACAGCAGCGACGTAAAGCCGATGATGGGGTTCTCGAACACTTCGGCCAGCGGCACAGAGCCGATGAAGACCAGGGCAATGCCGCACAGCGTCCCCAGCATCCCCGCACGTGGCGTGATCCGCTTGAGATACGGTCCAACCACGGCGCCCAGAGCCGCGACGATGCCGCCCATGAACCCGGCGCCGATGCCTACTTGCCAGGCTAGCATTGGATCATTTGTCGCCCAATAGATGGGTCCGATCACCCCGAACAGGTAGACGAACATAACCGGCGTCGAGATGCCGTAGGGCAACGCGGTTACGTCTTTGCCCTGCGCGTTTGCCGCCCATTTGGCGAGGTAAGTGTAGACAGCGACACCGGCCAAAATCGCGATGGCAGCGCCGGGAACGATGCGGCCAAAGACAATGTCCGCAGGCATTTGAAACACGAATTGGCAGACCCCGGACAGGATCAGCAGGTTGACAAGGTTGTCGGTAAACAGCGCCCAGAAAGCGCTGAAATCGCTGCGGGTAAACAGCTTGTATTCATAGGTCCTCCCGTCCATGACGGTCTCCTCCTCTGATGTGACCGGTTTGGCCCGACAGGTGTCAGGCCGATCTCCCTTTCCGGTCGTGATGGTGGCCCCGAAGGGGTGCCTGGTTTGCCCCGGTCAGGGCGGTCGCGGCAGTTTCAGAGGTCAATTCAGCCATCACCTCGGCCGCCACGAAGGCGGCGATGACGCTGGGCCGCTTGTCGCGGCTACCGCGAGCCCCGATGGGGCATTTCAAATGTTCGATGGACTGTCCGTCACAGTGTTTCTGCGCCCAGTTCCTGAGCTTTATCCGCTTTGTGGCGGACCCGATCATCCCTACATAAGCGGCATCCTTTCGTTCCAGCGCGGCGGTCGTCAGCAGGAAATCCAGCCCGTGATCATGGGTCAGAACGACAAAGGCGCTGCCTGCGGGCGCGCGCCAGATTTCGGCTTCGGGAATCGCGCTGACCCGGGTTTCGACATTGGCTGTGCAAAGCTCGACCTCTTCGGGTCGGGTGTCGACGAGGATGCAGCGCACCGGCAGATGCTGAAACTGATTGGCCAAAGCGCGTCCCACGTGGCCCGCGCCCATGACATAGACGTGTGGCAAAGCCTCGTCGCGCTGGGTCGCGCGCTCTGTGGCGGCCCATTTGTCGGACGCACGCATGCGGGTCAGTTTCATCTCGACCCGCCCACCGCAGCACTGGCCGATTTCGGGGCCAAGCGGCACATCCAGATCCTGATGCAACACCCCGTCGCGCAGCATGTCGCGGGCGGCGTTGATGGCCATGAACTCCAATTGGCCACCACCGATGGTTCCCCACAGTGCCCTGGGTGCCACGAACATCTCGGTCCCTTCGTTGCGCGGCGACGACCCGCGCACGCGTGTCAGCGCAATGCAGATCACACTGTGCTGCGTGGACAGGAATTCGCTAAGGGAACCGGGGGCAGTCATGGCTCAGGGCCCCGCTTGCAGCCGCGCAACTGCCATTAGCACACGTTCGGGGGTGGCTGGCGCGTCAAGGCGCGGACATTCGCGGTAGTCAGCTACAGAGGCTACGGCCATCGACAAGGCCTCAAACACCGAAATGCCCAGCATGAACGGCGGCTCGCCAACGGCCTTGGACCGTTTGATGGTCAACTCGCGATTTTCCGACCAATCGGCAAGTTTCACATTGAAGATACGCGGGCGGTCTGACGCGAGCGGAATCTTGTATGTCGACGGAGCATGGGTACGCAGACGGCCGGCATCATCCCACCAAAGCTCTTCGGTGGTTAGCCATCCCATGCCCTGAATAAACGCGCCTTCGATCTGCCCCTTGTCGAGCACAGGGTTCAGCGAGCGTCCGACGTCGTGCAACAAATCTGTTCGGTCCACGCGGTATTCGCCTGTAAGGGTATCAATCGTCACTTCTGAACACGACGCGCCGTAGGAGTAGTAGTAGAACGGACGGCCTTGTCCCTTGGCCCGATCCCAGTGGATTTTCGGTGTTTTGTAGAACCCGGCCGCCGAGAGCTGCACGCGCGCCAGATAGGCCTGTTTGATGAACACATCGAAGGGCAGAACCTCGTCGCCGATATGCACCTGATTGGCGTGGAAGGCCACTTCTTCGGGGGCGACATTCCAGGTTTCGGCGGCGAATTTCACCAGACGTGCTTTGATCTGCTCGACCGCGTTCAACGCTGCCATGCCATTCAGGTCGGTCCCGCTGGACGCCGCAGTGGCCGAGGTGTTGGGAACTTTTTCAGTTGTCGTCTTGGTGATCTTGATCCGGTTGAAATCGACTTGGAAGGCCTCGGCCACGACCTGAGCAACCTTGGTGTTCAGACCCTGGCCCATTTCGGTGCCACCGTGGTTCAGGTGGATCGACCCGTCGTTATAGACATGCACCAGCGCACCGGCCTGATTGTACCAGGTCGCGGTAAAGGAAATGCCGAACTTGACCGGTGTCAGCGCGATGCCTTTTTTCAGAACCGGCGATGTCCTGTTGAACGCGATGATGTCCTGACGGCGCTGGCGGTATTCCGAGGTCTCTTCCAACTCTCCGACCAGCCGGTCGAGAATGCAGTCTTCGACTTCTTGGTGATACGGAGTCACGTTGCGGTCCGTGGTGCCATAGAAATTGGCCTTGCGCACATCCAACGGATCCTGCCTCTTGGCATAGGCGATTTCTTCGATCATCCGTTCCGCCGCGATCACACCCTGCGGGCCGCCAAATCCTCGAAACGCGGTATTCGACACCGTGTTGGTTTTCATTGGATGACTGTTCAGACGGACGTTCGGATAGAAATAGGCGTTGTCCGCGTGAAACAGCGCCCGGTCGGTGACAGGTCCCGACAGGTCTGCCGAGAATCCGCAACGCGCGGCAAAGCTGCCTTCGACTGCTTGAATGCGGCCATCATCGTCAAAGGCGACGTCGTAATCGATCACAAAATCATGGCGCTTACCGGTTGCCGTCATGTCCTGATCCCGGTCAGGGCGGATTTTCACGGCGCGGTTCCACTTTTTGGCGGCCATGGCGGCAACCGCGCAGAACAGGTTCATCTGGCTTTCCTTGCCGCCAAATCCGCCGCCCATGCGGCGAACGTTAACCACAACGGCGTTGGACCGTACCCCAAGGACATGCGCCACCATATGCTGCGCTTCGGACGGGTGCTGGGTGGAGCAATGTACGACCACATCATCGTCTTCACCCGGAATGGCAAAGGCGATGTGACCTTCGAGGTACATGTGGTCCTGACCGCCAACATTCATGCGGCCTTTGATCCGGTTTGGTGCCGCAGTCTGCGCCGGGGCGACGTCGCCGCGTTCCAGCTTGAGGGGGGCTGTGACATGCGGATATCCGGCTTCCTGCGCGGCAATCGGGTCCAGCGCGTGAGGCAGGGTTTCGTAGTTGATCTTTGCCAGTTCTGCGGCCCGGCGCGCGATTTCGCGGGTTTCGGCAACAACGGCAAACAAAGGCTGCCCATGAAACTGAATGGCATCGGTCGGGAAAACCGGTTCATCGTTCAGATGTGTCGGGCTGATATCATTGGCCCCCGGCACATCGTCTGCGGTCAGCACACCGACAACGCCGGGCGTGGCCAGAACGTCGGTGAAATCGATGTCCAAAAGCTTGGCATGCGCGACGTCAGAGACCCCGAGATACGCGTGCAGCGTGCCTTCGGGCTGAGCAATATCGTCGGTGTAGTCGGCCCGCCCGGTGACATGCTTGATAGCACTGTCATGTTTGACGTTGGTGTGGGCTGATCCGATGATGGAAACGTTATCTTTCATTTTCTCGTCTCCTGATTAGGCGCAAGCCAGTTGAACGGGGGTGTCGGTTTTGGCGTCATTTTCGAGGAAGAACCGACGCAGCAAGTTTTGGCTGGTCAGCATCCGGTAGTCAGACGATGCACGCCAATCGGTCAGAGGTGAGAAATCCTGTGCCAGCGCCTCGGCGGCGGCTTCAAAGCTGTCGCGCGCCCAGGGTTGACCGTTCAGCGCCGCCTCGGCCGCAGCCGCACGCTTGGGCGTGGCGGCCATGCCGCCGAATGCAATGCGCGCATTGCTGATGGTGCCGTCTGTGATCGTCATGTGGATACCCGCAGCGACGGAAGAGATGTCCTCGTCACGCCGCTTGGAAATCTTGTATGCAGCGTCCAGATCATTGGGTCGGGGCAGGGGCACGCGGATGCTTGCGACAAATTCATCGGGTTGGCGGTCTTGCTTGCCGTAGTCGATGAAGAAGTCAGCCAGAGGCAGGGTTCGGCGTTCGGAACCGCGCCGCAGAGTGATTTCCGCGCCGAGCGCGATGAGAACCGGCGGCGTGTCCCCGATGGGTGAGCCGTTGGCGATATTCCCACCTACGGTTCCCATATTCCGCACCTGCCACCCTGCGATGCGATCCCAGTAGGAGGACAGGTGTGGCAGGTGTTCAGACAGAAGGTCCTGGCAATCGGTGTAGCTGGCGCCGGCACCGATCAGGAGGAGAGACCCCTGTCTTTCGACTGTTTTCAGGTCTTCGAGATGACCGGTGAAGATGGCGGGGCCAATGTCGCGCAGGAACTTGGTCACCCACAGGCCCACATCGGTGGCTCCGGCCACGATCGTGGCGTTTGGATAAGCTTGCAGGCATTCGGCAAGATCATCGACGCTGGATGGCAGAATGCTCAGGTTGTTTTCGGGTCCGGAGACCACGCGCCGCCCGTCCTTCAGGGCCGCCAGACGCGCGGTCATGGTTTCGCGTTCGGTGTTCAGATGATCAGATGTCGGGGTGCCGTAGCGGCTGACGGCAATGGCCGCTCGGATGATCGGCTCATACCCGGTGCAGCGGCACAGGTTGCCCTGCAATGCGGTTTCAACCTGTACTTCGGTCGGTTCCGGAGTTTGCATCCAAAGCGCATAAAGGGCCATGACGAAGCCCGGTGTGCAGAACCCGCACTGGCTGCCATGGTGATCGACCATGGCTTGTTGAACCGGGTGCAGCCGGCCTTGAGGCCCGGACAGATGTTCAACCGTCACGACATGACAGCCGTCGACAGAGGCAAGAAACCGGATACAGGCATTGACCGGAGCATAGCGCAGGCCCGAGCGCCCAAGCCGTCCGACAAGCACGGTGCACGCGCCGCAGTCGCCTTCGGCGCAGCCTTCCTTCGTTCCTGTCAGTCGGCGTTCCAGGCGCAGGAAATCAAGAAGTGTCTGGCCTGCCGACACGTCTGGGACGGAGACATCCTTGCCATTGAGGACAAATTGGATGTGGGTGCGATGCGTCATGGAATTCTCCCTCTGCCCCTGCCTTCCGGAGGGTGGTCAGTGGAACCATAGGAGCAAAGATTGAGATGGAAAATCGCTGCAAATGGCAAATACTTTCAACAGATCGTTGAAAAAGATGGGGCTATACCGCATTCTTTCGCTGCTGGGAGGATCCAATGTCTTACATCGAAAGTCTGCGTGTTTTTGTCCGCGTGATGGAGCTGGGCAGCATCACCTCTGGCGGGCGAGATCTTCGGTTGACCCCGGCGGTGGCCAGCAAACGGTTGAAAGAGCTTGAAAACCATCTGGGTGTGCGGCTGTTCAACCGAACCACCCGATCGATGACACCAACCGAAGTGGGGACGGTTTTCTACGATGAAGCCAAGGCGGTCCTGCTGGCGCTTGATCACGCCGAAGCGCGTGTCGCCAGCTTTTCCGACGCGCCGCGGGGGGCGATCCGCATCACCGCGCCTTTGGGTGTCGGGCGCAGAATCGTTGCGCCTCTGGTGCCGGAATTCTCGGATCGTTACCCGGAAACAGAGATTCGCATGCGCCTGTCCGATCGCAAGGTGGACATTCTGGCTGACGGTCTGGACATCGCCTTTTTCATTGGAGAGCCTGGCGATTCAACCATGAAACTGCGGAAGTTCGCGGATTGTGATCGTGTTCTGTGCGCCTCGCCCGATTACCTGTCGCAGTTTGGGACGCCCAAAACACCGGATGATTTGTTGCACATGCCCCATAACTGCCTGTTGCTGCGTTATCCTAGGTCTCCGGAATACTATTGGACTCTTCGCACTGACATGGGGCCGCGAAAGCTTGAAGTTGGCGGCAAATACGACGCAGACGATGGTGATGTTCTGACCGACTGGGCCTTGTCCGGTCGTGGGATCGTCAACAAGCCGCGCTTTGACGTGCGGGAGTTTCTCGAGGATGGACGGCTGGTCGAGGTCCTGCCCGAGACGCCCCCCTTGCCAACGATTTTCGGGTGTCTTTATCCGCACAAAAAGCTGCAAGATCCCAAGGTGCGCCTGTTCGTCGAACATATCGCACAGCACAGCAAACGCTTTTTCGCATAAAGAAAAACCGGGCATCACGGCCCGGTTCGCTGTCATGGTTTCGCGCGCACGCGCCTATTGGTTTCTGACTTCACGCACCCATGCGATGATGGTTTGGCGTGCCTCTTCATCCATTTGCACTGCCGATGGTGGCGGCATTGCGTGGCTGATCCCGGCTTGCAGATAGATCTGGTCAGCATGTCGGGCCACATCTCCGGGTGTCTCAAGGTAAACTTTCTTCGGGGCCCATTTCATGGTGCCGTACACCGGCTCGCGGGCGTGGCACATCGAGCAATTGCCCAAGACCGTGTCATAGGCATCTTCGAAGCCCGCGGCGGACGCATATTTCTGCTCGTATAGTGTCAGCTCGCGCGCTTCGGCGTCTTCCCATGTCTCGGTGTTTCTCACCGAAGACAGCCAAGCGATCACGACCATTAGCAGAACCGTCACGCCCCAGGTCCAGTGCGGGCCTTTCCCAGTTGCGTGCATCGTGTTGAAATAGTGACGGATGGTGACGCCCGTCAGAAAGATCAGGCTGGCGATGATCCAGGAATACTCGGTGCCGAAAGCAAGTGGATAGTGGTTCGACAACATCAGGAACACGACGGGCAAAGTCAGATAGTTGTTGTGCGTGGATCGTACCTTGGCGATCTTGCCGTATTTGGCATCAGGTGTCCGACCGGCCTTGAGGTCTTCGACCACGATCCGTTGGTTCGGCATGATCTGAAAGAACACGTTGGCCGTCATGATCGTTGCAGTGAAGGCGCCAAGATGCAAAAGCGCGGCACGACCGGTGAAGATCTGGTTGTAACCCCAGGACATGATCACCAGGATCACGAACAACAGCAGCATCAGAACGGTGGGGTGATCGCTCAGCTTGGATTTGCACATCTGATCGTAGAGAAGCCAACCAATGGTCAGCGATCCGCCGGAAATCAGAATCCCCTGCCACAGCGCAAGGTCCACTTTGGTCGGATCAAGCAGGAACAACTCGCCCCCGACCCAGTATATGATCATGAGCAACGCCGCACCAGACAGCCAGGTCGTGTAACTCTGCCATTTGTGCCAGGTCAGGTGCTCGGGCATGCGGGAGGGCGCAACCAGGTATTTGACAGTGTGGTAGAAGCCGCCGCCATGTACTTCCCATTCTTCGCCGTAGGCCCCGTCCGGAAGGGCAGGGTTCGGCTTTAGCATGAGGTCCAGCGCGATAAAGTAGAATGACGCCCCAATCCACGCCATCGCGGTGATCACATGCAGCCAGCGGACGGAAAAGGCGATCCACTCCCACATTACGGCCAAGTCATACATGGCTTTGCTCCTAAGATTCTTTGCTTCCGGTTACTCTATGCGAGTGTGTTTTGTTCTGGTATTGCTGGTAAAGACCAAGCAGTATCAAAAAATGCAAAAAAATGTCCTACCTTGATAACATCAGAACCTTTGTCCGGGTCTATGAATTGGGCAGCATGTCCGCCGCGGGCCGTGATCTGAGGGTTTCGCCAGCCGTCACGTCGGCGCGTATATCGCAACTGGAAGAGCATCTTGGCGTGCGTTTGTTCCAACGCACGACACGCAGCCTAACGCCCACCGAGCAGGGAAAAACTTTCTATCGCGGCGCGGCAGAGATCCTTGAAGCGGTCGAAAGTGCCGAAGCCCAGATCGTCAATCTGACCGAAAACCTGAAAGGGTCACTCTATGTCGCGGCGCCGTTGGGAGTCGGGCGTCGGTTGATTGCGCCGCAGGTCCCGAAGTTTCTTGCAGAGTACCCCGAGGTGAACGTCCGGTTAAGGCTGACCGACCGAAAGGTTGATCTGACAACCGAAGGTCTGGACCTGGCATTTTTTCTTGGTCAGCCAGAGGACAGCAACCTGCGTATTCGCAAGATCGCGGATGTCGAAAGAGTGCTTTGTGCATCCCCGAAATACATCAAAAGGCGCGGGATGCCCGAAAGCGGGGACGCGTTGATCGCTGATGAGCACGAATGTCTCAATTTGCGGTTCCCGGGCGCGACCGAGTTTCAATGGCTTTTGAGGACCGATACGGGGCCAAAACGGTTCCGGGTTTCCGGGCGCTACGAGTCAGACGATGGCGACGTGCTGACAGGCTGGGCCCTTGGCGGACATGGTATCGCGTTGAAGCCGATTTTTGAGATCGCTCAACATCTCAAGGCCGGGACATTGGTTCCGGTGGCGGAAAAGACGCCGCCAGAACCGATTCAGATGGCATGTCTGTTTACGCACCGCCGTATGCAGGACCCCAAAACGCGGCTTTTCATGGAATTCATAATCGAACGCATCGGGTCGTCGATTGCGGCGGCAAATACGGCCCGGTAGGTCGCTCAGCTGCCGCGATAGGTCGAGTACCCGAAGGGCGAAAGCAGCAGAGGCACGTGGTAATGCGAATGTTCGGACATTCCAAACCGGATCGGGATGACGTTCAGAAAGCGCGGGTTTTCAGGTGGTGTGCCGCAGGCATCAAGGTAATCCCCGGCATGGAAGACAAGTTCGTAGTCACCTGTTGAAAACTCTGCTTCGGGTAGAATTTGTTCGTTGGTCCTGCCGTCGTCATTGGTGAACAGAGTTTTCAGCAACTGGCGGTCTGCACCTTCAATGCGGAACAGTTCGATTTTCAATCCTTCGGCGGGGCACCCCCGGGCCGTATCCAGAACATGTGTTGTAAGGTAACCGGTCATTTGCGCTACTCCTCAAGTTATACAGTTACTAGTCTGTTTTCGCATCCAGGAGCAAAGGCAGTCTGTGGGAAGCTGCTTTCTGCATTTTTTGAAAAACATCTTTGATTATCTGGGGTATTGATCAATTCAAGAAGAAGGAAACCGATGTGAAGCCTTATCCACGAGACATGACCGGTTACGGTGGGCAAGTTCCCAAAGCAAACTGGCCGAACGACGCCAAAATCGCCATTCAGATCGTGCTGAATTACGAAGAGGGCGGTGAAAACAACGTTCTGCACGGCGATGCCGCATCCGAAGCGTTTCTGTCCGAGATCACCGGCGCCGCCCCTTGGCCGGGGCAACGGCATTGGAACATGGAATCGATCTATGAATACGGCAGCCGCGCGGGGTTCTGGCGCGTGCATCGCCTTTTGCAGGATCTGCCTGTCACCGTCTACGGTGTTGCAACCGCTTTGGCACGTGCACCTGCACAGGTTGCGGCGATGAAGCATGCCGGGTGGGAGATCGCCAGCCACGGTTTGAAGTGGATTGAACACAAGAACATGGGCGCAGAAGAAGAACGTTCCCAGATCCGCGAAGCAATCCGCCTGCACACAGAGGTTACAGGTCAGCCGCCCCGTGGTTGGTATACGGGCCGCTGTTCGATGAATACGGTCGAATTGGCCGCTCAGGAAGGCGACTTTGCCTATATCGCCGACAGCTACGCCGACGATCTGCCATACTGGATCAAGGCAGGGGGCAAGGATCAACTGATCATGCCCTATACACTGGATTGCAACGATATGCGCTTTGCAATTCAGGCGGGGTTCACCAATGGGGAACAGTTCGAAAGCTATCTGAAAGACAGCTTTGACATGCTCTATTCCGAGGGTGAGGCGGGCGCGGCCAAGATGCTCTCGATTGGGTTGCACTGCCGTCTGATCGGTCGCCCCGGTCGCGCCATGGCGCTAAAACGCGCACTTGATTATTTCAGGAAACACGAAGGTGTCTGGTTCGCAACGCGCGAGCAGATTGCCGAACACTGGGCCATTGAACACCCGCCGGTGCAATGTCTGACCCCGTCCAAAATGGATCGACCAACCTTTGTGTCGGAATTCGGCGGCGTGTTCGAGCACAGCCCGTGGATTGCCGAAGGTGCGTACGAACTGGAAATGGGCCCGACGCATGACAATGCCGCTGGTGTCCACAACGCGCTGGCGCGTGTGTTCCGTTCCGCCTCGCCCGAGCAGCGCCTTGGCGTTCTGACAGCCCACCCGGACCTGGCTGGCAAGCTGGCCGCCGCCGGCCGCCTGACCAAGGAAAGCACCGCGGAACAGGCCGGTGCGGGTCTGGACATGCTGACCGATGAAGAACGCGCAACGTTCACGGCGTTGAACGAAGCCTACACGACCAAGTTCGGCTTTCCTTTCATCATTGCCGTCAAAGACAACACCAAGGCCAGCATTCTGGAAGCCTTTCGCCGTCGCATCGACAATGACCGCGACAGCGAATTTGCCGAAGCCTGCCGTCAGGTCGAGCGCATTGCCGAATTGCGTCTGATCGAGAAGTTCGCGCAATGACGGCTGGCTTGAAACTCCGTCCCTTGACGTCAGAGGCATTTGCACCATTTGGCGATGTCATCGAGGCGGCTGGCCGGGTGGACAAGCTTATAAATCAGGGCAGATGCGCCCGCTATCACGACCGGGCCGTGTTGGATTTCCACGATGGGCGCGCGGGTATCAGCGTGTTTCAGTCCGAAGCCTTCAGCCTGCCGATCAAGTTGGAAATGGTTGAACGCCATCCGGATGGCAGCCAAGCCTTTTTGCCTTTGTCGGAGAAACCATTTGTCGTGGTTGTGGCCCCGGATGAAAACGGAAAACCCGGTCGGCCCATCGCCTTCAAAACAGCGCCCGGACAGGGAGTGAATTATCATCGCAACACTTGGCATGGCGTTCTGACCCCGCTTCATGCGCCCGGACTTTTTGCGGTGGTCGACCGAATTGGAGCCGGGCCCAACCTCGAAGAGCATTGGTTCGAGGAGGCGTTTGAAATCACAGAATGAGGCGCGTTGCCGGAAGAGGAGCCGGCTGCGAACCTCAAGGGAGGAAAGACCAAATGTCAGATGCATCCATCGGATCGCCGGAACAACTCCGCGATCCGAATTATACTCCGCCGCTGCTTAAGGCGGTGCCGCTTGGAATTCAGCATGTGCTGGCGATGTTCGTGTCCAACGTCACGCCAGCCATTATCGTTTGTGGCGCGGCCGGTTTCGGCTTTGGCTCGAACAGCCCCGATTTCCCGCAGATGATCTACATGATCCAGATGTCGATGTTCTTCGCGGGCGTCGCCACGTTGTTTCAATCTGTTGGCATAGGCCCTGTCGGTGCCCGGCTGCCGATCGTACAGGGAACATCGTTTGCCTTTATCCCGATCATGATTCCACTGGTGGTTGGCAAGGGCGTTGACGCAATTGCCGTCCTGATGGGCGGGGTTGTTGTCGGTGGCTTGTTCCACGCATTCCTCGGGTTGTTCATAGGGCGCATTCGCTTTGCTCTTCCGCCGCTGGTTACGGGCCTTGTGGTAACCATGATCGGCCTGGCCCTTGTCAAAGTCGGCATTCAATATGCCGCCGGCGGTGTACCCGCCATAGGCACCGAGGAATATGGCTCGGGTCTGAACTGGTTCATGGCCGGAACCGTAATCGTGGTCACGCTTGGCCTGAAATTCTTTGCCCGGGGCATGTTGTCGGTGTCGGCGGTTCTCATCGGACTGCTGGTCGGATACGCCGTGGCCTTCCTGCTTGGCCAGGTGAATCTGGGCAACGTCGGCAACGCGGCATCCTTTGCACTGCCGAACCCCTTGCATTTTGGCCTTGAATTTTCGGTCGCGGCCATCATCGGTTTCTGTGCAATGTCCTTTGTTTCCGCCGTTGAAACCGTTGGGGACGTATCCGGTATCACCAAGGGGGGCGCTGGCCGAGAAGCTACCGACAAGGAAATACAGGGCGCGACCTATGCTGATGGTCTTGGTACTGCGATCTCTGGTCTGTTTGGGGCGCTGCCGAACACGTCGTTCAGCCAGAATGTCGGGTTGATTGCCATGACCGGAGTCATGAGCCGCATGGTCGTGACCATCGGCGCGGTTTTCCTGATCATTTGCGGGCTTATTCCAAAGATCGGGGCGATAATCTCGTCCATTCCGATCGAGGTTCTTGGCGGCGGCGTGATCGTGATGTTCGGCATGGTTGTTGCCGCAGGGGTTTCGATGCTGTCGGACGTGAACTGGAACCGGCGCAACATGGTGATTTTTGCAATCGCCCTAAGCCTTGGACTGGGTTTGCAGCTGGAACCCAACGCGTTGCAATACTTGCCCGGCACATTGAAGGTTCTGGCGACATCAGGAATCCTGCCCGCCGCCGTCATCGCCATTGTATTGAATCTGGTGCTTCCCGAAGAACTTTCCGACGAAGCGACGGAAGAGGTCTCGGGCGGTATGGCCGGACATGGTCTTGGGTCCATCGAGCAAGACGACCACGTCTGATGCGTTCGGCGTGATACACTGATCGTTCTGGAAAAAACATGAAGCGGCGCGCCTAGGCGCGCCGCGTTTCATTGTTTGGTCACCATTGAATGGAGATCTGCTGTCAAAAGCTCTTCGCCCAAAAGGACCGCCGAGACAATGCCCAAGAAGGTGGCGCCGTCTGGCTTCAGAAATCGACCTCGATCGCGACCCCTTTCCGAACGGCGAGGTCAACCACGGACGCGGCGACCGCAAGATCTTGAAGGCCCACACCCGTGCCATCGAACAGCGTGATCTGATTGTCCGATATCCGGCCCGGATCGGTGCCGTTGATGACCGCGCCAAGCTGCGCCACGTCGCTTTCCTGGATCAGGCCTTCGGCCACCGCGTGCTGCGCTTCGCCGATGCTGACGGATTGCGCGACTTCGTCCGTGAACACGCTGGCCCTGGCCAGAAGGGCGGCTTCGACTTCCTGTTTTCCTTTGGTGTCCGTGCCCATGCAGGCGATATGAGTTCCGGGGCTTACATGGTTCGCCATCAGCGAGGGCGCAAAGGCCGAAGTGATCGAAATGATCACATCCGCTTCAGTCATTTCGTCAAGTTCGACCGCCTGGAACGGAACGCCGGCTTCATTGGCGACCTTTTCGATATTCGGCAGCATTTCGGGGTGGTAGTTCCAGCCAATGATCTTTTCAAAGGCGCGCTGCTCCAAAGCCGCGCGAAGCTGAAAGGCTGCCTGGTGGCCAGCGCCCATCATGCCTATGACCTTGGCGTCCCTGCGTGCGAGATGCTTGATCGATACCGATGATGCTGCCGCCGTTCGAAGGGCCGTCAGAATGTTCCCACCGACCATCGCAGATGGCTTGCCGGTGTCGGGGTCGAAAAGAAAAACGGTGGACTGGTGGTTGATCAGCCCGCGTTTTTCCAGATTGTTCGGCCAATAGCCGCCCGCCTTCAGTCCCAGCGTCAGGCCGGCGCGGTCAAACCCCCCTTTGAAGCCGTACAGTGCATCTTCGTGCCCGATGGCTTCACGCACGACAGCGAAGTTGTAGGCGTCGCCGGACGCCATTGCGGCAAAGACCTGTTCGACCGCGTCAAAAGCCGCTTGTCGGGTCATAAGGTCAGCGATCTCACGCTCGGGTACGATCAGCATTTCATTCTCCAATCAAATATTCGTGCGCCCGCGTGCCACCGCCGGAAGGAGAGCATACACGCGGGCGGCTGTCTGGCTGCTTCCGAGCCAGCCCTCCCAAACACGGCAAGTTCGGATCAATAAGCGCGTCCGCGGGCGGATACGGGCCAGACGGTCTCGACCTTGCCGTTGCGAACGCCGACATACCAATCATGTACATTTGCGGTTGGGTCGCAGTGCCCCGGAACCAGCCTGAGCTTGTCGTTGACCTTCAGCACACCGTTCGGGTCCATGACGACGCCGTGTTCGTCCGAACATTTGATGTACTCGACATCATCTCGGCCGAAGATAACGGGCAGACCGCTGTCCACCGATTGCGCCTTGAGGCCCGCATCGACGATCGCCTTGTCCGCCTTGGCGTGGCTCATGACGCTGGTCAGGATGAAGAAGGCGTTTTCCCACTCGCCCTGATCGATCCGGTTGCCGTCCTTGTCCAGGATACGGCCGTAATCGGCATCCATGAAGGCGTAGGACCCGCATTGCAGTTCGTTGTACACGCCCGAGTTGGACTCGAAGTAGTATGAACCGGTGCCACCGCCCGAGACCAATTCGCACTCGATGCCTTCGGCTTTGAGGCCTTCAACCGCGTCCCTTACCATCGCAATTGCGGTGTCGAGCTTTTCCTCGCGCGCTTCGTAGCTGTCGAGGTGCTGCATGGCCCCCTGATAGGCCTGTATGCCGGTGAATTTCAGGTTCTCGGCTGCTTCGACCGCTTTGGCGATTTCGATCACGTCGGATGTTGTCGTCACACCGCACCGGCCAGCGCCGCAGTCGATTTCGACGAAGACCTCCAACTGTGTTCCGTGATCCACCGCCGCGCCTGAAAGATCCGCGACATTGTCCAGATCATCGACACAGACGATAATGCGGCTGCCCAGCTTTGGCAGGCTGGCAAGACGGTCGATCTTGGCGGGGTCACGCACCTGGTTCGACACCAGAACGTCCTTGATGCCGCCGCGCACGAACACCTCGGCCTCTGAAACTTTCTGGCAGCAGACGCCCACGGCGCCTCCGATCTTCTCCTGCAACTTGGCCACGTCTACCGATTTGTGCATTTTTCCATGCACGCGGTGGCGCATGCCGTGCGCCTTGGCATAGTCGCCCATCTTCTTGATGTTGCGTTCAAGCGCGTCGAGATCCAGCACAAGAGAGGGGGTCTGGATATCTTCTTCATCCATTCCGGGCTTGGCCGGAATGTCAAAGCCTACTTCGAATTCGTCGAGATTGGTCATATCTTTCATTTCCGTATTCCTATGTAGGGATTGATGTCACGCGTTCAGCCAGGGTAGCCTGTCCAGATCGACATTACCCCCGGTTATGATCAGGCCGACACGCTTGCCTTTGAATGCGTCCGGGTTCTTCAGGATCGTGGCCAGCGGAACGGCCGAAGATGGCTCCATCACGATCCGAAGGTGTTTCCACGTCAGCTTCATCGCGTCGATGATCTCTTGCTCTGATGCCGTGTAAATCTCGGATACGTGGTTCGACACGAAATGCCAGGTCAACTCTTTCAGCGGCACCAGCAGCCCGTCGGCGATCGTCTTGGGTGCGTCATCCGCGATGATGTGGCCGGCCTTGAAGCTGCGATAGGCATCGTCGGCCTGCTCCGGTTCCGCCGCGATGATCGCGGTTTCCGGGGCGAGCGTCGAAAGTGTCAGACAGGTGCCGGACACCATGCCGCCGCCGCCGATAGGTGCGACAACCGCATCCAGACCATCGGTCTGCTCGATGAACTCGCGCGAACAGGTGCCTTGCCCGGCAATCACGCGCGGATCGTTGTAGGGATGGACGAAATCCCCGCCCGTGGCGGCCTGAACCTCGGCAAAGGTTGCTTCGCGCGACGAGGTGGAGGGCTCACATTCCGTGATCTTCCCACCATAGCGCCGCACCGTGTCTTTCTTTGCCTGTGGCGCTGTGCGCGGCATGACGACATTGCACGGTATGCCCCGCTTCATTGCCGCATAGGACAGGCACGAGGCGTGGTTGCCCGAAGAATGGGTTGCGACGCCTTTCCTGGCCTGTTCGTCGTCAAGGCCAAACACGGCGTTTGCAGCGCCGCGAACCTTGAAGGCGCCCGGTTCCTGAAAGTTTTCACATTTGAAGAACAGCTGTGCACCGGATAGCTCGTTCAGATAGTCTGATGTGCGGACCGGTGTGCGGCGGATGAAAGGTTCAATCCGATCATGTGCCGCCAGCATGTCCTCGTAGGTAGGGATATACATGTTGCAGTCCTTCATCACGCGGCGTCCTTTTGAATGGCGCCCGAATGACCGCGATAGTATTCCTGCGCAGCCGCCACGCCCGAGCCCAACTGGATGTTCAGGCCCAGGTCGACCATGCACATTTCAGCGGTGGCAATCCCGGACAGGGCCATGACATCCGTCAGGCTTCCCAGATGCCCGATGCGGAATACCTTGCCCGCGACTTCGCCAAGACCGACACCGAAGGCAACGCCGTATTTTTCGGCCGCGTGCGTGACAATATCGGTGGCGTTGAAACCGTTTGGCGTACGGATCGCGCTGACGGTGTCAGAATAAACCGAAGGGTTCGCCGCGCACAGGTCCAGCCCCCAGGCGCCCACGGCGGCGCGCACGCCTTCGGCAATACGGTGATGCCGGGCAAAGACGTTTTCCAAACCTTCACCCAGCAGCATGTCACAGGCCTGATTGAGGCCATTCATCAAGCCAACCGCAGGTGTGTAAGGGTATGCGCTGTTGGCATAGCCTTTCGCCATGTCGTGCACGTCAAAGAAGGTGCGGGGCAGGGTCCCTGTGCTGGTCGCGTCCATTGCCCGCTGGCTGAACCCGACGATGGCAAGGCCCGCAGGCAACATGAACCCTTTCTGCGAACCCGTGACGGCCACATCAACGCCCCATTCGTCAAAACGGAAATCCATGGATCCGATCGATGAAACACCATCGACGAACAGCATTGCAGGGTGCCCGGCAGCATTCAGAGCCTTGCGTACAGCGGCAATATCCGATTTCACACCGGTCGCCGTTTCGTTATGCGTGGCAAGAACAGCCTTGATTTCGTGGCTTGTGTCGGCGGTCAGAATCTCTTCGTAACGATCGGCTGGCAGCCCTTCGCCCCAAGGGGTTTCGACGATCTCGACATTCAGACCGTGGCGCTGGCACATATCGATCCAGCGATGGCTGAACATGCCGTTGCGCGCCGCCAGAACCTTGTCACCGGCCGACAGGGTGTTGGTCAGCGCGGTCTCCCAGCCTCCGGTTCCGGTCGACGGGAAAATGAAGATTTCGGCGCTGTCGCTTTTCAGAATTTTTTGCACACCCGCGCGTGCTGGGTGCAGAATCTGCCCGAACAGCGGCGAACGGTGATCGATCGTGGGCATGTCGCAAGCCTTGCGAAGGCTTTCGGGGATATTGGTCGGGCCCGGAATGAAAACGGGATTTTGAAAGCTCATGGGTGGTCTCCTTCCGTCGTTGACCACACAATAAGTTCTAGCCGCTCTGCCCGATATATTTTTGAAAAAGACTTTCAAAACACCACGTATTGAATTTAATTTATAATTGTCAGTGTGTTATATTTTTCATATGATGAATTAGTCTTTCACGAATGATCAAAGGGTTTTTATGGATTCTCAAGACAATACTCGCGAAGTCCGCAGAAAAGCCCGTGGAAGACCACGGGGGTGGGACGACAAGACAGCGCAAAACACGATCAAATCTCTCGACCGTGCGATGGAAGTTTTTGAGTATTTGAGTGAAGCGCAGGGCAAGGCGTTAACCGCGCTGTCCGACGAAATGGGCCAGTCGCCCGCCACAGTTTACCGAATTCTCGTTACACTAGAGGGCAGGGGACTTGTCGAGTTCGATCATGACGAGCAGGTCTGGCACATCGGTCCTCGTGCGTTCGTAATCGGCTCGCGCTTCCTGCGTCGCACCAGCCTTGTGGACCGGGCCCGACCCGTGATGCGAAAGCTGATGGAGGCCACCGGCGAGACCGCAAACCTGGGGGTCGAAAAAGAAGGAATGGTGTTGTTCCTGAGCCAGGTTGAAACCCATGCCAGCATCCGGGCGTTTTTCCCACCGGGCACGCTGTCTCCGATGCACGCATCGGGCATCGGGAAAGCTTTGATGGCATATATGGATGAAGATCGGCTGGACCGGCTGTTGGCCAAGACGGAACTGTGGGCCTTCACGGACCGGTCGATTACCAGCCCGGCCGCGCTGAAAGAAGATCTTGCCATGGTCAGGGCACAGGGCTTCTCGATAGACAACGAAGAAAAAAACGCGGGTATGCGATGTATCGCTGCGCCGGTTTTCGATATCAACCGAGAGGCTGTAGCCGGGATTTCGGTATCCGGACCGACAAGCCGCGTCAGCGAAGCCGAAATCGCGCGCCTAAGCCGCCCCGTCATCGAGGCGGCGCGTCAGTTAACTCTGGCCATCGGCGGGACTATTTCTGCGCCGCTGACTTGAGGCTCCGGTGCTGCGGATAAGCCGCTGGTCCCGGCCGCAGGGCCATATGACGGTTCACGTCTTTGTACAGCAGGTAACGGAACTTACCCGGTCCGCCCGCATAACAGGCCTGCGGGCAGAACGCGCGCAACCACATGTAATCGCCGGCCTCGACCTCTACCCAATCATTGTTCAGCCTGTAGACGGCCTTTCCCTCAAGAACATACAGACCATGTTCCATCACATGTGTTTCAAGGAAAGGAATGACGGCGCCGGGCTCGAAAGTCACCACGGTCACGTGCATATCGTGCCGCAGGTCACTTGGATCGACAAAGCGCGTCGTGGCCCATTTGCCGTCGGTTCCGGGCATCGGCGTCGGCGTGATCTCATTTTCGTTGAGAACCAGAACGTCCGGGCG
This sequence comes from Ruegeria sp. HKCCD6119, assembly GCF_013110585.1. NCBI lineage: Bacteria > Pseudomonadati > Pseudomonadota > Alphaproteobacteria > Rhodobacterales > Roseobacteraceae > Ruegeria > Ruegeria sp. HKCCD6119. Next base: position 111,308 of record NZ_WVQV01000005.1, on the reverse strand, counting down.
GTCAAGCCCTTCCACCGCTTCATAAGCCTTTCGAATCCAATGGAAGCGCAGGGTCTCACCGCCTCGGTTTCGTAAGGTCCAGTTGCATTCAGCGGGCAGGAAGGCATAGCCGCCGGGCGTCAGCTCATGGGTCGTGCCGTCGGCCGTCAAGGTCGCTGTGCCTTCGACCACGAACAAAACGCCTTCGGCTTCGGGATCGGTCTCGGGACGGTCAGAGCCACCGCCGGGCTGAACCTCCATGATGTATTGCGAAAAGGTTTCGGCAAAGCCGCTTAGCGGGCGGGATATCACCCATAAGCGGGTGTCGTCCCAAAACGGCAGAAAACTGGTCACGATATCCCGCATCGTTCCCTTTGGGATCACTGCATAAGCGTCAGTAAATACGGCGCGGTCAGTCAGCAATTGCTCCTGACCAGGGTGCCCACCGTGTGGAGAATAATACTTGGCGGTCATGCATGCTCCTGAAAAATGTCATATGCCTGAAATATGCGCCGAAGGATCGGTGCGGACCACCCGCAAAAAGTTGACAGCTCTATTCGTGAAGATTTGAAAAATCAGAATTTGGCCGTCGTTAAGCGCGCGCAGCATTGGCATCATGCGTGCGCTGCGCAGCCGGTCGGACCAACAAGGATTGGGTCAGGGTTGCACCGGTCTGACCCCGGACAGATCCGGGGCAATCCGTATCATCTGCGACAGGTTAGGTTTCAGTCCTGTGCTTTTACCGGAAATCATCCCAAGCGGAACGCTTGTCGCTGCGGCGAGTGCATCCTGAACGGGGATCCCAGCTTGTTCCGTCAGAACCCGCACCGCTTTTGTAAGGCACAAGTCTGCCCCGGCCAGAGTGCCGTCCTCCAAAGTCAGCCTGCCGTTTTCCCGCCGGATCCGGCGTCCTTCCAACTGAAACTCGGTCAGTGACGTTCCGGCGACCGCCATCGCATCGCTGACAAGGAAAATCCGCCCTGGTCCGCGCTTGGCGGCCCAGGCAATCCGTATCGTATCGGGATGAACGTGGATGCCATCCGCGATCAAGCCCGCCGATAGCGATCCGCAGGATAGCGCCGCGCCGACCAGTCCCGGTTCACGACTGCCGAGCTGGCTCATTGCATTGAATAGATGCGTTGCGCACTGCGCCCCGGCCCTTGAAAACGCCTGGCAGGTTTCAAAAGGCGCGTCCGTATGCCCCAGAGAAACGATGACCCCCGCGCGTTTCAACTCTTCAACCTGTTGCGGGGTTGTGCTTTCAGGTGCCAGCGTGACCATCAATGCAGGCAGGTGTTTTGCAGCGTCGATCAGAATTTCCAGATCGGTTTGCTGCATCGGGCGGATCAGGGCGGTATCATGTGCGCCCTTGCGTCGCACAGACAGGTGCGGACCTTCCAGATGCAGGCCCGCAATGCCGGGAACACCCGTCTGAACGGCCTTGATGGCGGCATCAATCGCGGCCCGGGTTTTCTCGGCCGTGTCCGTGATCAGGGTTGGCAGGATGCGAGTGGCACCCAGCGCGCGATGAGCGCTGGTGATTTGGGTCAGCGTGTGAACCGATGGATCGTCGTTGAACATCACGCCACCGCCGCCGTTGACCTGCAAGTCCGCATAGCCGGGGCTGAGGATGTCGCCATGCAGATCCTCGATCTGGTCATCCTGTGCGATCTGGGCCTCAGGTAGCAACGCATCCAGCACGCCGTTTCTGAACCGTGCGGCATATCCTTCACGCAATTCAGTGCCATCGAAGATCGGGCCGCCCGCAAAGGTAACAGTAGAGGGGGTCATACCGTTTCCGTCACTTTTTTCAGATGGCGTGGTGTGTCCGGGTCGATCCCGCGTTGTGTGGCCACCTTTTCCACCATTCCATAAAAAGCAGCGATTGTCGGTATCGGGTCCGTCATCCAATGCGACGTCCGGACATGGGGCAGTTCCGTGGCGTGTTTCACGCGGCCGGTTGTGGCGAAAACCACAGCGCCTTTGGACGCCAGTGCGTCCGCAACTTCGGCCAGATTGTCCTCTGCTGCATCTCCGGACGACAGGGCAAGCACGGGAAAGCCCTGATCCACGATGGAAACCGGGCCGTGCAGAACCTCGGCCGCCGAATAGCTTTCTGCGTGGATCTGGCAGGTTTCCTTGAATTTCAACGCGGCTTCGTTGGAGATTGCCAAAGACAGGCCCCGGCCCAAGGTAAACAAAGAACGCCCATCCACCGCGTCCGCCACGGCGCTCCAGTCGCAGGCGATTGCGGTCGACAAACTGTCCGGCAGCCCATGGATTGCGCGCAACAGGTGATCATCGCGCTTCACCTGCGCAATCAGCCACAGCCCGGCGACCAGAGACGTCACGAATGTCTTTGTCGCCGCCACGCTCAGTTCGGGGCCCGCGTGAATGGGCAGTGTTGCCGCAGCCGCCTCGGCCAGGGCAGAGGCAGGGTTGTTCGTGATCGCGACCGAGTAAGCCCCGCCGGATGTGAGCGACTGCGTTAGCTGCACGATATCCGGGCTCTGACCGGATTGTGAGACTGAGATGCAGATTGCATCCTCGCAACGCATGTCGACCCCGTAGATGGATTTCACCGACGGTCCGACCGAAGCCATCGGCAAACCAAGCAACAGTTCCGAGGCGTATTTCAGAAAGCTGCACGCATGATCCGAGGATCCGCGCGCCACCGAGATCAGGAACCGCGGGTCGCGGGCCCGGATCTCGTCGGCGCTTTGCGCGATCAATTCCGCGCCCTCGGTCAGAAGGCGGTCTACGGCGTCGGGAATCTCATCGATCTCGCGCCGCATCTGAGTGGTTGTGTCAGGCATTTTCCCAGGCTTTCAATTTGACAGGCGCAGTTCGGCCACAAAGTCATAGGCGTCACCGCGGTAGATCGAGCGGGTCAATTCAGCGACCCGCCCGCTTTGCAGATATGAGGTGCGTTGAATCCGAAGCCCGGCCGTACCTTCCGCAACATCCAGAAGCTCTGCCTCGGGCGGTTCGAGGTTGATGGCCGAGATTTTCTGGATCGCGCGCACCGGTCGCAGACCAGATTGTTCAAGAACAGAGTAAAGCGACCCCGTCACGTCGGTGGGGTTCGGCAGGATATCGAGCGGAAGGGCCGCTTTTTCCAACGCCATCGGGCGTCCTCCTGCCTCTCGCAGACGGTAGATACGCGCGACCTGTTCATTTGCCGACAAGCCCAATGCCATCATTTCTTCCGGGGACGGCAGGAAAACCCCGCGCTCCAGCCATGTAGAGGTCGTCTTGAGCCCGCGCCGCTCCATGTCTTCGGTGAACGATGTCAGATGGGACAGCGATTGTTCAACCTTCGCTACGGGTTCGCGAACAAACGACCCAGACCCCTGTCTTTGCTCGATTGCACCTTTGCGCACCAGCTCATGAATGGCCTTGCGTACGGTCACACGGGACAGGTCGGTGATCTCGGCGATTTCTCTTTCAGGGGGCAGCGAACTGTTGGGAGGCAGGATGCCGTCCTTGATCCCTTGTTCAAGGCGTTGACGGAGCTGTACATAGCGCGGGCCCGAGCTGTGCCCCAACCATCCTTCGGGCCGCAGGAAATCAGCTATGTTCATGTTCGATTTCCTCCAGATACGCCTGTGCCAATGCAAGTGCGCCGGACAGTGGATCGCCTGCGGGCTGGACCAGAGCAGATTGCATGTTCGCAGGCAGGTAGGGCGCGTAAAGGGGGCCAATTCCGCCGGTCAGACAAACGGGCAGGCCAACGTTCCAGCCCATTTTCTTCATCACGTCGATCAGATAGCCCGCACCGTCCTGCAGGATGGATCTGGCCAAGTCGTCCCCGCGATTGGAAATCTCGGTCACAAGCGGGGCGAGGGCGCCAAAGTCCGATGGCGTCATGTCAGCGGCGGCCCGTACAATTCCTGCGGCATCGCCAAATCGAGACAGCAGATCCTGCGCCAATGCTGAAGGGCCGGCCGTGCCGTCCGTGTGCTCCAGCGTCTTGGCCAGCGCCCGTTTGCCAACCCATTGCGCGGAAGCCTGATCGCCCAGAACAGGGCCCCACCCGCCGGCAAACTTCATCGTGCCACCCCTTTGCATTGCGACAAAAGAACCGGTACCGCAATGTGCGACAAACCCGTCCATGGCCCCCAATGCGCCGCGCAAAGCTGCTGCGCGATCATCTTCGATCCGGACGTGCCGAAATGGCAATGCCGTCGCAAGTTTCCGGGCAATTGCGTCACCTGTTATCCCGGCCAGGCCCAGATAGGCGGGCGCTTGCGCAAGCTCCTCGGGCGAACGGCCCGCCTGAACGGCCAGAGCTTCCAGACCGCGCTGCAGCTCGATGCAGGCGGCCTCGAAATCCGTGGACACGTTTGCTGCGCCGACTTCGACTCTGTGTGTTTTGCCATCAACAAAAGCGGCGACGCGGCAACGCGTTCCGCCCCCGTCGGCGGCCAGGAACATAGGTTTTGATGACTTTACCATATACAGACCTTTATAATACCTTTTACGTGTTTTGAAGTCCTAATTGCGACCAAAGCGGCGAATTTCATGCTATATCGGCCAAAAATATGGAAAAAAATAAATGGTAGACTAATGGTATTTAAAAGGTATGATATCGAGAGTTCTTGGGGGAGAATCACTTGATTACGCCGGCGACAGAACAATTGCATCAGGATGCGCATGGGCTTGATACCCGTCCGCTGGCCGAAGTTGCCGGCCTGCTGGCGCGGTCGCAGGTGTCAGCGGCAACGGCAGTGCTTGATGCGCTTGGCCCGATTTGCAGCGGGGCGACGGCCATGGCCCAGACGATCCGGTCGGGCGGCAAGCTTCGATATCTTGCGGCGGGGTCTTCCGGCCTCATGGCGGCCTCGGACGCGCTTGAGCTTGGCGGAACCTTTTCCATCCCGTCGCAGCAGATCCGCATTCATATGGCGGGTGGAATGCCGATCACGGCAGACATGCCGGGGGATGTAGAGGACGCTGTTGATGGGCTGGCGCAAGAGGTGTCGGATATGGTTGCCAACGATACGCTCATCGCGGTCTCGGCCAGCGGCACCACGCCTTATACCGTCGCTGCCGCAAAACTGGCGCGCGACCGGGGGACGCCCGTGATCGGGATTGCAAACAACGCGGGTTCGCAATTGTTACAACTGGCGGACCATGCCGTTCTGCTTGCGACCCCTCCGGAATTGATCTCGGGATCAACCCGGATGGGGGCCGGCACTGCGCAGAAAATAGCTCTCAACACGTTGTCGACGCTGATGGCCATCGAGCTTGGGCATATTCAGGACGGCATGATGATCAATCTGCGGGCGGACAATGACAAATTGCGGGCACGCGCCAACGGAATCGTGTGCCAGCTTACCGGCGTATCACCGGAACGTGCTGATGATGCCCTGAGGGCCGCGGATGGGAACCTGAAATGCGCGGCACTTGTCGCCGCAGGTGCCGCATCGGCAGAGGATGCACAAAAGCGACTGGCTGAAACGAATGGCCATCTGCGTCATGCGATGAACCGGCTGAATGAAAATAACGAACATAGCAACCTGGGAGAAACCAAATGAAACGCAAAGTTCTGAGCCTAGCTCTGATGAGCACGGCGCTGGTCACAAGCGCCTATGCGCAAGACGCCACGCTGACAATCGAAAGCTGGCGCAACGACGACCTCGCTCTCTGGCAGGAAAAGATCATCCCTGCTTTCGAGGCGGCCAATCCAGGTATCAAAGTTGTTTTCTCGCCTTCAGCCCCGGCGGAGTACAATGCGGTTCTGAATTCGAAACTGGAAGCCGGATCCGCCGGTGATCTGATCACCTGCCGCCCGTTCGATGCTTCTCTGGCGCTGTACGAAGCGGGCCATCTGACCGACCTGTCCGATTTGGATGCGATGGATAATTTCTCAGACGTAGCCAAATCGGCGTGGCAGACAGACGATGGGTCGGCCAGTTTTTGTGTTCCGATGGCATCGGTGATCCACGGATTTATCTACAACAAGGATGCGTTCAACGAACTGGGTCTGGAGGTTCCGACCACCGAGGCAGAATTCTTTGAGGTGTTGGACAAGATCAAGGAAGACGGCACCTATATTCCGATGGCAATGGGCACCAACGACCAGTGGGAAGCCGCAACGATGGGCTATAACAACATCGGCCCAAACTACTGGAAGGGCGAAGAAGGCCGTCTGGCCTTGATCAAGGGTGAACAGAAGCTGACCGACCCACAGTGGGTTGCACCTTATGCGACACTGGCCAAGTGGGGCGCGTATCTGGGCGACGGGTATGAGGCGCAGACCTATCCCGACAGCCAAAACCTGTTCACGCTGGGCCGCGCTGCGATCTATCCGGCAGGCAGCTGGGAAATCGCAGGTTTCAACACGCAGGCAGATTTTGAGATGGGCGCCTTCAAGCCGCCGGTCCAAAATGCCGGTGACACCTGCTATATCTCGGACCATACCGATATCGGCATCGGTCTGAACGCTGCCAGTGAAAACCAGGAGGCTGCCCGCACGTTCCTGGCCTGGGTCGCAAGCCCGGAATTCGCCAGCATTTTTGGCAATGCGGTTCCCGGTTTCTTCCCTCTGTCCAATACTCCGGTTGAACTGGAAGATCCCCTTGCCAAGGAAATCGTCGGATGGCGGGATGAGTGCGAGAGCACCATCCGTTCGACCTATCAGATCCTGTCACGTGGCACGCCCAACCTCGAAAACGAGACCTGGGGTGCGTCCGTTGCAGCCATCAAGGGCACCGAAAGCCCTGAGGCTTTGGGCAAGAAACTGCAAGACGGGCTGGCCAGCTGGTACGCACCGCATCAGTAAGACCTGAACCACTCTCACCGGACGCGGCCCGTCGCGTCCGGCACCTTTTCCCCGGAGATCCCCATGCAGACCCGCCGCATACGCTGGCACATCGCCGTTTTCCTTGCACCTGCGGTGCTAGTTTACACGGCGGTGATGATCCTGCCCTTGTTCAACACGCTCCGCCTTGCGCTGTTTACCGAAGTCGATCAGGCGCGTGTGTATGTGGGGTTGGAGAATTTCCGAACCTTGTTCCTTGATCCGCTCTGGTCCGAGCAATTCTGGAATGCGCTGGGCAACAACTTCTGGTTCTTCCTGATCCACATGCTGGTGCAGAACCCCATCGGCATCGCTTTGGCCGCGATCCTGTCACACCCGAGGCTGCGCTTTGCCGCACTGTACCGGTCGGCCATTTTCATTCCCACGATCCTGAGCTTCGTGATCGTGGGTTTTGCCTGGAAACTGATCCTGTCTCCGCTTTGGGGGATTGCGCCCTCGATGCTGGACGCGGTTGGCTTGAAATCCCTGTTCGCGCCTTGGCTGGGCAAGGAAGAATACGCGCTGACAACTCTGGCGCTTGTCTCGGTCTGGCAATTTGTCGGCATCCCGATGATGCTGATCTATGCGGCCCTTCTGTCGATCCCCGAAGAAATTCTTGAAGCCGGAGAGATCGACGGGATCACAGGAGCTTCGGCTTTCTGGAAAATAAAACTGCCGCTGATCCTGCCTTCGATCGGGATCATCTCGATCCTCACATTCGTGGGCAATTTTAACGCGTTTGACCTGATCTATGTCTCTCAAGGCGCGCTGGCGGGGCCGGATTTTTCGACCGACATCCTGGGCACTTTCATGTACCGCACGTTCTTTGGTTTCCAGCTGCAACTGGGTGATCCGTATATGGGGTCCGCCATTGCCGGCGCCATGTTCGCCATCATCCTTGTGGGTGTTTGCATTTACCTTTTCGGCATCCAGACCCGGATGCGCCGGTATCAGCTGTGAGGGCTCTGCAATGAACAAGGCACGCTCCAATCCACTGAACACCGCCGCAATGCATGGTGCGCTGATCCTTTACACTCTGATCGCGCTGTTCCCGGTTTTCGTGATCATCATCAACAGCTTCAAAACGCGCCGGGCCATCTTTCGCGAGCCGCTTGCCTTGCCTGATGCCGAAAGCTTTTCCTTGATCGGCTACCAGACGGTGATGAAGCAGGGGGATTTCTTTCTCTACTTTCAGAACTCGCTGATCGTCACCGTTGTTTCACTGGCCTTTATCCTGCTGTTCGGCGCCATGGCCGCCTTTGCCCTCAGCGAATACCGGTTCAAGGGCAACATGTTGATGGGCCTGTATCTGGCGCTTGGGATCATGATCCCGATCCGCATCGGCACCGTGGCGATCCTGGAGATGATGGTCGCCACAGGGCTTGTGAACACGCTCTGGGCCCTGATCTTCGTCTACACGGCACAGGGTTTGCCGCTGGCGGTGTTCATCCTGTCCGAGTTCATGCGCCAGGTCAGTGATGACCTGAAGAATGCAGGGCGCATCGATGGGCTTTCGGAATACACGATCTTTTTCCGGTTGGTGCTGCCTCTGGTCCGGCCCGCCATGGCGACCGTCGCCGTGTTCAACATGATCCCGATCTGGAACGATCTCTGGTTTCCCTTGATCCTGGCACCCGCTGAAGAGACCAAAACCCTGACGTTGGGCAGCCAGGTCTTCATCGGCCAGTTTGTGACCGACTGGAACGCGGTTCTGTCCGCGCTCAGCATGGCGATCCTGCCAGTTCTGGTGCTCTACGTCATCTTCTCGCGCCAGCTGATCCGTGGTATCACCTCAGGAGCTGTCAAATGACCCGGGTTCTGATCGCTGGTCTTGGCAACATGGGCCTGAGCCATGCCTTGGCCCATCATCGCCACCCCGACGCACGGATCGTGGGGCTGGTCAACCGCACAGGTCATGTAGACCATCCCGAACTGTCAGGCTATCCGGCCTATTCGGATTTTCAGGCGGCACTGGCCGAGACAAACCCAGATCTGGTCGTCGTCGCAACCTATTCCGACAGCCACGCAGACTTCGCCTGCGCCGCAATGGAAGCAGGTGCGCATGTCTTTGTTGAAAAACCACTGGCCACGACAGTTGCGGACGCCAGAAGCGTGGTCGCAAAAGCAGTGGAAACCGGCCGGAAACTGGTGATCGGATATATTCTGCGGCACCACCCGTCATGGATGCGACTGATCTCGGAGGCGCGCGATCTCGGCGGGCCGTATGTCTTTCGTCTGAACCTGAACCAGCAAAGCAGCGGGGTCGAATGGGAAACCCACAAGGCCTTGATGCAGACGACATCGCCTATCGTCGATTGCGGCGTGCATTACGTCGATGTGATGTGCCAGATCACCGATTCCGATCCCGTCCGCGTGCATGGCATGGGCCTGCGGCTGAGCGATGAGATTGCCGAAGACATGTATAACTACGGCCAATTTCAGGTGATCTTCGAAGACGGCTCGGTCGGCTGGTACGAGGCTGGCTGGGGCCCGATGATGTCCGAGACTGCCTTTTTCGTGAAAGATATCGTGTCCCCCAACGGATCGGTATCAATCGCCGATGGCAACAAGGGCGCATCCGCGGATATTGACGGCCACACCAAGGTTGGCGGTCTTCTGGTCCACCGTCCTGACGGCGACCGGACAATCGAAATGCCGAATGAGCCCGGCCATCAGGAACTCTGCGACGCTGAACAGGCCTATATGCTGCGCGCCATCGCCGAAGATTTCGATCTGACCCGCCACATGAACGACGCCGTGCAATCGCTGGCCATCTGCCTGGCCGCTGATGAAAGCATCCGTACCGGCCAACCCATTTCGCTGAAAGAGGCACGCACATGACCGCCCTGACGCTGCAAAACGTGAACAAATCCTTCGGCACCGTCGAGGTTCTGAAAGACATCAATATCGAGGTGGAAGACGGCGAATTCGTCGTCTTCGTCGGCCCCTCGGGGTGTGGCAAGTCCACCCTTTTGCGTGTCATCGCGGGGCTCGAGGATGTGACGTCGGGCGAAGTGCGCATCGGCGGAGAGCTCATGAACCTCACCCCGCCCTCGAAACGCGGTATCGCGATGGTGTTCCAGAGTTACGCTCTCTACCCCCACTTGAACGTGCGCAAGAACATGTCATTGGCGCTGAAACAGGAGGGCCAGAGCAGGCAGGTCATCGACGAGCGTGTCGAAAGGGCAAGCAAGATGCTGAACCTCGAACCTTACCTTGACCGGTATCCTTCCGAACTGTCCGGTGGACAGCGCCAGCGCGTCGCCATCGGTCGTGCCATCGTCCGGGAACCAAAGCTGTTCCTGTTCGACGAGCCTCTGTCCAATCTCGATGCGGCTCTGCGTATGAATACAAGGTTGGAAATTGCGAACCTGCACCGGCAGCTTGACGCTTCGATGATCTATGTGACCCACGACCAGACCGAGGCAATGACTCTTGCCGATAAAATCGTCGTTCTGCGCGACGGGTGTGTGGAACAGGTCGGCAGCCCGATGGAGCTTTACAACAATCCCGCCAACCAGTTCGTGGCCGGTTTTCTTGGGGCGCCGTCGATGAATTTCTTTCCTGCCAGCATGATCGGCGAAAGCGCAGACATTACAACGGGTATCCGGCCGGAAGACCTGTTTTTGTCTGACGACGGTCCGGTGGTCGCAAACGTCACCCATGTCGAGCATTTGGGCGGTGACACCAACGTGATTGCTATGATGCAGGATCACCAGATCACCGCGCGCCTGTTTGGGCAGCATCAGGTTGAAGCCGGTCAGAGCATCCGATTTGGATATTCTCCTGGCAGGGTCTATCGCTTCGACGCACAGGGTGCGCGTCTCGCGTGACAGTCACTGACGCAGGGCTCTGGGGGCCGAAGTCAGCCGACTTTTCCATGCAGCGCCGCCTAAACACCACCGGCTATTCTGGTGTTTCGGGTGAACATGACCGGCCCGGATGATGAGGCCGCGCGGAAATCAGCGGCGCGACCCGCCAAAGCGCGATAGAACTGGCGCAATCCGGGTTCGATATCTGCGGCAAGTTGTTCGCAATGCTGACACATGCGCACGATGTCGCCCTGAGGTTTTCGGGTTCTCAATGCTGCAATCAACTTACCGTGCCGAGCAACGAGTTCCTGGAACGCGTCGGTCTTCCGCAAAGCGGAATCTCCAACCAGAACAAAAACGGGCTCTGGGTTGGCTTTGCCTTTCAGGTCAACTTGGCCTGCCTGCAAAAATGCCAGGTCATCTCGCCCGGCTTGATACGCCGCGTCTGAAACGACAATGTCATACTCGACCGTTCGACAGCATTGTTCGATCCGTGCCGAAACATTCACGACGTCTCCAATAACCGTATAGTTGAACCGTTTTTGCGATCCGATGTTGCCGACGCAGGCCTGCCCCGTGGCGATTCCGGTTGCCAGCGCTATCGGCTTTCGGTTCCGCATGATCTCGGATGCATTGAACTGTGCCAAGGCACGCCGCATCCTGAGCGCGGCAAGCCCTGCGCGGCACGGGTGGTCCGCAACAGGCAAAGGCGCGTTCCAGAAGGCCATGATGGCGTCACCGATGAACTTGTCGATCGTACCACGCTCATGCAGGATCTGATCTCCGAGCTTAGAAAACAGCGCGTTCAGCAAGGATACAAGTTCCGTTGCCGACGCGGACTCGGACAGAGCGGTAAATCCCCGGATATCCGAAAACATCACGGTGATTTCCTGACTTTTTCCGCCCAATTGCAGCTGGTGGCCCGAATTCTCCATTTCATCAAGGATCTCCGGGGCCACGTAATGCGAAAAGACTTTTCGAATCTGGCGCTTTTCGCGCTCGGTCGAAACAAAAAGATACCCCGCCAGCAGACCGAAATTTGCGATGCCTCCAATCAGGGGGAAGGTGGCATCGAACAGGATGGATTGGTTTTGAAAAACCAGCCAACTGATGGCAAGAACGGCTGCGGCGGCTATGCCACCGGCGATGAAGGATGCGATGGCACCAAAGCTGGACATGACGGCAATCACCACAAGCCCCAGAAACGCAAAGGCAAGCAGTTCCTGTGCTGCGGTTATGTCAGACCGGCTGAGCATTTCCCCGGTCAGAGTCTGCTCGATCATTTGGGCATGAATTGAAACACCGGGGACGCTTTCGCCAAGTGCCGTCTGGTGAATATCGAACAAACCGGCAGCGGAAGTTCCGATCAGGATAATTCTTCCTTCGATTTCAGATCGCAGCCCAGGGTCTTCAGTACCTTCCAGAACATCCTTGGCTGAAATGTAAAGGTCGGGGCTGTCCCGCCGGTACTTCAGCCAAAGCTCGCCATTCTCGGTTGTCGGCAAACGGTATCCGGCGATTTCGACGGCCAGCATGATGCCAGCCTCGTCAGGCGCGCCTTCCACAAAAATGCTGGTCTCACCCAGAGCGACCCTGAGTGCTTCGACGGCAAGGCTTGGCAGCGGACCGTCCGGACCGTTCCAAAGAACCGGTGCACGTCTTACGATGCCGGTCCCACCGATGGGCGAGACATTGACCCCGCCGACACCCGCCGCCGCCCGATCCAATGGTGGCGCGATCGGCGTCCAATGCGGAACCGAGATCAGCCCCTCGGCGGGGCTTTCCCCGAATTCAATGATTCCGGCCTTGGCCGCAATGGGTTCACCTTTGGCTGACAATCGCGCGGCCACGCCCAGCACCACGGGCCAGTAGGCCATTTCCATTCCAAGCAAGACATCGTTGTCCAGCTTTTCGGCATGGCGTTCCACAGTCAGTACGCCCGCCAGCGATGGATCATTCAGAAGGCGAGACGGCGAATACCGGTCAGGTTCGGCAAACAGCATGTCGAACGCAATCGTCGCGGCGCCGTAGTCACCCAGATTTTGAACCAACTGCGCAACCAAAGTGCGGGGCCAGGGCCATTGTCCAAAGCTGGCAAGCGAAGCTTCATCAATATCCACGACGCGCACGGGGAGTTCGGGATTGAACTCCCGCGGGGATAATCTTTGCAAAACGTCGAAATAGATCAGGCGCGTCATTCGAACCGGGTACGGATCCCACGCCCGGATGAAGCAACCCAAAAGGATCAGCCCCAGCCCCACGAGGCGGAAGGCCCATCGCCCGTTCCTGGATTTCCGCACCTTGTCGCTCACACCATCCTCCAGACAAATGGAACTGGAACTGCGTGTTAAACAGCAATTCCCGAGCAATTACGGATCAGTTTCTTCCCGCTCTGGTTCGTCCCGTTCGGGCTCCTCAGGTTCCGGTTCGTCCCGTTCGGGTTCCTCATGTTCAGGTTCTTCCTGCTCCGGTTCTTCTCTGTCGGGCTCTTCCTGCTCAGGTTCTTCGCGTTCGGGTTCCGCAGGGTCCGGTTCTTCTCTTGCCGGTTCATTGTTCGCGGAAGGCGAAGGTCCAGTGACCGTATTCTGCGCTTCACGTTGCTGAGGAGGGTCTCTACGGGCTTCCGACCGGTCTGTCTCGATGCGCCGTATGGGCGCTCCATCACCTGAGCACCCTTCAACGCGTACCTGCAAAGGGGGCAGCAGCCCTTCCTGAGACTGAACGAATGGAAACCCGCTTTTCAGCGCTTGTTCGTATTGCGCCTGATCGGCAGGCCGTCCAACTCCTCCGTCTCCGCTTGTTGCGAACATGCTGCATTGACGCCCCGAAGACCTGCACGCGCCCTGACTGCCGCACATGCGGACCGTACCTTGCAGGACAAGCATCGCGCTTTGCTTTTCCGACACGATCCACATGTCGAAGGTGGTGCCGCGCACGGCCATTGTCGCCGACGGAGTCCTGATCGAGTATGCTTTCTTTCGGCTTTTTCCGGAAATAAACCGAAAACTGCCACCCAAGGCCTGAACGGCAAAGCTCTTGGCTTTGCGGTTACTTCGCAGCATGGACACATCCAGCACCATGCGTGCGTTGGGGCCGATGGCAATCTTGGTGTCATCCACAAAAACGATTTGGATTACGCCAGTCTGATCCGTGCTGAGCGCGTCGCCGGACGCAACCTCCATTCCTGAATAAATGGGTTGTGCTTTTCCCGCGCGAACAACTTGGGCGCCTTGTTTGACGCTAATAATTTTTCCGATGTTGGCGATGGTCTGCGACGGTATGGCCGCGACAACGCAAAGAACCATTACAATCTTTAACAACGACAAACTCGAACCCTTTCCCCCAATGGGCTTTCAAGCACGGAAACCGCGCTGTGCTCGACGCTTGCCTCTCGAAAAGCATGTTATTATTCATATGCATTAAAAATGTAGACAAATATGCATTATTTTTCGCGCTTTTAGCAAGAATTAAGTGAAAACGACGTTCCAAATCCGCTTTGGGGGCGCTTCTGTGCAGCCTTAATCGGGCGCAGTTTCGAACCTTTTGTTGCGGCTTAAGCACCTGTTTGGAAAAAGTGCGACTTTTCAAATTAGATCCGACATCAACTTGCTGGTTGTCCAGATGCGCTGAGCAGCATTGTGTGCAGTTGAAATTCTGATTGCGCAGCGTATGTCTTGCCGTGAACGTACGTATATCAACACGCGCTGACGACCCTTTTACTTTGCCACCCTTCGCGGCTCTTTAATGTGACATGTCCCTCGGGTAGAAACGCAGATGGGCAAGCTGACGGTCGCTGCCCGATTGTTCCAGCGCTGCAACACGGAGTCTGTTCATGCTGTTTCGTCGCATTATGGTCGCGGCCATGTTTTCTGGCTGTTTGCTGTCCACAGCGCCTGCACAATCCGATTCTGCTGCACGGCTCTTTGTGGAGCTGAACTCGGCCGAGAATGTCGCCAACGCGTGCAGGTTGACGTTTCTGGTCAAGAATGAAACCGGGCAGCCAATCGACGGTGCCGTGTTCGAAACCGTCATTTTCGACACCGAAGGTGGTGTTTTGAACCTTTCACTTTTCGACTTTCGTGACTTGCCCGCCGACCGGCCCCGGGTGCGCCAGTTCGACCTTCCCAACAGAACATGTGACACAGTTGGACAAGCCTTGATCAACGGCGCGAACTCCTGCGTCGTGGATGGTTCCGAAAGTGACATATGCGACAGCACCCTCACGCTCAGCAGTAGGGTGGAAATGGAGTTGTTGGGATGAGTCCTGTAGCCGCACTACGTGAGATATTTGACCTCGGCGGGCCGGTGGTGGCGATATTGATCGCCATGTCGGTTTTGACGCTGGCCGTCACCCTCTACAAACTCTGGCAATTTGCAGCCTGCGGTGTCGGGCGGCACAAGGTGCTGTCTGAAGCTCTGGCAGCCTGGGACGCAGGAGATCACAGTGCCGCGCGCGCAAGGCTGGCGGACAGCAGCAGCTATCTTGCCCCTATTGTGGGCGCGGCGATGAACGCATCTGGTGTTCCGGGGGCCGATGACCGGCTGGATGCCGAAGCGGGTTTGGCGCTTGCCGGGCTGGAACGTGGTTTTCGTTTGCTGGACACCGTGGCGCAGCTGGCGCCTTTGCTGGGTCTTTTTGGTACGGTTCTGGGTATGATCAGTGCTTTCCAAAGCTTGCAAACCGCTGGATCATCGGTTGATCCGTCTCTTTTGGCCGGCGGGATCTGGGTGGCCCTGATCACCACGGCCGTTGGTCTGGCCGTTGCGATGCCAACGTCGATGGTTTTGTCCTGGCTTGAAAGCCGAACCGCACGCGAGCGTGTTTTTGCGGACAAGGCTTTGCGTACGGTTCTGGTTCCCGGTCATTCCATCCAAAGTACAGAGGCAGCGGCACAGGCCCCGGTCGCCCCAGAACATGCGTAACACTGCGCCTTTTGTGCGGCGGCGCATGTCGATGACACCCCTTATCGACGTGATCTTTCTGCTGTTGCTGTTTTTCATGCTGTCCTCAACGTTTTCGCGGTTCAGCGAGATCGAGTTGAGCAGCGCCGCCACAGGCGGGAATGCCGACGCAACGCCGCCCGAACGCCTTTTCGTGCAACTTGGCCCCACACGTGTTGTCCTGAACGGTCAACCCCTGTCGCTTGAGGAATTGTTCGATCAGGTCCAAGCCGGTCAGGTGCTGGTGAGCCTTGATCCGGAGACAACTGCGCAACGTCTTGTGGACCTGCTTGTCCCATTGCGTGGGCGCGAAGGTTTGACGGTCAGGGTGTTGGAGTGAGGCAATGATCCGTTACATCCGACCCGGTCGAAATCGTGATTCCACCATTCCGCTGATCAACGTCGTCTTTCTGATCCTGATCTTTTTTCTGATTACGGGTACGATTGCACCGCCATTGGATCCCGATCTGGATCTGGTGAATACAGCGGACCTTGACGGCCGCGAGCCGCCGGATGCGCTTGTTCTTCATCGGGACGGGACGTTGAGCTTTCGCGGCAATCCGATCGAGGCGGAAGCTTTCATGGCCGCGCATGACTCGGGGCCTGTGCGGATCGTTCCGGACAGGAATGCGTCGGCCTCTCGATTGATGGAGATCACCAGCAGTTTGCGCCGGTTGGGTGCGCCAACCGTTTTTCTGGTGACCGAACAGGCCCTAGAATGATCAGGCGGTCCATTTCTGTTGCAATCATTGCAATTTCGATTTCCGTACTGGTGCATCTGATCGGCCTGATTGTCACGGTGCCAGAGTTGTCAGATCCGGCTTCCGGGGAACCCGGTACCGACACAATCGAACTCAGCAACGCGTTCGAAGAGTTGGCCGATACCAGGATCGAACCCGTACCGCCCGCTCCGAATGAACCGCCAACCCCTCCGGTGGAACCGCCAACCCAGCCGCAGGAGGCAGAAGTTCCGACAAGTGATGCCCGCGTGGCCTCGCCGAATCCGCAAGAGACGTTCACGCCCGACACCGGGGATTCAACGATTATCCAGCCGAGGGCGCCGGATGAGATTGTCGTGGACCCTGTAGACCAGAACCTGGAGGACGAAGGCGAAGCCGCCGAAGCCGAAGGCGCTGCGTCGGCAAGGCCTGAAGCGTTGGCCGAAACACCCGAGGTGCCTAAGGAAGAGGCGGTCGATCCGGTTGAGCCTTCTTCTGCCGAAGAACCGGTGTCCGAGGAACAACAACAGATCGCCGCGTTACCAGTCGAGGTGGCTCCGGTTGTTCCGGAAAACACGTCCCCACTTGAACCTGTGATACCGGAAGAAGCGTCAGAACCTCTGGATGAAGACGCCGAATTGACCGTACCCGATGCAAGCGTGGACGGATCCGAACAGGCCGTAGCCACGTCATTGCGGCCTCGCCTTCCAGACCGACGCCCGCAACCCACCCTGCGGGGTGCGTTGGATCCGTCAAGCAACTTTGACGCTCTGAGATTTCCGGAACAGACGATTGAATCACCGCTGGCGACGTATCAAAGAGAGGGTGTCGACGCCTTCCGACAAAACCGGGGCGGCACACGTTCAGGCGGGCGGGGGCCGGGAAATTCAGACACCACGAACTATGCAGGTCAGGTTCTTGTTCATCTGAACAGGGCGCCAATCGTTTACGTTGCCGGTCGTGGCTATGCGCGTGTTTTTTTTCAGATTGACCCGGATGGTTCATTGGCCTGGGTTGATGTCGTCGAAAGCTCTGGCTCGCCGGAAATAGAGCGCGCAGCCAAAGAACAGGTTCGAACCGCCGCACCTTTCCCGCGCCCGCCTGGAGGCGTCAGCCGGAAGCTTTCATTTTACTATCAGATAAGATGATCCGACGGGTCTTGTCAGGTGAACATGATTAGCGATCACCCTAAGGGCTTTCGCCGAATTCCCTGATTGCGCGGGTTTGCAGCTCTGAGATTAAGAATACCCTTTGGCCGATAGAATGTGATATAAGAAAATGGGAATATAATAATGGCGCGATGAAATTCGCCCTCATAGCTAAGTATTCCTGAACTGGGAGGTCACTTTGTTTCGGAAATCTGCTTGCATAATCTCACTCATATTGGTCCCTGCTGTTGTTGGTGCCGACGCCGTACCCAGCGAAGATGCCGCCGAGGGATTGTTTTCTGATCAGCCCTATTCCCCTTACGCCCAACGCACATTTCCTGAACGTCCATTATGGGGGGACACTCACCTTCACACCGGGCTTTCGCTGGATGCGGGTGCTTTCGGGAACACCTTGCTGCCGGATGAGGCGTGGCGTTTCGCCAAGGGTGAGCAGGTCATTTCTTCAACGGGTCAGCCTGTAAGACTGTCACGACCATTGGATTGGATGGTTCTCACGGATCACACGGATCTGATGGGGTTCGCGCCGGATTTGCAGGCTGGCAAGCCGGGCGTTCTTTCTGATCCCAAAGGACTGGAGTGGTACAAGGGGTACAAGGCCGGCGGGGAAGAAGCCGGTAAAGCGGCTTTCGACATCATCACCAATTTTTCTCAAATGACACTGCCGGAAATCCTGTTGGAATCGTACAGCCCCGGTGCCGATGCATTTGCCTTTACCTGGGAAAGCATCGTTCTGGCGGCAGAGCGGCACAATGACCCCGGCACCTTTACCGCTTTCATCGGCTTTGAATGGACCTCGGTACCGAAAGGGTTCAACTTGCACCGTAATGTCATGCTGCGCGATGGGCCAATCAGGGCGCTTCAAATGGTGCCGCCGGTCACGCAGCCGCCTTACGGTGATACGGATCCAAAGGCGCTTTATGCCTGGCTTGAAGAGTATCAGGAAAAAACGGGGGGGCGTGCAGTTGCCTTTGCCCATAACGGGAACCTGTCGAATGGGTGGATGTTCCCAACCGAAGACACCTATCACGGCGGCAAGGTTGACGAGGAATATGTCGCGGCCCGCGCAAAATGGGAGCCCCATTACGAAGTCACCCAGATCAAGGGTGACGGTGAAGCGCATCCTTTCCTGAGCCCGGATGATGAATTTGCCGATTACGAGAACTGGGACGTCGGCAATCTGGACATAACCGAGTTGAAAACCGATGACATGCTGGCCGGAGAATACGCACGAGAGGCATTGAAACGCGGATTGATGCTGGAAGAAAAGTTTGGCGTGAACCCCTATAAATTCGGCATGGGGGGTGCGACGGACAGCCATACCTCTCTGGCCACGGCCGAAGAAGACAACTTCTTTGGAAAATCCGTCAGCGTCGAGCCCTCAGCCTCGCGTATCAAGCATCCGTTCATAGCCAATGACCTTGGTGAAATTCCCGGCGACCTGCTTGTCGCCTCCGGATACACGGCTGTCTGGGCTACTGAGAATACACGCGCGGCGATCTTTGACGCGTTCAAGCGCCGGGAAACCTATGCAACGACCGGGCCAAGGATCGGCCTGCGGTTCTTTGGCGGATGGGGTTTCAGTGAAGCTGATGTTGAAACCCGTTTTCTGGCCAATGTTGGCTATACCAAAGGGGTGCCAATGGGTTCGGACCTGCGCCCGCGCGAGGGTGAGGCTGCGCCAAGCTTCCTGATCGCCGCTCTGCGCGACCCGGTTGGTGCCAATCTTGACCGTGTTCAAGTGATAAAGGGATGGCTCGATTCTGAAGGTGCCTTGCAGGAAAAGGTCTACGACGTCGCATGGTCGGATAACCGCGAGGTCGATCAAAACGGCAAAGTCCCTGCGGTTGGAAACACTGTGGACGTGGATACTGCCAGCTGGACCAACACAATCGGAACGGCCGAACTTGTCACCGTATGGTCAGACCCGGATTTCGATCCGAATGCGCGCGCATTTTACTACGTCCGCGCCATCGAAATTCCAACGCCGCGTTGGATCCTGTATGACAAGTTGAGATATGGCATCGAATTGCCCGAGGATGCAGTGCTTACGCATCAGGAACGCGCCTATTCGTCCCCGATCTGGTACACCCCGGCAGAGTGATCCGTTCTGCGATTGGAACACAAGCCGAGTTAATGACCTTACCTCGGTGCGTCCTCCGCGTTACTGTAACACGCGGAGGGCATCATCATGCAAAAACCCGACCCGATGACGCCAACATCTGAACAAACAATCTGGCCACGTTTCACGCAGGAGGCTTGATGCGAGTACTGAAAGAACCTCTGCTCCATTTTTTTTTGATAGGAGCGGCAATTTTTGTTTGGTTCCATATTGTAGCGCCGGAAAGCGAGAACGTTGAATATCTTGAGAAAATAACACTCGACCAGGATGACGTTGCGCTTTTGTCCGCTCGTTTCGAAGCGCAGTGGAAACGCCCTCCAAGCGATGCGGAACTGAAGGCTTTGGTCGACGCATCCATTCGTGAAGAGGTTCTGGTCCGGGAGGCAAGACAACTTGGTCTGGATCGCGGAGATCCCTTGATAAGGACCCGGCTGAGCCAAAAAATGGATTATCTGACCGAAGCCATTGCCACTTCCATCGTTCCGAATGACGAAGATCTGGAGGTTTTTCTTCAGGAAAACGCGGAACGCTATGCAACGCCTGTCATGGTGGCTTTTAATCAGGCCTTTCTTGGAGAGGAGCCCGGAGAGGCCGAAATCGAGAAAGCCCTGGCCACCCTGCGCGCCAAGCAAGACATCTCCGATCTGGGCGGTTCGACCTTGCTGCCGGCATCAATGCCTTTGTCCGCGACGCGGGTTGTCGAGTCGGTCTTTGGAGGAGGGTTTTCGCATAGCATAACAGAGGTCGAAAAAGGTCAGTGGACGGGTCCGATCCGGTCAGGTTACGGTATCCACCTTGTCGAGGTCGTTGCGGTCGAGCCCAGCCGAACACCGCCACTTGCTGAAATTCACAATACGGTGCTGCGGGACTGGCGCCGCGCGATGAGTGAAGATCTGGCGCAAGCGCAATATCAGTCTCTGGCCGAAAAATACGAGATTGTGGCCCCCGATCTTTCAGGCCCGGCTAAATGAGAGCTTTGATCTGCTTCCTGTTTGCGCTGCTGTTTGTGTGGCCTGCAAATTTCGCTGCTGCGCACGCGCTTGATCCGGGATTTCTGGAAATTCGTCAGATTGCCTCTGACACCTGGAGCGTTCATTGGCGAAAGCCCGACGTGAATGGCCAACCGATGGCGATTGACGCAGTTTTGCCAGATGGCTGCACTCCGGCGCGTGGCCCGGATCCCATTTCCGACGGTCGAGGGTGGGTTTCGTCCTGGGTCGTCGAATGCCAGGCGGGTATCGCGGGCCAACCCATTGCCATTGAGGGCCTTGAGACTCAGAGAAACGACGTGCTGGCGCGTGTGCATCCCCAGGATGCGCAACCTACTACGTTTCGTTTTACACCGGATATCAATGTTCAAATCATACCTTCTGAACAGTCGACATGGTCAGTGTTTGCCGCATATTCCCAGTTGGGATTTGAACACATACTGGAAGGTTGGGATCACCTTTTGTTTGTCTTTGCGCTGTTTGTTCTGGTCCGCGATCCATGGAAACTTGTCGGAGCCGTAACAGCGTTCACACTTGCGCATTCAATAACCTTGGCGCTGGCAACGATGGGCGTTTTGAATGTTCCCGGACCACCAGTCGAGGCCGTTATCGCATTGTCCATCGTTTTTCTGGCGATGGAGATCGTCAAAGGTGGCGAAGGACGGTTCCGGCTTTCAAAACAGAAACCCTGGATCGTTTGCTTCGGGTTCGGGCTTTTGCACGGCCTAGGTTTTGCAGGGGCCTTGGCTGATATCGGGTTGCCCCCTAACGATATTCCCGCGGCATTGCTGGCCTTCAACCTCGGTGTCGAAGCCGGGCAGCTGAGTTTTATTGCTGCCTTGGCTCTTTTGATGGCGACCTGGCGGCTGATCGCGTTTCCGGTTGGCAAACATGCCACGGTCTTGACCGCGTATGGGATCGGCTCAGTGTCAATGTACTGGCTGATAGAACGCATAAGCGGTTTTTGAACCGCGGCGAAGTCGCGAGAGTTGAGCAAGATTTTGTGGATCATGACGGCGCATGTGCATGAAATGGAATCCGGCCCGAGCCTGACCTGCTGAGCTTTTGCGCGGTTTCGATTTTGCTTCCATGAAAGGCCATGGTCACAAACAGCACAAAGCCAAGTGTTTTCAATCGACAGTGGCCGATGGCAATTCGCCGAAACACTTTTTGTAATCTTGTGAGAACTGCCCGATATGCCAAAAGCCATATCGGTTTGCGGCGTCAGAAATTGACAGATCTTTGCCTTGTTCTGCAAGCAGGCTGCGAACCCTGTTAAGGCGGAGCCTTGTGTAATAGGCCTTTGGGCCGATACCGAATTTTTCGTTGAACGCGCGTTCCAATGTGCGCAATGACACACTGATATCCCCGCAGATCTCGCTGATGGGGACGTTTTCGTCCGGGGTCGCCGTCATCCGATCAATGGCCGCAGCAAGTGCCAGGGCTTTTCGGTTTATCCGCGGTTCCCTGCGACCCGCCCCGCCCCCCAAAGCGATCCGCAGTATCTCTTCGATCAAATGGGTTTCGCCCTGTTCTGACGAATTTGGGTTCGCCAACAAAGTCTGAATGTCGTTCAAAAGCGCAGCCGAGCGATCAGGTGGCGTTGCAGGTAACAAAAATGCCCGGAATTCCGTATCAGAAACTGCGATCCCCAGCTTCTCGCCTATTTTCATCGCATTCTCAGTTTCAACGGTCATCGTATATCCGCCGAACCCGCTGTCGCTGATACAGTCGAACTCATCGCCGCTGCCGAAGGACAGAAACGGTGGCGTTTCGATGCTGGTACCGTTCCAGTCCGTCAGTCTTGAATGGGTAGGGATGCCAAATGTGATGTGCCCCTTCGGAGACGCGCCGATCTGGTGCACACGCCGCGAGAAACCAAACTTCATAACGGAAATAAGCGGGCCGGATCTAACCTTGAAATCAGCCTGCATTTCGCCGTCTTCGATCTGACGGAAATCCATATCCCATTTGGATATTGCGGCGATCTGGTTCGGATCACGGAAAGTGGCCGCAAAAAACCGGGGCGCTTCGGGCGGGGCCAAGTCTAGTTTTGTCGATTTTTTGATGCGGTGCAAAATATCTCCCCTGTAGTTTGCATGAAAAGCTTAGTCGAAACATAGGAATATGTTCAAATGAAATTGCCCGATCCGCTTGCCGCGCCCAAACGTGGTCGCCCTCCGCTTCCGAAAGCAGAAGTGCGGTCGGAACGGATCGTGACCCTTCTTACACCCTCACAGCGTCACAGGCTTACGCGTCTTGCGGATTTAACCGGTCAGACACTTTCCAGTGTCGCCCACGATCTTATCGCACAGGGTCTGGAGCGAGAAGAAAACCCAAGGAAAAAGGAAACCTAAAGAAATGGATCTCAAGTTGTTTTTGCTGGGTTCTCTGGCGATCAGCGCACCTGCCTACGCGCAGGATGCACCCATTGCGCATGATTCCGAGTTTTATATCCTTCAGGCCCAGAACAAGGATGCCTGGGAACAGGACGATACAGCCGTTGATCAGGCTCTCGCGGCATTTCGAGACGAGAACGGTGGCAACCCCCCGAACATCATCAGTATTCTGGTCGATGACATCGGTTTTGGGGATATGGGTATCCCAGAATTGAACGCGGTACGCGGCATCAGTACCCCAAACATCAACGATTTTTCTGACGAAGCGATGCGCATGGTGCGCATGTATACAGAGCCATCCTGCACCCCGACACGTGTGGCCCAGACGACCGGTCGTCTGCCGGTTCGGATCGGAATGGGTGATACGACCGTCGACATCGCCGGTTTCGGTCTGCCCGGAGAGGAAGTGACGCTTGCCGAGGTTCTGAAGGCCGAAGGATATGCAACCTCGCATGTCGGGAAGTGGCACATGGGTGACATTGCCGAGAGCTGGGCAATGAACCAGGGGTTCGACTATGCGCAGCACGCCGTTCATCAACAGGGTCAGCTGACGATTTTCAATGACGATGCAATCCGCGAGCAGGTTTCTGTTGGTATCGCAGATTTCGTCGACGATTACACGATCGACGACTGGTTCCGCCCCGATGCATCGGCCATGGCCACGGTGATCGAAGGAAATGCCGGCGGACCTGTTCGTGAGATCCGAATGGAGCCGGGTGAGCGTTGGAACGCAGCCAAATATGATGAGATGAACCAAGCTTTTCAGGACAAAACCCTGAGTGAACTGGAACGCTTGGCCGGCGGTACTGAGCCTTTCTTCCTACAGTATTGGCCGATGATCCCGCTGGACAACACGCGGGCCGGGCGTGACGGGCCGGAAAGCGTCAATGGAGGTCTGTACGCCGACAAACTGCAAGAGCTGGATACGTATTTGGGCGAAATCTTCACGCGCATGGACGAGCTTGGCGTGACAGATAAGACGATTGTCGTGTTGATGGGCGACAACGGCCATTTCACCAAGTATTCACCGGCATCCGGTTTTACGCCAATGGTCTTTCGCGGAGGCAAAGGCGATACGACCGAAGGCGGGGTTCGCGTGGACGCTTTCATAAGGTGGCCGGGTCTGATTGAACCAGACAGCATGATCAACAACATTATTCATGTGTCTGATCTTTATACGACGCTGGCTCGTTTCGGCGGCGCGGTTCAGCATATTCCCCGAGACCGGTTGATTGATGGCGTGGATCAATCTGCCTCGATCCTGTTTCAAGATGAAAGCAAAGGTCGGCGTGATCACGTGATCATCTATTCGGTGAGTACCCCAAAGGCGGTCGTCAAGGACAAGCTGAAGCTCAACCTTCCCGGGCCGGGTCAAAACGCGATCATTGCAGATTTCTTTGATGTGATGCGCGACACCCACGAAAAATACCCGGTTTCGACCGAAGTTGGTGCTTGGGGCGGGCAGGAGTTCGTCCGCATACTGGGACGCCACATGGCGAGAAAAGAGCTGTTCCCCGATACAGGCCCGGCCACAGGAATGCCGTATGAAGGAATTGAAAACCTGCGGCCGGAAACGCAACAGGCAGTCGAGGCTTTCATGGTCAAACGATCTTCGGCGCAACAATGAAACAAGGCCGCGCGCGTCAACAGAAATGCGCGGCCGCGAAATCGACACGCAAATAGGGCAAGCGTTGGCGTACTTCTTGGCCGCATCCGAAACCAATCTTGCGCCCCGCTGGTATCAGCAGCTCTGCGCAATGGAGTAAACATATGCTTATTGTCTTAGGTCTCTATTTCGGAGTGATCTGGGTGGTGTTTTCCAAGCTGGGGCTGCTTCCATGGAACCGGTTCTGGAAATCTGTCGTCTATGGGGGTGCCGCAATCATTGCTCTGGTTGTAATCGGTGCCCTCAACCACACCACACCGACAGGGCCTGTTTCGGTGCAAGGCGTTGCCACCAACATTGCCCCCAATGTGTCAGGTACTGTTGTTGACGTTGCGGTTCGCCCCAATGAGCGGGTTGCGAAAGGGGATCCGCTGTTCCGGATTGACGATACACCCTTTCGGATCGAAGTCGCCCGGCTGACAGCCAGTCTTGAAACTGCGCGTTCTGCGGCAGATCAGTTACAGTCCGATCTGGCAGCGGCGGAAGCCGACATTGAATCCCTCACCGCGCAATTGACCTTTGGCGTCCAGCGCCGTGACGACATTGTCGATCTTGAGAAGCGGGGGGCATCGACGACCTTCCAGTTGCAGGAAGCTGTGTCTGCCATCGATCAATTGTCCGCAAGCCTGCGCGCGGCCGAGGCGCGCAAAGCCGGTCTGGAGCGGCGGATTGCCGCCAAGATCGACGGTATTGATGCCGGCGTGGTCGAGGCTGAGCAGGCTTTGGCGCAGGCGCTTTGGAAGCTGGAACAAACAGTCGTGCGCGCGCCGGAAGACGGCTTTGTCACCGCCGTTTCTCTGCGTCCCGGAAATCGTGTATCTATCGCACAGGGGGCGATCTCTTTTGTTGTCCCCGATGACCGCCATCTGATCGCAAGTTTGCCCCAATCAAGTCGCATGAACGTTTCCGTCGGCGACCAGATCCGCCTTGCGCTGCGAATCCAGCCGGGCGGCGAATTACCAGGGACCGTCATATCGTTGCCCGTAGGAACGGCAGAGGGCGTTGTTGACTCGCGCACGGGCCTTCCTTCACTGCGCGATCTGGCTGGCGTGTCCAGCTATCCGGTGCTAATCGAAGTTCCGGACCAGATCAATATCGAAGATTTTCCATTCGGGACTTCCGGCACTGCGCTGGTGGTTACGGACAAGGCGGGCGCAATCGGTGTGTTGGCGGAAATCCTGTTCTGGATCACCAAAAAGCTGAATTACATCTGAAACATTGGAGGGACGAGATGAAAACAGAACTGGCAATAAAAGGCACGGGTTTGGCCTTGGTTGCGGCGTTTGGCACAACCGCTTCCGCGCAGCAAAGCGATTGGTCCCATGAAGCGACGATTTACCTTTTCATGCCTGAAACGGAAACTTCTATCGAAACCCCGTCAGGAACATTGGACGGCACGTTGAGTTTTTCTGACGCTCTGAGCAACCTGGATTTCGCCTTTATGGGCGCGTTTGCGGCATCCAATGGGCGTTGGAGCCTGCTGGCTGACTACAATTATACAAATTTATCCTTCAGCAACAGTGGTGCCGGTCCGTCTGGATCCACTCTCGATACATCATTCACCACCCAGTTCCTAAGTGGGTACGTGGCCTATCGGGTCTATGAAGATCCTTCCGTTCAACTGGACATTGCCGGTGGTTTCAGATGGTTCAGCACCGAAACCAATTTCACACTAACGTCCGGTTCGGCACCTGGGCGCACGACCGTTGTGGACGACGATTGGGTAGACCCGGTCATTGGCGCAAGAATACGTTACGTTTTTTCCGACAAATGGACGGGAACCGGGTTCGTTGATTATGGCGGCTTCCGCAGTGACAGCGAAACGTGGCAGGTTCTGTTGACGGCAGATTATGCTATCAATGACAGATGGGTGATCCGTGGCGGATATCGCTATATCGCCTTCGACCATGAGATTGGCGGCAATGATTTCGAGTTCCATCAGTCCGGGCCGGTGATCGGGGCGACCTACCGATTCTGATTGATTGTAAACGACTATTGTCTTCGGCTTTGACTTGGTACGAGACGTCAGTCGGGGAGGCGTGCATGTTTGGTCGGTGCAAACTTTTTCTTACAAGTTGTTTGCTGCGTTCCGTGAGCGGGCGCTCCACCAACCATCCTGCTTTTGCCGGTGTGATGAAGGGCTGCAAATCTGGTGGCGCGGGTAAACGCGGAACGGGTCGCAACCGATCTGCTGTCGGATTGGCCGCCTGATTCCGGTATCCAGGCGGCCCTGCCTGTCAGAACCAGCGACCAATGGCCGTGACGGATGGCGCCAAGGCTGCCGCATCCGAGATCGCCGAGAAGACAATGAATGTCGATTGGGACGACGAAGGTGTATCAAACCCGGTAAAACGGGTTGCAATACCTCCGGTACCGTTCAGGTTCGGGGGCGTCGAAAAGTCAGCCGGAAAATCCCAGGTTATTGGGCCGTTTTTGAAAAGAGCACCCTCAGCAGTCGTGCAGGCCACGGGCGCAAGAGTGGCCGTACAGATCTGAGTGCCGTCGGCAAACCGCACATAATCTCCGTTGGCATTGCTGCCGCGCTCAATGACAGCGCCGGTCGGAACACCTGCGTTTTCCGCCACTGTTCCAAGAAGGTTTCCAGGGCCGTATCCGTAGTCGGCGCGCATCAGTCGGCCCGAAGTCGTGTCGCTGGCGTCCGCCTGAACAGCTGCCCCCGACACGGTTCCGGCTACGGGATCAAAGGTCATCGCTTCAGTCCAATTGCCGCCGTCAGGAGATACTTTGATGGAAAATCCGGTTGTGCCAGACAGTCCCATTTCCGCGTGACCCGTCCAGTTCGATTGGAACAACAGCGACGCGGTATCACCTGTGCTGGCTTTGTTGATCTTCAGCTGATGCCCGCCGCCTTCGTGGCTCAGCAAGGTCGCCGGGCTGCGAACGGATAAACGGTTCGTACTGTCTGAATTGGTCGCGACCCCGACTCCGTCCAGGTTCTGCGTGCTGACTGGAAGGGGGGCCCAGGCTGTTCCTGTCCAGTATTTCAGATCTCCGGCCGCTTCATCCCAGGCGCGCCAGCCAATGTCGGGGGTCACAAAATGCCAGGCGTTGTCCAGCCAGGCGGCAAGTTCACCGGCATGTCCTGTCCAGTCCCCGGTCGGGTTGGCTCCAAGGGCATGAACATCGCCTTGCTCGGGGACAACTGGAGGTGTCCCGGAATCTGTGGACCGTACCGAGAGTTGCACGACCAGATCGAGCTGTCTCAGGGCTTCGTTGTGGGTAACGTGTTTTTGCGCTTGTGCCGGTTGCAGCAAAGGCAGGTTCAATCGGGGGGATGTTTGTGACACGGGGGTTCCTCCTGTGGCGTCGGTCCGAAGCTTCGGTTGCGCGCTACCCTGCCGCAAAGCGCGTCAATCCTGTCTGACCGGGCCGACCGCCCAGGGAAGATTTTGGTAAGATTCTGATGTCTGCGGAGAACCCGCCGATAGGCGTTCCCGTGCAGAGCAATGCCCGGGAATCAATCTCGGGCGTAGATGTCGTCGTATCGGATGATGTCGTCTTCACCCAGATAGGTGCCAGTCTGAACTTCGATCAAAACCATGGGAACTTTCCCGGGGTTTTCCATTCGGTGTGTCGCTCCCAGTGGGATATAGACGGATTGGTTTTCGGTTACCAAACGCTCCTGATCATCGATAGTGACCTTGGCCGTGCCTTCAACCACGATCCAATGCTCGGAACGATGATGGTGAGATTGCAGGCTGAGCGACGCACCGGGATGCACATGGATGCGTTTGACCTGAAACCTGTCTCCGATCACAAGGCTTTCGAACCAGCCCCACGGACGATGATCCACCGGCAGGGATTCTGCCTGCTTCGCCCCCTTGGCCTTCAGCGCTGCAACGGCCTGTTTCACGTCCTGGGCCTTGTCCATGCTCGCGACCAGAACCGCATCGGGCATCGCAATGGCAATTACGTTTTCCAAACCCATTGCCACGACTTCCTGTGCCGGAGACTCGGACCGTATCAGTGCATTGCGGCAGTCGATTGCTGTTACTTCTCCGTTGGTCGCCACACCGTCTTCATCGGGGTTCGACAGCTCTTGGACCGCGGTCCAGCTTCCGACATCGGACCAGCCAGCGGAATAAGGCACCACGCTCAGGTTCAGGGCCTTTTCCATCACTGCATAGTCTATCGAAATGTCTTCCACACCTGCCCATGCCGCCGGGTCCAGTCGAAGAAATCCCAAATCCGTTTTTGCCTCGGCTACGGCCTTTTGAACCGGTGGGATCAGTTCGCTCGCGTGCTGTTCAAAAGCTGCAAGGATATCGCGAACTGCAAACAGGAAGATCCCCGAGTTCCAAAGATAGCTGCCATCCGACAGCATAGCCTCGGCCGTTTTCCGGTCAGGTTTTTCCACAAAACGATCCAATGGGACAGCTTCTTGGGACGTATCCGGCGGATGGCGGAGTTTGAGATAGCCGTATCCGGTTTCCGGGTGCGTTGGAGTGATGCCGAAAGTTACCAGATCGCGCCGTTCACTTATTGCCCGTACGCCTTCGGCGACGGCTTGATGAAAGGCGTCCATGTCCGGAACCACGTGATCAGACGGCGCCACCAGCATGATGCCATCCGGATCCCGCGCCGTCAGATACAAGGCTGCAGCAAGAACAGCGGGGGCGGTGTTTCGACCTTCGGGCTCGATCAGAATTGGGCCGGGGTCAATTCCGACGGCCATCAATTGTTCCGGGACAATAAAGCGAAAAGCCTCGTTGGTCAGAACAAGTGGCTTTGCATACGGGGCCTGAGAAGGGCCGAGCATCCGTTCCGCGCAATTCTGCAACAGGCTTGTTTCACCGACCAGAGGAACGAATTGCTTGGGATAGCTTTTGCGCGACAGGGGCCACAAACGTGTTCCCGAACCACCGCAAAGAATGACGGGGTAGACTGTATTGGTCATGCACGTGCCTTCGAATAGCGGGTGACTGACAGTATTGCCATGTTTTTGGTCAAGTAAAAAAATCTGTGACTACTGAGCAGCTTTCCCCGTGGCGACAATGTCATTCAGATATTGGCTCAGATCATCGCGCAGGTCTTCGCGGGCAAGAGCAAAAGCAACGGTGGCTTGCAAAAAGCCTGATTTTGAACCGCAATCAAAACGCTGACCATCGAATTTATAGCCGTAGGCCGGCACTCCGGCGGCAATGTCCTGGGCGATGGCGTCGGTCAGCTGGATTTCGCCGCCGCTTCCGGTTTTTTTTGCGTTGAGGTTGTTCAAAACGGACGGCCGAAGCACGTACCGGCCGATGACTGCCAAATTGGATGGCGCTTCTGATGGGTCAGGCTTTTCAACCATGCCTCGGGTGGGGACGACGGACCCGATATTGTCGCCAACATCGAGCACGCCGTAAGAGCTGGTCTTTTCCTTCGGAACTTCCATCGCCGCGACCATGTTGCCACCGGTGTCTTCGTAGGCCTCGATCATCTGTTGCAGACAGGGTTTGTCGGCGGCGATGACGTCGTCAGGCAGCATGACGGCAAATGGTTCATCGCCGATCAGCCGCCGGGCGCACCAGACCGCGTGTCCAAGCCCCAGTGCTTTGTGCTGGCGGATATAAGCGATCGCGCCGCTTTCCATATTCGTTTTGTTCAGCACGTCCAGAAGTTTGTTTTTGCCTTTGGCTTTCAGCTCCTGCTCCAGCACCAGGTTGTGGTCGAAATAGTCTTCCAGCGCGGATTTCCCGCGTGACGTTACAAAAATGAATTCCTTGATCCCGGCTGCACGGGCTTCGTCAATTGCGTATTGCACCAATGGACGATCCACCAGCGTCATGATTTCTTTTGGAACGGATTTTGTCGCTGGCAAAAAACGCGTTCCCATGCCCGCTACAGGAAAAACCGCTTTGGTAACTTTGCGTGTCATGGTGCCTCTCAATTATCAAGTTTTGCCAGCAGAGCAGGAAATGTCCGGAATGTCCTCATAGGCCGCAATGCCCTGTCAATCAATGATGCCTGATGGATCAGGCTGCTATCAGTCAAATCGTGCCACCTTGCCAGGGAGGAGTCAAAAGTCCGCTCTGATGCGGTATCCATACTTAATTTGCGCACCATGTGCTTGGATCATTGGCTGACTGCACGGTGAAGAGCGGGATATATCGCATTGGTCCATCACGAAAAATTCATAGGCTTGTTCTTCGCGGCGTATCTTGCAGATCACGAGGTCCCCCGAACCGACCCGACTGTGTTGCCGCACCGCGTATCGTGTTATTTTTGCGTGGTTTTCCCAACCGGAAACCGCGACCCGCCCAAAGCAGCCCACAACCCTCATTTTCGGAAGCACGGGGTCTGAAGGACATACCGCGTCAAAGGGTGCAGACGGACAGAGTTTCTTACTTCCACAAGGGCGGCTGACCGCCTTGTTCAACGCATCCGAGTTTTTGATTTTCCCTTTTAGAGTTTGTTTTCGAATGGGCAACAATTGTTACGAGGTTCCGTTGATAGGTTCTGGAAGCGCCTGATTGTTGCACATTGGATCGATGAGCCGGCCGGGTGTCAGAGTCGGCTGAACAACTTGGTTTGCCTCACGGGGCCAGGCTTGTTTTCATCAGCGCATCCGGAAAGCAGGTCTGTTCGATGCCCAGGGTCTCTTGCCACCGACCTATCGAACGACGCGTTTTGAACCCCGGCAGTCCATCGACCCCTCCGACATCATGCCCTTTCTGTTCCAACGCCTGCTGCATCTTGGCGATATCAGATCTGTACAGCCCGCCGACCTTTCCCCAAGCGCCATTGAAATCTCCGATACCGTATTGAATACGGTCGCCAACGTGGCCGACAAACAAGGCATACAGGTCGCTTTTGTTGTATTCCTTCAGAACGTAGAAGTTTGGCGTGACCAGAAATGCCGGACCATGTCGTCCTGCGGGCATCATCAAGTACCCGTCACCACGCAGCTCATGGGCTGGAAAGGGTTTGCCCGAGACGCGACGTATCCCCATCTCAACCCAGTCCTGAATAGGTCGCCCCTGATCGGGGCCTTCCAAAGCGCAAGAGACATTTTGGGGTACGACAACCTCGAACCCCCAGTCCCGTGCGGTGACCCAGCCGTGTTTCATGAGGTAGTTTCCGATTGACGCAATCGTATCTTCGGGTGACCCCCAAATATCAGCCGCTCCGTCGCCGTTGCCGTCGGCAGCATAGGACAAATAGTTGGACGGCATGAACTGAGGCTGACCCAAAGCGCCAGCCCAACTGCTTTTCATTTGCCGGGCGGGCTGGTGCCCTGCTTCTGCGATTTGCAGCGCGGCAACAAGCTCGGCTGTGAAATAGTCTGCCCGGGTGCTCATGAAAGCCTTGGTCGACAGTACCCGGAAAGCATCATGTCGGATCGGAACCTGTCCGTATCCGCTCTCTCTTCCCCAGATCGCCAGAATAATGCGGGCAGGAACGCCGGTTTCAGCTTCGACCGCCGCCAGAGTTGCGGCATGGCGCCGTGCCATTTTCCGTCCTGCCGATGTTGCGCCTTGTACCGACCCCGGATTGAAATAGCGACCGGGTGAGCCAAACTCGGCCTGCTTCTGGACCTTGGGCGTATTGCGCGCGCTTCCCGGAGGCACCAGATCAGGCAATTTCCAGTCAAGGGTCACGCCGGAAAGGGCTGCTTGCATCGTCTCGCGTGTCACACCTTTGGCCTTTGCCCGAGGCCAAATGGTTTCTTGCAACCACGACTGAAACTGGCGTTCGATCGCCGCACGATCCTGTGCCAACAAGGGCTGAAAGAGCAGGATGAACCCGAAAGAGAATACCAGAATACGCATCGTCATTTTGTCTGTCCCGGTTGGGATTGCAAGTCAACGGGAAGATGCCGCAATGGCTTGGGCCCATTTACCCGAAGTTGAATCGGGATAGACTTGGGCAATTGGTGGTTTGAAAAACTCTTGAGAAAATTCACGCACTTGTCGATAGTCGAATGATATTTTGTTTGAGGAAGGGGCAGTCAGTCATGGCACATGTAAAAACGCCCAATCCAATCCCTTTGCTTGCGATGGCGGTGATCCTGTTTGTGTCGATGCCGCACATGGTTTCCGCCAGCGACAGTTTCATGGATCCGCAAGGACCCATTGCCGCCATCCAGAAAACGCATCTGCTGCGGGCGACCGCTTTGATCATGGTGGCTGTTATCCCTGTGCTGATACTGGTACCGTTGATCGCGTTTCGTTATCGCCGCAGAAGGAACAGTCACGCAGCTTACCGACCGGATTGGGATTTTTCCGCGAAACTGGAATTCCTCATGTGGGGTGTGCCCGTTGTGATTGTGGCGCTCCTGTCGTTCTACCTTTGGAAGGCCACCCATCGGCTTGATCCATACGCGTCGGCGTTTGGTGAAGATCCGGCCTTGCGCGTGCAGGTTGTCGGGCTGGATTGGAAGTGGCTGTTCATCTATCCCGATCTTGGTATTGCCAGTGTGGGCGAGTTCGGCATTCCCACCAAAAAGCAAGTGGCTATGACGCTGACCACCGATACCGTCATGCAATCCTTCATGATCCCTGCGCTGG
Organism: Ruegeria sp. HKCCD6119; assembly: GCF_013110585.1. Taxonomy (NCBI): domain Bacteria; kingdom Pseudomonadati; phylum Pseudomonadota; class Alphaproteobacteria; order Rhodobacterales; family Roseobacteraceae; genus Ruegeria; species Ruegeria sp. HKCCD6119. The sequence continues at coordinate 78,197 of NZ_WVQV01000005.1, read as the reverse complement.
CGGGCCAGATTTACGCGATGCCGGGAATGACCACCCAACTGCATCTGGTCGCGGACGTCCCCGAGGTCATGCAAGGCGAGAACACGCAGTACAACGGGCGGGGTTTTACCAAACAGAAATTTCGTACCGTTGCCATGAACAGTGATGAATTTGAAAGCTGGGCCCAGAAAGTGCGCGAAAATGGTATCCGACTGGACCCGGAAACGTATCAGATGCTCGCGATGCGGACAGACAGGGATGAGGTGCAGGCGGCGCTGGGCACCGACAAAATGCCAAAGGACGCGCTGTACTTCACGATGGAACAAGATTTGTTTCAAACGATCCTGCACCGCTATCACAGCGGCAAAGCGCTGCCGGTTGATCAACAGCCGGGAACGGCATCCTTCGGGCAGGTGGTGCAGCAATGACGCCGTCCTATTCAGGATTCCTCGGCCGCCTCGACTGGGATGCGCTTCCGATCACAGGGTTGATCCAGAACCCGAACGCGAATGAGATCGTTGCCAACGCCGCGGCCGCAATCGTCTTGGTTGGCGTTGTCGTCGTGGTCAGCCTGCTCAGCTGGTTTCGGTTGTGGACGCCCCTCTGGCGCGATTGGCTGACCAGTGTTGATCACAAGAAGATAGGGATCATGTATGTCGTCTTTGCCATCGTCATGCTGGCGCGCGGCGTGTTGGAAGGCGTTGTCATGCGCGCGCAGCAAGCCGCGGGCCCGGGCGACGGGTTCCTGGAAGCCGAACATTTCGCCGAGCTGTTCAGCACCCATGGCACGATCATGATTTTCTTTGTCGCGGTGCCTTTTGTCTTTGGTATCGCGAACTATGTCGTCCCGCTGATGATCGGGGCGCGGGATGTGGCGTTCCCTCGCTTGAACCAGATCAGTCTGGGCCTGACGGTGTCTTCCGGTATGATGCTTATGGTTTCGCTGGTCGTGGGGCGGTTCTCGACCGGTGGCTGGACGGCCTACCCGCCGTATACCGGGGCCGCCTTCAGTCCGGGCGTTGGGCCGGACTACTGGATCTGGGCGATCGTTGTATCGGGTATCGGCACGACGCTTACCGGTATCAATTTTGCCGTGACGATCTACAAGATGCGCGCGCCGGGCATGACCTTCATGCGGCTGCCGATGTATTGCTGGACCATCATTTGCAGTTCGATCCTGATCGTCTTTGCCATGCCGCCGCTGGGCGTCGCGGCGCTTTTGCTGGCCGCGGACCGCTATTTGGACTTCCACTTTTTCACCAATGACCTCGGCGGCAACATGATGAACTATGCCAATCTGTTCTGGCTGTTCGGCCACCCCGAGGTTTACCTGCTGGTTCTGCCTGCCTACGGCATCTACTCCGAAGTTTTTGCGACTTTTTCGGCCAAGAGGCTCTATGGCTACAACTCGCTCGTCATCGCCACGATGTCGATCGCGGTTCTGTCGTTTACCGTCTGGCTGCACCACTTCTTCACCATGGGGCAGAGCGCCCTGATCAACGCCGTTTTTGGTATCGCAACCATGCTGATCGCCATTCCCACCGGTGTAAAAGTCTATGACTGGATGGCGACTTTGTGGCGGGGGCGCATCCGGTTCTCGGTGCCGATGCTGTATGGTTTGGCATTTTTGATGTTGTTCGTGATTGGTGGCCTGAGCGGGGTGATCCTGGCCAATCCGACCGTGGATTATCAGGTACACAATACGCTGTTCCTGGTGGCCCACTTCCACAACGTACTGTTGCCGGGTGTGCTGTTTGGACTTTTGGCCGCCTATAACTACTGGTTCCCCAAGGCTTTCGGCTTTCGCCTGAACGAGTTCTGGGGCCGCGTCACGGTTGCCCTCTGGACCATAGGATTTTTGTTGACCTTCATGCCGCTTTACTTCGTCGGGCTGATGGGGATGCCGCGCCGTTCTTTCAGCTATGATGACCCATCTTTCCATCCCTTCATGATGGTGGCGATCGTCGGGGCGCTGGTGATTACCTGCGCGTTGTTCTCGGTTCTGATCCAACTTTGGGTCAGCATCCGTGACCGCGAAAAGACCCGCGTTCCCGTTGGAGATCCATGGGATGGACGGACGTTAGAATGGTCTGTTCCGTCGCCGCCGCCGCCGTACAACTTTGCGATCATCCCAACCGTTACGGACCGGGATGATTTTGCGGCAGCAAAGGAAAAGGGGGCAGCCTACCCAACGCCCGACGCCTATGAAGATATCGATTTGCCGCGCAATACAGGCATTGGGTTCGTTCTGTGTGTCATGAGTGGTATCTGGATGTTCGCGCTGGTCTGGTGGATCTGGTGGTTGGCTGCATTGATGACGGTTCTGATGATCCTGGCGGTGATCGTCTGGACGTTCGACGACAGTACCGAGCTGACCATACCGGCGGAAGAAGTGCGCAAGGATCACGAAGCCTGGCTTGCATTGGTTCACGGTGAAAAGGCGGTGGATCGCGATTTCGAGACGTCTTCGGAAAATCGCGGCCTCGCCCGCCCCGATCTGGAGGCGGTGACATGAAGCGCGCGCCCACCCACAGCTATCCGGGTATCAACCTGGGGGAACGTCACGCGAGTGCTGACAAGGCGACCGAGGTCGTCACCTTCGGGTTCTGGGTCTTTTTGATGAGCGACCTGGTCTATTTCGGCCTGATGTTTGCGATTTACATCACGATGATCGATGCACAGGCAGGTGGTCCCGGCCCGCACGAGCTGTTTGATCTCAAAAGCGTCTTTGCGCAGACGCTCATCCTGTTGACAAGCAGTCTGACGGTTGGCCTTGCCATGCTGGCGCTGAAATACAATCTGCCGCGCGCTCGCATTGTCTTGTGGTTTGGCGTCACGCTTTTTCTGGGCATCAGCTTCCTAGTGCTAGAGGTGCGTGATTTCATGGCCATGGCGGAACAAGGTGGCATTCCGCAGCGCAGCGGTTTCTTGTCGGCTTTCTTCGGACTTGTTCCGCTGCATGGCTTGCACGTCGCCGCTGGGTGCTTGTGGCTGATCGTTCTGGGTATCCAGTTGCGCGTGAAAGGGATGACGGACGTCATTATCTCGCGCGTGGTTCGGTTGGCCCTGTTCTGGCATTTTCTGGACCTGATCTGGATCGGGATCATCACCATCGTTTATTTCGGAGGCCTGACCTATGGATAAGCGCTCTGAAATGCACCGTCGCGAGCGTCGGCGCTATGTGATCGGATACGGTGGTTCGCTGCTGTTGACTTTTGCGACCTTCGGCGTGGCCCATCTGTTTGGGATCGAAACCCCCGGTGTTTACCTGACAATTGGATTGCTGGGTCTGGCCCAACTTGTTCTGCAACTTGTTTATTTCCTGCACATCGATCGCCGGCGCAGCAGCCGCGAAGACCTGCATCTGGTTCTGTTTTCCACGATGGTTCTGTTGATCATGATTTTTGGAACGGTCTGGGTGCTGGGCAATCTGGCAATTCGAATGCACATGCATGTGATGTGATGCGCATGGGGCGCGTGCAGAAAGGGATATGAGAATGAAGCCACTCAAAATCGCAGCCGTGGCTTTGATACTTGCAGCAATTGCAGTCGGTCTTGTTCTGTTCTGGAGGCACGAAGAGCGCTACCCGTCCACTCAGGATGCATATCTGGGCGCGAACATCATCTATGTCGCTGCACAGGTGACAGGGCAGGTGGCCGATGTACATGTGATCGAAGACCAGCCCGTGAAAAACGGCGATCTGCTTTTCACGATCGACGACACTCAATTCAAGGCTTCTGTGGATGCAGCCAAAGCCAATCTGGATAGTGCGATACAACAGGCCAAATCCTATTCCACACAGATTGCGGCGGCAGAGGCTTCGGTGGACAGCGCCCAATCGGCCTACGATACTGCATTGAAGAGTTTTGAACGTGCAAAAGCCCTGTTCGCATCAGGCGATATCGCGCAGGCATCGCTGGATCAGACGGCATCGGATTTCGCCCAAGCCTCTGCAAGGTTGACGACCAGCCAATCCGGCCTTTTGGCACTGAAAAGCGGGTTGCAGGCAAAACAGGATGATATCCTGTCTGCGCGGGCACAACTTGAAATTGCGCAAACCAACCTTGCCTGGACCAAGATCCATGCTGCGGCCGACGGATGGATCGCCAATCTGACTCTTCGACCAGGATCCTCGGTGTCCGCCAATGCCCCGCAATTCTCGATTGTCGAATCGTCCGATTGGTGGGTGGACGCGAACTTCAAAGAGACCGCATTGGCGCGCATTCGTCCGGGGCAGCCGGTCACAATACGTGTCGATATGCTCCCCGGAACGACGCTTACAGGTAAGGTGGCGTCAATCGGGCGAGGGTCTGGGGACACGTTTTCCTTGTTGCCCTCGGAAAACGCGAGCGGGAATTGGGTCAAGGTCACCCGGCGATTTCCGGTTCGGATCGCGCTTGACCCGACCGATGCGCCCTTGCGTGTCGGAGGCAGCAGCAAAGTTGTCGTAGATACAACAGGTCCGGTGGACGACAAATGACCCCTGTGGCGTCCGGCCATGTGAACATGGTGATCGTGATCGCCGTTGTTCTCAGCGCCATTCTGGAAGTCCTGGACAGTACGATTGTCAATGTGGCGTTGCCGCATATCCAGGCCGCATTCGGGGCGACGACCGATCAGGCGACATGGATTCTGACCAGCTATATCGTTTCCGCGGTGGTCATCATGCCGTTGACAGGGTTCGTCGCCCGACGCGTGGGCCGACGACGGTTGATCCTGACGGCGGTGACTGGTTTTGCCGTCATGTCGGTGATGTGCGGCATGTCCTGGAGCCTTGAGGTCATCGTTGCCTTTCGGCTGGCTCAGGGCATGTTCGGCGCTTTCCTGATCCCTTTGTCCCAGTCCATTCTATTTGATGCCTTCCCGCGGGAAAAGCGCGGACAGGCAATGGCCATCTTCGGTCTGGGCGTCGTGGTGGCGCCGGTACTGGGGCCAACGGTCGGTGCAATCCTGACCGAATATTTTTCCTGGCGGATGGTCTTCTTTGTCAATGTTCCTGTGGCGGCCCTTGCGCTGCTTCTGCTGGCCGGAGAATTGCCGGAAGACAAAACCGAGGAGGTTCAGATCGATTGGAAAGGCCTTGCTCTGCTGGCTATTGGAATCGGGTGCCTTCAATTCGTTCTGGATCAAGGCGAGACACTGGACTGGATGTCGTCCCGCGTCATCCAGGTGGCTGTGATCGCAGCAGTTATCGGGGCGTTTGGTTTCATTTTTCACGCGTTGACCTCTCGCAATTCGGTTGTGGACCTGCGTCTGTTCGCAGACCGAAACTTTGCCTTGTGCAATCTGATCATCGCGGGTTTTGCCGTGTCTCTGTTCGGGGGCATCGCGATTTTGCCGACGCTTGTTCAAAGTCTGCTGGATTTCCCAGTCATCGCGTCCGGCCATCTGTTCATTCCGCGTGGCCTGACCGCAGGGCTGTCCATGGTTCTGACCGGCGCAGTTCTGGTAAACCGCTTCGATCCGCGCCTGCTGGCGGGCATCGGCCTGTTGCTGACAGCAATAGGGAATTTCATGATGGGGGCCATCAATCTCAATGCCGGTTTTTGGGAGCTCGCATGGCCGGGGGCCATCAGCGGCCTCGGGATGGGTCTTGTGTTCGTGCCCATGTCGATACTGGCTTTCGAGAGCATCAGTAAAGGCCGGCAGGACGAAGCTTCTGGTCTGTTCAACGTGACAAGGCAACTGGGGTCGTCGGTTGGCATCTCGCTGGTCGGCACCTGGGTTGTACGCGGGTTGCAGACCAATACGGCGGTGCTCAGCCAGAATGTGACGCCCTACAACCCCGCGGCCCAGGCGTATCTGAGCCCGCTTGGCCTTGCGCCGGACAGCGCTGAAGGTGCTGCCATTCTGGGCCAGGAAATCATGAAGCAGGCCGAGATGATTTCCTATTTGACCGTATTCAACAATCTGGGTCTGCTTGCCTTGGCGACAATTCCATTGCTTTTCTTTTGTCGCGCTCCGAAGCCCGGGTCACATGTTGCCGCTCATGTCCATTAGCGCGTCAAGGTCAGCCCAAGCCACAGGGCGAACCAGCACAGCACCAGGCTGATCAGGATATTGCCAGCTGCCAGAACCAGAGTGCGCTCGCGCCGAAGTTCAAGAGATTGATAGGCAAAGCTGGAAAACGTGGTGAACCCGCCGCAGAATCCAAAGACCAGCCGTCTTTGATCCTCGGGGATGTCGACAGGGCCGCCCAGATAGCCGATCCAGATCCCCAGCAGCAGGCTGCCCAATACATTGACGATCAACGTCGAAAAGGGCAAATCGTGCCGCACTTTCAAAGTCAGCCAATGACGCAGGACCGCCCCCAGGCCTCCGCCCAGTCCGAACATCGCATGAAGATAGAGGTCATTCATGACGGTGACCTCTCGGAATGAAAATGGTTGCCCAGCTTCTCTCCGACCAGGGCAGCGCCAATGCCTAACGCGACTTCCAACCCGACAGCAAGCGGCACGGCCCAAAGATCACTTTCGGCAATACGTTCCAGATCAGCTACAAAAGATGAAAAGGTGGACAACCCACCACAAAATCCGACCGCGCCCAGATGCAGAACATGCGCGTGCACCTTGTGACGTATTGAATACAGCCACCCCAAGACGAAACAGGCCGCCACGTTAATGCCGAAGGTCGACGTGAGGAAACTGAGGCCGGGGATTTCCAGCGCGAAAACTTCGCGCAACGCCGATCCCAGCGCCCCTCCGGCAAAGACAGCGAGAAACATAAGGCTCTTGCGGTCGCGTCGGGGTTGGGAATGCGTCTTTGTCAAGTGTATGCCTGTCGCCTTCTGGTATGCGTGGCATATCCACTGGCGACACCCTGTTCAACTGTTGAGCCACCGTAACGCACTTTCACGTTTTCGTCTTTGGGCGGATAAATTCCCGCGAAAGCTTGCAATTAAAAATCAATCTGTTTCACGTTGAGTGCTGTTGGAACGCGCAACCACCGGTCGGAAACATGAGGAGACAGGAACATGATTGTACGCAGGATCTACTATTTTCTGAGCTATGTCTGCCTGCCGTTCGTGTTGCTGTTGGGGTTCTTCTGGCCACCCGTACTTTGGCTTTTGGTCATCTTGGTGCCCTACGCGGTCATCGGCCTTTATGATGTTTTGACTACCAAGCACAATGTGCTGAACAACTATCCGGTTTTGGGGCATTTCCGGTACATGCTTGAATTCGTCAGCCCGGAAATTCGACAGTATTTCGTTGAAACCAACGAAAGCGGCCGACCTTATAACCGGATCGTACGCGGCCTGGTTTATTCCCGCGCCAAGGGCCAGATGGATACGCAGGCCTTCGGAACACAATACGACATAAACGAGGTCGGATATCACCGCGCAAATCATTCGCTTGCGCCCAAGCACGTGGACAAAAGCGAAGATCGCGTCATGTTGGGCGGGCCACAATGCACAAAGCCTTACAGCGCCTCGCGTCTCAATGTTTCGGCCATGAGCTTCGGCGCCCTGAGCGCCAACGCCATCCGCGCGCTGAACGGCGGGGCAAAGGATGGAGGTTTCGCCCACAATACCGGTGAAGGCGGGTTGTCTCCTCACCATCTGGCCGAAGGCGGCGATATCATCTGGCAGATTGGGACGGGCTATTTTGGATGTCGAACGCCGGAAGGCGGGTTTGACAAGGACAAGTTCGCCGAAAAGGCCACAAAGGATGTGGTCAAGGCAATCGAGATCAAGTTGTCCCAAGGTGCCAAGCCTGCGCATGGGGGCGTTCTGCCCGCTGCCAAGGTCGATGCCGAAATTGCCGAAATCCGCGGGGTGCCCGAGCATCAGGATGTGATTTCCCCCCCAACTCACAGCGCTTTTGACGGGCCCTCGGGGTTGATGCACTTCGTTCAAGATCTTCGCGAAATGTCCGGCGGCAAACCTGTCGGCTTCAAAGTGTGTATTGGCAAACCTTCCGAGTTCATGTCGATCTGCAAGGCCATGCTCGAGACAGGGATTTTGCCGGACTTCATCACCATTGACGGATCAGAAGGGGGTACAGGCGCGGCCCCGGTCGAGTTCACCAACCGTCTGGGTATGCCCCTGAACGAGGCGCTGATTTTCGCAAACAATTGCCTGCGTGGCGTTGGGCTGCGCGACAAGATCCGGATCATTTGCGCGGGCAAAGTGGCGACCGGATACGACATGGTCGAGAAATTCGCGCTTGGTGCGGATATGTGCAACGCGGCACGGGCGATGATGTTTGCGGTGGGCTGCATTCAGGCCTTGCATTGCAACACCAACCGTTGCCCGTCCGGGGTCGCCACTCAGGATCCCGTGCGCGGGCGCGCTGTGAACATCCCGCAAAAGCGGCGGCGCGTTCACCGGTATCACGACGCAACACTCGAAAGTTTCCGCGAACTCTTGGGTGCGATGGGAAAGGAAAAAGTGTCCGAGCTGCATCCACGCGACATTTTGCGGCGCACGGCGGACGAGCATGAGCGAACCTATGGTGACCTCTACACCTATCTGGAGGATGGTGCGCTGCTGGCAGGTGTTGTGCCCGAGGAATTCGCGGCGGATTGGGAACGCGCTTCGGCATCTCGTTTCTGAGACCCGATCCGTTAACAACCGTTTACCCAGAACAGGTGTGGGCGAACTGCGCCCGCGCTTACTGTTTTGACATGTGGCTTAACTCAACTGGGGTTCGATCTGGGATTGTTGGCCACATGCGTGCTGATCCTGCGAATGCTCCATTCAACAGAATCTCGCATCGCGCGCCCCAAGGCCAAATCAAACGCTTTGATCAGATCTGATGTCTGGTCGCTTGCGGCAACGACATTTTCCTGAAACGAATTCGAAGCGATGATCTTGTCGTCGTATTCATCGATGACCTTGATGTTCATGCGCACTTCGATACGGATTTTATCTCCGTTCTCGGGGTCCGCAACAACAATCCCCTGAAACTCGCGCAGGTCCGGTGCGATCACGTAATCAGCACGCAGACCGACCGTTGACCGGCCAACGGCAGCGACTTTGCCAGAATTCTCAAAGCTTTCGATCAACAGCGTCTGAACGATCAGGGGTGCGCGATCCACCCAACGTGCCCGCGGCAAATACTGAACCTGTAACGGGGTGGGCTGAATGGCGATCTGATCCGTATTCACAGCGGCGGTTGCTGTTGGTTCTTCAACTACGATCTGTTTCTGTATTCGCGGCAACGCCGACGAAAATGTGCTTTTGGGTGTCAACAGATACAGATCGTTGGGTTTCGCGGCTTGTTTCAAAGTGCCCAAACCGGCACATCCACCGACCAATGCAAACGTCAGAATTGCAATTGCAGGCTTGATCATTGACGGAACTCCGATGCTTGGGTGCCCAGCAGAAACCGCGCAGGATCACGTTCGACCTTGTCCACCAGACGGTCGAGGCTGATTACCAGGCGTTGGGATTCTTCGACGAAGCGAATAAATTGCGGCAGACCCACCCGCAAGAAGTCTGACACCTGCCGGCGGTTGGTCTGAACGATGCCGTCAATTGTCCCCAGCAGCTCTGACGCAGAGTTCGAAGCGCTCAGGACATCGTCTGAAATCTGATCGATCTTACCGGTGATGTTCGAGACTGTTTCGGTGACCTGGTTGGCCGCCTTCCGGATATCTTCCGCTACGGGCGCCACGTCTTCTTCCATGACGCGGTTGGCCGATTCAAAGGCCGTTTCCGCCGAAGACAGCGCACCTTTGGCCGTGTCCATTGCAGATGTGATCGAACCAAGTGTCGTGTTGGCGTTCAACACGGTCTCGTTCACGATCCCCAGCGTGACGCTGCCTTCGTCCGACAAGAGGGTCAACCGTTCGGCCAGTTGCGACCCGCGTTCGATGAAAGGTCGAACGTCCTGCTGCAAGATGCGGTCTGCCGTTTCGATCGTCGTTTTCGCTTCGTCCAGCGCAGCCCTGGCTGACTCGGACGCGGACTTGACCGAATTGAGCGTGTCCGTGCCGGTCTTGAGGGTCGTATCCGCCGTTTCGATCAAAGGGTCCAGACGTTTTGAAAATTCACCAATATCCTTGGCTGCACTGCCTATGTCGCTGGCCACGGATTCAAAGCTTGTCAATGTTTTGTCCAGCCGGCCAGTCGCAGAGGCAAGGTTGTCCAGAATGCTGCTCACGGCTTGCCGGTTCTTGTCGTCGACGACCTTGTTCAGGCTTTCCAGAAGTGTAACGGCCTCGTCCAGCACTTTTGGTGCGCCTTCAAATAATGACTGGATGGTGCTGCGCTTGCTTTTGATCACGCTGTCCTGCGGCAATCTTTCGGCAGTAGGCGACCCGCCAGTAAGTTCAACGTAACCGACGCCGGTAACACCCAGCGATTGAAGCTGGGCGATCGTTTCTTCGGTGATCGGAATATCTGCATCCACTTCTATTCGCACGCGAACCTTGGACGGATCGTCCTCGTCCAGGTTCAGAGAGATCACCTGCCCAACAGGAAGGCCGTTGAAATTCACCCCGCCCGCCGCCGAAAGCCCCGAGACGTTATCGAACAATACATCGTAGTAAGCGTATTGCCGGGTCACTTCGAATTTCGCCAACCACAGGAAAAAGCCGAATACGCCCAACAGTCCCGCAAGGGTGAACGCGCCGATCAGGATGTAATTTGCTCTGGTTTCCATCGCCTTTACCTGTCCTGACCCTTCTGTTGCGCCGCGCGGGCGCGGGGGCCTGTGAAATATTCCTGCACCCAAGGATGATCCACTTTGGTCATATCCTCAATCGGACCTTCAACCAGCACGCGTTTTTCTGCAAGCACTGCAATTCGGTCACAGATGGCGTAAAGGCTGTCCAGATCATGGGTGACCATGAAAACAGTCAACCCAAGTGCCTGCTGCAATTCGCCGATCAACTCATCATACGCAGCCGCGCCAATCGGGTCTAATCCGGCAGTCGGTTCATCCAGAAAAACGATTTCGGGATCAAGCGCCAGTGCCCGTGCAAGCGCCGCGCGCTTTCGCATGCCGCCTGACAGCTCCGATGGAAATTTGCCGCAACTCAGCTGGGGCAGACCCACAAGGCTGATCTTCAACGCACCCAGAGATTCCATCAGTTTTTCACTGATGCCCGTATGTTCTCGCAGTGGGGCCATCACGTTTTGCAATACGGTCAGCGATGAAAACAGCGCACCGTCTTGAAAGGCCACGCCCCAGTGGCGTTCGATCCTGCGGCGTTCCTCTTCGGGACCGTTCAGGACATCCACTCCCAACACTTCTATACTGCCAGCAGCAGGTTTGTTCAGACCCACAATTGTACGTAGCAAGACGGATTTTCCGGTTCCGGACCCGCCAACAATGCCCAGAACCTCGCCGCGCCAGACATCAAGGTTCAGATCGTCATGAACCACCTGCGTTCCGAATTGGTTTCTGAGACCGCGAACGCGGATCACGGCGTCACGCTGCGCTGCGTTCTGTTCCGTTTCGTGTTGCGTGCTATCGTTCATGTCAGATTCCGATTTCGGAAAAGAAAATCGAAAACAATGCGTCGATTGCAATCACCATGAAAATGGATTGCACAACCGAGGCGGTTGTACGCTGCCCCACACTCTGGGCCGACCCTTTGACCTGCAAGGCCTGCCAGCATGCTGTGACCCCGATGACCAGCGCAAAGAATGGTGCCTTGATCAACCCAACCGCAAGTTGCCAGACATCGGTGTTTTCTTTCAAACGGGTGACAAACATGCCAGGGCTTACGCCCAGATCGATCCAGCTCATCAGCGCGCCGCCGAAGAGGCCGGCAACATCTGCGACAAAGCCAAGAATGGGCAGCATGATCAGCAACGCCAAAACACGTGGAATGACAAGAACCTCGATCGGGTCAAGGCCCAGCGTCCGCATGGCGTCGATCTCTTCCTGTACTTTCATCGAACCGATCGAGGCCGTGAATGCCGAACCCGAGCGGCCGGCAACAATAATCGCGGTCAGCAAAATTCCCAGCTCTCGCAGAATCGAGATTGAAATCAGTTCGACCACGAAGATCTCGGCCCCGAACTGTTTCAGTTGTGTCGCACCCTGAAAGGCCAGCACGACACCGATCAGAAAACCCATCAGGGCCACGATGGGAAGGGCTTTGACCCCGGTTTCCTCCATATGAGTGACAAGGGCCGCTTTGCGCAGACGCCACGGCATGACCAGGGTCCGAAACAAGCGGTGCAGGGTGAGGCCCAGAAATTCGAGAATCGACAGGGTATCCTTCCAGGCTCCGAATGTGCCCTGACCCACATGTGCGACCCAGTCCAGAAATCCACGAGGGTCCTCAAGCTTGCCGGGTTTGTCCGGGAAGCTGCGTGTCACCGTGTCTATCAGTGTCGCATGTGCGGGTTTCACACCTTGAAACTCCAGCGTGGCACCGTTTGACGTGAACCTCCGGCCCAGGTCCGCAACCAGCCAGGCTCCGCCCGTATCCAATGCTTCTATACCGGACAGGTCAATAACGACTTTGCCCCCGCAAGGTTGGACCGCAGCAAAATCACGCTCCACGGTTTGCAGGGATTGTGTGAGCAACTCACCAGAAATGCGCACTTGATTGCCGCTGGCGTCGCGCTCTGATGTGATCGTTGGCTGCGTCATGGTGCCATGTGAAGTAAAACATTCAATGCCTGCAATGACTTTGTGCCCTTTGACGTGGTTTTTGCCGCACAGGATGGCCTTGGCGTCACGCCGGACCATGAGTTGAAGCAAGCGTAACTGTAAACAGGGGTGTTACTTTTCTCGACTCAAGTCAGGCCGGAAAAGAAAACGCAGGGCTGTTGGACTAATCGGTTGCGCGAAAAACGGAAGCGGGACACATTCCGCTGCGGAACCCTGGGTGCGGAATTCGGAGAAGTCGGTATGCATCACGCCAAGAACGTTCTGTTCATCATCATCGATCAATTGAGGGCAGATTGCCTGAATGGCGCTCTGGCCGAGCACGTGCAGCTACCGAACCTTCGGGCTTTCATGGACGAGGCGGTAAGTTTTACGCGCCACTTCTCTGTCACCAATCCCTGTGGGCCATCCCGTGCATCGATTTTGACCGGCCAATACGCGATGAACCACCGTTCCGTGCGAAATGGTACTCCGCTGCGTCATGACACGCCGAACATCGCCACGGAAATGCGAAAGGCGGGTTATATGCCGATGCTGTTCGGGTACACCGATACCTCTGCCGATCCCCGAGTCCATGATCCCAACGATCCCGTGCTCAAATCTTACGAGCAATCGATGAACGGGTTCCTTGAAGTTGTCGAAATGCGCCTGGAAGAGTCATACCCCTGGCGATCATATTTAATGAAAAATGGCTATACGTTCGATACATATTGGGATGTTTACAAGCCTGTCTCACCGGATGGTCAAACGCCCAAGCTGAACGACCCGGCCATGTATCGGGCAGAACACAGCGACACAGCCTTCCTGACCGATGCGTTTCTGGACGGGATTGAACCTCATCAAGGCGAGGGATGGTTTGCTCATCTGACTTACATCCGTCCTCATCCGCCTTTGGTTGCGCCTGCCCCGTATAACGACATGTACGATCCGGCGGAAATCCCTCTGCCGAAACGCCTGCCAAGCGAAGCCGCTGAAAAGGCACTGCATCCGTTTTTCGGACCAAAGCTGGACGCTTATACGGCAGAAAAGTTCGTTCATGGCTTTGCTGACGTTGAGCCAACGGATGAAAACATCCGCACTTTGCGCGCCGTTTATCTGGGATTGGCGACCGAGGTCGATCACCATATCGGGCGCGTCGTTCAGTATCTCAAGGACAGTGGGCAATACGACGATACCATGCTGGTCATAACGGCTGATCATGGCGAAATGCTGGGCGACAGGTACAGCTGGGGCAAAATGACTGTGTACGACGCGGCCTATCACACACCGTTGATGATACGTCTGCCGGGGAACGAGGCCATGGCCGGCGCGAAAGTGACCGTTCCTACCGAGTCGATTGATGTCACGCCGACTATCCTTGATTGGATTGGGCAGACTGTTCCAAACGCCATGGATGGCAGGTCTTTGTTGCCCTTGTTGCAAGGCGACGTTCCCGGTGATTGGCGCAGCTATTCCTTCAGCGAGCTGGATTTTTCGGAACCCGAAGAACCGACCCTCTGGCAGCGGCGGTTGGGAACGGGCAACAGTGATTCCTGTCTGGGAATATTGCGGGACGAACGATTCACGTTGATCGAATTTGCAGCCGACCTGCCGCCGATCCTGTTTGATCACCAGGGACAAGGAGAATTCGAAAACCTTGCGGATAACCCCGCGTTTGCGGCTGATCTTGCCCGGTTGGGCAGACAGATGCTGCGCCATCGGATGCGAAACATGGATCATACCTTGTCGTTGCACTCCATCACTTCCGAAGGCGCGAAGTCCCGTTCCAGATATTAGGATTACTGCACGCTTTCGCGCTCTTTTCAGTTAGATCATGGAAGTTGCATGAGACGTTTTGTCGTTCATCAATTCCACTACCGGCGCATCAATTCTGATGGTACCCATGGGGCGTGGAGAAGACGAACCTGGACATCACCGAACAGCGCATAAAGGCGATGACGACTGCCGGACTGAATCTCATCGGTCAGGCGCTTTCGATCTATGACAGCAACCTGAAACTGGTGCTGAGCAATCGTCGGTTCAAGGAAATGTTCGACCTGCCGGACGAGCTGGTCGAACGCGGAGCCTTGTTTCGGGATACCATCCATTTTCTCGCCAGCCGTGGCGAATACGGTGACGAAGAAAGTGTGGAAAAAATGGTGAACCTGCGCGTCGAGCAGGCTTTGGCTTTCGAGCCTCATTACATGGAACGCGTAAGGCCCAACGGGCAGGTTATCTCGATAGAAGGCGCGCCGTTGCCACAGGGCGGATGGGTTGCGGTTTACACTGACATTACCGGCACCCGGCGTGCAGAAAACCTGCTGCGGGCGCGATCGGAAGAATTGTCGGAACAATTACTCGGCCACGCCGAAGAACTGTCTGCAACCAACCGAAAGCTTGCGGCCACGATCAAGGCATTGGAAGAGGCCAAACGCGAGCTGACCGAAATCGAAGCCCGCACACGCATGATGACCGAAATGATGCCGGCTCATATCGCGCATTTGGATAGCACTGGTCGATATGACTACTCCAACCGCCGTTTGAGCGCGGTCCTTCCCGGACGTCCGTCGGAGGTTCTTGGGCTTCACATATCCGAAGCTCTTGGTGCCGCCGCGTATCGGCGGGTCAAAGCGCATCTGGCAAAAGCATATGACGGAGAAACCTCCGTATTCGAGTTCACCGAGGATCAGGATTCCCGCCGTATCCGCGTTTCATTCACGCCCGATGACGCCGGTGGCGTCTATGTAATGTCGGTTGATATCACCGAAGAAACGCAGGCGCGCGTCGTTTTGCAGCAAACGCGTCGGCGGGCTATGGCCGCCCAGATGACCAGTGGATTGGCCCATGACTTCTCCAACTTGCTGACGATCATCCTTGGGATGCAGTCCAAACTGAACAAAATGGACCTGTCGGATGAAGCACATGAGCTGGTTACCGCGACACAGCAAACGGCGCGTCGGGGTGGGCAATTGCTGAACCGGATTGCGGATATGACCGGGAACCGAACGCCACATCCTCAGGCCACGGACATGAAGGCGCTGTTGGAAGACCTGAGAATATTGGCCTCGCCTTCCTTGCCGCGCGGCGTCGGTTTGTCGGTGGTCAACACTTTGCCCGACCGGGCTTTGATGCTGGACCCGGGAATGGTGCAGGATGCGTTGCTGAACCTAGTGCTGAATGCGCGGGATGCCTGCGGCAGTTCGGGTCAGATTACAATCAGCGCGCATACCATCGGAGAAATCTGGGTTGAAATCACCGTATCGGACACTGGCCCGGGCTTTACTCCAGAGGCGCTGGAAAAGGCGCTGAACCCGTTCTTTACCACCAAGGGAAGCGACGGGTCGGGGCTTGGTCTGCCCATGGTGTATGACACTGTCAAGCTGGCCGGGGGCGATCTGAATCTCAAGAACACGGTATCAGGCGCGTCCGTCGTTTTGCGGTTGCCCTATCGGCCAGCTCCGCCCGTGCAAGACGGTCTGGTACTTCTGGTCGAAGACAGCGAAGATTTGCGGGGGCAGTTTCGGGATATGCTGGTAGAGCTGGGCTTCGCCGTCATCGAGGCCAATTCGGTAGATGAGGCGCTGGCGTTGATTAACAGCGTTGAAGACATTTCTCTTGTCCTGTCCGATATCCGTCTCGAAGGAAGTGGTACCGGTCTGGACATTTTGCGGCAGGTGAAGCCGGGATTGCCATGTATCCTTATGACGTCGCTGCCCAGTTCGGACCCGTTGTACCAGCGCGCCCTTGCGTTGGCCCCGGTGTTGCGTAAACCGTTTTCGCAGGCTCAATTGTCAGCCCTGATCCAAACCGAGGCCGCCTGATGACGCAACCGCTGGTTACCATCCTCGACGACGAACCCGAAATCCGGCGCATCCTGACGGACGCTCTGGAGGATGCCGGTTTCCGTACGCAGAGTTTTTCCCGCGCACGAGAGTTCGAGGCTGCGCTCAACCGTGTGACGCCCGATGTCTGTCTGGTCGACCTGTCATTGCCGGATACGGATGGGCTGGCGTTGGTTCATCGTCTGGCGTTGGAACAAGGCGCGGCAGTGATCATCATTTCGGGGCGCGCGCAGGTGCAGGACCGTGTTACGGGTCTGGAACTTGGGGCAGACGATTATATTACAAAACCGTTTGACCCTGCGGAAGTCGTGGCGCGGATCAGGGCAAGATTAAGAACACCTCGCACTCAGACCTCTCATTCGGATACGGCGGAATTCAACGGCTGGACCGCACATTTTGACCGATACGTCCTTGAAAGTGAATCAGGTGACGAAACGCCTTTCAGCCATGCAGAGGGGGAAGTCCTGCGGCTGTTTCTGGAAAGCCCCAAGCGGCTGATCAGCAGAGGGCAAATGCAGGAGTCCCTGGGTGGCGCAGCCGGAGACAGTTTTGACAGGGCGATGGACGTTCGGATTTCCAGGTTGCGCACCAAGCTGGGAGAAGATCCCAAGAACCCGCGGTTGATCAAGACGATCTATGGGGCGGGGTATATATTCTTGGGTGATGTCGGTTGGAAGTAGTCGCAGATCCAACCGGCCGAGACTTGGTCAGATGAGTTGTTCTCCATGTTTGTTTGACCCTTTCGAGCCTTCCGTGCTGAAGCTGCTGACACCGAGATTTCCGTATCGGAAGTGACATGTCTGTCCCCAATTGCCCCATCGCTCATTCGCGCAATGCCTGATCCTTTATCTTCACAACCGGTTGCAGAATATAGTCCAGCACTGTTTTGCGACCCGACAGAATGTCGACTTCGGCGATCATTCCAGGTATGATTTCGACTGCTATGCCATTCCCATCAAGCATGGTGCTTTTGGTTCGAATCTCGACCACAAAGACCTCTTCGTCATTACGCTCAGATCGAGTGACCGTATCTGCTCCGATGCGGATGATTTCCCCATCCAACGCTCCGTATCGTGCAAAATCATAAGCCGTGATTTTGACCTTCACAGGCTGACCAGAATGCAGAAACGCAATGTCCTCGGGCTTTACATAGGCTTCAACCAGCAATGTGTCGTCCAGCGGCACGATTTCAACAAGGTCCTCTCCACTGCGGGCAAGACCGCCAATGGTAGAGCGATGAATCCGGTTTACAATGCCGCGTACCGGAGACCGAACCTGCGCCCTTGAGGCCCGGTCGCGCAAAGCGGGCAGGGCGGGTTGCAAGGCAGCCAGCTCGGCAGTGGCAAGCGCCAGGTCCGTCAGCGCGGCGCTGCGAAACCGGCTTCGCACCGCTTGAATTCGATCGTCGATTTCGTCCAAGCCCGTTTGCAATCTGTTGGTTACGGCTTCTGCCCGCACCTTGCGACCGCGCCATTCGGCTTCACTTCGTCGCAACGCAAGCAATGTTGTTGCAGGCTCCATTTGACGCTCGACCAGCGGCGCCATGATCGCCCTTTCTTCAGCCAGGACCAGCAAGGTTTCCTCTGCCGTCACTTGATCGACCAGGCCTTCCTCAAATTCTCGCTGTTTTTGCTGACGCTGACGCTCCAAGATGGCTATTTCTGCCTCCAACTCGGCCCGCCGGCCTTGGTACAGTGCAGTTTCAGATTGCACGACGGTAGGCGCGCCGTTGATCAGTTGAACATCGAAATCCAGTTGTGTCCCATCAATTTCGGACCGAAGGCGTTGGATGCGCGCCATCAGCCCGAACGCGCGTTGCTGTTCCTGACTGAGCTGACTGTCAATTTGGGTTGTTTCCAGTTCCATAAGCAGAGAACCTTTTTCGACCAGTTGGCCTTCGCGCACATGCAACGACTGCAATACGCCGGGCTCGGTGGCTTCGATCAGCTGGATGTCTCCGGAAGGCACGATCCGGCCGTCCACGCGCGTGACATCGTCCAGTTCAGTCAGGTGCGCCCACAATAGGGCGGCGATCAGGCAGAGCAAAATCACCAAAAGCAGCAAGGAACTCCGAACAGGAGAGCGTCCCTGCATCTCGCGCGCCAGGGTGGCCAGATCAGGATGCTGCGACATTCAGGTGCCTCCCTGTCCGGCGAACATGTTGCGTCAGCATGCTTTTGGGGCCATCCGCCGCGATTTTCCCGTGTTCAAGGATGATGACTCTGTCAACAAGCTCCAACAGGCTGGTTCTGTGTGTAATGACAACCATGGTGGACTCTACCGTGCATTCTTTCAGACGTTGGATAACCTGGGCTTCGGTTTTGACATCCATCGCGCTTGTTGGTTCATCCAGCAAGAGAACCGGCGGACGGCCTATGAGTGCCCTTGCCAGGGCAATGGCTTGACGCTGTCCGCCAGAGAGGCCTTCGCCGCGTTCCGCGAGTTGAAGATCGTAACCCCCGGGATGGTTGGCCACGAAATCCTCAACCCCGGCGGCGCGGCCTGCTTCGATCAGTTCGTGATCTTTTGGCCGGATTGCACCGCTTGCGATATTGTCCCGGACTGATCCGGAAAAGAGCCATATGTCCTGTAAGACGGATCCGATATTGCGGCGCAGATCGCCAGGATCGATCTGGCGGATATCAAGACCGTCGAACGTAACAGATCCAACACGCGGCGCGTACAATCCCAGCATCAGACGTGCGATGGTGCTTTTACCGCAGCCAATCTGACCAAGGATCGCCACTTTTTCACCCGGTTTGATCGTGAATGAAACGCCTTGCAGGGTATCTTCCCCTTGGTCAGGGTAGGAAAAATACACGTTGTTGAAGGCGATCGCTCCTTTGAAATGGGGCCGGTTCACCCATGTTCGGCCTAGTGGGCGTTCGCTTTCCGCCATCATCAGCGCGTTGAGATTTCGGTATGCACTTCGGGCTTGGTTAAGCCTTGTCAACGTCTGCGCTAACTGCCCCAAGGGTGCCAGGGCCCGCCCTGTCAGCATTACCGAGGCAACCAAAGCGCCCATGCTGGTCTGGCCGTCTGTGATCAGAAAAACACCATAAAATACGATCAACACCTGTGCCGCTTGTTGCGTAAAACCGGTCAGGTTGAGAGCAAATTGTGTAACGGCCCGGCTCTGAGCACCGTGCGAGGATTGTCGTTCTATCGCCTGCTCCCATCGGGAACGCATTTGCCGGCCCGCTGCTGTTGTCTTTATCGTTTCAAGGCCCGAGACGGCTTCTACGAGGACCGACTGTTTGGATTGCCCGTCGGACAGGCTCTTTTCTGCCATGCGCGACAGAAGCGGCTGTACGGCCAAACCTGTCAGCAGAACCACAGGCACGGCCAGAGCCGGGACCAATGCCAGTTGTCCGCCGACCAGGTAAATCACAAATACGAACAACCCGATGAACGGCAGATCCACGACGGCAACAAGCGTTGCGGATGTGAAGAACTCACGCAGGGTCTCGAACTCACGGATGGTACTGGTCATGGCGCCGGTGGAACCCGCGCGTGACTTCATCTGGATGTTCAGAACGTGGTCGAAAATTCGCCGCCCCATGAACAAGTCGGCTTTTTGCCCGGCCTTGTCGATAAACGCCGCTCGCAGCAATTTCAGCACGAAGTCAAATAGCAGCGCCAGAGCTACGCCCGCCGTCAAGGCAATAAGCGATTCGGTTGCCTCATTGGGCAACACGCGATCATAGACAACCATGATGAAAACTGAGGTCGACAAGCCAAGAAGGTTTGCCAGAGCCGCAGCGAGAGCAACCTGTATGTAGGTCCATCGATTGGCGGACAACGCCGCGCGAAACCAATGACCTCGGTTACCCGTGTGACCGGCGTCCAGTTCATCTGTATGATTTCGCCGAAACAAGACCGCGAAACCGGTGTATAAATTGGCCAGCTGTTCTTCTGAAACTTCGCCGATTCCTTCACCAAGTTCCGGGTCATAGATCAGCAAGGCACCGTTTTTTGCGCGGCCATGGTACACAACAGCCTTGTTTTCGGTCATCAGCAACAAGGCCGGGGCCAATGCTTCGTCAAAACTCGCGAAGCACCGCTCGCCATAGCCCGCCTGTAGACCAGTGTATTCCGCCACCGAGAGGATGTCACGAACAGTCAGATCCCCGTCCGAACCGGTCTGCGACGCCTGGATCGTTGCAAGGGTCAGAGGGCGTTCAAGCGTCGCTGCGATATTCAGAATGCAGGCTTCGTAGCATGTCAAACGGGCGCGGTCCTGCATTGATTTCAACGTGCTCATTTCACTTCGATCCAATTGCCAAGCGAAATTCCGAGCAAGCCCAGAATGTCTCCGGTAAGGCTCAGAGCCGCGTAGTTGGTCAGAAAATAACTCTGTTCGGCCAGAATCAGGCGTTCTTGCGCATTTACGTAATCGCGTTGAGCGTCCAGGATTTCGATCAGGCTGCGACGCCCGATCGAGAACTGTGCGCGGGATGCAGCAACACTGTCGGCATTGGCACTTGCCGCAATACGGGCCGCGCGCAGCCGTTCCGCGCCTGCTTTTTGATCGGATCGAATAAAGCCCAGCTCCCGCATGATTTCGCGAACCAATTGCTCTCGCGCGAACTCCGCTTCTTTCACCTTTGCTTCTGCGGCGGCGATGGCGGCGCGGCGTTGGCCGGTGCTGTCCAGCTCGTAGTTGAAAGAAAGATCCACGCCAAAATTTGCATCCCGAGTGTCATCCTGGTTGGCAAATGCGGCGACCCGAACGTTCGGTTTGCGCCGTGCCTGAGCGGCCGACCATTCGGCTTTGGCTGCCAGCAAGCTGGCATCCGCCCTACGGATCTGAGGGCTGTTCATCACGATCTGGGCATCACTTCTATTCAGCGGTGGGGCTGGTACAGGAGGGGGCAATGATCCGGGAAAAGTCCCGAACACTTCTCGAAACCGCGCTTCGGCCCGATCAGTTCGTGATCGCGCGTCAGCCAGTCTTGTGCGTGCATCTGCCATTCTGGACTGAGCGGCCAGAACATCTGCATTTGAACCGGCGCCGCCCGCTGTGCGGTCCGAAATCTGACGCACCAGTTCTTCATGAACCGAGACATTGTCGGCCGCGATGCGGAGTATTTTTCTTTGATCAATGACAAGCACATAGGTCTCGATGGCGGCCAGCGCCGTGGCCGATGCCGTCTGAATCTGATCGCCCCGTGTTTCCAGAACACGTGCCCGGGCTGCCGTCAGATCCCCCGAGGCAGCCCCACCGTCATAAACCAATTGTGAAATTCTCAGATAGGGTGAAACATCTGCAATATCAGATTCGACCCGTTCGGACCGTGCATTTATTCCCAACGAGATTTGCGGAAGAAAGGCGCCTTCCGCTGCATCTTGATTGGCTGATGCGATATCCATCCTGGTATTACTTTGCGCCAGTGTCGGGCTTGTCTCCACCGCCTGGCGCACGCGTTGCCCGAATGCACTACTGCTGAGCTTTGCCGATGGCTTTGCTGCCCCTGCACCGGTGGTCCCGGGTGCAAAGGACACTGCCACTGGAGTCAAATCAGGAGGGGGCGTGCAGGCGGACAACGCTATTGCAAGCAGAGCGAACGCAACCCAGGACAACACTGCTTTACAGGAACGCATGATGACCCTCCTGACTGCAATGGTCCATGGCTTCTTCTTTCTGTTGCGCCGCAACCAACGCGTCCAAGAACCCTGAAACACCGGTGGTCTGTTGTGTCAGAGAACTATCAGCTTCCCGATGTGCGCGAGCATGTGCATGTGTCAGCCAGATACTATGGGTCAGCGAAATCTGATGAGCGTGAATCAGTCGCAAACCCCCATTCGATGTAAGCAGTGACAAGTGCGCGCGGGGAATTTTCTCCAGGGCTTTCTGCGTGACGCCAAAATGCCCGCTCGGAAACTCAACCCCCTGAAAAGAGGTAAGCGGACCAAACAATCCCATGTCAGCAAGAACACGACACAGATGAGTTGTGTATTTCATCGACTCTTGCAGGGCGCGAAAAAAGGCTGCGACTTTTTTCAGTTCCGGCGCAAATTGCCCAGATGTGTCGAAGAATACCTCGTCCTCCGGATTGTCAGTGATAAGCCCCGCCGTTTCGTCGACAAGCAATTCGTCACTGCCGTCACCATCCGATTCAATCAGTCGTGGCCGAAACGGAGCACAGCGCAAGACGCATGGCACATAAGTCGCCAGCCATTTGCCATGTGCTGATACAAATGGCGTAGGCTGGTCTGGTTGCATGGACAAAACAGCCACTGGGTAAAAGCCGTGTTCAGATTTCCGAAAAGTGATTGGAAATGTGGCGGCGGCCTGAAGAATTTCTGCTTCGACCACAGGGCAATCTGCCATAGTCCCTGCGAAATCGAACGAGGTGAACCGCCGCCAGAACCGATGACCATGTCGTCCAAGACTGACCGGAGTTAAGCCATTCTGTGCCATAACTGCCTCATGATGTTGAATTACGTCTGTATGTGCGCCGGTCTGGATCAGGCCGTTGCCCCGGTCGGGTCGGTGTGCAGGATGTTATCTGCGGTCAGGCCGCTCAGATCGCTCAGGTCTTGGAACGTGGCCACGGTTTCAACGCTGGCATCGTTCGCCGCCTGGAAATCTACCTTGACCAAAACACTGTTTGTTCCGTCGGTTGCCATCACGTAAAGTTCATCGCCCGCCATGGCTCCGGCAAGACTCTCGACAGCGGCTTCGATTGTGCTGAGGTTGAGGTCTGTGAGTACCGTGCTGAGGCCGACAAATCCGGTGTTTGTGCCCAACGTGTCCCCGGTGGAAAGCAATTCGAACCCGGTGCCATCACCGCGGAGCGTATTGGTGTCCAGCCCGCGGAACATCAGTGCGTCAGTTACATCCGCAGCCGGGCCAATCGTAAAGCCAGTCACAATATCTGTACCATTGCTGGCCGGGTCCGCCTCGAAGACGACGATGTCTCGCCCTGCTGCAGAAACATCAATGGTATCGTCGCCGACACCGCCGCGCGTGATAGTGTCCGTATTCGTAGCGTTGAGCGTGTCATCACCATTGGTGCCAAACTGCACTGTCGTTGGCCCGCCATCAGACGTTTTGATCGTCAGTTCAATAGGCTGGCTGGAGTCCTGGATCGTCATCGTGAAAGTGACAAGCGGCTGAGAAAGATCTGTAAAGGTTGTCGCGGCCCCGGCAAAATTCGTCGCGCCCCCGGCGCCTGGGCTGGCCAAAAACAAATCGAAGGCGTTGTTTTCCGAAACCGATGCAGAGTTGAAGGTGACAACCGAAGGGTCAAATCCGAGCTCTGCCGTCAACGCCAGACCACCAGAGATATCGCGGTCGGCTTCGGCATAGATTGCGAACGTCACTGTAGATCCCGAGCGCCCAACTTCAGAAATCACATAGGCGGCGGGTTCGTGCGCAACGGCTTGCTCGGAAACCGGCAGCGGATCTGGTCTACCCGCAACTGTCGCCTGCGCGGAAAAGACAAGGTCATCACCTGCCTCTACTGCCGAAAAGTTGGACGCCGCGACAGCCAGCGACCAGGATCCGTCTGCGGCCACCGTTGCAGATCCGACCGAACTGCCGTTTAACGTGACATCCACCGACTGGCCGACTGACAATCCGGTCGATGACCCGCCGATAGTAATCCCGGAGGCCTTGGCATCGGCAAGACCAATCGAATTGTTGACCCCGACATCGTTCAACGTCAACAAGGGGCGAAAATCTGTGGAAAGTGAGCTGTTCGCCGCGGCCGAGCTGTTTCCGGCCAGATCGTCAACAGTGGCGGAAATGGAATAGCTCGTTCCGTCAGAGAGCATTCCAAGATCATTTGCTGGAACGGTAACTGCCCACGAGCCATTTGATGCGACGCCAGTATAGGTTTGCCCGCCGAATGTGACCGAAACGGTCTGGCCATCTTCAGCCGTGGTCGTGCCTGAGATTGCAAGATCCACGCCCCTTTCGGTCACGTCCAACACGGCACCCACGGGCAGACTGTTTATGGTTATTGAAGGTGCTGTGAAGTCAGTGGCAAAGCTTGTCGTGGTTTGATTGTGGTTTCCCGTCGCGTCCGAGATCGACGCATTGACATTGTAAGTTTCGTTGTCTTGCAGAGCAGACAAATCTGTCACGGTTGCCGTATAGGTCCAAGTGCCCCCGGTTACCGTTGCTGTTCCGGAAACGTCCGTAGTGCCGTCAGCGCGCGTGATTTCGACGGTAACAACTGTTCCGTCCGGCGCATCGGACGTTCCTGACACTGTCAGGTCGGTTCCTTGTTCAACGGCGTTCATGACGGCCCCGTCGGATACGGTTGAAATTCCGATCGTCGGTGGCGTGAAATCGGTGGTAAAGCTGTTGTTCGCTTGCAAGGCCGGATTCCCGGCAGCGTCCGAGACATCCGCGGTTACGGTGACGGTCGCCGCGTCAGAAAGACCTGCCAGATCCGAAGCAGGTACGGTTACGCTCCAATTGCCGCCAGAAACCGTTGCGCTATAGGACTGCCCGTTCAGACTGACAGTTACAATTTGTCCGTCTTCAGCTGTCGTACTGCCCGAGATGGAAAGATCCGTGGCCCGCTCGGATGCGTTCATGACAGCTCCGTCCGAGAAACTGTCGATGCTAAGCGTCGGCGCGGTCACATCCTTGGAAAATGTCACTGCGGCCTGCGGTGCCGTGACGCCACTGGCGTCGTCGACATCTGCGATAACAGAGAAGTTGCCTCCATCCGACAAGGACGCCAGATCCCCAGCTGGCACAGTCACGTTCCAGGCCCCGCCAGATACTGTGCCGGAATATGTTTGACCATCGAGGGTTACAGTAACTTGCTGACCATCCTCAACGTTTGACGTCAGCCCGCTGATGGTCAAGTCGGATCCGGCTTCGGCTGCGTTCAGTACGGACCCAACAGGAAGCGGTGATATAGAAATGGAAGGGCCGGTCAGGTCCACGGGAACCGATACAAGAAGCGGTACTGCCGGATTGCCCGACACGTCCTCGACGGCTACCAGAACAGATGCCGGCACTCCGGTGGTAAGACTGCTCAAATCGGAATTGGGGATCGTTACACTCCAGCTTCCGCCAGACGCGGTGCTTGTATGCACTTGTCCGTTGAACGTGACGATGATGGTCTGACCATCCTCTGCCGTGGTGGAACCGGTCAAGGCCAGGTCGCCGGCTACGTCGATCAGTTCTATCGAGCCGCCAGCCACGGGATCCAGAGAAACAGTTGGTGCAGTGAAATCAGTATCAAAGCTTCCGCTCGCCTGTGGTGCGGAATTTCCCGCCGCGTCGGCAACATCCGCGGTAACGTCAATCGTCGCGCCATCAGGAAGGCCCGAGAGGTCTGCCGCCGGGACAGTGACGCTCCAGTGTCCGTTGGATACCGTGCCAGAATAGTTTTGCCCGTTCGTTGAGACGGTAACGGTCTGCCCGTCTTCTGCATCGGTTGTTCCGGTGACCGTCAGATCCGTTGCCTGTTCGATCGAATTCAAAACAGCGCCATCGGAAAACCCGCTGATCGACAGGGTTGGAGGAATTGTATCAATATCGAACTTGACGGATTCGGTTGACAGTTCCGTGCCTGAATCGTCCAGGTGCCTGACTGTCACCGTAGAGACGCCTTGCGGAAGCGCATTGGCTTCGGCCGAAGTGAGAGAAACGCTCCAACTGCCGTCATCGTTGGGCGTTACGGTTTTGACAAGCGAACCTATCGTGACCTCGACTGTCGATGTTCCTTCGGGTGCGGCAGCATTGGTAAGGGCGCTGTTCAATGCCGTTGCCTGAAGTTCGGCCAGGTTCAGGCTGGTATAGCTCGGTTCCGGTTGGGGTTGGGGTTTAGGCTCTGGCGCGACAGGTTCCGGGGAATCGCCGCCGCCGCCGCCACCTCCGCCCACAGCGGCAGCTGCACCAGCCAGCCCGAGGCCGCCCAGTGCAGCCCCGGCGCCGCTGATTCCGCCAGCTGCTGCGCCAGCTTCAGCTGCGCTGAACTGGGCGATTTCAGCAACCGCCTCTTCTGTGATCATGATTGCGCCGCTGTCCAGGACCTGCACGTTTTCCGCCGCCACGATCATCGTCCGACTGTCAGCCATTTTCAGAAGAACATCGCCGTTTTTCAGCAACTTGGCGGAGCGCACACCCGGAATTGTCTCTGCAAACTGGAAGGCGTAAAGCTCTTCGATGGTTGCTTGTGACAAGGCAGGCAAGGCCATCAATGTGGACATGAGGCCGCCAGCCGCGCCGCGACCCGCCCAACGACCAAGCTTTCCCTTGATCCATTGTTGAACTTGAGATTTGCGATCTCCGTCCGTTGAGTCAGCCGCCGGACGATTGTTGGCCTCAGGTGCTTTGGTCATCTTGCCCTCGCATGTGGAGTCCGCGATCATCGCAACAGGAAAGGATGTGCTGTTTGGCGTTTTGCTCATCTGTCTTTCCCATTTGTTGCCGTTGCGATCGGACCTGAAAAAATTGAGTTAAACTGAAACCGAACTTCTCGTTTTCACCACAATTCTGCTTCGGTTTCGGTCTGCTCATCTGGTCATCTTGCCGTAACTGCCAGGGGTGGCGCAGGAGGTGATGGCTGTGATGCTTCAGTTCGAAAGTGTAGTGGCAACGGGGAGCACGGCGCTCGATTCAGGTATCGGCGATACGGCTTTAAAAACGCTTAACGGGAATACGTATCTCTACACGGTGACCGGCCCGGGTGGCGGTGTCGCGGTCTGGCGGCTGGCCGACGGTGCCCTGCCGCAGCTGGTTGATACCGAGTATTACAGCGGTTCGATCACCTTCCAGGTGGGGCGCAGTGCCACGCCAATAACGCTGGCGGGAACCGAGCAGATCGCGCTGGATATCAATACTGCCACGGGCCTGGTCGGGTATGACGTGAACGCGGACGGAACGATCGGTAACCTGAAGGAAACGGGTGTGCTCAACGGAGGCGGAGATATCTCGGCCATCATACAGTTTTCACTGGGGTCTTCGGATGTCCTTGCGATGGCGCATGAGGGTACTGGCAATATCGGAACCTATCATGTGAACGCGAACGGGACGCTCAGTCTTGCGGGTTTGATTGCCGGCACGTCGGATGCCATGCAGACGTTGCGGTCGGGTTCGGAACATTTTCTGATCTCAAGTGACGCGGCAACAAACTCTGTCTCGACATATCGCATCGATTCCGGCACCGGCACGTTAACCGAGATCAACAATGACTCGGCTCTCGGAACCCTAGGTGTTTCAACCCCAACAGATGTCGAGACCGTAGAGGCATACGGCAAATCCTGGGTCGTGGTGGCAGGGTCCGGCAGCAACTCTCTCAGTGTTCTTCAATTGAGCAGCGATGGAAGTTTAAAGGCGACGGACCATGTGCTTGATACGCTTCATACGCGGTTTGAATCGGTTCAGGATCTGGCGGTCATAGACGTGAACGGTCGGGTGTTTGTGGTTGCAGGCGGCGGCGATGATGGCCTGTCTCTGTTCACTCTGACACCCGAAGGTCAACTTGTTCATATGGACAGTTTCGCGGATACGCTGGCCAGTGGATTGCAGAATGTCGAATCGCTGGCGGTTGCACATTTGGGCGACGAGCTGCAAATTCTCGTGACATCACAACAGGATGCCGGGGTGAACGTCCTGACGGTCCCGGTCGATGATCTGGGGGTGGTGCGCAAGGGGTTCGGTACCGTGAACGGGAGCGCGTCGGACGATATCCTCAGCGGCGGTATTCTGGACACGACCCTTTTAGGAGGCGCCGGAGACGACATTCTCATCGCGGGGAAGGGTGCGACGACGATGTCAGGTGGTGCAGGGGCCGACATCTTCGTGATGCAGTCCGGTAGCGGTCTGACCACAATAACCGATTTTCAGGCGGGCCTGGATCGTCTGGATATGTTCGACTACCTGCTGTTGCGGTCGCCTCAGCAACTGACCTTTACCAGCACAGCAAACGGGGCTCAGATCGAATATCGCGGCGAGATCGTGCAGGTCCAATCCGCGTCGGGCGGCGCTTTGACAAGCACGGATATCTTTGGCGCAGGCTTCGCCGGACCGGATCACATCCCGGTAGATTTCGGGGACCTGGGCGGGCTGACACCGGGCAGCTCTGATGGATTGGTCGGGCAGATTACGGTGGACAGCCAGGTTGCGAATCCGGGGCTGACGGATGCGGAAATCCGGTTCACGCCGGACGGCGGGGGTACGGTATCCGCCACCGCAGATAGTCAGGGGCGGTTTGATCTGGAATTGCCCGATGGCACCTTTCCCGGAGTGCTGGACATCACCAAACACTATTCCACGGCAAGCGGGAAGATTGACGCGCTGGACGCTTTGCAAGTGTTGCGTATCTCGGTTGGTCTTGACCCGACATGGGGTCCAGCGACCGCGGAAAACCTGATAGCGGCAGACGTCAACAGGGATGGCACCGTGAACGCCCTGGATGCGCTTGCAATTTTGCAAGTCGCCGTCGGGCAGCCCACGGCCCATGACCCTGAATGGGTATTTCTGGATGAGAACGCGGACCTTTCCGGAATAACCAAGGACAATGTAACCTATCAGACGGGTGTCGATGTTGTGGCGGTGGATGGGGTCATCAACGTGGACATGACCTCCATCCTGTTGGGAAATCTCGAAGCGGCCTGAGTGCCGAAAGATATCTAGGCCAAAGCAAAGTTGTATCTTTTTTAGCGGTAAGGTGCGGATTGGCTTTTGCCGCCAAATCGACACGACCCAGCCTCAGCGCTCGGATGCCGCCCCATGACGCGGTGCTTTAGCTTTCGGCCCAAGTGTTGTCGCGCCGGCGGCTTCGTTATCTGTTCCATCCCTGTGCTTTCATTTGCAGATGGTCCAATAATTTCAATGAATTCTACCAGAATCGCAAGTTGCCTGCGATAATCGCCTGACCTTTGAAACCGATAAGCCGCTCAAATTGCTGGTCGGACAACATAGGTCTTGGCGTCGGTGGAGCAAATGTGACATAGCAGGCCGAGACTTCAACACAGAGATGAAAATTAGTAACAATGGAAATATTGGCGCTTTCCATTCCGGAAGTGAAACTGATCACCCCGAAGCGTTTTGGCGATCATCGCGGGTTCTTTGAGGAAACCTACAATGCCGACAGCTTTGCGGCACAAGGGATTCATACGCAATTCGTTCAGGACAATCATTCCCTTTCGAGCACGGTGAACACGGTGCGCGGATTGCATTTTCAGGCTCCGCCAAGAGCGCAGGCCAAGCTGGTGCGCTGCGGTCGTGGACGGCTGTTTGATGTCGCGGTCGATATCCGCAAAGGTTCGCCCACCTATGGTCACTGGGTCGGCGAAGAACTGAGTTTCGAGAACGGGCGGATGCTGTTGGTTCCTGCGGGGTTCGCGCATGGGTTCGTGACGTTGGAGCCGGAGACCGAGATCGTCTACAAGTGTTCTGATACCTACGCGCCGGAAACTGAAGGCGCGGTTCGTTGGGACGATCCCGAAATCGGCATTGAATGGCCACAGAGCAATTCAGAACCCCAGCTGTCCGAGAAAGATCGGATCGCACCACTTCTGCGCGAAATTGAATCTCCTTTCGTATTCGAGGACACACAATGAAAATTCTGGTTACGGGCGGGGCGGGCTTTATCGGGTCTGCCGTTATCCGTCGTGCGATTGCCGATGGGCATACGGTCGTCAATGTCGATGCCCTGACCTACGCGGCCTGTCTGGACAATGTTGCCTCTGTCGCGGATGCGCCGGGATACGTTTTTGAACATGCGGATATCCGGGATGCCGCCGCCATGTCGGCGATACTGGACAGACACCAGCCAGACGCGATCATGCATCTGGCCGCTGAAAGCCATGTTGACCGTTCGATCGATGGCCCAGCCGCGTTCATCGACACGAACCTGACCGGGACCTATGTATTGTTGGAAGCCGCACGCGCCTATTGGGTGGGTGCCGGCCGGCCCGAGCATTTTCGGTTTCACCATATATCAACCGACGAGGTCTTTGGGTCCTTGGGTAAAACCGGGTTTTTCACCGAAGACAGCCCATACCAGCCGAACTCACCCTATTCGGCCTCGAAAGCGGGATCGGATCATCTCGTGCGGGCGTGGCGTGAAACATACGGCCTGCCAGTGGTTCTTACCAATTGCTCTAACAACTACGGCCCTTACCAGTTTCCGGAAAAGCTGATCCCCGTTGTCATCCTCAGTGCGCTGGCGGGCAAACCGATCCCGATATACGGGAAAGGCGACAACATTCGCGACTGGCTGCATGTCGATGACCATGCCGAAGCCCTGTTGCTGGTGCTCGAAAAGGGTGAACTGGGCCGCAGCTACAATATCGGTGGCGAGAATGAGATGACCAATCTTGATCTTGTCAGAATGCTGTGTTCGATCCTGAATCGCCTCAAGCCGGGTGAAACGCCCTATGCGGATTTGATCACGTTCGTCGCTGACCGCCCGGGTCACGATCAGCGTTATGCCATCGATCCGACCCGGATTCGCACCGAACTGAACTGGCGTCCCTCCTACACGCCCGAAACCGGGCTGGAACAGACGGTTCAGTGGTATCTGGACAACAGTGCATGGCTGAACGCCTTGCAGGCCCGCAGTGGCGTGGGTGAGCGGCTGGGTGTTGCCAAATGAAGGCGCTGGTGTTCGGCCACGGGGGGCAGGTGGCGACCGAGTTGCGGCGTCGCGGACAGGCGCATGGTGTCTTGGTTGAAGCTCTGGATCGCGCCGCGGCGGACCTGTCTGACCCGTCGCAATGTGCAGACGCCATCCGGCATACGGATGCGGACGTGATCATCAATGCGGCCGCCTATACGGCGGTGGACCAGGCCGAAGAAGAAAGCGACCTGGCGCAACGGATCAACGGAGATTCACCCGGAGCAATGGCGCGTGCCGCCGCGGCCCGCAACCTGCCTTTTCTGCATATTTCCACGGATTACGTTTTTGACGGCTCTGGTCCGACCCCCTGGAACACCGATGACCCGACCGGGCCCTTGGGGGCCTATGGTCGAACCAAGCTGGACGGCGAACACCAGATCGCAGAGGCTGGCGGTCACTATGCCATTTTGCGCACAAGCTGGGTGTTTTCGGCACACGGAAAGAACTTTGCAAAGACCATTCTCCGACTGGCAGAGACTCGTGACAAGCTGACCATTGTCGCTGATCAGATCGGCGGGCCAACACCTGCTGCCGACATTGCCGAAACCTTGCTGAAAATGGCCAAGGCCGGCCTCGAAGCCAAAGGGGGGGTGTTTCACTATTCCGGTGCACCCGATGCCAGCTGGGCGGATTTCGCCCGTGAAATTGTTTATCAATCCGGCTTGTCGGTCGAAATCGAGGATATTCCAACCGAGGCTTACCCAACGCCGGCGCCCAGGCCGCTGAACTCACGTATGGACTGTTTGCGGCTGGAAAATGTGTTCGGAATCCAGAGACCCGACTGGAAAGCCGGACTGGCCGAGATATTGAGCGAGTTGAAGTCAGCGACCAGCTGAACCTTGAAAGGACAGATTATGCAGCGCAAAGGCATTATTCTTGCCGGTGGGTCCGGAACCCGGCTTTACCCGATCACCATGGCGATATCGAAGCAATTGCTGCCGATCTACGACAAGCCGATGATCTTTTACCCGCTGAGTGTTTTGATGCTGTCGCAGATCCGCGAAATCGCGATCATCACCACCCCCCAGGATCAGGATCAGTTTCAGCGCCTGTTGGGGGATGGCAGTCAATACGGATTGTCCTTGACATGGATTGTGCAACCGTCTCCTGAAGGTCTGGCGCAGGCTTATACACTGGCCGAGGATTTTCTGGACGGTGCCCCGTCTGCGTTGATTCTGGGTGACAACATCTTCTTCGGACATGGCCTTCCGGACCTGCTGCTCGAGGCGGATCAACTGAAGCGCGGCGGTACGGTTTTTGCGTACCGGGTCGCTGACCCAGAACGCTACGGAGTTGTGGATTTCGAAGGGAACAAAGCCCGCGCGATCGTCGAAAAACCCAAGGTGCCTCCGTCGAACTACGCGGTGACAGGTCTTTATTTTCTGGATGGCGACGCTCCGGCCCGCGCGCATGAGGTCAAACCGTCAGATCGCGGCGAGCTGGAAATCACGTCACTGCTGGAAATGTATCTGGACGAAGGTTTGCTGGATGTGCAGACTATGGGGCGCGGTTTTGCCTGGCTGGATACCGGCACGCACGGGTCTTTGCTGGATGCGGGAAACTTCGTGCGAACGATCACGGAACGTCAGGGTATGCAGACCGGCAGCCTGGATGAAATCGCCTGGGCGAATGGCTGGATCGACGACGAGGCTCTTGAGGCGCGTGCGCGACTGTTCGCCAAGTCCACGTATGGCACCTATCTGAAAGGTCTTTTGAGCTAGGCCGCGAACTGTATCATGGTTACGTGTTCAGGCGGAAATTTGCACGGGCGGTAAGCTGCTTCACGCTTTGTGATCAAGGTCTGAACGGGGCTGGTCGGACATTCCGGCCATGCCAAACGCCACGCAAGAAAGCCCATTGTTTGGCGCGTTTTCTCGTAGAAAACAACACAACCGGTGACAGCATTTGCAGAAGCGCCGATGCCAGGGCTCGACCAAAAGCCATCGGGACTTCATGCTTGCGGGCGACATAAACGCGTGATTGCCCCATATACCAGCCCTTCAGGCCAGCGATGGCTGGGCTTCCCGGCGAGGATTTGCCTCTGGCGTGGCGCATCTGAGCGTTGTGGACATAGTACAGTGGCCCGCAAACGGCTTTGAGCCGCAGGCTCAGATCATCGTCCTCATGATACAGAAAGATTTCGGGATCAAACCCGCCGACCTCTTCGAACGCTTCGCGGCGGACCAGGAACGCAGCGCCGACGAGGACCGGCAATTCAAAGTCGGAATCGGCTGTTTTCCTGGGCAGGGTTTCATTTCGGGGAATGATCACACTGTATCGCCTGAAACGAGGTGCCCCTTTCCGGTCCAGAATTGCAGGGTTGAAGGCTGACGCATCCGGATGATTGTCAGCCCCCTCTTGCAACGCGTCCAATGCTCCGGGCAGCAAGTGGGAATCCGGGTTCAGAAATAAAAGCAGGTCCGTTGTTGCCTTGGCGGCACCAAGGTTGCATGCGCGGCCAAACCCGATGTTGTCGCGGCTTTCGATCAGAGTTGCGCCATGTACCTCGGCCATTTGCCGAACCGCTTCAATATCATCCGAGCCATTGTCGACCAAAATTGTCGGCACGCCCTCTGGGATGGAATTCAGCATCTCCGGCAGCACGCCACTGCTGTTGTAACAAACGCTTATGATCGTAATCTGTGACAATCCTGCCTGCCGTATCTGTGGAATGGGCCTGATCGTTACTTCCTCTCAAACACAGTTAGGGTCAACCCCGGTTACAGTACGACGGAACCGGGCTGCTGCAGCGGTCCGTGATCTTGTGCGCTCCGCGACGACAATCTGAGAAATGATTGAAATGGTTCTGCCCCTATGAAGCGAAGGCGGGAAACCGATCATCAAGCGCGGCCGGATGGCGAAGCCGCGTCAGGGGATGCAATGCCTGTTTGATCGGAGTGGTAAGATTTACCTCTTTGGAAATTTTCGATTTCCGGTGGCCGTGGTGAATGAGCAGATTGTTGCCAGTCGTCGGGTTGAAACCAGTAAATCGCAACATGTCTTGAAGGTGATATCGAAATTCCGGCGCCAACCACTTGCCGGAATGAAGGCGTTGGCGGTTCTCAAAACGTTCTGCAAATGGTTGCGGACGCAAGCCTGTGCGCTCAACACCCTGCGCGCGTTCGCATGATCTCACAGTGCCAAAGCCGTGGTTTCCAGTGATATCGGTAAGCTGTTGAAAAGCGTATCAAGCATACCTCAACTGAAGTGCGGCGGGAGCTCACGAGGTTCAACCCGACGCCCACGCGGATGCCGCTTCTTTCGCAGAAAAGGCCACGAAATAAAACCCTGTCAAAACATGGTTCTTTGAAGAAGGTTGCGTGGCGCCCTTGGTGTGAATGATCCCCGGGTGAGTGGTCATTGCCGCTGGGGGAGTTTTGTGCAACAGTGTTCTCTGAGTTGAGCATAATTTGGGTACAACATCCAAAGCCTTAGGTATCGGTTTGGTATTGGGGATTGCAGAACCAGACCAAACTATATAGCAGCCGAATTGAAGCACGAAATAAGCATCACGGAAGAATTACAGTGAGCGATAGACATACTTACGAATACGACATTGACATGAACAGTGATGTAGCACCCGCACGCGTGCTGCGCATGGTAAAGCCCGGGTCCAAGGTGCTTGAGATCGGGGCCGGGCCAGGTTCGATCACGCGACATCTTTCCGGCACGTTGGAATGTGATGTTGTGGCGCTTGAGATCGACCCTTCGGCGATCGAAAAGCTAAAGCCGTTCGCACGTTCTGTGTACCCGATGGATCTCAACGATGCTTCGTGGAGTGACATAGTTCGCGAGAAAGACGGGGTATTCGACTACGTGATCGCAGCGGACGTTCTGGAACATGTTTACGACCCCTGGAGCGTACTTTCAGGCATGAAATCGCTGTTGAACGACACGGGATCGGTTGTTCTTTCGCTGCCGCATGTTGGCCATGCAGCCATTGCCGGTTGTCTTGTCGATGAAGATTTCGAATACCGTGACTGGGGCCTGCTGGATCGGACCCATGTCCGGTTTTTCGGCATCAAAAACGTTCAGCACCTGCTTAATTCGCAGGGTATGAGCATTGAACAAGCCGAATTTGTGGTTCGTACGCCAGAGATGACTGAGTTTTGTCAACGCTGGAGCCGTCTGCCACAGGATGTTCAGGCCGCGTTGCAGCGCAATCGCTATTCCCATGTCTTCCAGGTCGTAAGCAGATCGGTCCCCAAGGAACGCGCAGAGAATGACATCTACCTGATGGGCCTGCCCGTCGAACAACCCGATGAAGAGACCCGGCAGCATTGGACCAACATGATGGCAGGCCTGCCCCTGTCCGAAGAGATTGATTTGCAATCGACTATCGGGCCGGTGGACACGAGCAAGGCTTCCCGAGTCGAGCCCGGCCCACTGGCCAAGAAGAAAAAAAAATCGCTGGCGCGGCTGTTGGGGTTGAAGAAGTAATGTCCTCAAACACCACGGATCGTGAATTCGGCAACATCAGGACAATTGCCTTCTACCTTCCTCAGTTTCATCCGATCCCGGAAAACGATGAATGGTGGGGCAAAGGGTTCACCGAGTGGACAAATGTCGCAAAAGCCAAGCCGCTTTTCACCGGGCATTATCAGCCTCATCTTCCTACGGATCTGGGGTATTATGACCTGCGTGTCCGCGAAACGCGGCTTGAGCAGATCGAGATGGCCAAGGCCAGCGGAATTGATGGATTCTGCTACCACTATTACTGGTTTTCCGGGAAAAGACTTCTTGAGCGGCCCGTCGACGAAATGCTTGCGGATCCCGAAAGCGATATGCCGTTCTGTCTTTGCTGGGCGAATGAGAACTGGACGCGCCGCTGGGATGCGGCCGAGCACGAGATTCTCATTGAGCAGAAGTACAAGCCCGAGGATGATCTGGAGTTCATCAAGTCGATCGAGCCGTTTTTCCGGGATCCCCGCTACATAACAATAGATGGCGCTCCGATCCTGATTGTTTATCGGCCGCAGCATTTGAAGAACTCGCGCAAAACCGTGCAGGTCTGGCGTGACTATTGCGCGTCTGTCGGAATTCCGAAAATCCATCTGGCCTGTGCGCTTACGCACCGAAACTGGGACTATGCGTCATACGGGTTTGATTCCGGTGTGGAATTCCCGCCCCACGGCATCAACGTGCCCAACCTCTCGCCAGAAGTGGACTTGTTCGACGATTTCCAAGGCCATTGTGTTGATTTTTCTGCGATCGCAGAACAGTACCTGGGTCACAGCTATGGGCCTGAGAACAACGTTCATCGATCGGTTTTTCCGTCCTGGGACAACACGGCCCGGCGGAAGGAAAATGCCATGGTCGTTTTGAACGGAACGCCGGAAAACTATGAATACTGGCTTTCGCGGGCCTTGCACCAAACCGCTCAGGATTTCCCCGACCAGGAACGTTTCGTTTTTGTGAATGCATGGAATGAATGGGCTGAAGGATGTCACCTGGAACCGGATCGCGAGTACGGGCATGCGTTTTTGCACGCCACCAAGGCCGCTCTCCAAGGTTCGAAGCTGACCGACTGGACGCATGTGGGTGTCCCGGAAATTTCGCGCCGTGGCGAAACCACGGAAGGCATCGCGCATCCTGTTCCATATGGTGCCAACAAGCCGTTGGCCAAACGGGCCTTCCGTCTTTTGCGCGATACGGTCAGCGGTCGGTTGCTGAAACAATGGCTGTCCGCGGCCCGCACAAAATAGAAAACCACGCCGGATTGAGTTGCATGAAAGTCCCAAGTACTTGTCATGCAACTCAGTCTCGTGCTTTGCGTGAAAAAAAGGGTTTTCTTTGTCATAGTCGGCACGACGCGCCTTAGTACGAGAAACTGCATGTCCATCAAAGATACCCTGCTTTACTATTTGCTGACCGCTGCGTCGAAACTCAGCCCACCTTTGTCGCCACGTACGGCAAGGCGGTTCAGAAATTCAGCCAAGAAAAGAGACCCCAAACGGGGTTGGGACAAACCGGGGCAATCCAACAGGCAGGGTTTTGAAGCCATCGGTCAGGCTGAAGAGTTCAAACCCTTCGACCCGCCTGCGAAAGCTGAACCCGCAGTACGGGCAATTGCGCATTACCTGCCGCAATTTCATCCCTTCAAAGAGAATGATGAATGGTGGGGCAAAGGCTTTACCGAATGGTCCAATGTCGGAAAGGCCGTCCCGAATTATCCGGGCCATTACCAACCTCATTGTCCGATTCATCTGGGTTACTACGACTTGCGATTGCCCGAGGTCATGGTCGAGCAGGCGCGGATCGCGAAATCTTACGGGATAGGAGGGTTCTCCTATTACTACTACTGGTTCGGTGGAAAGACCTTGATGGAGCACCCGCTCGAACAAATGTTGGGCAATCCGGAAGTCGACATGCCGTTTTGCCTGACATGGGCAAACGAAAACTGGACGCGCCGCTGGGACGGGCGGGCGCACGACGTTCTTATCGCGCAGAACCATTCGATCGAGGATTCCCTGAACCTTCTGCGTCACATACGCAAATATTTTGATGATCCGCGTTATATTCGGATAGATGGGAAACCGGTTTTCATCGTTTACCGAGCGAACATCATACCGAATATCGAGGAAACGACCGCAGCATGGCGAAAAGAGGCACAAAGCTGGGGCGAGCCGGACCTGTATCTCATAGCTGCCCAGACTTTTGATATCGGCGATCCTGAGAAACTGGGTTTTGACGCTGCTATGGAGTTCCCTCCGCATCAGGTAAAGCGCACCGACATCACGGATGAGATGGGGATCTACAATCCAGAGTTCACGGGTGCCGTTCTGGATTACCAGGCCGTGGTCGAGGCAGAGCTTCAAAAGCCGGAACCCCGGTACAAGCTGTTTCGGTCCTCCACGCTCTCGTGGGACAATACCGCGCGCAATCAGGATGCCCCTCGGATTATGGGACGGTTCACAATCAATGCCTACAAGCGCTGGACGGAACATTTGTGTCGCCAGGTTCTTGCGCAGGAAAAATACAGTGCGGACGAAAAAATCGTTTTCATAAACGCGTGGAACGAGTGGGCAGAGGGGACGCATCTGGAACCTGACCGAAGATATGGCTTTGCCTATCTTCAGGCGACGTATGACGCGTTACCCAAGAAATCTGAAAGTCAGATCAACACGTGATGTTTCGGACCTTTCAAGTTTCGAGGACCTAACTGTTGACGCCTCCGATATTCTGACGACACGTGTTGCCAGCGGGTCAGCCTCAATTCTGGTCGACCCTACGATGCTGTTCCGTATCGTTCGCTCTGACGGTGCGACTTGCGATTTGGTCGAACATCCATTGTACGGCTTCGTCGCCGTCGGACCGGATATGCCGATAAAGGCGAAGTTCGATCGGAGGCACATCAACCGGCAGCCTCAACATGCGCAGCCCCATTTCACGCGCGCTGCATTCGGTCAGCGTGGCAACCATATCTGTCTTGTGCAGAATATCCCGGATGTTCAGATAACTTTGCATCTGAAGCCCGAGTTTGCGCCGTGCGCCCAGTTTGCGCAGGACGATGTCGACCGGGCTCGCCCCCTGAGGCCGTGAGGAAACATGCAGATGTGTCAGCTGAAGATAACGCTCCAGCGTCAATGGGCCCGAACCCAGCGGGTGGCCGGGTCGCATGGCACAGACATAGCGGTCCTTCATGATGGTCCGGCTGATCAGATCCGAACTGTCCGGCATCGGAATGTCCGACGTGATGTCGATCGTGCCCTGCTGTAACGCCTTGCGCGTATCCCGGCGGGGAATGCGCACGAGGCTGAGTTCGACCTGGGGTGCCGTGCATTGAAACCCGGACAAAAGCCCGGGCAGGATGATGAGGCTGTGAAGGTCGACCAAACTGACCCGGAACAGCCGTTTGCTGGTAAACGGGTCGAACCGTTCACCCTGCGCCGATGCGGCTTGCAACTGGTGAAGAGCGGCTGAGACCCTGTCCGAAATGCTCTCTGCCAGCGCCGTGGGCTGCATCCCCGTGCCGGTCTTCACGAAAAGCGGGTCGTTCAGTGTCTTGCGCAACCGGGTCAGGGCGTTGCTGACGGCCGGTTGCGTGATCGACAGGCGTTCGGCAACGCGGGTCAGATTTCGTTCGGTATAGATGGCGTCAAAAATAACAAAAAGGTTCAGGTCGATCTTGTTGAGCTTGGTCGTCATGTCATTCACCAGAATTATGCTGATGATCATGCAAGTAAATTTCACAAATGTCATTGAGGGCGGTAAGCTGAATGGTATCCCGGCGGAATACGGAGTTTCATGCATGACCTCATCCGGCCTCGAACTCGATACCGAGCGGCTTTCGACATATTTGGGGCGCCATATCCAAGGTTTCGCCGGCCCATTGTCCTATCGGAAGTTTTCGGGCGGGCAGTCGAACCCAACCTATCTGCTGAAGGCCGGTGGTTCGAAATACGTGCTGCGCCGCAAACCGCCAGGTGACCTGCTGCCTTCGGCCCATGCCGTGGATCGGGAATATCGTGTTCTCAGGGCACTTCATGGCACTGCGGTTCCGGTCGCCAAACCTTACGTGCTGTGTGAGGACACGGATGTCATCGGTTCCATGTTCTATGTCATGAGCTTCCAGGAGGGCCGGATTTTCTGGAACCCGGCGCTGCCCGAGTTGGAGGTGGCCGACCATCATCCGGTGTTCGATGAAATGATCCGGGTTCTGGCCGCGCTGCATTCGGTTGACACAGGCGCCGTCGGCCTGTCGGACTTCGGCAAGCCGGGAAACTATTTCCAACGCCAGTACAGCCGCTGGACCAAACAGTATCGGGCCGCAGAAACAAGTAATCTTCCCGAGATGGAACAGCTTATGGGCTGGCTGTCCCGCAACCTGCCCGATGGTGACGGTTCGGTCAGTCTGATCCACGGTGACTTTCGCATAGACAATTTTATCTTCGCTTCGGATGCCCCGCAGATCACCGCGGTTCTGGATTGGGAACTGTCGACGCTGGGTCACCCGATGGCTGATCTGGGCTATTTCTGTGTGTGTCTCAGATTGCCGCCCACCGGTCTGATCCGGGGGCTGCAAGGGCTGGATCGCGCTGCTTTGAACATCCCTTCCGAAGCTGAGATGATCGAGCGGTATTGTTCGCTGCGTGACCTGCCAGAGATTGAAAACTGGACCTTCTATCTGGCGTTTTCCTTTTTCCGGATGGCTGCGATTGCACAGGGTGTTTACAGCCGTGCGCTGGCGGGAAACGCATCGAACGAGAACGCAATGGCGTTCAAGGGGCTGGTGGCCCCTCTGGCGCAAATGGCGCTCGACGAAATCGCTGCTGCAACGCACTGAAGAGGATCACAATGGATTTTGCTCCATCGCCACGCGCCACGGAAATGCATGACCGGCTGAAAGCCTTCATGCAGGCGCATATCTATCCGCGCATTCGCGATCACAAAGAGGAAATAGAAGCCGGCAATTTCCCCGTTTCGTTCATGGAAGACCTCAAGTCGCTGGCCCGCGCCGAAGGGCTTTGGAACATGTTCCTGCCCTCCTTGCGGGATGATGAGCCCGGAACGCGGCTCAGCAATCTTGATTACGCGCCCCTGGCCGAGCTGATGGGCCAGGTGAGCTGGTCTTCGGAAGTCTTCAACTGCAACGCGCCGGATACCGGGAACATGGAATTGCTGCACATGTTCGCCACACCCGAGCAGCGCGAAGACTGGTTGGTGCCGCTGTTGAACGGCAAGATCCGTTCGGCCTTTGCCATGACCGAACCCGACGTGGCCAGTTCGGACGCGACCAACATAACAACATCCATCCGGCGCGAGGGTGATAAATACGTCATCAATGGCCGCAAGTGGTTCATCACCAATGCGTGCCACCCCAACACCAGACTTTTCATCGTCATGGGCAAAACCGACCCGAACGCCGATCGCCATAAACAGCAAAGCATGATCATCGTTCCAAGGAATACGCCCGGTTTGGAGATCGTGCGCAATCCGACGATCCTGAACATGCACGACCCCGAAGGCCATGCTGAACTGGTGTTCAAGGACGTGCGCGTCCCGGTCGGCAATCTGCTGGGCGAAGAAGGCAGCGGTTTTGCACTGGCTCAGGCGCGGCTTGGGCCCGGGCGAATTCATCATTGCATGCGCTCGATCGGGGCGGCGGA
The DNA here is from genome assembly GCF_013110585.1 of Ruegeria sp. HKCCD6119. Taxonomy (NCBI): domain Bacteria; kingdom Pseudomonadati; phylum Pseudomonadota; class Alphaproteobacteria; order Rhodobacterales; family Roseobacteraceae; genus Ruegeria; species Ruegeria sp. HKCCD6119. The sequence goes on along the minus strand of NZ_WVQV01000005.1, from coordinate 37,115 downwards.
AATGGCACTGAACCTGATGGTGGAACGTGCTCAGGAACGGAAGACCTTTGGCAAGCAACTCTCGGAACAAGGCGTGATCCGTGAATGGATCGCCAAATCCCGGTTGGAGATTGAACAGGCGCGGCTGTTGACCCTGAAGGCGGCCTGGAAAATAGATCAGGTGGGGGCGAAAAAGGCCTTCCGCGAAATATCCCTGATCAAGGTCGTGGCGCCCCAGGTACATGCAAAGGTTACGGATCGTGCAATGCAGGTCTTTGGCGCAATGGGCATGACACCCGACACGCCATTGGCCGACAGTTACACTTGGGCCAGGGCGTTGCGCTATGCGGATGGACCGGATGAGGTCCATCTTCAGGCCATTGCCAAACAGGAGTTGAAGAATTCCAACTATGGGATGTCGGCGCAGTGGCTGACACCGCCTCTGCGCTAGGTCTGGGCAGGGATGGCATCACCGGAATATCCCTAAGATACGCAAGCCGAGTTGCCCAGTTTTCCTGGCATTCGGATACGCGGCCTGCCGCGCTATGTTCCGGCGGCAAGCAAATCGCTCGCCTTTTCTCCGATCATGATCGCGGGGGCGTTTGTGTTGCCGCTGACGATCTCCGGCATGATCGAACAATCCGCGACCCGCAGGTTTCCGATGCCGTGCACCTTTAGCGCGGGGTCAACGACTGCGGTTTCATTCGTACCCATCGCGCAGGTCCCCGTTGGGTGATAGATCGACACGGAATTCGATCTGACCCATTCCAGCGTGCCCTCGTAATCGTCGGTCGAGAGTTGGGATGTCGGGCGGAACTCTTCGGAAATCTTCGATGCCAGCGGATTGTGCTGTGCGATTCTGCGGGCGATGTTCACGCCGTCAACGATGGTTCGGCAATCCGTTTCCGTCGACAGATAGTTCGGAATGATTTTTACATGCTGTGATGGATCCGGGCCGTTCAGATGCAGTTCACCCCTGCTTTCCGGCCGCAGCTGGCACACGGACATGGTAAAGGCGGAAAACGGGTGTACGCCTTCGCCGGGGCTGTCGGCGGACCACGGCTGTACATGGAATTGAATGTCGGGTGTTTCTACGTCCGGGCGCGTTTTCATGAATCCGGTCGCAAGGCTGGCCGCCATGGTCATCGGACCGGCGCGGAACAAAGCGTATTTGAGCGCGATACGGGCCTGATTGATCAGGCTGCGCACCTCGTCATTCAATGTGGGCTCATTGCATTTGAAAACGAGACGGGCCTGCAAGTGATCCTGAAGTCTTTTGCCGACATTGGGCAAGGCATGGACCGGATCGATGCCGTTTTTCTTCAGGTGGTCCGGGTCGCCGATACCCGACAGCATCAGAATTTGAGGAGAGTTGATTGCACCGCCGGACAGGATGATTTCGCGCCGAACGTTCAAGGTTTTCTCATTGCCTGCGCGATCCCGATAGACGAGTCCGGTCGCCTGTTTCCCATCCAGCGTTATGCGTGTCACCAATGCGTTGGTGATGATGTTCAGGTTTTGTCGGTTTCGAATGGGTTTCAGATACGCCACAGCCGAGCTGCACCTGCGCCCATTGCGGGTGGTCAGCTGAAAATACCCTACGCCTTCCTGATCTGCGCCGTTGTAATCCGGATTGAACGGGTATCCGGCGGCTTGCGCTGCCGCGACCCAAGCGTCGCAGATCGGTCGCTGAATGCGCATGTTCGACACCGACAGCGGCCCACCGACACCGTGATACGGGTCTTCGCCGCGTTCTTGATCTTCGCTGCGTATGAACAGCGGCAGCACGTCGTCCCAGCCCCAGCCGACATTCCCCATCTGGCGCCAGCGGTCATAATCTTCCTTTTGGCCGCGCACATAGAGCAGACCGTTCAGAGAGGATGAGCCGCCCAGCACTTTGCCGCGTGGCCAGTCGATCGAGCGCCCGTTCAGGCCCGGATCGGGCTCGGTCCTGTAACACCAGTCCACCGAAGGGTTGTGCATGGTTTTGAAATAGCCAACCGGGATGTGGATCCAGGGGTTGGTGTCGCGGCCGCCGGCCTCTAACAGCGCGACGGTCGTGTTGGGATCGGCGCTGAGCCGATTGGCGATGACACAGCCCGAAGACCCCGCGCCAACTACCGCATAATCCACTTCCATGACCGCCTCCTTCCAACGTCGTTGAAAAAAACTCTATGCAAGATGCTAGAAATATACTAGCCTTTTTTGATACAAAACGTCTCAATAATTGCGAACAGGGAGGTAAGCAATGGAGATTGGTCGGAAACTGAGTGGTATTTCGCGGCGGGATTTCTTCCGGGTAGCGGGGCGCTATGGCATGAGCTCGACGCTGCTTGCAGCAGGAGGGTTTGGTGGTGCGATGAGCCTGGCCAATCTGGCGCAGGCGGCGGAATCCACGTATGAAAAACGCTTTTCGAAAGAACCGAAGTACACGTTGAAATTTGGTGCGTCGGGCTTCAACACCCGCAACCTGCTGATCGAGCGCGCCGGCGCCATCGAATTTGCACGCGACCTCGAAGAACGCACCGATGGCGAGATTCGCATCGAGTTCATCGGCGACAACCAGATCTGCGGACAACTCAGCTGTGTTGAAAAAACCCAGCAGGGAATCGTCGATATCTACGCAGCTTCGACCCAGAATTCGGCCGGCGGTGCGCCTTATCTGAACGTCCTGGACTATGCCTACATGTTCCCCAGCCGGGCGGCGCAGTATCATTTCTTCTACAGCCCCGCCAGCCAGCGCATCCTGCGCGACCCGCTTGAAAAGCGTCACGGGCTGAAATTCCTGTTCACCCATTGTGAACTGCGCGGTCTGCAAATGGGCTCGACCTTTGCCGACAAGCCGACCGTCACCAAGCTGGAAGAGCTGTTCGGCACCAAGAACCGCGTGACCGGTACGCAGCTGGGTCGGATCGCGATGCAACTGCTGAACCTGAACCCTGTTCCGGTGGCATGGGAAGAAACGCTGGATGCGCTCAAGACCGGTCTGATCGATGGTGCGGAAACCTGGGCCTCGGCGGTGGCATATGCGAACATGGCGCCTGTGGTTTCGCAATCGGTGAACCTGAAGTTCTTCTGCGGTACCGAACACACTTCGATGTCTGCCAAAGTATTCGATGGCCTGGGCGGTGAATTGCAGGATGCCGTGATGGAATCGTCCTATTTCACCCAGGCCCTGATCCAAGGCGCGAATGAGGCGGCACTGCTGAACACGGTCGGATTCTCGGATCCGCAATTGCCGCAAACCATTTTTGCGGAAAACGGCGTGCGCCCGGCCTTCCTGCCGGAGGACCAGATCAAGCTGGCCGAAGAAATGTGTGCTCCGAACTACAACCCCGAGCCGTGGGCGCAGTGGCGCGAGCGGCTGAACAAATGGGCCGGTGGCATCGATACTTACCAGGAGATCTACGACATCGCGCGCGAGATCCCAGCGGACACGCTGCCGGAAAATGTCGAGCCGCGCCGCTGGTGGAAGGGCGAGGCCTGATTAGACTGCCAGAACCGGCCCGAACGGGCCGGTTCAATCAATACCCACTGGGAGGACGGGCTTCATGTCACTTTGGGCAGACATTGGCGCAATATTCAGCGCTTTTCTCAGCCAGGATTCTTTCGAGATTCAACTTGCTCTGGAATCCGACGCGGCTTGGATCGTTGGTGCGATCGTTGCCGCGATCGGGGGTTTGCTGGTCATGCTGATCTATCGCATGGTGCCGTTGATCGAACGTCATCTGGAACGGTCGGTCATGGTGTATTCTTATCTTGCCATCGCACTGATCATCTTCTGGGGCGTGATCGACCGGTTTGTCTTCAATGATCAGGAACCCTGGTCCACAACCATTCCTCCGCTTCTTTTCATGGTGATGGCCTGGTTTGGTGCGTCCTACAACGTACGCTTGCGCACGCATCTGAGTTTCAGTGAATTCCGCACCGCCATGCCCCGCGGCGGGCAATTGGCCTGCCTGTTTCTTGACGCGGTGCTGTGGTTCATCTTCGCGGTGATCGTCATCGTGACCACCTCGCGACTGGTGGCGCTTTCGGCCTCGAACTTTCAGATCGTACTGGGCACGGACAATATCATGCAGTGGTGGTTCCTGCTGGCTGCACCATTGTCATTCTTCTTGATGGTCGGTCGCGTGTTTCAGAACCTCGCCGATGATTTGCACAACTGGAAAACAGGCGAGCCGCTGATCAAGCAGGCCGTGATCGGGGCAGACTGATGACAGACGGAACACTTGTTACACTGATCTCGCTGGGGGTCACCTTTCTGTTCATGCTGGGCGTGCCGGTGCTGCTGGTCATCGGTTACTGGGTCATTGGATGTTCCTTTGTCCTTGGTCTGACGCTGGACAATATGGGGGCCGAACTTCTGAACGTCTTCAACAAGGGCTTCGCCCTGTTGGCGATGCCGTTGTTCATCCTGACCGGTGACCTGATCAACAAATCCGGCATCGCGCGACGGCTCAGTGATTTTGCCTATGCCTGCCTGGGCTGGATACGCGGCGGACTTGCAATGGCGTCGCTGGGGGCCTGCGGGCTGTTTGCGGCGATTTCGGGGTCGAACTCGGCCACGACGGCGACCATCGGGTCGATGCTGCACCCCGAGATGGTAAAGGGCGGCTATGACGAACGGTTCAGCGCCGCGACCGCTGCTGCGGGCGGTACTGTCGGTATCATCATCCCCCCTTCGATCATCTTCATCGTCTATGGCTTTCTGATGAACCTGCCGATTTCCGAATTGTTCGTGGCCGGTATTCTGCCCGGTGCGCTGATGGTCATCGGGATGCAGCTGGCGTGCTGGATCATCTGCCGCATGAACGGGTGGGGCTATCTGATCCCACTGCAATTGAACCGGGTGCTGAAAACCGCCTTCGGGGCATGGCTCGGCTTTTTCGCCATCGGGCTTGTGCTTTGGGGCATATATACCGGCAAGTTCTCTCCGACAGAGGCCGCTGGCGTGACCGTGGGCTTTTGTGTCATTGCGGGGCTGGTCAGCTACCCGATCAACCGCATCATGGGGGCCCGGAACGATATACCGCCAACCGAAAAGAGCTTCGCTGAGATGTTCGTGGTCGAGGGGTTCACGATTCCTGAGATCCCCTCAATCGTTATCAGGTCTGCCCAGATTACGGGTATCCTGGCCCCGTTGATCGCAATTTCGGTTGTGATGCAGCAGATCCTGTCCCTACTTGGCGCACAGGAAACAATCGGAAACTTCGTGACCTCCATGGGGGGGTACCATGCGGTTCTGTTTACATCGATGGTGATCGTCTTCTTTTCAGGCATGGTGCTGGAAAGCCTTCCGGTCACCATCATCCTGGCCCCGATCCTTGCGCCAATCGCAGCCTCGGTTGGAATTGATCCAATTCATTTCTCAGTCATCTTCCTGGTCGGTGCATCCATCGGGTTTATCACACCACCATACGGGCTTAACCTGTATGTCGCTTCAGGCGTGACGGGCGTGCCGTACTTCCGGTTGCTGCGCTATACGGTGCCTTATTTGGTGGCCCTGCTATCGGTCTGGATATTGGTGTCGCTGGTGCCCGAACTGGCCTTGATCCTTCTGCCAAATAACTAGAATGTTGAAGGATGGCCGAGACTGATACTAAAGACAGAGAAACTCAGATTCCCACCAACCTGCGCCTGTTGCTGATCCTTGAAGAGGTGGCACGGCGCGGCGTTGCGGTCAAACCTTCGGATCTGATCGATGCATTGGGATTGGCCAAACCCACAATCCATCGTTTGCTGCAAACGGCAGAGGCAGAAGGGTTCCTGCAACGCGATCTTGACGGACGGTCCTATGGTCCGGGCAGAAGACTGCGGCTGTTGTCCGTGAATACCATGTCCGCCGAGCATCTGCGGACCGCGCGTCTCGCCATCCTGCGCGGCGTGGCCGACGAAGTGGGCGAAACATGCAATCTGGCCATCCCGGATCGCGAAGGCATGATCTATCTTGACCGGGTAGAAACCAAATGGCCGTTGCGAATTCAATTGCCGATCGGAACCCAGGTGCCGTTCCACTGCACGGCCAGTGGCAAGATGTACCTTTCCACCTTGCGCCCCAAAACTCTGAACGGGTTTCTTTCAGCCGGAAAGCTAAAAGAGCAGACTGCCCGTTCATTGACAGAGCCGAAGGCCCTGCTGAGTGAAATCAAGATCACGGCCGAGCGGGGATTTTCCACCGACGACGAAGAATTCATGGCGGGCATGGTGGCGATCGCCGTGCCGGTGCAGGACGCGCAGGGCAGGCTGGTTGCCACGCTTTCAGTTCATGCCCCGACGCAACGGCATGATGTCGGCAGTCTGAAGTCATTTCTCGACACCTTGCGCCGGGGGGCGGAAAAACTGTCGCAGCTGTTGGGCGAGTAAATGGCGCAACGGGATAACCGGCAATAATCAGGCCGACGGCCGTTCGTGGCAGTTGTATCGAGGATGCCGCAAAGCCTCGGAAGGCCTCTTGCCGAAACACAAGACAATCCATCAGCACCGGAATGGCCGTCGTCGCGCCGGCATCGGAACCCTTGGCCAAAAGACCGCCTCAACATGCAGAACAAAGTACCCGGGACTGGGCGTCCCGGGTGGTGTTTTTTGCTGGCCTTTCAAGTTTTTGCCCGACGACTATCCAGCGATACTCAGATGTCGAATTTGACGCCCTGGGCCAGTGGAAGTTCGGCCGAGTAATTCACGGTGTTGGTCTGACGGCGCATATAGGCTTTCCACGCGTCCGAACCGCTTTCGCGCCCGCCGCCGGTTTCCTTCTCTCCGCCAAAGGCGCCACCGATCTCTGCCCCTGAGGGCCCGATATTGACGTTGGCAATTCCGCAATCGGATCCGGCCGCAGACAGAAACTGCTCGGCCTCGCGCATGTTCAGGGTAAACACGCAGGATGAAAGGCCTTGTGGTACGTCATTCTGAAGCTCTACCGCGTCGTCGAAATCGTCATAGCCCATGACGTAGAGGATCGGCGCAAAGGTTTCGGTTTTCACGGTCGCGGTCTGACCCGGCATTTCGACGATCGCAGGTTCCATGTATACACCTGCCGGAACACCTTCGGTAACGCGGTTGCCGCCGAACACCGAACCGCCTTCCGCTTCGGCCGCTTTCAAAGCGGCGGTCATCGCCGCGCGCGCGGCTTCGTCCACAAGCGGCCCAACCAACGTGCCGTCTGTCAGTGGATTGCCGATGGGCAGACCCGAATAGGCTTTTTTCAGACGGCTCACCAGTTCTTCGCGGATCGAGTTGTGCACGATCAGGCGACGCAACGTGGTGCAGCGTTGACCGGCGGTGCCAACTGCCGAAAAGACAATCGCGCGCACGGCCATCTCCAAATCAGCCGAAGGGCCGATGATCATTGCGTTGTTGCCACCTAGTTCCAGAATGCACTTGCCAAAGCGCTGTGCGACGATGGGGGCGACAGCGCGGCCCATGCGGGTCGATCCCGTGGCCGAGATCACCGGAACATCTTCACTGGCCACCAGTGTTTTTCCCAGATCGGCGCCACCGATAAGCGTTTGCAGAAGACCGTCCGGCGCATCGCCAAATCGGGCCAGGGCGCGTTCGAAAATCTTTTGACAGGCCAGCGCCGTCAGCGGGGTTTTTTCGGACGGTTTCCAGATCACCGGATCACCGCATACGATGGCCAGAGCAGCATTCCACGACCAAACCGCAACCGGGAAATTGAACGCGGAAATCACACCAACCGGGCCAGCAGGATGCCAGGTTTCCATCATCCGGTGGCCCGGACGTTCGGACGCGATGGTCAGGCCATAAAGCTGACGCGACAGGCCGACGGCAAAGTCACAGATGTCGATCATCTCCTGCACTTCGCCCAGACCTTCCGAGGTGATCTTGCCCGCTTCCCAACTGACCAGTGCACCCAGGTCATCCTTGGCGGCGCGCAGCTCTTCACCCAACAGGCGGATCAGTTCACCCCGGCGCGGGGCGGGGACAACGCGCCATTTCCTGAACGCAGCCTTGGCTCGGGAAAAGATGGCGTCCATGTCCGAGATCGGCGTCTCGTGCACTTCGGCCAGCAGGCTTCCGTCAATCGGCGACGTGACCCTGAGCGTGCCGCCTTTTAGTTGGGCCTCGGTCAGATCCAGGTTTGCAAGCGTAATTTGGGCTGTCATTACGATGTCTTTCATATCTCAGGCCGCCTTGTTCTGTTCGGTGACGTCGCCAGCGCGATACAGCTGGCCAAATTCAGTGTTGAGGAAATCGTCCAGCTTGACCTGTTCCTGCCGGACAAAGCCTTTCGAGGGCAGAGCTCCGATCCGCATCAGATCGACCACCCCCAGCACGCCTGCGGCGGTCGTGACCTGAATAGCGCTCCAGACCTGTCCATTGATGGTGCGGGCAAAGGATTTGTTGATCAGGGACTTTTCGCGCAGCACGCCATCAATGACGCCTTTTGCGGTGCAATATACCAGCACCACGTCCTGATCGGTGCGGGGCAGGGCGGCCTCGAATATCTCTTTCAGCAGGTCGCGGCGGCGTTCCAGTCCCAGATCGTTCAAAAGCAGCTTCAGGATATCGCAATGACCCGGATAGCGGATCGAGCGATAGGACACATCCCGCGCCTTGCCTTCCAGCGTTTCCGGCAACGTGCCCAGACCGCCCGAGGTATTGAAGCATTCGTATTCCACGCCGTCATGGCCCAGAATCTCGTAGTTCTCCAACGGCGCGGTCTTGACCAGCTTGCCGTTCACGATGGCATCGCATGGGTTGCAATATTCGTTGATCAACCCGTCGGTGGACCAGGTCAGGTTGTATTTCAGCGCATTCGTCGGATAAAGCGGCAATGCCCCCACCCGCATGTGCAGGCTGTCAATCTGGTCAAACTCCGCCGCCAGCGAAGCTCCGGCGATGCCGACAAAACCTGGCGCCAGACCGCATTGCGGCATAAACGCAGTTGCGCTGTCCCCGGCCAGTTCACGTACCGCATTCGTGGCCGCAACATCTTCGGTCAGGTCGAAATAATGCGCCCCCGCCGCTTTGGACGCTTTGGCGATGGAAGGGGTCAAGAAGAACGGCGCTGCCGAGATGACTGCGTCGAAACCGGTCAGTTCCCGGGCCAGCCCGTCCGCGTCATTGGCATCGATCTGTCTGGTTCCAATGCCCATCTTCGAGATATCACCAAGCGCTTTCAGATCATGATCAGCGACCGTCACAGAGTAATTCGGCGACCCTTTCAACAGGGTTGCAATCATCTGTCCGATCTTTCCAGCGCCGACAACGCACACATTCCAGGACATAAAGATCTCCGCTGTTTCCCATCCTGTCCCAAGCGTGACGCGCGGCCACGACAATTCATAGGTGCCAATTTGACGAATTGATGTAGAAGATTGTCATCTTGTCGGAAAAAGGGATAAAATATCGGAAGCGCAATTGCCGGCCATGTGTCGCGACAGGTCCTGCCATGTGCCAACGTGGCCCTTGGCCCGATTGCGCCGTGACCTTTTGTCTTGTGGTGCCTGACACTTGGGAAGCGTCACGTTCTTGAGCGATTCCAATAACTTGTCTTCTGACTGCCGGGCGCAACGGTCCGGTGATCTTTCAAGCCGACTGATCCGCTTCCATCCAAGCCTCGAAGCGCTTCCAAGTTCGCGTCACTCGCGGATTTTTGAGCAGTGTTTCTCGTTTGCGACATGGCTTGGTCAAATCGAACAACTTCTTGGCATTGCTCGGCTGCATGGTACGCCCAGCGGTCGCCGGAGAAGGCTGTGAAGCTCGGCTGTGGCCGCCTTGTCGCGTGTTGAACAAGGGCAGGTGTTGCATTGATCGCGTTATGTCCCAAGCCCAAAAACTCAGCCTGTTCCGAGAAGGGCGTTGTGACCTCTTGCCTGCTAGCCGCTTCGCAACAAACTCACCAAACACCCTGGGAGGGTCACAACGAATGACTGCAAGGCCACTCGATCATATTCGTGTCCTCGATTTTGGCCAATACCTGGCTGGTCCACTGGTTGGCATGATGCTTGCTGATTTGGGGGCAGAGGTGATCCGCATCGACCCGCCCTGTGGCCCGCGATTGAAAGAACCGGCCACAGACATGCTGTCACGTGGCAAAACCGCCGTGACGATCGACCTCAAATCCGAAGGGGGTTTGCAGGTCGCGCGCGAACTTGTGGCGCGGGCTGACGTGGTGATCGAGAACTTCCGGCCCGGCGTGATGGAGAGGCTGGGCCTGGGTCCGAAAGCTCTGCGCGACATAAATCCGCGCATCGTGTCATTGTCATTGCCGGGGTTTGCCTCAACCGATCCCGCGCTGGCCGATCTTCCGGCGTGGGAAGCCGTGATCGCGGCCCGCACTGGGCAATTCACGGATATGGGGCTGAACCGGCGCCTGATGGGCATCAACCCATCCTTTTCACCTTTGACGCTGGCATCCGCCTATGGCGCTTCGTTCGGCGCGATGGCCGTGCAGTTCGCCTTGGCTGCACGTGACCGGAACGGAGGCGACCACATCGAGGTGCCTCTGGCTTCGGCCTTGCTGGAAGGGTTGGTGTATAACTGTGAGCAGATTGAAGACTATCCCGAACGTTACAAGTCCCCTCGCGAAGTGGAACTTGACAGGCGCGCAGCCGAAGGCTTGCCAATGGATCTGAGCTTTGCGGAACTGGAAGAGTTCCTGGACCCTTTCTATCGAACTTATACCTGCGCCGACGGGCGTGGGTTCTATGTGGTGGCGGGCAGTGTGAAAACACATCCCCGGCGGGTGTTGGAGACGCTTGGCCTCAAACACCTTGCCGATCAATTGCCGGACTTCGACGCCTATCTCGATACCGCAGACTGGCCGGATGAATGGTCGCTGCGCAACTACCCTGTCGGAGCAAGGGATCGCGCGCGTGTATCCGACGCAATGAAAAAGGCCTTTCTGACAAGGCCCTCTCATGAGTGGGAAGCCCTTTTCGGGTCTGCCAAGGCGCCCGGAACGGCGCAACGGTTCAGCAAGGAATGGCTGGCCGATCCGCACGCTTTGGCCTCGGGCCTGGTGTTGGAGGTAGAGGACCCGCGTCATGGGAAGATGCAGCAGATGGGAAATGTTGCGTGGCTTGCGGATGATGGCGCTGCGCTGGTCAAAAAACCGGGCCCCGATTCCGATGACGCACCCGTTTCAACGATCCTTGCCGAACCGCCGCGCAGCGGACCACCAGCCGCAAGCGGCCAGGGCTGGCTGGAGGGTTTGAAGGTGCTGGACCTGACCAACGTGATCGCCGGTCCGACGGTCGGGTCCACGCTGGCACGATTTGGCGCTCAGGTGACTTCCGTTCAGCCGGCAGAGCCATCAGTTGATCCGTGGAACACCGTGGTTTTCGGCCTGCACGCACATCGTGGAAAACAAAGCGTTTTGCTGAACCTGAGCTCGGATGACGGGAAGCGGGCGTTACGGCGGCTCATCGACTCCTCGGATGTCATCACCATAAACGGCACGGATGAGCAGCGCGATGCCCTGGGGTTGAGCGCGGAAGAGCTGGCGGCGATCAACCCCCGTCTCATTCTGGTGCAACTCGATGCCTTTGGCGGTCCTGCGCGCGGACCCAAATCGGACCATCTGGGGTATGACGACCTGGCGCAGGCGGCGACAGGGGTCATGGTGCGTTTTGGCGGTGGCATGGCGACACCCGAAGAACATGCGCATTTCGGTACGATTGATGTGCTGACCGGCTATTGCGCATGTGTTGCGCTTGGCGCGGCCCTGCTGAGATTGCAGAAAACCGGCAAAGGCGGGATTGCGCGGGCTGCTTTGGCGGCGGCCGGCAACCTCATTCAGGCGCAGTTGATGTATGATTTCGAAGGCCGTGCGGCCTTTGACGAACCAGCCGGGCGCGCAGCTATGGGCTGGGGACCATTCTACCATTGTTACCGCGCGGCGGACGGGTGGATGTTCTTTGCCGCACCCACCGAACAACGCAAAGCCCTGCGCCGTGTCTTGGACCTCGCCAGCGTGGCCGATATGCCGGAAAAGGAATTGCCGGATGCGCTTGCGGATCATTTTGCAAGGCAACCTGTTGAATACTGGCAAAAGGCGTTTTCCGGTGTTGCCAGCACCGTCATGCCTCTGGGATCATTGCATGACACGCGCGACGCCGTGTTGCAGCCGGAAAGTGCCGGAAATATCGACCTGACGCGGGGAACGTTCAACGTCATTCGGCATGACATGCATCCCATGGGCCGGTGGTGCGATCTGGTTGCCCCAAATGCCGTGCGACCCGAACGCGCCCGGATCGTCATTCCCGGACCGATGCCGAAATACGGCGCGGATACACGCAGCATTCTGCGAAACGTCGGTTATGCAGATGAGGATATCGACGCGATGATCTCTGCTGGATCGGCCGCCGAAAGCTGGTCGGAAAAGTACTTGCCCGAGTAGCCGACCAGCCACAGACGGTTCGGAAATCAAGAAGATATGCCATCCGCCGCCGCAGGCACGGGCTCCCGGGCCTGGCGATGGGCAGTATCTGTCGTGACAAGCTTTGGACTGGCACCCGCGCGACTTGCACAGAATATTCAACCGCTTTGCCACAGTTTTTTTTGCATGTCTTGCGGCAAGAACCGTCCTAGGGTCGGCAAAGCACAGCTTTGCACACACAACGAAACAAGAACCACTGACCATGAGCCAAATATCAGAGAGCCTGCTGAACCAAATCCGCAGCCGATTTGCCCAGATCGATCATTGCCCCGAACAGGGTGAGCGGATCTTTTTCGAGAATGCCGGAGGCGCACTGACATTGAATTCAGTTTTGGAAAGCTCGGTTCGTTACGCCGCCATCCCGGACAACCAGGGGCGCGAAAATCCGGGATCCCATGCGCTGGTCGCCACGATCAACGCGGCCAAGGCGGATATGCGGGATTTCATGAACGCACCCGGCGGGCAGTTCTTTGTGGGTGAAAGCGGTACAGAACTGTTGTTCCGGCTGATCATGAACGCATGTCTGGGAACGGGTCCGGGCGTTGTGCTGGGATCCACATTGGAACACCCGGCGACGCGTTCGGCCTGTGATCGTTGGGCCCGCATTTCCGGGCAAACCCACGTTTTGGTACCCCATGATGACGCCACCGGCACCGTCTCGGCCGAAGCCTATGCCGCGGCCGTGACACCGGATACCAAAGTGGCGACGATCCTGCATACCTCTCCGGTGACGGGAATGGGCGTTGATGTCGCCGCCGTTTCTCAGGCCATCCGCACCGTGGCTCCGGATTGTTTCATCATCGTCGATGGCATCCAGCACGCAGCGCATGGCCGGATCGATCTGACCGCCTATGACGTCGATGGTTATGTGATTTCGCCCTACAAGGTGTTTTCGCGTCATGGCTACGGCGTGGCCTGGATCTCTGATCGCTTGACCGCGCTGGAGCACAACGCCTTGCTGAATGGCCCCGCGGACAATTGGGAAATGGGCACGCGCGACACCGGAGCTTATGCCACGATGTCCGACGTCGTATCCTATTTCGAATGGCTGGGCAGTCAGGTCAGCGATGCCGAAGACCGGCGCGGCAAGTTTCTGGCGGCGGGTGATGCGATCCATGCGCAGGAAAAGGCGCTGACCGACGCGATGATCCACGGCACCGGCAACCTGAGCGGCCTGGCCGAGATGGAAAAAGTCACCATTCTGGGCGGGGCCGACAACCCGGCACGAGAAGGTCTGGTATCGCTGCGTGTCGAAGGCGTGGCCTCGTCCGAGGTCGTCAAACGGCTGAACGAACACGGTATCCGCACGCATCTGCGCAAGGCGGACCACTATTCCGGCAATATCCTGACACCGCTTGGCTATGATGCCTGTGTACGGGTCTCGATGTGTCACTACAACTCGATCGGCGAAGTCGCCAAATTCCTTGCCGTCATGAAAGAAATCGCGGCTTGAGCCGCGCCATATCCAAGGACATTCCCTCATGAAAACCCATGCACAAGCTGTTGTCATCGGCGGCGGCCTTGCCGGTACGTCGATCCTGTATCACCTTGCCAAACTCGGCTGGACGGACTCGATCCTGCTGGAACGTGATGAGCTGACCAGCGGATCGACCTGGCACGCGGCGGCCAACATCCACGGTCTGCATGACAACAACAACATCACCCGCATCCAGCACTATACGATGAACCTGTACAAAGAGCTGGAGAAGGAAACCGGCCAAAGCTGTGGTGTATTCCAGCCCGGATCGCTCTATCTGGCCCAGACCGAAGAGCGCGAGCAACAGTTGCGCCTGCAAGAGGCGAAGGCCCGGTTTTATGGGCTGAATTTTCACGAGGTTAGCCGGGAAGAGGCCAAAGAGCTGCACCCGCTGGCGCAGTTTGATGACATCCGCTGCATCATGTACGAACCTGATGGCGGCAATGTGGACCCGTCCGGCGTACCGCATGCCTATGCCGCCGGGGCCCGTGCGATGGGGGCCACCATCGAACGGTTCTGCCCGGTGATCGCCACGGAACGGCAACCCGATGGCAGTTGGATCGTTCGTACGCCCAAGGGTGACATTCATGCCCAATGGGTGGTCAACGCGGCGGGCCTCTGGGGGCGCGAGGTGGCGGCGCTGGCAGGCTTGACCCTGCCGCTGCAACCGACCGAACATCAGTATTTCGTGACCGAAAGCATCGACGAAGTGGCCAGTCTGGGCCGTCGTCTGCCGTCAATCGCCGACCGGGACGGCGAGTATTACTTCCGACAAGAGGGCAACGGCCTGCTGATCGGGGCCTATGAAAAAGACATGAAGTTCTGGGCCGAAGACGGTACGCCGCTTGACTTCGCGCATGATCTGTTTCCCGACGATCTGGACCGGATCATGGAAAACGTGATCCGCGCCACCGAACGCGTGCCGGTTGCCGCCACAGCCGGGGTGAAACGGGTAATCAACGGCCCGATGATCTGGTCGCCCGATGCCAACATGCTGTGGGGGCCGGTGCCCGAACTGAAGAACTATTTCCTCTGCGGCGGTCTGATCCCCGGCTTCTCGCAATCCGGCGGGCTGGGGCTGCTGGCGGCGCAATGGATGATCGAGGGTGAGCCGCAATATGACATGTTCGCCTGGGATCTCGCCCGTTTTGGCGACTGGGCCGACAAAAAGTTCACCAAGGCCCGGGTCGAAGACGCATACACCCATCGGTTCAAAATCCACTTCCCGAATGAAGAACGCAGTGCGGGCCGCCCGGCCCGTGTGCGCCCCGCCTACGAGATGCAGAAACAGATGGGCTGTGTCTTTGGTCTCAACTGTGGCTGGGAACACCCGTTGTGGTTTGCCGATGAACCCGGCACCGAAGAGACCACTGGTTTCACCCGCCAGAACTGGTTTGATCCGGTCGGGCGCGAGGTTCAGATGCTGCGCGACAGCGTGGGCGTGATCGATATCTCGAACTTCGCCAATTACGTGATCAAGGGGCCTGGTGCCTACGACTGGCTGGACCGCCTGGTGGCCAATCGCGTGCCGACCGAAATTGGGCGCAGCTGCCTGACGCCGCTGATTTCGGTCCGCGGTGGCGTGGCGGGGGATTTCACCGTCACCAAGCTGGCGGAAGACGAATATATGATGATTGGTTCCGGCATGGCTGAACGCTATCATCTGCGCTTCTTTCAGATGGTGGAAATGCCTCAGGGCACAACTCTTGACGTCGCAACGGACCGCATCGCCGGGTTCAACATCGCCGGCCCGAAATCACGCGAGGCATTGGCGCGCCTGACCAATGCAGACCTTTCCAACGAAGCGTTCCGCTTCATGCGGTCCCGAAAGATCACCGTAGCAGGTGTTGATTGCGTGGCCATCCGGGTCAGCTTTACCGGCGATCTGGGTTGGGAACTGCACTGCGCCGAAACCGATCAGGTCGCGCTTTACTCTGCGTTGCTCGAAGCCGCCAAAGACTGCGGTGGCGGCCCCGTGGGTGGACGGGCGCTTGGGTCGCTGCGCATCGAAAAGGGTTATGGATCCTGGGGGCGGGAATATTCCCAGGAATACTGGCCGCAAGAGGTCGGGTTGACGGGCCTGATCAAGCTGGACAAGGATTTCCTGCACAAAGACGCCTATCTGTCCATCAAGGATAGAGCTCCGCGCGAGGTCCTGTCCATCTTTGAACTGGACGTGACCGAGGATGCCGACGCCACCGGCAGTGAGCCGATCTTTGCACCTGATGGTGCGCCTGTCGGCCGTGTCACATCGGGGGCGTACGGGTATTCAGTCGGGAAATCTCTGGCATTGGGTTTCCGCAACCCCGAGGTGGCGCAGCCAGGGGATGAAGTGGTGATCCAGGTGATTGGCAAACCGCATAAGGCTCGGGTGCTGGCAGAGGCGCCGTTCGATCCGTTGGGCGGCAGGCTGCGCGACTGAAACAACCGGCCCGCCGGATCAAGGTCATCTCATAGCCACAGATCTCATCCGCGATCTGTGGCTATGGGATGTGCAATTTGCTTTCGAACCGTTCGACAGGGTCCGCCTCGGTTTCGGGATGCCACTGTTTCGCGGCTGGTTCGCAAACCTTCAGACAATCAACCGCGCGCGCTGCGATCTGATCCGCGATTTCGGTTATGTTGACCGGGTTCAAATAGAAGGCAGGCACAGGGGGCAGGATGATGGCTCCCATTTCTGCGGCCGCAGTCATATTGCGCAAATGCGCCAGTGTCAGCGGCGCTTCTCGTGTCAGCAGTACCAGTGGGCGTCGTTCCTTGAGCTGAACGCCCGCCGCGCGTGTCAGCAGGTTGTCGTCCAGTCCATGCGCGATCGCACCCAATGAGCGCATGGAACAGGGCGCGACGATCATCCCGGATACCGGCACTGAACCGGACGCTATACTGGCCCCGATATCGGCGGGCGCGTGATGACGGGTTGCCGACTGCCGCAGTTCCTTCAGGGCATCCGGGCCGCATTCCTGCGCAAGCGTCAGACGGGCGGCGGGGCTGACGACCAGGTCGATTTCGATATCCGCCGATGTCAGATGTCGTGCGACCGCAAGGCTCAAAACCGCACCGGAAGCGCCTGACACGCCTAAGACTACTCGGGTTTTCGTCATGTTCTCAGCTCTGGCATCAATCTGTCTATCAGGTCTTCCGCAAATGCGTGATCAACCTTGTCGGTGCGCATGACCGTCCCCCATTCCCGCTGTGTTTCACTGCCTGTTTTTGTCGTGGCGTCGATGCCCAGCTTTCCGGCCAGACCGGGTTCCGGCGAGGCGAAATCCAGATAATCCATGGGTGTCCTGTCCAGGATCATCACATCGCGGCCCGGGTCCATTCGCGTGGCAAGCGCCCAGGCGATATCGTTCCAGTTTCGGGGGTCGATATCGGCATCTACCGCAACGATCATCTTTGTATAGCTGAATTGCGGCAGCATCCCCCAAAGCGCCATCATCACACGCCGGGCCTGGCCCGGATATCGCTTGTCGATAGCGACAATGGCGATGCGATAGGAACAGGCGGCAGGCGGCAGCCAAAGGTCGTGTATTTCGGGGATCTGAGCGCGAATGGTCGGCAAGGCCAATCGATTGAACACTTCGCCAATGATCGCAGGTTCGTCAGGCGGGCGTCCGGTATAGGTTGACAGATACAGTGGTGCCTCGCGATGGGTCACGGCCGTGACATGCATCACCGGAAACGGCTCGGCGGGGTTGTAGTACCCGGTATGATCCCCGAACGGCCCTTCGGGTGCTGTCTCGCTTGGCGACACCCAACCTTCCAGAACGATCTCGGCATCTGCCGGTACAAGCAGTGGGACGGATTTGGCCGGAACCAATCGTGGCCGGTTCTGGTTCAGGGCCCCGGCAAATGTCAGCTCAGACACCAATTCGGGCAGGGGCAGAGCCGCCGACAACAAGGTCGCGGGGTTTGCGCCCAGAACGATTGCGACCGGCGTCTTTTCGCCGTGCTGCGCCCAACTGCGATGATGGGCAGCCCCGCCGCGATGTGGTAACCAGCGCATAATCAGACGGTTCCGGTCCAGCACCTGAACGCGATAAACGCCGGCGTTGTAAGTTTGTACCGCGTCGGGTTCGCTGCCACGGGGGCGGGTGATGACCACAGGCCAGGTGATCAGGGGCCCCGCGTCCCGGGGCCAGTGTGTCTGGATCGGCAGCGCAGAAAGATCAACATCGGCTCCGCTGTGGCAAACCTGCTGAACAGCGGCGGTTTTGACCTGCTTCGGTCGTGTGGACAATGCGGCCTTCAGCATCGGCCACCGGGACAGCGCATCCCGCAACCCGCCCGGCGGCGTCGGGGCCCGAAGCGCGGCCAGAAACGCGCCCAGATCATCCAGCCCATCGGAAGAAACGCCCAGCCCGGCGGCGACGCGTTCCGAAGTTCCGAACAGGTTGACCACAACCGGCATGTCGCACTGCCCCGAGGGCACGCCCGTCGGCGTGTCGAATTGCAACACGGGCCCATTGGCCTCTAACACGGCGCGGTGGACAGCGGTCATTTGATGGCGCACGGAAACCGGGTCAGGGATGCGCCTGAACTGCCCTTTTTCTTCACACCATTTCAGAAAATGTCGAAGGCTGGGATATGGCGGCAGAGTGCGAATGGGTTTGCTCCGGCGATGGTGCCCACCCTCTAGCAGCGAAAGAGACCGGTCGAATTGACAACCGTCAAGTCCCGGGCGCCGGGGCGGCTTTAGGAAGGCCGCACCGGTTCACTTTGTTGAGACAGCAGGAGGTCTGTTTGTCCGATCCCCGAAACCCGATACCGCAATGCCCTGCCGCTTTGGCCGCAGCCCTGCGGTTTGTTCCGCTTGCACCCTTGTCGCTGTCACTGACGGCGTTTTCCCGCAAAATAACCAAGAAACACCCCGATTTGCTCAACCGGCTCGGGGAATACAGCCGGGCAGCCTTTGTGCTTGATCCAACGGATCTGCCCGTTGTCCTTCTGCTCGAACCGAATGACGGCGCACCGAGAATCAGATTGAGCCGCGGGCGCGTGGACGGGGCCGCGCGAATTTCCGGCCCACTGGCGGCGCTGTTGGGGCTGGTGCATGGAGCGTTTGACGGTGACGCCCTGTTCTTTTCGCGCGATCTGGTGATCGAGGGCGACACAGCCGCGGCACTGGCGCTGCGCAACGCAATTGACGACGCAGAGCTGGACCTCGCGCACGAGGCCGCAACCCTTTCCGGCCCGCTTGAACGCCAGCTGAAGCAGATCATCGCCTTTGCAGAGCGTCGGACCGGCCTGTGCCTGACCCGACCCGAGGACGCGATCCTATGGTAATGGAAATCGTTTGCCCGGCGGGAACGCCCGCGGCCCTGCGTGCAGCCGTCAGGGCCGGGGCTCACACGGTCTATTGTGGCTTCAATGACGAAACCAATGCGCGGAACTTTCCGGGGCTCAACTTTGACCGCGCTGAAATGCGGGCCGGAATTTCCTTTGCCCATGATCACGGATCGAAGGTCTTGATTGCAATCAATACCTTCCCGCAGGCAGGCAACGAAGGGATTTGGAAACAAGCGGTGGCGGATGCCGAAACCTGCGGTGCAGATGCTGTCATTCTCGCCGATCTGGGCTTGCTGGACTACGCGGCGCGACATCATCCCAAGCTGCGCAGACATCTGTCCGTGCAGGCCGCGGCGGCCAATGCTGACGTGATCAATTTCTATGCCGAAACTTTCGGTGTAAAGCGGGTGGTCTTGCCGCGCGTTTTGTCCGTTCCGGAAATTGCCGCGATCAACTCTGAAACCGATGTCGAAACCGAAGTCTTCGTGTTTGGCGGTCTTTGCGTCATGGCCGAGGGGCGATGCTCGCTGTCCTCTTATGCCACCGGGTTGTCTCCAAACATGAATGGTGTCTGCTCCCCTGCCAGCCATGTGCAGTATCAAGAAGAACAGGGCGCGTTGAACGCGCGCCTTGGCGGGTACCTGATCCACCGGGTCGAACGGGATGAGCCCGCACCGTATCCGACTTTGTGCAAAGGGTTTTTTTCCGCAGGTGAAAAAACTGGGCACCTGTTCGAGGATCCCGTCAGCTTGAACGCAGAACGGCTGATCCCGCAATTGCAAAAGGCAGGTGTGACAGCCTTGAAGATCGAAGGGCGCCAGCGGTCAAAATCTTATGTCGCACAGGTCGTTCGGAATTTTCGCGCCGCGGTCGATGCGCTGGAGTCAGGCCAGCCGATGCCCGAAGGTATGCTTGCGCGACTGTCGGAAGGGCAGGCCATGACGACCGGCGCTTACAAAAAGACGTGGAGGTGATCCGATGGAACTGACAATAGGCCCGAACCAGTTCTTCTGGCCCTCCGAAACCTGGGCTGCATTTTATGATGATCTGGCCCGATCGCCCGTCGACCGCGTCGTGCTTGGGGAACTGGTCTGTTCCAAGCGCTTGCCGTTTTACCAGGATCGTATCCCTGCGGCGATTTCCCGGCTGGTGGAGGCGGGCAAAGAGGTTGCGCTGACAAGCCTGGCCCTTGTGACCCTGAAACGCGAGCGCAAACTCACGGCTGAGCTTGCAGAAATGGGCGTCATGGTCGAGATCAACGATCTGACCGCGCTGGCACATTTGCCCGGCACCTGCACGTTTGCCGTTGGCCCGCTGGTAAATGTCTACAACGAAGGTACTTTGAAATGGTTGGCTGCTCGGGGTGCGCGCCGGGTTTGTCTTCCGCCGGAATTGCCCATCGCTTCGGTCAAAACGCTGGCGCAAGCTGCCTCGGACTTGGGCGTCGCGATCGAAATATGGGGGCATGGCAGGTTGCCGCTGGCCATTTCCGGGCGCTGTTACCACGCGCGATTGCATGGGCGCAGCAAGGACAATTGCCAGTTTGCCTGCGAAGACGATCCGGACGGGTTGGACGTTCTGACCGGTGACGGCAAGCCTTTTATGGCCATGAACGGTGTGCAGACCCTGTCAGACAGCCATGCCTGTACGGACCATCAGATCGACCTGCTGAAACAGGCTGGCATCTCGGCGTTGCGTCTGTCGCCGCAATCTGGCGGATTCCGTCAACTGTGCGAACTGTATCGAAAACGTATCGACGGTGATCTTCCCCAAGGAGAAGTGGAGTGCGCCCTGCGTGGCGCTGATCCTGATATTCGGTTGAGCGACGGATTTCTGACGGGGTCCTGCGGTGCAGAATGGTCCGGTGCATCAAAGGCGGCTTCGATCTCGGTTTGACCGCCGCATCGGCACGGCGTCCGTCGCGCCGGACGCGAATGAAACAGCCTATGCTTTGAACCCTTGGGATGAGTCCGGGTTTGTCCGGGTTTCTTCCTCTTGAACCCAGGTTTCGGCCTGCAAGACCCCGGGTTGCCCGGTGCCGATAATCCCCACGACCTGCACATCGCCGGTATCGGTGGGAGCGGCCACCTGAACACGCCGGATCAATGCGAAAAGGGCGACCGCAATACCGATAGCCGCCAGAAGAAACGGAAGACCGCGCCCGCCGAACAATGAGATAGAGTTCGGCCCCAGCATGGTTCCCACCAGCAGGCCGACATTCAGCAGCAGCACCATCGTGCCACTGGCGGGAACGATCTGAGACAGCTTGAGCTGATCATTGGCATGCGCCGTCAGGATCGAATACGCGGGATACAGCCCGATTGCGATCAGAACAAAACCATAGACGATATGAGACGGCGACGTATCGATGGCCATCCAAAGACTGGACAGGGTCGTAACGACACCCAGCCCGATGACCACATAGCGTCTGTCGGTGTGATCCGACAGCCAGCCGATCGGGTATTGCACAACCGCACCGGCGATCAGCGCCGCCACCAGCGCCCCTGACGCCTGCGCCGTCGTAAAGCCGTTTTGCAACGCATAAAGCGGCAACGAGATATAAGACGCCGCGACACCGATGCTGACCAGAACGATACCGATGACTGCGATGGGCGAAACCTTGTAAAGCACGGGAACCGACATGCGTTCCGGAGCGGCATATTCCGGCGCCTTGTTGCCCGACAGAAGAAGCGGCACGATCGAAAGCGAAATCAGGATGGAAACAAGCCCGAACAGCAGGTTCCCAGTGGGGTCGGGAAAGCCTACTATGGCGGTGCCAAGCGCCGGGCCGGCAAGCTGGATAATGAAATAAAGCGACAGGACCTGAGCGCGCATGTTGTTCTCGGACTTCGCGTTCAGCCAGCTTTCGGTGATGACGTAAAGCCCCGGGTAACAAAATCCGCCCAACAGACGCATCACGCTCCAGCTGATCGCGTCGCTGGTCAGCAGATGCACGATGGCCGCAATCGAAACCAGCGAGGCGAGGGCCGAAAATGCCCGAATATGCCCGACATTTTCGACCAGCCTCGGGGCAAGTGCCGTCCCTGCAAGCGCACCCAGGGGATAGCTTGCCTGCATGACGGAAATCGTGAAGTCACTAAAGCCCAGACTGGCCCCCCGGATCGTCAGCAACGTCGCCAACAGACCGTTGGCAACCATCAGCATGAACATCCCAAGGAACAGTGCCCAGTTTTCGTTTAACGCGCGTATCATAGCGAACCGCTACTGATGCGGGGCGGGCCTGTATACAACTCCTACGACATCGGGATGTCGTTTGATGGAACTTCTCCGTTGCGGGCCACTATGTCGGATTCAACCGTCCCAAGGCCCATTGAAACTGGGTTTTCGGCTAAACGGATTGGCCTCTGTGCCCGCAGGAATTGCGGCTGAGTTACACGTCGCCTTGCATGATCCGGGCATAGATATTGGGATCCGTCACGCCTTCAGAGCCGATCGTCAAAACCCGAGACTGCGGCGTCAATCCAAGCTTCTGGAAAAGCTCGGGGTTGTTGGCCGCTTCGATCAATGCGGTCAATCCGGCAACGCCGCTCTCTCCGGCTTCGATCGCCGGATCACTACCATGCGGACGCGCCAGGCGACGGACGGTGGGCGGTATCAGCTGATCGTCGATTGTCAGAAAGTCCGAGGCTTCGCTGCGCAAAACCTCCCACGCCATCGGTGACGGCACCCCGCAGGACAAACCCGCCATAATGGTCTCTTCATCGATATCTACGGACGCGGCTTGCCCCTGCCTTGCGCTTTCGAACAAACACGCCGCCAGATGCGGTTCCACGACCACGACGCGCGGCGCGGCATCACCCCAGGCCTGACGCAATGCTGCCGCAACTGCCGCGGCAAGCCCTCCAACTCCACCTTGCAGAAAGACATGCGTCGGTGCCGCGTCCATTACATCCACGACTTCTTTTACCATGACACCATAGCCCGACATCACGTCGCGCGGCGGGTCGGTGTAGCCTGGCCAGGATGTGTCCGAAACCACGAACCAGCCGTTCTTGTCAGCTTCCCGCCGACACTGATCCACCGAGGCGTCATAGTCTCCATCGATGCGCACGACGTCGGCCCCGAGTTCGCGCATGGCCTGCGCGCGGCCTTCACTGACTTCGGCGTGAATGTAGATCCGGCACGGCACGCCGAACCGCTTGCACCCCCATGCGAGCGACCGACCGTGGTTGCCATCGGTTGCCGAAACAAGCGTGATACTGGCAACCATGTCGGCGCAGCGGCCAGTACGGATATCTTCCAATGACATGTCCTGACCGGTCCGGCGCGATATTTCGCGTTGCAGAACACGCAAGGCGGCAAAGGCCCCCCCCAAGGCCTTGAAACTTCCAAGACCAAACCGGGGACCTTCATCCTTGTAGTGGACTTCCGCGACTCCGATCTCGGCTGCCAACGATGGCAAAGAATGCAGAGGCGTTGGGGCATACCCCTCCCATTGGGTGATTTCCCTTGCTGCGCGATCGAAATCCTGTTGTGTCAAAACGGTTTCGGCAGCGGGGCCAAAGCTCGGCCTGCCTGCCTGATGGGCGATGATTTCTGTCATGGTCGTGTATCCTGTCAGGGGGTCAGCGGCAGGCGCTGCCGTACCAGCTCTGCCCAGAGTTCTGCACCCAGCGGGAGCAGCGCGTCGTTGAAATCGTAATCAGCCGAGTGCAGCGGACGGCCGTTTGATCCTTCGGTCCCGTTGCCGATAAGCAGGAAACACCCGGGCACAACGGCGGCAAATTCAGCAAAATCTTCCGAGAAAGACATGGCAGAGCGGTCTCCGTCCACCTCAAGACCCATGGCCGAAGCCGCTGCAACGACATGCGATGCGGCATCGGCATCATTGTTTGCCTCGATGAATGCGGTACGGAAATCCACACTCACCTCGACGCCATGGCTTTCGGCCACACCGCCTGCGATCTGGCGCATGGTGCGTTCGATCAGCTTGCGGTCTGCCGGTGACATGGCCCGCGCGTCACCTTTCAGAACAGTACGCCCCGGAAGGACATTGCGCTGCCCGTCGGTGGTGAACTCGGTCACCGACACCACGGCGCCGGATGAAGGTGCAAGCTTTCGTGAAACGATGGTTTGCAGGGCCAATACAAGTTCCGCCGCAGGCGTGATCGTTTCGCGCCCGACATGGGGCATCGAGGCATGACCGCCTTGACCGGAAAGCGTGATTTCAAACAGGCTTTCACTGCAACAGATGACACCGGCGCGGGTGGAAACCCGCCCGACAGGCTCACCCGGAAGATTGTGCGCGCCGTAAACCTCATCAATCGGGAAGGTCCGCAAAACGCCCTCATCGATCATCGCTTTTGCCCCAAGCCCATGCTCTTCATTGGGCTGGAACAGAAAGACAACCGTGCCGTCAAACGTCGGATCCTTGGCCAGCAATTCGGCGGCCCCAAGCAGCATCACCGTGTGGCCATCATGTCCACAGGCATGCATGACACCTTCGTTCTGCGACTTGTGCGCAAATGTATTGACCTCGGTAATCGGGAGCGCGTCGAAATCCGCGCGCAGCCCAATGGCGCGATTGCCATTGCCCGCCTTCAAGACGCCCACGACACCGACCCCTTCAAACACCTCGATGCCTAGGTTGCGCAGATGCCCGGCAATCCGGTTCTTGGTCCAGACTTCCTGAAACCCAAGCTCGGGGTTGCGATGAAACTCATGGCGCAACGCACGCAGGCGTTCTGTCAATGCTGTCACGGCAAAACTTCCCCTTCGACGTGTTGCTTCACATGTGAGAAACAAGTTTATTGCAAGTGACCTGAAAAAAGGGCTCTAGTTAGTGGCAAGCCATGCAAGTTTCTTTCACATGACGCAATTGGATGACTTTGACCGCGCGATCCTGCGGATTCTGCAACAAGACAACAGAACCACGCAGCACAAGATTGGCGAGGCCGTAAATCTGTCCGCACCCTCGGTGCAGCGCCGTATCCGCCGGATGGAGGCCGAGGGCGTTATTCGAGCCAATGTGGCCGTCGTTGACCCGGCGGCCGTAGGTCTTCAACTTACCATCTTCGTTGAACTTGAACTGGTCAGTGAAACCCCGGACGAGATCGATGCCGTCAAGAAAACCCTGCTGAATGCTCCGGAAGTCCAGCAATGCTTTTACGTGACCGGAGAGGTTGATTTCATGGTTGTCGTGGTCGTCGAAAGCATGGCGGTTTACGAAGATTTCACCCGCAGGATGTTCTTTGAAAACGGCAATATTAGAAAGTTCAGAACCTTCGTTTCCATGGATACCATCAAATCCGGCAGTGCTTTGGGGTTCTGACCGGCACATGGTGCAACGACAGGACCGTCCAGACATGTCCGCGCAAGTCTGGACCATTCGGTTGGGTTGACAGGACTGCGAAGGCAAGTCCAGTCACGGGTCTCAACGCAATTTTTCCAACGTGTTTTCAACTACATTCCATTGCGCGGAATGACATGCGCTTTCTCTTCCTCAAAGATCAGCTCCTCCCCTGACCATGCCTTCAGGCGCGAGATCAAATGAAACTCGGTGGCCGTTGCCCGTTGTTCGGAATAGGTCCATATCCTGGCCGACCAGTCCTCACGGTCGAAACCGGCGGTCTGCTCCATCGTGGCAACAGCAGAAAGCGGGTCACCCGGATGGATTGAATATCTTCGATCCGACACGTCGCTGAGCACCGTCCCAATATCGTCCAGGCGGAAATCACCCACCGGCCCGAAGACGCCCCCGTCCAGAAAAAACCTGTGTGTCACCTTGCCATTGGTCAGGTCCGTGTGGACCGAGCGTTCCATCGAGCCCGAGCGCACCTTGGTCTTTCTTGCGGCCTCACCGGAAGCCGATGGTTCCGGCAGCGGGCGGGGTTCGGTTGTGTCAACGCCTGGGTTGCGGATGGGCAAGTGCAAATGAGATTGACCCGGGCGGATTGTAAGTGTCACAGGTTCGGGGGCGGGCCAGAGTACCGGCCAGTAAGCCGAAGCGATCTGCAAAACGATGCGATGACCTGACGGAACCCGATATCCTGTTCCATACATCGAGACGGTAACAGCCATCTCTTCCCCGGGTGTGATCGGCGTGGGTTCTGTATCGCTGATCCGGTGGTTGAGGTTGCAGAATCCCCTGGCAATCAGCGTCTGCGCACCGTTCGGGTCTTCGTCCACCAGCAATACAACGACAAAGCCCTGAGTCTGATCTGCTGACACCTTCAGATCGACCGATGGTTGCCCCAGGATATCAAGTGCGTCTTCAAGTGGCGCCGCTTTGAACTGCAACGCGCCGGCGGCGTCGATCCGGCAATCTGCCGCCATGTCTCCGGGAATGGCGAAAGAGCACATATCACCTGCGGCCGCCCCAAAGCTTTGCGGCGAGCAAATCGCAAGCTCTGCCGCGGAAACGGGGTCTGCCTCAAGCGTCAGATGATTCAGCCACAGGGACGTGTTGGTGATATTCGGTGACGGCCAGCTCGGCTCTTCGACCCAGCGCCCCGTGCGTTCCAGATGCGTTCCGGTCGGCGCTGCGCTGTCTTGAAGGAAAAAACGCAAGGGTGGTTCGTCCATCAACCCTGTGTCTTTTCCCTTCAGCCAGTGATCCCAGAACCGGATGACCTCGCCGACGAAATCAGCCTTGGGGCCGGGCACCCCTTCATGCGGGTAAAGATGCGCCCAGGGCCCCATCAGGATCTTGACCGGTCCGCTGAGGTGTTCGGCAATGCGGAATGGGGTATCGCGGTATAGATCCATCCAGCCGCCGAAAAAGTAGACCGGTATATCCACGTCGGCATAGTTCTCGCAGATCGAACCGCGCCGCCACATCTCGTCATGGGTCTGGTGTTCCAGCCACATGGCCGGCCAGAACGCGGCGCCTTCCAACCGCTCGCGCCACATGTCAAGCCAGCGGTCCGGGCCGACAATCTCTGGGTCTGGTGGCATGGCGTTGTACAGCTGCATGATCGAGCCCCACCAGAAATTGTCGTTGGCTAGACATCCGCCGTAAAAGTGGATGTCCTCGCGCCACCGGTTGTCTGTGCCCATCACCGGTGCGATCGCCTTCAACGCCGCAGGGCGCGTCGCCGCCACTTGGAACGCGTTATATGCGCCCCAGCTTTTGCCGAACATTCCGACGTTCCCATCGCACCAGTCCTGATCGGCGATCCACTGGATGAGGTCGTGACCGTCCTGAATCTCCTGATGCGAATACTCATCTTCGGAAACACCATCACTGTCGCCATAGCCTCGGATATCAACGCGGATCGACGCGTAACCGGCGGCGGCAAACTGCGGATGCATGCTTTCATCCCGCATGCGTGTCCTGTCCCGGCGGCGATAGGGGATGTATTCCACGATACAGGGCACAGGGGCGTTCTTCGCGCTTTCCGGCAGCCACAGGCGCGCCGCAAGTTTCGTGCCGTCAGGCAGCGGTATCCAAACAGTCTCGATGACCTCAATATTGCTCATGTCCGGTCCTTTTCGTTCGGGCGCATAAGGGGTTTCATGCCGTGCGGGCAATCGGCTGTACGTGTTCAACCCATTCTCAGATGGCGTCACCACCGAAGGCCTAGGCGCAGCGCGTCATAGACTGCCGCGTGTATGTTGCGCGAAGAAACGGCGTCTCCGATCCGGTAAAGATCAAAACCGGCATTCGGGTTCACCTGCGGAAACACGTCACCCGAATTGGCGACAAGAGCGTCGTGATCCACACGGCCACGATTTCGCGAAAGCGGCTTGAGTTGGAAATAGAGATCATCCAGAGGCAAGGTGCCCTGATTGACAATGACCTGATCATACACGCGCTTTTCAACAAGTTTCGAGTAATCCGTTCCAATCGCCGCTTCCAGTTGATTGCCTGAGCGAACCAGCGATTTCAGCGTTCGGGTAACGGTGAACACCGCCCCCGTTTTTTGCAGCGCACGCATATATGGCACCAGATTCATGCCCATGATCTCGGGCGCAAAGCTGCGGTCGCGGGTCATGATCTCAACCCGCGCACCGGACCCGGCGATGACCTCGGCCGCCATCAGGGCCGGGTGGTCGCCCGCATCATCGTAGATCAGGACATTTTCGCCCGGTTGCACGTCTGCCGACAGGATGTCCCAGGCCGAAACCGCCAGATCGTTGCCGGTTTCCAATATTGTCGTCTCGGGCAAGCCTCCGGTTGCAATCACGACCATATCCGGGGCAAAGGTTGTTACGTTCTCCGCCTCTGCAAACGTGTTGAACTGAAACCTGACGTCGCGCGCAGCACATTGCGCCATGCGCCAGTCGATGATCCCGATCATCTCGGCCCGGCGTCGGGATTGCGCGGCCAGACGCACCTGACCTCCGGGTTCAGGGGCCGCTTCCAGAACGGTAACGTCATGCCCGCGCTCTGCCGCGACCCGCGCGGCTTCAAGCCCTCCGGGCCCTGCGCCGACGACGACCGCCCGGCGGCGGGATTTGGCTGCGGGGATCACATGCGGCATCGACAATTCGCGCCCGGTAGCGGGGTTGTGAATGCAAAGGGCTTCACCCGCCTGATAAATTCGGTCCAGGCAGTAGGTTGCACCGACGCAGGGGCGGATGTCATCCTCCTGACCGGCCCGGATCTTGGACACGATCATCGGGTCGGCCATATGCGCGCGGGTCATGCCGACCATATCCAACAACCCCGAGGCCACGGCATGTCGTGCGGTTGCCACATCGGGAATGCGCGATGCATGAAAGGTCGGCATCCCGATTTCGGCTCGTACACGCCCGGCAAAATCCAGATGAGGCGCACTTTTCATGCCCTGTACCGGGATCACATCCGTCATGGCCGGATCCGTATGAATGCGCCCGCGGATGACGTTCAGGAAATCGACCTGACCGCTGTCGCGCAGCCTTCGGGCGATTTCCAGCCCGTCTTCTTCGGTGATGCCGCCTTTTTCGACTTCATCCGCGGTATAGCGGACGCCAACGATGAAATCCTGCCCGACACGGTTGCGGATTGCATCCAGAACCATGAAGCCGAACCGCAACCGATTGTCGAAACTGCCGCCATAGGGCGCGTCCATCGTATTGGTGAGTGGTGACCAGAACTGATCGATCAGGTGGCCATAGGCTTGCAATTCGATTCCGTCGAGACCCGCGGCCTTCATACGCTCGGCTGCATCGGCGTAGTCGCTTACGATCCGTTCGACATCATGGTCTTCCATCTTCTTGGCAAAGGCCCGGTGGGCCGGTTCACGATAATGCGAAGAAGAGACCGACGGCAGCCAATCGCCCTTGTTCCAACCCGTGCGCCGCCCCAGATGGGTCAACTGGATCATGACCGCGCAACCATGAGCATGGCAGGCATCCGTCAATTCAGCCATCCAGCGCACCACCTCGTCCTTGTAGGCAAGGATGTTGTTGAACACCGGTGGGCTGTCGCGACTGACGGTGGCGGAACCCGCCGTCATGGTCATCGCGACCCCAGCTTTCGCGCGCATCTCATGATAGGCGCGGTAACGCTCTTTCGGCATACCGTCTTCGGGGTAGGCGGGTTCATGACTGGTCGTCATGATCCTGTTCTTCAGCGTCAGATGCTTCAGCTGATAGGGTTGCAGCAGCACATCGCGGGTCATGACCACCCGTCCTTTGTTGGAACCATTGACGTCAGTCGACCAACTTCGCTGTCCTGCATCGGACATGCAAAAAGCAGTGTTTCGGCAGTGCCGGGTGGCATATGGCGCTCCGATATTGGGGCGAGCGGAGAAGCTCTTGACCGATTGAAAGCAGACTGGGAAACCTCCGTCAAACGCCTTGTGAACCAAGGCCGTCATGTTTTACCGAATGCGTTGGCCGAGGTGGGTAAGACAGGAAGGAAAAGGCATCAGTGAAAACGACCTGTCCGCAAGGCGCTGGCAACCGCTTATCCCGTCGCCGCGCACCGGACATAAGCGTGCTGTTAGGCTGAAAACTCCCGCGCGGCAGGCTGGCAATTTTTCGATGATTGAAGGTCTGGGCTGGCGGTTGGCGTCGTTTCGCTCTATCGCCCAACTGGAACATACCTTTCGTGACAGGAGACAGCAGTCGTGACCATCACTCGGATCGAGACCGGCAAGCGCATGAGCCGCATCGTCAAACATAACGGAACCGCCTATCTGTGCGGTCAGGTTTCCGATGCCGCAACCGTTGCCGATCAAACCCGTGACATCCTTGCCAAGATCGAGGACCTTCTGGCCAAGGCTGGCAGCGACAAGACGCGTATCCTGCAATGCGTGATCTGGCTGTCGGACATGGCCGACTTTGCCGAAATGAACGCGGTCTGGGATGCCTGGGTGCCAGAGGGCCACGCCCCGGCCCGCGCCTGCGGCGAGGCGAAACTGGCCCGTGATGTTCTGAAGGTCGAGATGATCGTTACCGCAGCCTGCGATTGATCCGCCCGGCCTTGCGCCGTGTGCTGATTTCAGGCGTGGGCGGGTTTGGGTCTGGGAAACAAGACGTCCTGCCCGCGTTCCTACTGTACCTGAGAATGTACCTTTACCAGAGTTTCCAGAAACAGCTTGGCCACGCGTGTTGGCGCAGGTTGTTTTCTGGCCACGGCCGCGAAACGGGTTCTGTATTTGATCTCTTTGGGCAGAACCTTTTTCATAAGCCCATGTTCGACAAATTCCTGCGCCAGATGATCGGGAAGAAACCCAAGGTAGCGACCTGAAAGTATCAGAATGACAAGGGCTTGTTCGTTCTGCACTTTGGCCGCACGTCGAAACCCCAGTTGTTGACCAACGATGAGGTTCGGAGAGTTCACGTGCAGGCCGGCGTAGTTGAACTTGCGAAGAACACTCAGTTTCAACTCTGGATCCGAGCGGTCAAACAGGGGGTGTTCCTGCCCACAGTACAAATACATGTTTTCCCCGTAGAGCGGCGTGTATTCCAGGCTTGCCGATGGTCTGTGCAAAGCGATGATACCGACATCCAGTTGCCCGCTGATGACCATTGTTTCGATCACGTTGGGGGGTTCCAGCGACAGTTCGATGTGAACCGCCGGTGCGGCCTCATTGAACTTGTGAATGGTGCGGGCAAGTTGGGCTTCCGGGTTGGTCGTACATTGATCGAACAGAGCCACGCGAATGCTGCCGGCCAGTTGTTGTTTGACTTCGTTGACCTCGGTTCTGAACTGCGCCACGGAAATAAGCAGGTCTTCTGCCGCGGCCAGCACCTTTTCGCCGTCTTCCGTCAGTGAAAACCCTGACGGCCCCCGGTTGCACAGCTTTAGGCCAAGCCTCAGTTCCAGGTCAGACAAGTGTTTCGAGATCGTCGATTTGCCGATGTTCAGCTCGATCTCGGCGGCCGTGATGCCACCACTTTCCGCGACGGTTTTGAACACGCGCAGCAGACGGATGTCCGTGTCGCCGATCCGGGTATCAAGTTTGTTCTGTCTCATATCGTATGTTTGAAATTTATGAAACCTTTCGCGCAAATATTAACAACGACGAAACCAAGTTGGCAAGTTAGCTTCGTGTCGCCGAGGTAGAATCGGACTGGCCACCTTCTCCCCAGGTCAGCGCGCACCTCGAAACACGACATATGGGAGGAAATCCATGTCATTTATCAAAAAGCTTGGCACTTTCAGCGCAGCCGTTTCCGTTGCCGCACTGATGGTTGCAGGCACGGCCGAGGCGAAGAACTTCAAGATCGCTGTCGGCGACAGCGCGGGCAGCGCACAAGAGGCGCTGGGGCTCGCGTTCGTAAAAGCGCTCGAAGAAAAATCAGGTGGTGAGCACACCGCGACACTGTTTCTCAACGGTCAGCTCGGTTCCGAGCAGGACACGGTGAACGAGGCGGCGATCGGCACGCTGGATATGTCGCTGCTGGCGATCAACAACATCACCCCGTTCTCGCCTTCGGTCGGTGTTTTCACACTGCCTTACGTGATCCTCAGCCTGGAAGATGCCGAAAAACTGACCCAGGGTCCAATCGGTCAGGAACTGGTCGAAAACACCATCCGTGATGCCGGTGTGCGCATCATCGGCTGGACCTATACCGGTTTCCGCCGTCTGACGAACTCGAAGAAGCCGGTCAAATCGGTTGCGGATTTGCAGGACCTGATCATTCGCGTTCCCAAAAACGAAATCATGATCGAAACCTACAAGGCATGGGGCATCAACCCGACCCCGATGGCCTGGTCGGAAACCTTCACCGGCCTGCAGACCAAAGTGGTTGACGGTCAGGACAACCCTTACCTGACGATCAATGCGATGAAGTTCTACGAGGTTCAGAACCACGTCACCAACCTGCGTTACATCTTCTCGATCGAACCGCTGATCATCTCGGAAGCCGTGTTTCAGGACCTGTCCGAAGAGGAACAGCAGATGATCCTGGAAGCAGGGCAGGAAGCCACTCAGGTCTCGGCCCAGTTCCTGCGGGACTCGGAAGCAGCCATCAAGGAAGAGCTGACGGCCAAGGGGATGGAAATCATCGACCCCGAGAACGACGAAGCCGAGTTCATTCAACTGGCGACCGAAGCTGTATGGCCGCAATTCTACGAGTCCATTGGTGGTGTCGAGAAACTGAATGCAGTTCTTGAAGCCATCGGCCGCGAGCCGGTCCAGCAATAATCGTCGCACGGCGATACCGGGAAGAGCGCTGCGGCGCTCTTCTCACTTCAGGGAGGAGTGAAACCACATGTTCTGGAAATTTCTGGACAACATAGAAAGTGTCATCTGCCGGATCCTCTTATCCGGCTTCGTCTGCCTTTTGTTCGTGCAGATCATCGCGCGCGAGGTCTTCGGCTTTTCGGTCAGCTGGATCGAGGAACTCTCGGTCTACATGTTCGTCTGGTTCGTCTATTTCGGCGCGAGTTACGCCGCTCTGAAAGGTGCGCATAACCGCGTGACATTCCAGTTCAAGTTCCTGCCCGATGGGTCGATCAAATACATCGAAGCCTTCGCCGATCTCTTCTGGCTCTTCTTCAATGTCTACTTCCTGTATCTGGCGACGGATTTTGTCTTCAACAAGATGAACAAGTTCTGGAAATCCCAGACCCTAGGTATCGAGATGAAGTACGTCTACATGGTGCTGCCCATCGCGTTTGCGCTGATGACCGTCCGCATCATTCAGGTGAATTACCGCCGCCTTATCAAGGGCGAGGATATTCACGATCCCGATCAGATCGACCTCGACGAAATCAAAGCTGCGACTGAAGCAGCAAAGAAATCCTAAGGGCAGGGGGATAAACCATGGAATCCGAAATCGTCACAATCCTGTTTGGGTCTTTCCTGTTTCTGCTGCTCATTGGCGCGCCGATCACTGTGGCGCTGGGTGTGGCATCGCTGGTCTCATTCCTTTACCTGGACGAGAACCCGATCAAATTCGTGCAGATCGCCTTTACCTCGGTGGGTGCTTTCCCCCTGATGGCGTTGCCTGCCTTCATTCTTGCCGGGGCCCTGATGGAGGCCGCCGGTATCTCGAAACGCCTGATCAATGTTGCTGAAAGCCTGGCCGGTCCATTCACCGGCGGTATTTCGGCTGCAACGGTCATGGCTTGTCTGTTCTTCGGCGCCATTTCGGGCTCGGGCCCGGCAACAACCGCGGCCGTTGGGATGCTGATGATCCCTGCGATGATCGACCGCGGCTATGAGCGCGGCTATGCCTCGGCGATCACTGCGTCCTCTGGCGGCCTCGGGATTATCATTCCTCCCTCCATCCCGATGGTGATCTTCGGCATTGCCGCGCTCGGCATGGCGCCGCCGCCGGAAGCCGTGGAAAAGTTCGGAACCTTTCAGTCGGTTTCGATCTCGAAACTGTTCATTGCCGGATTCGTCCCGGCCTTCCTGATCGCCACCAGCCTGCTGATCCTGAACTTCTTCATGTCGAAAAAGCGCGGCTACAAGGGCGTTTCCGAAGGTTGGTCGATCCGTCACGTGGGCTGCGAAATGTATCGCGGTTTCTGGTCGCTGATGGCGCCGCTGGTGATCCTGGGCGGTATTTATACCGGCTTCTTCACCCCGACCGAGGCGGCAATCGTGGCGATTTTCTACACCCTGTTCGTGGGCGTGGTTATCTACCGCGAACTGACCTGGCAGTCGCTGTTCCAGTCGCTTGAAGCCACCACCTGGCTGACTGGGCGTGTTCTACTGATCCTGTTCACCGCGACCGTGTTTGGCCGACTGCTGGTGGAAAACCAGATCCCGGCAATCATCGCGGATTCGATGCTCAGCTTCACAGACAACCTCTATGTCATCTGGACGCTGATCATCTTTTTCCTGCTGTTCGTCGGCATGTTCATGGAGACGCTGGCCACCATCCTGATCCTGGTTCCGGTGATGCTGCCGGTGGCTTATTCGGTGGGTATCGATCCGATCCACTTTGGCGTGGTGATGGTCTGCACGCTGGGTATCGGTTTCCAGACTCCACCACTGGGCGAAAACCTGTTCATCGCCTCGGGTATCTCGAACATCACGATCGAACAGATCTCATTGCGTGCGCTGCCTTTTGCGGCCGCCAACACGATTGCGATCTTCATCATCGCCTTCTTCCCTGAACTGTCGCTGTGGCTCCCACGGCTGTTTGGCTACTGATCTGAAAGGATGACGACATGAAACAGATGGTCACAAACATCCTCTTTGCCACTGACCTGTCCGAAAACTCGGGTCACGCCATGCGCCATGCCGCCAGCATCGCGCAGGCCACGGGGGCCGAAATTCACGTGCTGCATGTGAATGAGCCACTGTCGGACGATGCCAAGATCACGATGGAGATCTTCATCCTGAATGAAGAAACCCGCAAGACCGCGATCGAGCGTCGTCACGAGATGGTGCGCAAGGTTCTGGCCGAACGGCAAGCCAAATTCTGGGCGCAGTTCGACGGCGACGATGGAAAAATTCGCGATCAGATCACCTCGGTCGAAGTCACCGATGGCCACCCGGCCGAAGTGATCCTGCGCCGCTCGGTCGAACTGGGCTGTGATCTGATCGTGCTGGGTGCGCATGATCACGGCTTTTCGCATACGTTTCTGGGCACCGTCGCAAAACGCGTTTTGCGGCGCTCCAAGATACCGACACTGATCGTTCCGAACCCGGACGAAACGTAACAACCCCACTGACAAGGAAGTACAAAATGAGCAAAACTCTGACCGCGCAGGACCTGGCGGACACGTTTGACGCGTTCAACCGCCATGACATCGACGGCGTAATGACCCACTTCGCCGACGACTGCGTGTTCTACACCGTGGCTGGTGACGAGAAATACGGCAACAAGGTTGAAGGTGCCGAAGCCATAGCCGCCGCGTTTTCAGGCGTCTGGGCAGGCATGAAAGACGCCCATTGGGACCATCACAGCCATTTTGTCCACGGTGATCGTGCCGTGTCCGAGTGGACCTTCTCAGGAACCGACGCAAACGGTATGCGGATCGAAGCTGAAGGTGCGGATCTGTTCACCGTTCGTGACGGTAAAATCGTCGTAAAACAGGCGCTTCGAAAGACGCGTCCAATGTTCAAAGCCTGATCCGCCGCCCTGCGCGCAGCCTCGGAGAAAAACAAGAATGGTGGATAACAGCATCCCGCGTCACTGGCCCAAGGCCAGCTATGACCCGAAATATGACCCGATCATAGATGCGGGTCCGGGTCACAATCGCGACCACGCGCCCACATATTGGATTGGAACGGCCGGAACACCTCCGGCCGATGATGGACCTGTGTCCAGCGATATGGATGCGGATGTGGTGGTGATCGGGTCGGGGTATACCGGCCTGTCCACCGCCATTCATCTTGCCAAGGAACACGGCATTCAAGCCGTTGTTTTAGAAGCAAATACAGTCTCTTGGGGCTGCTCCACCCGCAATGGCGGGCAGGCCCAGATCTCATCCGGACGGCTGAAACGGTCGCAATGGATTCAGCGCTGGGGCACGGACGTGGCCAAGCGCATGCATGCCGAGGTCACAGAAGCGTTTCAGCTGTTCAACGATCTGATTGCGTCGGACGATATCGATTGCGACCCGCAGCCAGGCGGCCACTACTACATCGCGCATCGCGACAAGGTCATGCCCTCCCTCAAGAAAGAAAGCAAGCTGCTCAACGACGTGTTCGGCTATGGTTCGCGGATTCTCTCTCGGGAAGAACTTCACGAAAAGCACGTGCGCGATATGGAGGCCGCAGGTGCCATGTGGGAACCTGACGGGACCTGCATCCATGCGGGTAAACTGGCCTTCGGCTACGTCAACATGGCGCGCCGTCTGGGGGTGAAAATTCACACCGGCAGCCCGGTCATGGGATGGCAGACGAAGAACGGCGTGCATCACCTGCGCACACCGGGCGGCATCGTCCGCGCCAAAACGGTGGCCTTGGCAACCGCGGGCTATACTCCGCCGGGTCTGAACACGCGCACAAAGCACCGCCTGATGCCCATCCTGTCCAACTCGATGGTGACACGGCCGCTTACCCAGGCCGAACTGGATGAGTGTGGCATTCAGACCAAATCCCCCCTGACCGACACGCGTACGCTGCGCCACTATTACCGCCTGCTGCCGGACAATCGGATGCAGATCGGCAGCCGCAGCGCGGTGACAGGGCGTGATGCCGAGAACGAAAAACATCTGGAGCTACTGAAAAAGGGTCTCGCCCGAAAGTTCCCGGCGCTGACGGATATCAACCTCGACTACTCGTGGTGGGGCTGGGTCGATGTCAGCCATGATATGATGCCGCGTATCTTCCAGCCGGACCCGCAACAGCGCGTGTTCTACGCGATGGGATACGGTGGCAACGGCGTGATGTACTCGGCTCAGGCCGGGCGTCGTATGGCACAGCTGATCGCGGGTAAGAAAGACAAGGCGTTTGAACTACCGATCTTCACGTCCCCGCTGCCCAGCCACGGCATTCTGACGCCTTTCCGCCGACTGGGACAGCGCATGGCGTATGTCGGCTACTACCTCAAAGACGAAATACTGTAACTCACAGGGGCTTCGGCGCCCTGAAAGGATAAGGAAACACCCTTATGAAAATGACGACGGAAGAGGCCTTTGTTAAGGTTTTGCAGATGCAC